>JANNXQ010000306.1:0-2960 GCA_031409655.1 Chthoniobacteraceae bacterium | reverse complement strand
CGCCGCGCGCGGGGTGCGGTGGTCGAGCCACGGGATCGGTTCGTTTAGGAAGGCTTCGTATTGCCGGCGGAAAGTGACGAGCAGCGTCTCCCCGGCGCCGCCCTCCACCGGAGCGATGCGCTGCGTGGCGAGTTGGATGCGCTTGGGATTTTCCAGCAGCCGGGGCGGGACCAGCGCGGCGTCGAAGTCCGCCGCATGCCGTCCCATCGTCTGCGCTCCGAGATCGTCCGCGCGCTCGCCCAGAAATTCCACGCGGCCCGCCGCCAGCCGCTCGAACCGCGCGCGCAGATCCTGATGCCGCGCCCCGGACATCGCCTCCACCCGCGCCCGCTCGCGTCCCACCAGCACCCGCCCGAGCACCGTCTCGCCCAGCGCCACCTTCGGACCCGGCGGCAGCGGGAGCGCGAGCTGCCCGGCCTCTTCCACCGGAGCGCGATCGAGCCAGACGTAGCCCTTTTCAAAACCCTGCTCCGCCTCTTCGCCAGACACCGCTTCCGGATCCACATCCTGGTGCTTCGCGAGCAGGGTGCCCAGCTTCGCCCCTTTCAGCACGCGGTAATCCGTCTTCGAATAGCGCGCATCGATCGCCGACATCGTATCCGCCCACCGCGCACTCTGCACCGCACCGAGCGCCTCGCAGGTGCGGGCAAAATTTTGCGCCAGCCACCGCCGCTCGCCCTCGGGATCGGAGGGCCCGCCGAGATGCCGCACCACTTCCCGCACCACCACCTCCGGCGCCATCTCCTGCACCTCGGGCACGAACAATCCTCCGCCACTCACCCGCTCATAATGCGCCATCGGGTAGCACCAGAGCAGCAGCGCGCTGTAGCGGCAGACCGTGCTCGCCGTGCCGCGATCGATGATCCGCAGGCGCTGCCCGCTCAGCAGGTCCACCCCTTCCACCATCTGCTCGTCGAGGATGCGCTCCACTTCGAAGACGACGGGCCGCGACTCATTCATCCCCGCGAGCAGCACGCGCTCGTCATTACTCAGCCCGCTCCTGCGATCCGCCAGCCAGCGCTCGCCAAAGGTGCGCCCCCCCGCGTCCCGCGCGCAGTGGTCGAGCCAGGCAAGCGCGAGTGATTCGCGAGCACCTCATTGCCTTGCTGGTTCTCGATTTCATCCAGCATCCGCTCGCGCTCCGCCGGCGACATCAGCTTGGTGGCCCGATCGTACGTTTTGGAAATGAGCCGCGACTCGATCTCCCCGTGCTGGTCGTAATTCGCGGGCGTGAAAGGAAAAAACGGACACTCCGCGGGACACGCATTCACCGACCCCCGCCCCTCGCCGCACTCTGCCGAAGTGATGTCGCGACCGAGCACCGGGCAGGCGCGCAGATGTTTCTTGGATTTGCTCACGCGCAGAATCCTCGCGCAAACGCCCGCGGCGCCGCAATGCCCTTTCACCGCATCGCGTAAACTCGAGCGCCCTGCGCGCACGGGGAACTCGGTGGCACCGCCGATGCTTAAAAGAAGCTCATGGCCGCCCTTTACCTTCCCTCACTCCGCGCATGGAACGCCCGGGCGTGCCCCACCCCGAGCACGTGAGGGTTTACTCCCTCATCGACCAGACCGCCTTCCGCGGGCCCGCTGGGAAGTCATACCATTGCCAAGCCCACCTCTCATGATCGCCGCTGCAAAGCTACCGCCTACCCTGGAATCGGCGCGTCTCGACGCCCTGAATCGCTACGACATTCTCGACACGCCCGAGGAGGCGGAGTTTGACGACTTTACCTGGCTGGCCTCGCACCTTTGCGGCGCACCCATCGCGCTCATCTCGCTTTTGGATGCGGGCCGCCAGTGGTTTAAGAGCAGGGTGGGATTGGAAGCGACCGAAACCGCGCGGGATTTGGCCTTCTGTGACCACGCCATTCTCGGCACGGAAATCATGGAAGTTTCTAACGCTCAGAAGGACGATCGCTTCTATGACAACCCATTGGTGACGGGTGCGCCGGATATTCGCTTCTACGCGGGGATGCCGCTCACCACGGCCGACGGATTCACTCTTGGAACGCTCTGCGTCATTGATCGTGTCCCGCGCTCTCTCAGCCTGGAGCAGCGCGGCGCGCTCGAGCGGCTGGGCCGGCAGGTTATGGCGACGTTGGAATTGCGGCGATCCCTCGTGGCGCAACGACGCATCCAGCGCCGACTCGCATTGGAGCATGCCGTCAGTCGTATTCTCCTGGAGTCCACCAGTATCAGTCTCGGCGCCAGCCGCCTTTTGCACGCAGCAGGCGAGAGCCTTGGCTTCAAGGTAGGCGCGATTTGGAAGGTAGAGGACAAGGGTAATGCGCTCCTCTGTCTCGAGTACTGGAACGACGAGCAATTCTGCGCTCCGGAATTTGGGAAGGCGACGCGGGAACTGACCTTCGCACGGGGCGTAGGCGTGCCGGGTCGAGTGTGGGAATCCGGACGCTCCTGTTGGATTACCGATGTGGCCGAACACTCAAACTTCCCGAGAGCCCGCTTCGCGGTTTCGGCAGGGCTGCACGCGTGTGTCGCGACGCCAATCTTCTGCAGGCAAAAGTGCGTGGGAGTGATCGAGCTTTTCGACACCAAAATCGCTCGGCCTCACGAAGAATTGGATAAGGTCATGCAGGCAATCGGCCAACAGTTCGGACAATTCTTAGAACGCAAAGAAGGCGAGGAAGAAATCAAGCGCACGCAAAGCGCACTCCAGAAATGCAACTGTGAGTTGGAGCGCCGGAATCAGGAAATCAAAACCTTCTATCACACGCTCTCTCACGAACTGAAAACGCCGCTCACTTCGGCGCGGGAATTCGTTTCCATCGTTATCGACGGGCTCGCTGGCCCACTGGAGCCCGACCAGTTGGAATACCTGAGCCTTGCCAAGGAGAGCTGCGACCAACTGCGGGTCTATATTAACGACCTCCTCGACGTGACCCGGATGGAGACCGGGAAACTTACCGTGCAACTAAAGCAGGTGTCCCCCGGACGCCT
>JANNXQ010000305.1:0-7415 GCA_031409655.1 Chthoniobacteraceae bacterium | reverse complement strand
GGCGACTACGGGCCGAATTGCCACGGCACCGCGCACGAAGGCTCGCGCATTGGCGGCCAGCACAGCGGCGAATTCTACAAGGGCGTGTCGCCTTACCAGATCCCCTACGGCGTGCTGCTCCCGAAGGACGTGGAGAACCTGCTCGTCCCCGGCGCGATGAGCGCCTCGCACGTCGGCTTCTGCGCACTGCGCCTCGAACCAATCTGGATGTCGCTCGGCGAAGCCGCCGGCCACGCCGCGCATCTCGCGCGTGCGGAGAAAGTGCCGCTCGCCCGCGTCTCCGTGCCGAAGCTGCAAGCCCGCCTGCACGCCGCCGGCGCGGCGACCATCTACGTGAGCGACGTGCCGCCGAGTCATCCCGACTTCGCCGCCGTGCAGTGGTGGGCCAGTGCCGGCGGTCTGCACGGCCTCGCACCGATGCCGGAGAAGCCCGGCCAGCGTGGCGAGAATCTCGTCGGCCAGTACTATCACACGTTTCCCAACCACGCCGCCGAGCTCGACCGCCCGCTCGACGCCGCGCTCGCCGAACGCTGGAGCAAGCTCGCAGCGACGCTCGGCATCGACTCCGCCAAGCTCCCTGCACCGGATGAAAAGCTGACCCGCGGCGCGTGGCTGCGCGCGGCGAGCGCGGCGCGGTGACGCCGCTTCAGCGCGGGCGGAAGCGGTAGCCGGCACCGCGCACCGTCTCGACGATCTCCGGGTTCGCCGGATCGCGCTCGATGCGTTTGCGCAGCTTGGCGATGTGCTGATCGAGGGTGCGCGACTCCGGGAAATACTCCGCGCCCCAGCAACGATTGAGGAGGGTGTCGCGATCGACGAATTGCCCGGCACGTTCGTGCAACAGTTCGAGGATGGCCGCCTCGCGCGGAGAGAGTTCGATCTCGGCACCAGCGCGCGTCGCGCGGAGTTCGCGGGGATAGACGACGAGATCGTGCATGGTGAAGCTGCGCGCAGTTTTGGCGGGCGATTGCGCGCGGCGCAGCGCGGTGCGGATGCGGGCGAGTAGCTCATGTCTGCCAAAGGGCTTGCGGATAAAATCGTCCGCGCCGAGTTGCAGGCCTACGACCACGTCGATCTCCTCGTTTTTCGCCGAGAGAAAAAGCACCGGCACCGCGGAGTCCGCGGCTCGCACTTGCCGGCAGACTTCGTAGCCATCGAGCTGCGGCATCATGATGTCGAGGCAGAGCAGATCCGGGCGCTGCGTGCGCCAGAGCTCGAGCGCCTCGCCGCCATTCCGCGCCAGCAGCGTGCGGTAGCCTTCCGCCTCCGCGCAGGTGTGCAGCGAGTCCAGCGTCACGGGATCATCGTCGGCGAAGAGGATTTTCATGCGACGGCGGAGATCGACGCAGCGGGCGGTGCCGGGACGCGCAGCTCGAAAGTCGCGCCGCGCCGCGCGGGCACGAGGTGCAGCGAGCCGCCAATGCTCGCCGCGAGATCGCGCGCGATGGCGAGGCCGAGACCGGTGCCGCTCGCACCTTCATTGACGCGGCTGTCGAGCCGTTCAAAGGGCCGGAAGATGCGCTCCGCCGCATCCGCAGGAATGCCCGGGCCTTCGTCGGCAACGGTGAGGGTGAGCACGCCAGCCGTGAGTTCGGTGCGAATCTCGACGACTCCGCCGGGGACGTACTTCTCCACATTGGAGAGCAGGTTCCCGAGGATCTGCGCGAGCGCATCGGCATCGAGCAGACATGCCGAGTCCGCGGCGCCGGTGCAGCGGATGGTGAGCGCGTGGCGCGCAAAGGAGGGCGCGAATTGCTCGACGACCGCGGCCACCACGCTCGAAGGGACACAGCCGCGCGGCACCGGTTGAAGCCCACCCTGCTCGGTCCGCGAGAAGGTGAGCACATTGTCGATCAGCCGGCCAAGCCGCTGCGCCTCCTCCTGCACCAGCGCGAGTCGCCGGCTGGCTCCCGGCGCGGCGTCGGCCATCGCCTCGGCGGCGAGATCGACATTGAGCAGGATGTTTGTGAGCGGCGAACGCAGCTCGTGCGAGACGCGATTCACGAACGAAACGCGCTGGGCCGCGAGGGCGAGCGCGCGACGCTGCTGCGCGGCAAGGGCAAACCCGAGCAGCGCCACGAGCACGGCGAGAGTGCCACAAGTCACGAGCGTCGCGGGCGCGTAGGACACGCGGAGCTCGCGCCGATCCCACGACGCCAGCTCCCAGGTGCCGAGGCGGCTGCGCACTTGTTGCAAAAGATCCGGCCGACTCGCCTGCGTGTTCCCGGAGACCGCGAGCGCCCGCCCGCCGCGAGCGCGCAACGCATCCGGTCCTCCGCCAACGCGCACTGGCTCGAAGCGCGATGCGGCCCACGTCTCCAGCCAGCCATCGATCGCCGCTTCGACGGCGGGCGCATCGATCGTCAGCACGGCGCACTGCCCGGACGTGCGCCGCAGCCAAAACATCAGCGGCTTCCCCGGCTCCTCGATCCAGCCGCTCCCATTCCCCTCGCCGAAGATGCGCGCTTCATCGAGCAGCACCACTGCGCGCGCCGAGCCGGCGCGCGTTACCGAGAGCACCGGCACCGGCGTGCGCTCCCCGGGGATCGGGATCACCCCGACGTGGGTATCGGTGGCGTTGCGCGGATTGCCGTGCCCTTCGCGGTGCAGCACCGAAAAGTGCCGGATGCCAATGATGCGATCCGCTTCGCGCCGAATCTCGAAGGCATCGGCGGGCAGCGTGCGCGCGAGCCGCGTGAGGTGGCTCTCGTAGAGCGCCTCCAGCCGCTGCAATTCCGCCTGCAACTCCGCGCCGAAATCCCGCAGCGCCGCGCGATCACGATCGACGCGCACGCTTTCCTCCTGCCGCGCGAGTCGCAACCCGCCGCCAAGGAGGGTCGCCGCGAGCCCGCAGAGCAGGAGGAGCGTCGCGCGGGGACTGGGGGTGAGCGTCACAGGTCGAGGATGGTGGCGAACCCGCCGCTACTCAAGTGTGGGTCAGGGTTCATTCGACGTGGCGCGCACGAAGACGAGCCAGGTGCGCCCGTCATCCACGCGACCGTTCACGCCATTTGCGCCGGGCGGATTGAAGGTGCCGACGAGTTGGTGCGCTCCGGCGAGCAGGGTCTGGCTCGTGGTGATCTTCCGCGCCTCGAAGAGCGGTTGCGCCGGATAGCGCGCCGCGACTCCGGTGACCTGCAAATCGCCGAGCGCCGTGGTCAGGGACAGCACATGATTCACGTCGATGGTCAGCCCGTCGGGGCCGAGTTGAGGCTCCAACTCCACCGCGAGGCCGACATTGTGCGTCTCGAAGACGGTGGCGTATCCGGGTGTCGTGGCCGCATTCACATCTTCGCGCGTGATCGTGACCGTCTCCTCCGACCGCGTGGCTTTCGCTTCATCGGCGGGCTTGGCTTTCTCCGGCTGCTCGGAAAGCGGGCGCGTCGTGGAGATCCGCCGAGTACTCTCCACCTGACCGGCCTTGCCTGGCGTTTGGTATTCCGCCGCGACGCGCAATTCGCGGATCTCCTCCGCCACCGCGCGCTGGCCGGATTTCGCGGTCACGGCGAGGACCCGTTCGAGCCGCGCCTGGTCGCTTTGCAGCAGCGCCTGCACTTTCTTCCAAGGCTCGTCGAGACCCGGCTGCGTGGTGACGACGCCACGCGCCGCGGTGCGCTCGAGCGAGACGAAGACGTAGTCGAAGTGCATGGCCGGCCAGTCGAGCGGTTTGGCCGAGGGCTGAAGTTGCTGCGCGGTCGGGCCGGTGAGATTCACGCGCAGGAAAGCGAGCCACACCCTCCGGCTCGCCTCGGCTGGTGCGGGAGCGAGGGCGGCGGGCGGAGAAAAGGTGCCGAGGAATTGCGCGGAGTTCGCCGCGAGCGTCGTCGCGGTCGTCATCTTTTGCGTCTGGAAGACGGGCTGGGAGACGCCGAGGTCGCCCGCCATTCCCGCGACGTCGCGAAATTCCACGAGGGCCGTGCGCTGCGGGATGAGATTGATGTCGATGCCCCGGCCTTCCGGGCCGACGACCAACTCCACTTCGAGCGTATCGCCGGTATTGCGCATCTCCCACGCTGTCGGTGCAGCCAGCACATTGCGGCCCGAGCCAGGATTGAACTCCGTGGGATAGCGCACCTCGTCGTTTGATTCGGTGACTGCGCGTTGGCCGCTTTTCGCGCTCATCGCGGTGAGCGTCTCCAGTCGGGCCTTTCCGTTTTTCTGAAGCTCGAGCACGCGGAGGTACTGGGCCGCATTTCCGCGCTCCGTCTCCAGCACCGCGTGCGCGTCCGCCTGATCGAGCGCATACACTTCCAGGATCAAAATGGGCTGCACCCAACTCGCTGCGCCGGGGGTGTCGGAGGCCGGCGCGTCAGCGGGCTTTTTGACGAAGGGATCGCCACTCGCTGCGGGATTCTGGGCTTGGAGGGTGAGTGCTGGGAGACAGACGGCCAGCGCTGCGACGGAGGTGAATAGGGGAAGTAACTTCATGAGGCGATCCTCGCACGGACCACCACCCCTGTGGTCAACGCCAGGTCTCCGGCGGGTAAATGTTTTGTAAAAAGACGCCTCGTGGCGCGTAGCTGCGACGCCCAGCGAGCGATCATCCCCGACTCCACCCGCGCCTTCCCGATTGACCCCTCCCCCGCCGCCCGCGATGTTCCGCCCGCTATGAATGACCAGAGTCCCACCACCGTAAAGCCCGCCGAGGGCTGGCACGTCCTGCATCTTTTCTACAAGGTCGAGCACGGCGCCTGGGCCCAGCTCAGCGACGAGGAAAAGCTCGGGGCGAAGACGCAATTCTCGGAGGTCGTGCAGGACATCCGCGCGCTGCCGGAAACGCAGTTGCTCGTCTTCAGCATGGTGTCTCCGAAGGCCGATCTCGGCTGCATGCTCATCACGCCCGATCTGCACGTCGCCAATGCCGCGGAGAAGCGCCTGACTCTCGCCTTCGGCCCCGACATCCTCGTGCCGACCTACAGCTTTCTCTCGCTCACCGAATCGAGCGAGTACACCACCAGCGATCAGGAATACGCCGGCACCCTGCAACGCGAGCAGAAGCTCGAACCCGGCACGCCGGAGTTTGAAAAGTCGATGAGCGAATTCACCGCGCGCATGGCGAAGTACAAGAAGGACAAGCTCTACCCGCTGCTCCCAGTCTGGGAGGTCTTCTGCTTTTACCCGATGAACAAACGCCGCGGGACGGACGGGCAAAATTGGTTCGCGCTGCCCTTTGAAGAGCGCAAGCGGCTTATGGCCGGGCACGCGAAAGTCGGCCGCACTTATCACGGAAAAATACTCCAGCTCATCACCGGCGCGACCGGCCTCGACGACTGGGAGTGGGGCGTGACGCTCTTCGCGCACGACACCTTCGATCTGAAGGCCATCGTCTATGAGATGCGCTTCGATCCGGTGAGCGCGCACTACGCGGAGTTCGGCGAATTCTACATCGGCCTGAGCGTGCCGCTCGACGAACTCCTCCGGCGGCTCCAGCTCTGAGCGCGATGAGAGTGCGCGGTCTGCTCGTGCTCGTTGCCTGCTGGGTCATCTTCGCAGCCTACGTGGGTCTGACTGCCGGGCAGCTTCCGGAGAATGTGGCCACGCACGTCGGTGCGAACGGCCAGGCCAATGGCTGGATGACTCGCTCCACCCATGTGCGCTTCACGGTGCTCATGGGCATCGGAGCGTCAGCCTTCGTCCTGGGCGTGTTCTCGTTGATCCGCTACTGCGGAGATCGGGGACTGAATATTCCGCACAAAGCTTACTGGCTTGCCCCGGAAAGGCGGGAGGCGACCTACGCATTCATCCAACTTCAGGGCTCTTGGTTTGCGGGTATGCTGGTCGCCTTTATCGCTGCGGTGCATCACTCCATCCTCGTCGCCAATACTCGCTCGCCGGTGGCGCTGCCGATGGCGGAAGCCGTCTGGCTCAGCGGGGGATTTCTCGTCGTCTCGCTGTTCTGGGTGGCGGTTTTCGTCGGTCGTTTCTATCGCCAGGCATCATGAACTCCAAACTCGCCCGCCTGCACGCCCAACTCCGCGCTCATGCGCCGCTCGTCATCGCCTACAGCGGCGGCGTCGATAGCGTCTATCTGCTTGCCGAGGCGCACCGCGTCCTTGGCTCCCAGGTGCTCGGGGTGATCGCGGATAGCGCCAGTCTGCCGCGCCAGGCATTGGCCGAGGCGCTCGAGGTCGCGGAGAAAATCGGCGTGCAAGTCGAAGTCGTCCGCACCGATGAACTGGCGAATCCCGACTACGCCAGCAATCCGCTAAACCGCTGCTACTACTGCAAGACGGAGCTTTTCACGAAGCTCGACGCGCTGGCCATCGAGCGCGGCTTCCGAGCCATCGCCTATGGCGAAAATGCCGACGATGCCCGGCAGGTCCGGCCGGGTCGGCAGGCCGCCGCGCAATTCTCCGTGCTCGCTCCGCTCAAAGATGCCGGCCTCAGCAAAGCGGAGATCCGCGAGCTTTCGCGCGAACTCGGGCTGCCCACTGCCGACGCGCCGTCGCAACCGTGCCTCAGCTCCCGCATCCCGCACGGCACGCCCGTCACCGTGGACGCTCTCTCCATGGTCGAGCGTAGCGAAGCGGCCGTGCGCGCCCTCGGCTTCCGGGTCTTCCGCGTGCGGCATCTCGTCGATGGCCATGGCCCGCCCCGCGCCCGCGTGCAGATCGCGCCGGAAGAAATGTCGCGCCTGCCCGAAGTCTCCGCCGAGCTTGAGCGCGGTGTCACCGCCGCTGGCTATGCAGCCGTGGAAATCGACCCAGTGGGTTACCGTTCACCGGCCTAGCCGGGCGAGCGGCGAAGATCATCGCCGTTACTTTTTCGCGGCCACCTTACTCTTCGCGCCATCAATCAGCGCAGTCATCTTCTCGGCACTCTTTAACCCGCTGAAGCTGGCCAGCGGATTGCCTTTGGAATCAGTAATGACCACGAAAGGCAGCAAGTCGCCAAACTTCTCGTCCTTAAACTTGCGCTCGAATTCCTCGTAAACGCGGGCGTTATCCGAATCGAGTTCCGCGACGACGAAGTTCTCCGCGGTCACGCCGACTTTGCCTTCATTGATCAGCTTCTTCGTCGCCTGACAATTGCCGCACGATTCACGACCCACGAGAATCAGGCCGAGTTTGTTATCCCTCCGGGCCTGGCTGATCGCTTTACTCAAATCCGTGCCCCAGACCGGAGGCGCGGCGAAGGCTGGAGACA
The DNA here is from genome assembly GCA_031409655.1 of Chthoniobacteraceae bacterium. Lineage (GTDB taxonomy): Bacteria > Verrucomicrobiota > Verrucomicrobiia > Chthoniobacterales > Chthoniobacteraceae > JANNXQ01. The sequence goes on along the minus strand of JANNXQ010000305.1, from coordinate 269 downwards.
CGAGGAGGACGGAAGCAAGGAAGGTGAGAAACGCTTTCATGAAAGTGTCTTCCTCGCGGCAGGCGCAGAAGTCGAGCGTGGAAGGCCGCGCTTGTATCGCTGAGCTTGCCCCGGATTGGTGGACACCCGGGGCGGAGGGTGAGGTTTGTTAGTTTAGTTGGTTTTCAAAGTCCACAGGGGATGGGTAGCCGAGGGCGCTGTGGAGCCGCACGCGGTTGGAGAAGGTTTCGAGGTAGTCGAAGGCGGCGGCGGTGCCGTCACGGCGGGTG
>JANNXQ010000304.1:0-2723 GCA_031409655.1 Chthoniobacteraceae bacterium | reverse complement strand
CTCCGCCGCATCGCGCTCCGCCATGATCATCGCGCCCGCCTGCTTGTGCGCTTCCCATTTTGCATTGGCCGCATCCAGTTTCGTTTGCGCCGTGCTAAAGAGCGCGAGAACCGCCGTGTTCCCCGGCACATCCGGGTTGTTCGTGCTCTTGGTGATAATCGTCTGCCCCTTGGCCAGCTTTTGCAGGACGGGCAGTCCGCTCGTATTGATTGCTATGGTTCCCATAGGTTTGTTATTTTTTGGCCCCGGTTCCGCCGCCGCCCAGCGCAGACCGGAGTTCCAGCTTTTACCGGAATCCCAGTTAGCGTTGTGACTAGACATTGTTCTCGGGGGCTTTGTTTATGTTTCTATTGAAGTCGCAGGAAGGTCCTACGTCTTGCCGGTCCGAATTAGCCAAGGCTGTGCCACCCGTGCTTCTATATTCGAGAGACAACTGCCACATTGTGGCTATAATTCATTGAAAGATAGTTAGTTATCCCTGCGCGCAATTTTTTTTCTTCAGCTCCCGGCCTGCTTTCGAACTCCGTGCACCTGCCCATTTTTTCCCGAGAAGTTCCTGCCGAGTGGCAGCTTTTGCAGCCGTGATGCAAAGGCTTGCGGCATCCGCAGCCGTCCGGCATCCTCCCGCGCGTGGCCACGGCAGAACTCCAATCCTCCCTTGCAGCGTTCGTTACCTTCGCGCGTTCGTTGAAGGGCGACGAAAAATCGGAAGCCCAGCTTTTCCTTGACCACTTCTTCCGCGCCCTCGGCCACGGCGGCGTACAGGAGGCCGGAGCGACGTTGGAGTTCCGAATCGCCAAAAAGCCCGGCTCCGCGCAACTCGAACTCATCAAGGGCGAGGAAGCGGTGAAGGCCAAGGGCGGCAAGAAATTCGCCGATCTCCTCTGGCCCGAGCGCGTGCTCATCGAGATGAAGTCACGCAAGGAGAACCTCGAAAAGCACTACGACCAGGCCTTCGCCTATTGGACCCACATCGTCCCGCGTCGCCCGCCCTACGTCATCCTTTGCAACTTCGACGAGTTCTGGATCTACGACTTCAATACCCAGCTCTTCGACCCCGTCGAAAAACTCCTCACCCGCGACCTCGAGACAAACAGCGCCGCGCTGAATTTCCTTCTCCCCGCCGCGCAGAAGCCCGTCTTTGGCAACAACCGAGTCGAAGTGACCCGCAAGGCCGCCGACACCTTTGCCGACGCCTTCCGCAAGATCATTGCCCGCGGCGAGGACCGCACCCGCGCCCAGCGTTACATCCTCCAGCTCCTCGTCTCGGTGGTCGCCGAAGACCTCGGCCTGCTCCCCGGCGAGATCGTCACCACGCTCCTCGCTGAATCCGAGAAAGACCCGCCCGCCAGCTACGACCTCCTCGGCGGCCTCTTCCAGCAGATGGCGCGCGCTGAGCCCGCCCGCGGCGGACGCTACACCGGCGTCGATTACTTCAATGGCGGCTTGTTCAAGGAAGTCGATCCCATCGAGCTGCGGCACGGCGAAGCCTACGCCCTGCACCACGCCGCCCTCACCCACGACTGGGCGCAGGTGAAGCCCGAAATCTTCGGCACGCTCTTCCAGCACAGCATGGATGCCGAGGAGCGCCACGCCTTCGGCGCCCACTTCACCAGCGAGTTCGACATCCAGAAAGTCGTCGGCCCCACCATCGTCCGCCCGTGGCGCGAGCGCATCGAGGCCGCGAAGAGCGACAAAACCGCGCTCGTCGCCGCCCTCGACGACCTGCGGAAGTTCCAAGTCCTCGACCCCGCCTGCGGCTCCGGCAATTTCCTCTTCGTCGCCTACCGCGAGATGAAGCGCCTCGAGCGCGACCTCCTCGTCCGCCTGCAAAAGGCCAAGGCCAAGATCGAGCTGACCAGCGCCGTCTCCATCCAGCAGTTCCACGGGCTCGACACCCAGCCCTTCGCCGTCGAGCTGGCCAAAGTCACCCTCATGCTCGCCAAGGAACTGGAGCTACGGGAAGCCGACCGCCTCGGCGCCAGCGAAGGCCTCTTCTTTCAGGAAAAGCCGCTCCCGCTCGACAACCTCGACGCCAACATCCGCTGCGCCGACGCCCTCTTCACCGCCTGGCCGCGCGCCGACGCGATCATCGGCAACCCGCCGTATCTCGGCGCGAAGTTACTCAAGCCGACGTATGGCCCCGACTATGTGGAAAAGCTCCGCAAAACCTATCCCGCCATCCCTGGAATGGCGGACTTCTGCGTCTATTGGTTTCGGAAGGCGCACGATCATCTTCCGGCGAACGGTCGCGCCGGATTGGTCGGCACGCAGAACATCCGAAGTAACGCGTCACGCATCGGCGGCCTCGACTACATCACGGCGACTGGAACAATTACGGAGGCAGTTTCGGCACAGGTATGGAGCGGCGAAGCCGCCGTGCATGTGTCCATTGTCAATTGGATCAAAGGCGAAGCAGCGGGCGACAAGACACTTCACTTCCAGAGGGGAGATTCGGTGGACAGTCCTTGGGAGACCTTTGAACTCCCGGAAATCAATTCGGCCCTATCGAATCAAGCCGACGTCACGGGAGCTGCCCGGTTGATAGCCAATTACGAGCCGCAAGTTTGCTTCTCTGGACAGGTGGCCGGACACAAGGGATTCGTTTTGGCTTCGGATGAAGCGGAATCCATGATCAAGGCCGATCCGAGGAATCGTGAAGTTATCCATCCTTTCCTTATCGGTCGTGACATGTTGACCGGCGACGGCTCTCCAAGCGAGTG
>JANNXQ010000303.1:0-13620 GCA_031409655.1 Chthoniobacteraceae bacterium | reverse complement strand
CCGCACGATCATGATGCCGCCCCGCAAGCCATTGAGGCGTTCGCCCGGAGTCTGGGGAGCGCGCACTTTGTTTTTAACGTCTGCGCCTGTGAACTGATGTCACCACCCATCCCGCGCCATGAACACGAACCTCCCACCGATCCTCGAAACGAAGCTGGCCGATTTCCGCCGCCGCGTCTGGGTCGTGAAACTTGCGGAGGGCTTGCTCGCGGCCCTCTTCGGCATCGCGCTCTCTTACCTGCTCGTCTTCGCGCTCGATCGTTTCTTTGAAACACCGGGCTGGCTGCGCCTGAGCCTGCTCGTCGCCGGGGCGGCGGTCCTCGGACTCGGCCTGCCATTGAAGTGGCACGCGTGGGTCTGGCGGCAGCGGCGGCTGGAAGATGCAGCGCGGCTCTTGCGCCGGACCTTCCCGCGGCTCGGCGATCAGCTCCTCGGTATCGTGGAGCTTTCGCGCATGGATCACGCGGCGGCCGGGCGCAGCGAGCGGCTGGTGGAGGCGGCGATGGCGCAGGCGGCCGACGCGGTGAAGGACAAGGATTTCACCCATGCCGTGCCGGAAGCGCGGCATCGGCAGTGGGGCTGGGCCGCGGCGGGAACGTGCGCCGTGGCGGTGCTGGCGTTTGCCTTGGTGAATGAAGCGGCGCGCAATGCCTTCGTCCGCTGGAGCACGCCGTGGCGCGCGGTGGAGCGTTACACCTTTGCCAAAGTCGAGCCGCTGCCCGCCCGGCTGGTGGTGCCATATGCGGAGCCCTTCGAGCTGCCCGTGCGGCTCGCGGCGGATACCCGGCGCTCACCGGAGCAAAGCACCGCGCGGATCGGCCAGCAGCCGACGGTGCGCGCGAAACTCGACGCCGGCACGTATCCCCTCGCCTTTCCGCCGCAGAAGCAGGACGCCGCGCTCGCGCTCGCGCTCGGCGATGTGCGGAAGTCCATCCAGCTCCAGCCGCGTCCGCGTCCCGAGCTCACGGAACTCGCGGTGCGGCTGCGCCTGCCGGCCTACCTCCAATACAAATCCGAGCAGCACCTCGACGTGCGCGGCGGTGCGGTGAGCGTGCTCAAGGGCGCGGAGGCCGCGTTTGAAGCAAAGGCGAGCCGCGCGCTCGCGGCGGCAGAACTCGATGGCCTCGCGCAGAAAGTCGATGGCGAGAAGATCGTGACGAGTTACGAGCCGGTCAGCGCGGACCGCGAACGGAAGTTCACCTGGAAGGATCAGGACGGCCTCACCCCACGCGATCCGCTCGTGCTCAAAGTGCGGGCGCTGGACGACGAGGCGCCGCGGATCATCGCGCGCCGCGAATCGCTCGAGCAAGTCGTGCTCGACTCCGAAGTCGTCATCTTCGACCTCGCCGCGAGCGATGACTTCGGCGTGCAGCGCGTGGGGCTCGAATGGAGCGCTCAAGGAGGCGGGGCGCCCTCGCCCCGTGACGCAACTCGGGGCGAGGGCGCCCCGGCTCCTTGGAAAATCGCTGCCGCGGGCGAACCCGAGAAGCGGGAACTGGGGGCACGCGCGACTTTCTGCGCGACGCGCGAAGGGGTGGCGCCGCAGACCCTCGAAGTGCGGGCCTGGACCGACGACTATCTGCCGGGCCGGGAGCGCGCGAAGTCGGCGAGCTTCATCCTCCATGTGCTCGACAAGACCGACCACGCGCTCTGGCTCACGGAGCAATTCGGCAAGTGGCTCGAAGTCGCCCGCGAAAGCTACGAGCGCGAGCAACAGCTCCACCAGACGAACAAGGAACTGCGCGCGCTCGACGCCGCCGAACTCGATCGCCCGGAGAATCGCCGCAAAGTCTCGCAACAGGCTTCCGCCGAAAACGCGAATGCCGCGCGCGTCGATAGCCTGACGAATTCCGGCCGCAGCCTCGTCGAGCAGGCGACGAAGAATCCGGAGTTCGATGCGAACCGGCTCGAATCGTGGGCGACGATGCTGAAGTCGCTGAAGGACATCGCCGCGAACCGGATGCCGAGTGTCTCCGATCTGCTCAAACAAACCGCGAGCGCCACTGCGGGGAAACCTTCCAGCGGAAAGCCCGGCGCCGCGCCTCCGCAGCAGTCGGAGGCCAAGCCTGGGCAACCTTCCGAAGCGAAGGATGCGAAGAGTGCGCCAAGCGTCGCCCAAGGCGCGCCACTTCCCTCGGCCCCAGCCACTCCGCAGGCTATCGATCCCAACGCTCTGCCAAAACCCGCCGCGCCGAGCATCGCGGATCGCGAAGCCGGCTTCAGCAAACCGCCCGAACCCAAACCGACCGATCCAAACGCCCCGCCAAAACCGCCGGGTGCCAGCAAACTCGGCCTGCCCCAGACCACTCTCGCCGCCGCGCCCGCGAAGAAAGACGACGAAGCCCCGAAACCACCGGAGTCGCCCGCGCAGGAGAAACTCGATTCCGCGATTACCGAGCAGAAGGATTTGCTCGCCGAGTTTGCCAAGGTCTCCGATCAGCTCGGCGAAATCCTCGCGAGTCTCGAAGCGAGCACCTTCGTGAAGCGCTTCAAAGCAGCGTCGCGGCAGCAGATGGCCATCGCCTCGGACATCAATCAGAAGACGCTCGACGCCTTCGGCATTGAGCGCGAGCCCGTGAAAGCCGTGGAGCCGATCGCCAAACACGCGAAATCGCAGAGCGATGTCGTGCGCGTGATCCAGAGCGACCTCGAGGCCTACTTCCAGCGCAAGCAGGACAGCCATTTTAAGAACATCCTCGATCAGATGAAGAAGACCGAAGTCGTCCGCGCGCTGGCCCGCGGCGGCGAGAAGGTGGCGATCAATCTCACCGGGCAGGGACTCGTGGGTTCCGAGTATTGGGCGGACACGCTGGATCGCTGGTCGGAGGAAATGGTCGCGGCGAGCAATTGCAAATCCTGCTCGAGTTGCAGCGGCGACAGCCTGCCGCCGGAGATCGTGCTCAAGGTCATGCAAGCCCTGCGCGACGAGATGAAGCTGCGCGACGAAACCCGCGAGATGGAAAATGCACGGGCCGCCTTGGAAGAGGCGAAGTTTTCCACCGATGCAAAAGTGCTTGGCGAAAAGCAGACGAGCATCGCGCAACACACCGCGAGTGCGATCAGCGACATCCGCGCGCTGCCGGAGGGTGCGGCGAAATTTCCCAAGGAACTGGCGCTGCTTTCAGCCGTCGTGACGGTGATGGACGAAGCGCAAGGTATCCTCGTCACGCCGGAAACCGGCCCGACCGCGATCGCCGCCGAGACCGAAGCGATCGAACTCCTGCTCCAAGCCAAACGCATGAGCCCGAAAGGCGGCGGCGGTGGCGGATCGAATCCCGGCGGTGGTGGCCGCGCGGCCACGGCGTCCTCCGCCGCGCTCGCCGATCTCGGCCCCGGCTCCGACGCGGAGAGCAGCGTCGCCGCGCGGGCCATCGGTCAGGCGACGGGGCGCGCGGGCAAAGAATTCCCGGCGGAATTCAAGCCCGGCCTCGACGCGTACTTCAGCCTGCTCGAAAACCAGGCGGCTCGGAAATGAACGGGCTCAAGGAGAAGGGGCGCCCTCGCCGCGAGTTTGATCCACGGGGCGAGGGCGCCCCGGCTCCTTGGATGCACAGCGGCGACCACTTCTTCTTGCTGAGCGCGGTACTATCGCTCGTGATTGGGCTGAGCGTGCTCACCGGTGCGGAGACCAAAGCTGACGCCAAACGGCAACCCAATCTGGGGCCAGAGGTGGAGGCGAAGCTCACGGAGTTTCTGGGGAAGGCCAACGAGACGAAACGCAAACAATGGGCGGAGCGAATGCAGCGGGAGATCGACCTGGTGGCGAAAACCACCGACCTCGGAGCCGATGCACAAGCGCGGCTGCGGCTATTCGTCGATCCGCTGATCGAGTCCTCCGTGCAGGTCTGGGCGCCGAAGTTTTCGAGTTGGATGAGGGATGCCCTAAGTCCGTACGTGGATCAACCGGAAGTCGTGGATCAGATTTTATCGCAAATGGATCAGCCGCAGTTTGCGGATTTTTTCGGAGGGTATTTTCGCCCGTTTGAAGACCCGAAATGGGCTGAAGGACTCAAAGGCGTCCTTTCTCCCGAACAAGCGAACGTCTGGGAAAAGGCGAGCGGGGAAAAAAAGGAGGCCGTCCTGCGCGAGACTGCGGACGTGCTCCGAAAAGCCATCGAGCAGACGCGCGTGGGGCAAGAGCAGGGGCTGCTGTCGAAAGTGGAATCGACGAAGACGGCGCTGGCGCTCTCGAAGGACCGTGCTGCGACACTCGACGCCATTGCCAAAGCCGCGGTGGAGACAGCCCTCGGAAACGTCCGAAAACGCGCCGAGCGAAACGTCCTCGCCATGGAGCAGGAGCAGCGGGAGGAAGTGGTGCGTTCCGGGCTGCATGTTCCCATGGAAGAGTCCGACATCGCGGTCCAGAAAGCGGCCTGGGAGGAGGGTGTGGCGAAGTTCTTGTCGGCGAAAGAAGCGAGCCGCCTGCGGGGAATGCAGGAGGAATATCGGGAGCGGCAGAGCAAGGCGCTGGCGGGCGTTTTGATCGCGCAACTCGACGAACAGGTCGCCTTCACCGAGGACCAGCGCGAGCGCTTGCGGCCGTTGGTCGAGCGCGAAGTCCGAGCCGATCCCTCGGTGCTCCCGGGCGAAATCGGACAGCCTTATTACCGGATCAATTTAGGGAAGCTCTTCGTCTGCGGGCGCACGGTGAAGGAGGAAGAATTGAAAGCGATCCTCGACGAGACGCAGCGCCAGCGCTGGCAGGAAGTGTGCAACGCAAAAAGCGCCGCGCCACGGGTCGGACTGGTGGTCGCCCGCGCGCTCACGCCAGCGACGAAGACGGCTCCACCGCCGCAACCCGGCGAGCCCGAGGATGTGGAGAACGCGATCTCGGATCATTTCCACGAAAAGGCGGCCACTGAAAGGAAGCGGCTGCTCGCGGTCCATCTCGTCAAAGCGGAAGACGCCGCGCGCGTGGCGGGCCTTTCGGCGCAAGCGACTCGTCAGCTTGCGATCGCCGCGCGCGGCGTGGCGGAAGGCGAACTGGCGGTCTGGAAGGCGAATACGGATCAAACCATTCGCTCTCAGTTGCGCGACGTGACGCCGGAGAATGTGCAGCAACGGCTGATCAGTCTTGACCGCTACAGCTCCGGGCGGCGGAGCAGTGGTGACGCCGATCTTGGAATGCTGTGGGAGGCGACCGTGAACGCCGAACTCACCGAGGCGCAGCGGGCGGCCTGGAAGAAGGAGATCGATGCGCGCGGTGCCTGGCGCGACGAGGTCATCGCGAATCTCATCATGGCGGAGTTGGACCGCCGCATTGCGCTGACGACAGAGCAAGGGAGCAAACTCGAGCCGCAGATCGCGAAGATGGTGAAGGACTATGGGCCGGACATCGGGTCGATGTTCTCCTCTTCTTACAGCAACATCTGGTATCTCCAGAGCTACAGTATGTTTCTCCCCGTCATGGCCGTGCCGGAGAAAGAGCTGAAGGGGATTTTAACGAAAGAGCAATGGGAGCTTTGGACTGGCGGCGTGGAATTCGGCAACACCACCAACTACTGGGAGAACGTGCAGCGCCTGCACACCAGTCGGGTGAAGGAGAAAAAGGAATGAGCGCGACGTGGGAGCGCCGCCGTCCCCGTGCGGCAATCTTCCGATGCGCGCAGCGCAAACTTCGATCGTGCCCCGGAGTGATTTGCGCTGCGCGATGGGCCCGAGGCCGCACGGGGACGGAGGCGCTCCCAGGGATGATCTGCGCGCTCCTCCTTCTCTTTGCCGCGACTGCACTGGCGCAGGATTCCACCCTCCGCTTTGGCGGACAGATTCCGCCGGAGGTGGAGACCGTCTATGAACGTGGGCTCACCTGGCTGGCCGGGGCGCAATCCGAGGAAGGCTCGTGGAAGGGGAGTAACGAAGGCGCGGGCGTCGATGGCATTTGTCTCATGGCCTTCCTCGCAAGCGGCGACGATCCGAACTACGGGCGCCATGCGGCGACGATCCGCCGGGCGATCCGCTCGATCATCCGCCGGCAGGATGAGAAGACCGGCTATCTGCCGGACAGCATGTATCACCACGGCTTTGCGCTGCTCGCGCTGTGCGAAGCGTATGGCTCGGTCGATGAGGTGCTGCTCTGGGAGGGCGAGAAGGCGGTTCGGAGCATCGGCGCGACGCTGGAGCTGGCGATCCGCTGTGCGGCCACTGCGCAGAAGAAGAACAAGTGGGGCGGCTGGCGCTACTCGCCCGATGCGACGGATGCCGATACGTCCGTCACGGGAGCGGTGCTGATGGGTCTGCTCGCGGCGCGGAATGCTGGTCTGGAGGTGGCGGACGAGATGGTGGACGCCGCCATGGAATACATGCGCCGGAGCACGGGTAAGGATGGTTCGGTGGCGTACTCCGGCGGGCTGGGGGGCATGGGCGGCTCGATGAATCTCTCGGCGATCTCGGCGCTGGTCGGGGCGATTTCCAAGACCAAGGAAACGGAGCAATACAAGGCCAGCCTCAAGCGGATCGTGGAAGGACTCGAACAGCGCGAAACGAGTTACCCGGAATACAATCGCTACTACATGGCGCAGGCACTCTTTCAAGGCGACTACGCGGCGTGGCAAAAGTGGAACGGAGCCAAGGTGCGGGAACTGCACGAACTGCAAGGCGAGGATGGCGCGATCGGCCAGGGCGCGTATGGCACGGGCATGTCGCTCCTCGCGCTGGCGCTGAACTATCGGTTTCTGCCGATCTACGAACGATGAAGGACAGGGCGTATTTGCAAACTGACCGTGCGCGACGAGGTCAAGGAGCAGGGGCGCCTTCGCCCCGAGTATCTCCACGGGGCGGGGGCGCCCCTGCTCCTTGGGTCCGGCCCGCCGCCGCACGTTTCGCACTGTTCGTCTGGCTGCTCCTCGTCGCACTTTCCGCGACCGGGACCGGTGCGGAAGACGAACTCCTCCTCCAACTCCGCAAAGCAGCCGACGGCCGGCGGATCCGGGTCATCAATCTCAGTCCGGCCACGGCCGCATTGATCAAAGCCACGCCCGCGTCGGATGGTGCCACGCTCCGCTGGAACAACGGCGAATCCCTCGCTGGTGAGCCCGTCGAGGCGAGCGCGACCGAACTCACCTGGCGATCTCCGTTCTTTGATGAGCCGCTGGTCTTGCAGTGGTCGGCGCTGCGCCGGATCGATCGGGTGCTGGAGCCGGCGACGAGCAGCGAGCCCTTTAGCTTTGCGCTGCGCGATGGGAGTCATCTTTTCGGCAACGTCGTGGCGGTGTCGGAGGCGACGATCACGGTCCGCAGTGCCCGGCACGGCGAGGTCGCGCTGAAGCGTTCCGAGGTGCTCAGTGCGCGCCGGCTCACGGGTGGAAGCCTGATCGCAGCGGGCCCGGCGGGGGAATCGCGCTGGCGGATCGTGGCCGACACCACGAAAAACGTCACCGCGCTGGCGTCGCAAGTTCCCCTCCTCCGCACCGGGGCCGCCGGGGCGCTGGAGTTGCCCTACTGGAATCGCGGCGCCGCGCTCGACGTGGTGCTGCCGGAGTTGGTGGATGTGGAGTTTCGCGTGCGGTCCACCAAACGGCCGGACTTCCAACTTTCGCTCGGGGCTGGCGGGAAGCATCGCCTGCGGGTCGAAACATGGGACGATGAACTGGTGGTCACGGCGGGCCGCAGCTTCAAGAGCATCCGCACGCTGGTCGATAGCGATCGCGAAGTGGCCTTGCGCATCTGCTGGGATCGGAAGGCGCAGAAATGCTCCGTCTTCACGGTAACGGGAGAGCCGATGGTCGAGTGGGAAGTGCCGCCGGATGCGAGCAACGCGAACCAACAAGTGGTGCTGCAAAACAAAGGGCGCGACCTCTCTCTGGAATTTCTGCGGGTGCGGAAATGGGACGGCAAGGCTCCGGCGAAGACTTCCGGAAAGTTTCCGCGGGTGGAGTTTTCCGATGGCCGGACAGTCGAGGGCCAGATCGGCGCGGGCGCGGACGGCGCGATCTCGCTCAAGACCGCGGGCCAGGATTCTGGAGTGAGCCATCCGTTGAGTGAAGTGGACGCATTGGTCTTTTCCGCGGACCTGCCTCAAAAGGTGGAAGTCGATACGACCCTCGTTTTTGGCGACGGCACGCTGCTGCACGGGGGCATGGTCGCGATCAAGGATGGTCGGGTCGCGCTGCGCACTGGATTTTCGGCGGAGCTACTCGGCTCGCAGATGGCGGGGCTGCGTCAGCTCCTCCGGCAGACGAAAAAGTCCGACGCCGTCGCGCCCGAGCCGCCGCTGACCGAATGGGACACGCTCGTCCTGCCCAAGCTGACGCTCCACGGAAAGCTCGCGAGCACCGGTGATGCGAGGCTGCGCTGGCTGCCCGTGGGCGGGGTGAGACCGGCACTCCCGGCAAAGGGGCTGGAGAGTGAAATCCGGCGCGCCCCTCTTCCGATCGCCGAACCGCTCGGGGCTCTCGCGCTTTTTTACATGCAGAGCGGCGATGTCCTCCCGGGGATCCTGCGCAGCCTCGACCGCACTGGCGTGGAGATTGATTCAGGGGTCGTCGAGGTGACGAAGCTGCCGGTCGAGACCCTCGACGCGATTCAATTTGGAGGCGGCGGCGGGCGGAACTTGCGTGGTTTTGGCGATGCCGGCTGGCGGATTGTGAAAGGCACCGAGCCGGGCGTTCGCAAAAAGGAAGACTCGCTGAGCATGGATGCGGGCACGGCCATCGGGCATCCCTCGGTATTGCAGAGCAGCGAGATCAAGTTCTCATTCAATGCGGCGAGCTTCGCAGTGATCCGACTGCGCTTGTTCTGCGCGGGGACGGAGAGCGCCCAATCGACCAATCTGGTCATGGGAAATATGGGCGGCCGCCTCTATTCGGGCATCGAATCGACGGATGGCCTACTCGACCACGAGCAACAGATGACCATCGACCAAGGCCAGTCCGTCGCCGTCCGCCTGAGCATTTCAGACAAACAGGTGGAGCTGTTTTTCAACGACGTGCTGGCGCGTAAAATTGCCATCAGTCCTACTAAACGTGCGGGTGCGGGGCTCGTCATCGAACCGGCGAGCGCCTGGGGTAATACCGTCCGGGCGGTGACCCTGAAGGATTTTTCCGCAACCTCCAATCCCGGTCGTGCCTGGCTGCCGGAGGTGAGTGTGGATGCGAAGCTCCAGGCCCTGACCATCCCGCGTTTCCGCAAAGACGATCCGCCACGGCATGCCCTGCTCGCGACGAATGGCGACGTCCTGCGCGGCGAGATCGAAGCGGCCACGGCGAGCCACTTTGGCTTCCGTTCCGGACTGGAAAATCTCCGCGTTCCGCGTGACCGCGTGCAGGCGGCGATCTGGCTGAAGAAGCCCGACAAGGACGCGCCGCCGCCTGCGACTCAGAATACCGCCCTCAAACTGCTCGAGCAGAGGCTCACGCGAAACATCCGCTACAGCGGGGCGAGTCTGGGCACGCTGACCGGCGTGCTGCAGAGGGAGGTCAGCGGCCTGAAGTTCAGACTGCCCGATCCGATTGGTTCCGTCCGAATCACGATGCAGTTTGGGGGACAGACGGTGGCGGAAGCGCTCGATCAAATCTGCGGTCAATTCGGACTGCGCCACCGCGTGGAAAACGACACCATCATCCTCGAAGTGCTCGAAGGGGCAGCGTCGGCAGCGCCGGAATTGCGGGAGAAGATGTATTGGCTGCGGCCGTCCGCGTTTCCTTTCGAGGCCTCGGCGCAGGCGACCCTCGCCAGCCGAGGCGTCCTCTTCTCGAATGAATCCAAAGTGATTTGGCAGCCAAAGACCGGCCATCTCACGGTGACGAATTCACCGGCCAATCACGAGAAACTCGCCGCCGTGCTCGCGGCGGAGTTTGGCGGCGTGCTCGGTTCGCCGACCCACTGGCTCCTGCTCACGAGCGGCGCGCGGCTCGGTCTGGCGGTGGAAAAGTTTGCGCCGGACGCAGTCATCGGAAGTCATCCTGCGTTCGGACGCTGCCGGATTCCGCTGGACCAGATCCACACCATCCGCACCACTCCGCCCGAAGCCACCCCGACGATGAAGTCGCTTGCCGACTGGCGGCTCGTCGATGCCCCGGAACCGGTGCTGCCGGAATCCGGCGGCGAAAGCTCCCCCGCGCTCGGCAAGGTGGCGAAGACTTTCATTCTGCCGTTGCTCGGCGGCGGCGACTTCGACCTCGCGCAGTGGAAGGGGAAGGTGGTCGTCCTCGACTTTTGGGCGACGTGGTGCGGGCCGTGTATCAAGTCATTGCCCGCACTGATCGAGACGATGTCGGCTTTTCCGCCGGAGCGCGTGACCCTGCTCGGCGTGAACCAGAGCGAGCCCGCGGAGCAGGTGAAACGCTTCCTCGAGGCGCGCGGGTGGAAATTTAATGTCGCCCTGGATGCCGGCCAAAAGGTGGCGCGCCAATACGGAGTCGAGGGCATCCCGCATACCGTGATCGTCGGGCCAGACGGCAACGTCGCCTGGGTGAAGACCGGCTTCAGCCCCGACGGTGCAGCGGAGGTGGCAAACGCGGTGAAGCAACTCCTGGCCGGACCCGCGGCGACCCCCAAGTAGGCGCCTACTTCCGGCCGATGAGCGGATCGAGATACGGCGGCTGGCCGGTCTCCGCGACACTGCCCACGCGCACCGTGCCACGGGTGAAACTGAGCGTGGCCGTGCGCTTCTCCACCTTGTCGGGTGACTGCGCGACGATCGGGATGGCGTACTCGCCATCGGGCAATTTGAAGTGATAGCGGAAGTTGCCGTCGGGGCTGAGCTTGATCTCCTGGCCGTCGATCCAGACCGTCGCGTCGGGGTGCGTGCCGCCGTAGAAGATGATTTCCGCATTCACATGCATGTAGAATCCGCGCTCGCGATGAACGCTGAAAGGCTGCGCACTCCAACTCGCGCCGATGCCGCTGAAGAGGCTGGAGGTGCCGGGCGCAAGCGATTCGATGAGCCGCAGGGAGAGTTCGCTGGCGGATTCGCTGGAGAGTTTCTCGTGGAGATGTTTGCGGAGAAGTTGATCGAGCTCGGCGGAGCCGAGGCCTGCGCGATCGACGAGTGACGCGCCGAGCAGCGCGGCAAGGAGGCGCTTCTGCTCGTCAGTCCAGGAGGGCGCTTTGCCGGCGGAAAATTCGATCCGGCCTTCCGTGGAAATGCGGGACACGGCTTCGAGCAGCGTCTCACCTTCCTCCATGCGACAGCGGACCATCTCGAGCATCCGATCAAAGGCAATGTGCGACGGCACCGTGGCAAACTCCGTCGCGAGTTGTTCCGGCGCGAGTTCGTCTGCCGGGGTGGTGGTGGGGCGGGATTGCACCACCCGGTGCCAGGTCCCGGCCTGGTCAAACCAGCCCAGTTCCGCCGCGTAGCTCGTGGCCGGTTTCCCGGCGGGCACGTACCAGTTGCGCGCCTCGGGGCGGATTTCCACGAGGGCGGCTTCGACGCCCCCGCTCGTGATCTTCAGGAAAAATTGCGGCACTCCGCCCCGGAAGTCCCCGCGCGGCACCCGGGCCCAATCAAAATCCCAATAACAGAAAAGCCAGTGCGGATCGCGCGCCACGAGGTAGAGCACGTCCTCCTGATAGCTCGTGGGGAGATCGCCCAGATCTTCAAAGGCGGGCGCTGGCGTCGAGGACGAAGCTGCGGGCGCGTTATCCTGGGCCTGGCTGCCGATGTCGAATTTGTGCGCCTCCTCCGCGCCCGACTCCGAATCCATTGGCTCTGGAGCCAGGTGAAAAGGCCCGGGCTTTTTTGCTTCAGCAGCGTTGCTTGGCAATTGCGTGGAGGCTTCGGCTTCGGGTTTCTTATTGGACATGGTGAGTTTGAATGAACGGTTTTTCCTTTGAGAGTCGCGCGGCGAGACGTGCTCGTTTAGGAAACGTTCGTCCGTCCGTCAATCCTCTTGTTCGCAGCCATCGCGGTCCTCGCATCCATCTCCCAACGTCCCCTTTTCTCCATGCTCACGAAACGCGTCATCCCCTGTCTCGACGTCCACGACGGTAAAGTAACGCGCGGCGTGCAATTCGGGCGGGCGGAGGACGGGGGGCTGCGCAACGTCGGCGATCCCGTGGAACTCGCGATCCGCTACAACGAGCAAGGCGCGGACGAGATGGTCTTTTTCGATATCACCGCGAGCGCCCACGGCCGCGGGACGATGATCGAAGTGATCGAGCGCACCGCCGCGCACTGCTTCATGCCGCTGACCGTGGGCGGCGGCATCCGCACGACGGACGACATGCACGCGATGCTCCGCGCTGGGGCGGACAAGATCAGCATCAACTCCAGCGCGATCGCGACACCTGAACTGATCAGCGCGGGCGCGGAGCGTTTTGGCAGCCAGTGCATCGTAGTGAGTATTGATTGCAAGCAGACGGCCCCGGATCGCTGGGAGGTCTTCGTGCAAGGCGGGCGCAAGCCAGCTGGCTTGGAGGCGACAGCGTGGGCCGAACGGGCGGTGGCGCTCGGAGCCGGGGAGATCGTGCTGAATTCCATCGACGCCGATGGCACGAAGGCTGGCTACGATCTCGTGATCACGCGCCGGATCAGCGAAGCCGTCGGCGTTCCCGTGGTGGCGAGCGGTGGCGCGGGTTCACTGCTCCACCTGGCGGAGGTGCTGGCGGAAGGTCGCGCCGATGCCGTGCTCGCTGCGAGCATCTTCCACTTTGGCGAATACACGGTGGGCGATGTGAAGCGCTTCCTCGCCGGGCAGGGGGTTCCGGTTCGGCCTGCGTGATTTCGCCGTCAGGCGGTCTCGACGGCCTCAATCATCCGCACGGCCTGCGCCGCCGCGCGGACATTGTGGACGCGGAAAATGGAAGCGCCGCGGAGCATGCCCTGCACGATGCAAGCGATGGTCCCGGCATCGCGTGCGGCGGGATCTTTGATGCCGAGCACGTCGCCGATCACTGTCTTCCGCGAGACCGGGAGGAGGATCGGCCGCTCGAAGCGTTGGAGCCGATCGAGCTCCCGATAGATCCGCAGGTTGTCGTCGCGCTGCTTGGCGAAATCGATGCCCGGATCGAGAATCAGGGCGTCGCGCGCGACGCCCGCGCTTGCCGCCAGAGCGATCTTCGCGGCGAAAAACTCTTCGAGACGCGCCAGCACATCAGCGTAGCCCACGTGGGTATGCGGCACCTTTGGTTCGCCGATGCTGTGCATGATGAGGAGGGCCGCGCCAGTTTCCGCGCAGATGCGGGCGTTTTCATCAGTTGGCAGTCCGCTGATGTCATTGAGCAGGTGGCCGCCGACGTTGAGCGCGGCGCGGGCGACGGCGGGACGCCAGGTATTCACGGAAAGGAGAGGGAAGTCCCAGCGTTCGATGAAGCTCACGAGCCGCGCCGCCTCTTCGCTTTCGGCGATGGCTGCGCGATTCGTGCGCGCGCTCTCGGCGCCGATGTCGATGATGTCCG
This sequence comes from Chthoniobacteraceae bacterium, assembly GCA_031409655.1. Taxonomy (GTDB): domain Bacteria; phylum Verrucomicrobiota; class Verrucomicrobiia; order Chthoniobacterales; family Chthoniobacteraceae; genus JANNXQ01. The sequence goes on along the minus strand of JANNXQ010000303.1, from coordinate 282 downwards.
CGCCATCCGCGATGAACTGCCGGGCCTTGGCCAGAGCCGCCTCCACGTCCGCGAGTCCATCGCCGGAAAAGGAATCCACCGAGAGATTCACGATGCCCATGATCAGCGGGCGGCGTGGCCAGGTGAGTTCGATTCCGCGAGCTTTCAGCTTCATCGCACACACTGGCGGTTTGCTTCCCCACAAGGAGTAGGGGCGCCCTCGCCCCGGGTCGTGACTTGGGGGGTGGGCGCCCCTGCTCCATGGCGGTTAACGGCCGTGGCACGAACGACATTTTACGCCGG
>JANNXQ010000302.1:0-3133 GCA_031409655.1 Chthoniobacteraceae bacterium | reverse complement strand
CTATGATCGGTTCTGGCGACCGTTTCTGAGGTTACTCTGCCGATTCGCGCACTCTGCGCGCTTTGGCCGCGAATATCTCCAATCCCAGCAAGGCTACCCTCTGTCCGCCGCCGCTTGAGGGTTTTTCAACAGACTGCTAAGTCCGGAGCATTGTCAGGGATTTGGCGGAGGCGTCGCTCAGCAAGAAGATGGCTTCGCCAGCACGCGGCGCGTGATTCGCGTCCAGCGCGCTGGACGCCAAAAACTCGTTAGGCTCGCCTATTTCACGCGGCGAAATCCCAAGACGCGATTTTTCGAGTAGCGAGCGATCCGAACCGTGCCTCCTTGGTTGCCTCCGATGCATGTCACTCCGTCACTATCCTGAGACAGAAAGAAGGCGACATGACCCTTCCATGATCCTTTCGACTCGCGCCAGAAAACGACAACGTCCGCAGGAGCAGGCGAGTCGGTGGGCTCGCCGAAATTGAGCCAGTTGCGAGCGACAGCGGGGTGCGTGGGAGGGCTGTATTTGAAGGTCCGCACTGCAGCCGCGATTGACGCCCCACACCAGTCCTCGGTTCCATTCGACTTATTTGGATAGAGCGCGGAGGCCCTCCATGAGTTCACTTCTTCACTTTGCCCCGAGATCCCTTCATGGCGGCGTAGCCATTCCAATGGGCGAGAGTCCGGGCTCGGACCAGCGGCTGCGAGTGGAGAGTTGCTGAGAACAATTACGGCGAGAAGTTTTTTGAACATGCTCAACCGCTGCGCGAGGTCGCCAAACCTTGCGCCAGACCAGGGAGACCGACTCTCCACAACCGCGATTCCGCAACCTGGCTACCGGAAACAGGGGCTTCGTAAACGCCCACTGCCGAGCGTGCCTTTGCGAGCACAGTGACGAAAAACGGGGCTCAAAAACCGCGCCCCTAAGGGCGCGGATATCACATGCGGATCTATTGGCGCGAAGCGGAATCAGTGGTATGTGAGGACCACTTCATTATGTTCTCCGACAACCTTGCTAAACGCACGCCTCGTCGCAGTGATCCGCTTGAACTGATCCGAGAGCTCGCGGCAGCGACAGAGTTCGTCTCACCAGCCGTGGTGCATGATGCTTATTTACGGGAGCGCATTCTTCCTTTTAAAATGGAGTTTGATGCCGCAGGTAAAGAGCAATGGGTTAAGGGAGCGACTGACCTCAGCCGCCGCTTGGGCATTCAACCTCGAACGCTCTACAAGCTTCTTAAGAAAAACCTCGACGATTCTCTCAAAACCTTGCGTATCAACTACGTCGAAGTGTTGGTATCTGGCTTCCAATCTGCTGAATCATTCACCTTCCTAGCGGCCCGGAAATATCTCGATTCCAAGTCTGCGCCTTTGACAGACCAACGCCTCCTAGCAGCCTGTTGAAAAACCTCCAAGACTTCGTTGGTCCCTCGGATATTAGCTTGCATGTTTCAACGACGAGAACGCAGCGAGAAACAAGACGAGTTCTGGGTGGCAGCCGATAAGTTGCCCTCGGCGGCACCATCGGCCTTCTACCGTAAGCTCAATGCCACGCTGGAGAAGATGGACTTCGCCCGGAAGGTTTGGGCGATCTGCGAACCGGCTTACGCCGACCCTTCGCGGGGCGGGCGGCCCGGCATCGACCCGGTGGTGTATCTCAAGATGCTGATGATCGGATTCTTTGAGAACCTGCCCGGGCAGCGTGCGATTGCCGCGCGGTGCGAGGATAGCCTGAGCGCGCGAGGCTTCCTGGGTTACTCGCTGGAGGAGGCGACGCCCGACCAGAGCAGCTTCACGGTGATCCGGGACCGTCTGGATGTGGGGCAACTGGAAGGCATCCACATGGTGTTGCTGGCGGCGCTGCACGCGCACGGGCTGCTGCGGGGGCGCAAGCTGGGGATTGATAGCAGCGTGATGGAAGCCAATGCGAGCCTGCGGGCGCTGGAACATCGCAATACCGAGGAGAGTTACTGGGACTATGTGCGCAGGCTGGCGGCGGAGGTCGGCATCGACCCGGCGGACACCAAGGCGGTGCGGCGCTTTGACAAGAAGCGCGAGGGCCGCAAGACCAGCAACCAGGAGTGGCAGAACCCGCACGACCCGGAGGCGAAGGTGGGCCGGACCAAGGACGGAGCCACGGACATGACTTATAAGCCGGAGCACGTCACGGATCTGGAAAGCGGAGCCATCGTGCGAGTGGAAGTGCGCCCCGGCGACGCGGCGGACAACGATGCAAGCCTGTGCGAGCGGGTCAAGGAAGCGGTGATCCTGCTGGGCGAGGCATTGCCCGGGGAGCCTGTGGATAAGTTAGGCAGCGAACTGTGCGCGGACGAGGGATACTTTGCCATCGAACAAGTAAGCCAGCTACAAGCCTGCGGCGTGCGCACGGTGATTGGCGACCCGCAGGCCGGCAGGCGCAAGCCTGAGAATGCAAGCAAGGAGCAACGGGCGGCATTAAGTTATGCAAAGCGGTCGGTGCGGAGCGCGAGCGGCAAGGCGCTGCTAAGAAAGCGGGGCGAACACCTGGAGCGCAGCTTTTGCCACATGCTCGACCAAGGCGGGCTGAGGCGGGCTGAGGCGGGCGACGTTGCGCGGTTGCGAAAAACTGACCAAGCGGCACATGGTCGCGGCCATGACGTATAACTTGAGCTTGCTGATGCGTTCGCTCTTCGGGATAGGAACGCCCAAACAGGCGATGGCGGCCTCGCAAGCGCGCCTGATCGCGGCCTCTTGCTGGCTTTTTTGCCTTGCAAGGCATCTATTCATCCGGATCGCTGGTTGTTACGGACTTATCCGAACATATCTCGGATCGAGCCCCGCGATCCGTTGCGGTCCGCGATTTCCATGTTTTTCAACAGGCTGCTAGCGCTTCTCAAAGAGTGCATCGAGCGCAATCTGATTAGCAGTCTGTTGAAAAACCCTCAAGCGGCGGCGGACAGAGGGTAGCCTTGCTGGGATTGGAGATATTCGCGGCCAAAGCGCGCAGAGTGCGCGAATCGGCAGAGTAACCTCAGAAACGGTGGCCAGAACCGATCATAGGCCATCACCAGGAGCCCGCGCACGCCCGCCAGGGCTTGTTTGGGTGTGCCTATCCCAAAGAGCGTCCGCAACAGGAGGCTCAGGTTATAACTCATGGCTGCCACCAGGTGCC
>JANNXQ010000301.1:0-59242 GCA_031409655.1 Chthoniobacteraceae bacterium | reverse complement strand
ACTGCCGTCAAATCCCCAATCGGGAAGTTCTCCGAGCTTCGGAAAGCTCTCGAAATCCTTGACCAGGGTTTTGCCGCGGAGGTTCGCGACGGGCTCGTATCCGTCGAGCCAGATGTATTCCAGTTTGTACTTCGCCATGTTATCGGTGTGGTGGTGTTTATTTTTGAGCGGGCTGAGCCAAAAGCGACCGCTTAGATGTTAGTTGTTGCCCTTTTTACCCTGAGGTTAGACGCGTTTCAGAATTGAGCAGATGCAGTGCCAGAAATGCGACCGCAAAATGAGTGCCACGATTTATTCTTCTCCGCCTGGCCGGCCCCGCTGCACTCATCCCTCCGACCACTTACCGATAGTAAATCGGGACGTGGAGGCGCTGCTTTTCGAGGAGAGTGACCGTTCCGGAAGGAGGTGGCTGGGCCAGCCTCTTCGGATCGCAAATTTGAAACTGGATGCCGTAAACGTCCGCCGCTTCCGCGCGAAAGACCGGCTTTGCCGTGACGCGGTGCCAGCACTTTGGCCCATCCGAAGTGACCAACCGCCACTCCGTAGCCGGACGGCAGAGCGGCCACTTGGGGTCAAAATAGACGGCGATCCTGCCCCGATCCGCGAGTGGACACGGATCGCGATCGTAACGAATCTTGCTGATCCGGCCTTTTGCACTCGTGAACGGCAGCGTGCCGCAGCCCGCGAGCAGCAGCGCCACGCCGCCAGCCAGCAGCGCGCGGAGGGTTGGCAAACAGGGAAGAGCCATGGGTTTCGTGGTCACGGGTTGTAGTACTCGACGGGCAGGACCAGCCGTTGTTGATCCACCACATCGACCGTGAAGGCGTCGGGCACCTTGTGTCCGTTCTGCACGGTCTTGAATCGGAATTCGATGAGGTAACGCCCCTGCCGCTTGAGGATGGCGCCCGTCTGCGCAGCCACCGGTCGGACCGCGGCCCACGAGCCCGCCTTATTGCCGATGCTGGCTCGCCACTCGGTCGCCAGTTTGGCGGAGTTGGCGTTGTGATAACGCACGAGGATTTGGCCACAACCGCCGGTGGTGGAGACGCCATCCAGATTGCGAGTCGGCACGCGCCCGGTGAGCGCCAGCACCGTCACCGGCACCCCGACCAACAGGGCGACCAGGCCGAAAAACATCGGAAGCGTCACGGTCCTCATGGCCGCATTTCATTTCACTTCCACCGGAGGCTGGCAAGGCGGAACGCGCCCGGAACGCGCCCCGCACTTACTTTTTCCCAAACTCGATGACCCCTCGCCAATCCGCAGGCCGGCCGGAAAGGCGATACTCCGCGATCTTCTTCAAATACATCGTCGAAGGCCCATCCGCGCCGTCGCGCTGCGCCACGGTCTCGCGCATTCCGCGTTCCGCGGCATCGAGATCGCCGGCCTGAAATGCCGCCAGCGCGCGGGCAAAGGTCTCGAGCCACGGGCGCGCCTCGCCGTCGGCGGGGCCGAGGAGTTCGTGGACGAGCCGGGGCTCCTTCCGTCCCGCGACCAGGAATTCACCCAGCGGTCGCGTGAGGAACTCCGTATCGAGCGCGCGGACGATGGTGTCCGAAAGCAGAACGTCCGTGCCGAGGAACTTGTTCAAGCCTTCGAGGCGCGAGGCAAAGTTCACGGCGTCACCCGTCACGGTGTAGTCGAAGCGCTGCGCCGAGCCGAGGTTCCCGGCGATCATCGGCCCCGTATTCACGCCGATGCGCGTCCGCAACGGATGGCCTTCGCATTCGATCCGCGAGGCGACGTGCATCCGCCAAGCCGCGCGGACTGCTTTGCGCACATGGTCGGCATCGTTCAGCGGCGCACCCCAGACGGCCTGCACCGCATCGCCCATGTATTTGATGATCGTCCCGTCGCTTTCGAGAATGTGACCGGTCGTGTGCGTGAAGTAAGTGGTGAGGACCCGCGAGATGTGCAGCGGATCATCCATGCGCGGGCAGAGGCCTGTGTAGTCTTCGAGATCGGTGAAGATCACGGTGCAATCCACGACCGCGCCGCCGGGCTTTAAGTCGAAGTCCGCCTCCGCGATGCGATCCGCCATCTGCGGCGACAGATAGAGCCCAAAGGCATCGCGCAACGCCCGTCGCCTCTTTTCCTCCACGAAGTACCGCACGCCCACCGCCCAGACCAGCGCCAGCGGCACCTGCACGAGCGCCGAGATACACCACGCGAACCAGACCTGCCGATGCGCGTGCAACCACAGTGCCACCGCCGCCAGCACCGCCACCGCGAGCAGTGCCACGACCGCTGCCCAATGCGGGCGCAACCACGGCAACCCACCGCCGAGCAGCGCGCCAAACGTCACCACGAACCACAGCTCCCAGCTCGGCGCGAGGCGCGTGAGCCATTCGCCCCGCAGCAGATTTTGCAGAATTGTGAGATGCAGTTCCACCCCGTGCGCGAACTGCTCGCCGAACAATCCGTAAGGCGTGCGAAAGTCATCCTTGCCGAGCATCAGCGAACCCAGCGTGGAGCGACCGCCGACGAAGACCAACTTGTCCCGAAAGAAATCAGGCGGCACTTCATTGTCCCGCAACGCCCGGTCGTAGCTGACATTGGGGAAGGTATTCGGCGGGCCGTAAAAATTCAGCCAGCGCGCTTCCAAACGTCCTTCGTCAGTCGTCGGCAGCTTCGCGCCGAGTGCCAGGGCCGCCCGCCACGTTGCTGACGGCACTTGTTCCGTGCCGGTGAAAATCCGCCGCACCCCGAAATCCGGATCGAGCGGTCGAAAGGCAATCAGTCCCCAGCCCGCCGCGCTTTTCCGCAGCACCGGCGTCGGCGGCACCGTGCGCTCCTGCAACGCCTTTGCTCCGTGGTCGAGTTCCAGCGCCGCACCGAGGAAGACATTCCCATGTTCCGCGATGGCTTCCGCGAAATCCTCATCCACCGCCGGATCAGGCCACGCATCGGAAAAGACGATGTCGAAAAAAATCGCCCGCGCGCCTTCGCGCTTCAGCCGACGGACGAGATCGGCGTGCAACTGCCGATCCCAAACCCCGCCGCGTTGATCGAGTTTCGCCGCCGAACCTTCATCCAGATAAATGACGCAAGCCGGCGGCAGCTCACGCGCCGCCCGCCGCGCTCGGACGATGAACGGCAGATCGTAGCTCAAGCGCGCCAGCCCTTCCCCGAGCGACGACTGCACCCAACCGAACAGCGGCCGCGCTTTCACGTCGCTCCGCTCCACGATCGAGCCCCGCACCAGCCCATAGCCGAGCGCCGCGACCAGCACCGCGCCGGCGAGGCTCAGCGCCGCAAGTGCGAGCCGCCGACGGCGCCGGCGATTCGCAGGAGGGGCTTGGGGGCGTTCTGGCACGGCGGCTAGAAATTCAGCCGGCAGCGGACGAAGAACGTCCGATCGCGTGGCAGTTCGGCGTAAGGGGTGAGGGGATCGAGCTGGTAATCCTGCCCACTCAGATTCAGCACCCCGCAGCTCACCTCGCACTGATTCCGCAGGAAGCGATAGCCCGCCGTCACATTGAACTGCCAGAAGTCGTCACTCGGCCGACCCTCCCGATCCACGCGCCGCCGCGTCGCGCCCGTGCCCGCATCCACGGCGCTGAAGTCCGGTCGCGTGACGAAACTGTTTTCATCCTGCCGATACCACTGCGCATCGGCTCGCGCGAAGAAACCCGAGGGGTGATTGTACAACACGTCGAGTTGCAGGTGATGCAGGCCAGTCACAGTGCGCTCGTCCGCGCCATCGGCCAGGCGCGCCAGTTCCGCGCGCCGAGACTCCACCGTCCCCGGGTCCAGCAATCCCGCCGCATAGGCATCGCTGAATCCCGCGAGCTGCTGCCGCAAGGAAGCCCGCGTGTAATCGTAGCGCGCGCCGAACGCCCAGCGCTCCCCGAGGAGTTGGTTCGCGGTGAAGGTGAAAGTGTCCTCGCGATATGCATCCTTCTCCTCGATCGACGACGGCAGATTCGCGAGCGGCGTGCCGGCAAAGTCGAGACTCGCGATCGCCCCAAGCGTGCGCTCGAGATCCTGCCGCAGCAGCCGATACTCAAAGCCGAGGTAAGTGCGCGACGGCAGCTTTTGCTCAAAGCTCAGCCCCGTGAAGCGATACTTGCTCCCCGTCACCGATCCGAGCAGCGACTCGGAGAGCACCGAGCGCGTCCCCTGGAGAAAGCCCGCCACCTGCGTCGGCTCGAGCCGCACACTTTCCTCAAAGCTCGCGCCGCCGAGCGATTCCGAATAGGCCGCGCGCAAAGTCGCCCCGCGCCACGGCTGGAGGATGAGTCCGAACTTTGGCGAAACCTCGTCCACGGAAGATTGGCGGCCACTGATCGGCGGGCTCGTCGGATTCGCGGGGAAATCGAGGCTGTCGTAAGTCACCCCCGCGGTGACGCCGAGCCACGACCACGGACGCCAGAGTTCGTAGAGGTACAGGCTCACCCGCTCCAGATCCACCGACGTGCGCTGCCGGAGTTCGGGCTTCTCAAACGCCACGGCCCCGAACCCATCGAGCCCATTTTCAAAATCCGAAAGCCGCGACTCCGCCTCAAAGCGCCCGCTCTGAAAACGTCCGCCCACGATCACGGTGTGCGCGCCGAAGGTCGCGATGTGCTGCAACTCCGCGCTCAGGATTTCAAAACGCTGACTGCTTTCGAGATCGAAGCTCTTGGTGTCTCCCTCGAAGAGCTGCGCGCGTCCGAGCAGCCGGCGCATCGCGGAGAAAAACTGCCGGTCCCGCGGGATCGTTCCATCCGAGACGCCCGTGTCGGTCTCCGGAGCCGCGAGCAGACTCGCATCGCGCAGGACGAAGGGCACCCGCGCATCGTCGTAGCGCAGCGCATCGTCCGCCGCGAAGCGACCGAGCAGGAGCAGGGTGTGCTGGCCGGGCGCCCACTCGTGATGCCAGCCGCCAAGGAGCAGCCCGGGCTCCTGTTTTTCGCGGAAGTCAAAGGTGAGTCCCTCGAAATTTTTCTCGACCTTCTTCGTCACGCCCGTGCCGGTCACGGTGCGCTCCACGTCCCGCGGATCGTACCGCTGGAAAACATCGCCGCTGGAAAAGTCCTGATACTTCACCTGCAAAAAGACCGTGTCCTGCGGGCTGAGTTGGAGCTTGAAAGTGCCGTAACTTTCGAAGCGCGAGACCTCGTTGTTTGGTCGGTTTCCGTTGTCGAAAAAGTATTCCGCATCCAGCGCGTAGCTGAGGTTTCCGGTCGTGCCAAACTGGGACGCGATCGCCCGCACCTGCCCGTCGCTCCGATACTCGGTGACCGAACTCAGACCGAGTCCGTCCTTTTCAAAAAGCTTCGAGTACTCCTGCTCGGAGACGAACTGCGAGAGCGGCCCGGCGCCCACCGGCGAGAGCAGATTCGAGAGCAGCAATTCATTGAACCATGCCGTCTCGTAGCGGAGCAGCACGCGGTTCGGATCGCGCAGGGCGTTGTAGCTATTCGCGAGGAAAAGGTGCGCACCCGCGCTGGCGTAATCGCTGCCCACCGCGCGCACCGCTTCGCGCACGCTCTGCTCGGTCAGGCCGTTGTTCAGATAGATCGACGCGAGGTTCGTGCCGCGGACGGCGCGATCCTGATCGAGCAGAAACAGCGAGCGATAGACGCGCCGGTTATCATTCAGCTCCACGGATTTTTCGAGCGCCTCGATGGCTTCGTTGTAACGATTCTCCTGCTTGCGCTGGATCGCGGAGTAGAGCCACGGCGTCGGGTCCGCGGGGTCGAGTTCCTTCGCGCGCTCGAGTTCCAGATTCGCTTTGTCGTCGATCCCCACCTGGCTGAAAGCCTTGCCGAGATAGCTGCGCAGGACGGAGCGCGTCGGCTCGAGCACCGCCGCCGTCTGCAAGTCATGCCGTCCCGCTTCCTCGTCGCCGCGCCGGATGGAAATGAGTCCGCGCCCGAGCCACGCATTCCCGAGCGCACCATCGAGCGCGATCGCCTGCTCAAAGCAGCGCCGCGCCGCCCCGAGACGATTCTCCGCGCTCAGCAGGAAACCTTGCAACGCGTGGGCCTGCGCATTTTGCGGCGCGAGTTCCAGCGCCCGCTCGACCAACTGCATCGCCGACTTCGTGCGGCCGAAAGAAAACTCCAGCTCCGCCAATCGCGCCCAGGCAAAGCCGAAGCCCGGTGAAAGCTCCGTCGCCCGTCGCGCCGCGGCGCGCGCGGCTTCGAGGTCGTGCCGCGATTGCTGCGCGTAAGATTCCGCCAGCCACTCACTCGCGGTGCTGGGTTCGCCGCTCCCGGAAGACTCGCGCATCTGCACCGCCGCGATCATCCGCTCCAGCGCCCGTCGCCCGGCATCGCTCGCCGGCACGCCTTGCAAAATCATCTGTGCCTTTTTCACCTGTCCGGACGAAAGAATCACTGCCGCGCGGTAAAGTCGCGCCGCCTTCGCACCACCCGCCGACGGCAATGCCGCGAGCGCTCCCGGAAGATTCCCGGCGCGATACGCCGCCACCGTCTCCGACTCCGCACCAAAGCCCAGCTCCGCCGGATCGAGCACCGCCGGGTAGTAGAGACACCACTGGATGATATTCCTCGCCTCGATCAGCGCCGTCTTCCGCGGCGCGCCGCCCGCCGCCACCTCCGCCATCTCACCGCTGCGGACCAGCAGTCGGCCCTGCGGATTGCTCAGTTCAACCTCGCCTTCAAACATCGCCACTGTCGTCTTCCCATCCGCCGCCACGCGCAGCGCAAACTCCGTCCCGCGCAGCGCTCCATTCACCACCGCCGTGCGGATCTTGATCTGCTCCGGCCGCTCCCGACTGTAGAAATACGCACCGCCGCGTTTCATCTCGAGCGTCTTCTCCGCCGCCGCCGGCGACGCGCTGATCTCGATCGTCGTCAGCTCATCCAAGCGCAACATGCTGCGATCCGTGAAGCGCAGCGCCGCGCGACTGAACTCCCCCGTGCGCAAGCCATCGCGCGTCGCAAATTCCCGCCCAAGCGCCGCCGCATCCCAACCCGCACCCTGCAAGCGCGCCTCCACCACCTTCTCTTTCTCCACGAGGACGGCCGCGGACTCCGCGAGAGCACGACCCGCAAACGACAGAACTCCGAGCCCCACCGCGAGGCTCAGCCAGATACAAACACGACGCACGCTTCCCATGCCTCCCGTGATACCGATCCCCTTCCGGTAGGCGCAATCGAAAAACCCGTTCCGCGCACGGATCAATGCGCGGGCCGAAAGCCGGTGCATTGAAACCAGTCGCGAGGAATCAACGCCAAACTCCAAACGGCGCGGATCGCGAGACCGTCCGCTCTCTGACCTTTGAAGTTTAAAGTTTGGCGTTTGAAGTTTTGCGTTTCCCCCCTCCCTCCCACTCCGCCCTTGCCCCGCCCGCCCCCCACTCCATCTTCCTCAGCCCATGATCCAAGTGAAGGACACCCTCCGCGCCACCGTCCGCCTCAGCTACGACGGCCGCGTCCACAAGACCTTCCGCGGACCGCACGCCGAGGAGCGCTTTGCCACTGAAGCGCGCGTCCTGCGCCATCTCGAAGAGCGCGGCTGCACCTTTGTCCCGCGCCTGCTCGAGTCCGATCCGGAAACCCTCACCATCGTGACCACGAACTGCGGCCAGCGCGTCGAGCACCTCGACGAAGCGCGGACCAAAGAGCTTTTCGCCGACCTCCTCCCCTACGGCGTCCGCCACGACGACGCCGAGATGCGCAACATCACCTACCGCCAGTCCGACGGCCGCTTCTGCCTCATTGATTTTGAGTTTGCGACGATCCTGCCGGACGCGGAAAACCCTGCGGATGCTGCCCCCCACTAATCCCCCGCGCCTGCGCTGGTCCGGCCTTTCCGACATCGGCCGCATCCGGAAGAACAACGAGGACAGCTTCCTCGGCCTGCGCTTCGACGCCCGCGAGGTCCAGCATCTCGGGAAAATCGGCGAAGCCCCCACGGGCGATGCGGACTTTGTCTTCGCCGTGAGCGATGGCATGGGCGGCGCCATGGCTGGCGAATTTGCCAGCCGCATCACCATCGACAAAGTCACCCGACTCCTGCCGCGCGCCTTCAAGCAATCCGCCGGCGGTCTCCAGGCCGGCTTCTCCGATGTGCTCGAGGAACTATTCGACCAGATCCACCGCGCCCTCACCTTTCACAGCGAGAGCTATGAGGAATGCTCCGGCATGGGCGCGACCCTGAGCCTCTGCTGGTTCACGCCCGGCTGGGTCTTCTTCGGCCACATCGGCGACAGCCGCATCTACTACCTCCCCGCCCGCGAAGGCGGCCTCCACCCGATCACCCAGGACGACTCCCACGTCGGCTGGCTCCGCCGCCAGGGCCAGATCAATGAGCGCGAAGCCCGCAGCCACCCGCGCCGCAACGTCCTGCAAAAAGCCCTCGGTGCCGGCCACCAATTTGTGGACCCGCAAGTCGGCTCCGTCGCCTGCGAACCCGGCGACATCTTCCTCCTCTGCTCCGACGGCCTCGTCGAAGGCCTCTACGACCACACCCTCCTCGACCTCCTCCGCAGCCCCACCCCGGAGCAGGCCGCGCAAAACCCCGCCGAACGCCTCGTCCACGCTTCCCTCCGCGAAGCCGGCCGCGACAACACCACCGCCCTGGTCGTCGAAGTCCTCGGCGAACCGGACGCATAACGCCGGCGGGACTTGCCGATCTCGCGGCTGGCTGCCGAGCGGCGAAGTCCGAAACCCCGACTCGCGGACCGTCAGAGTGAAAGGAGGCTATGGAGAGTCAGTTCTTCGTTTTCCACCCGCTCGAGGCGCCATTCCGAGAGGGAACCACTCTCCCGTCGCCACGTGAAGGTGAATGGTTTTCGCAACGCATTGACGACGCTCATCGCCTGCTGCGCCATGGGACCACCGCTCCCCTTCATCCTGACTGTGACCTTCGTCGTCCCCCAGTCACCTTCCACCGCACATTCTTCGAGGCGCTGCTCGATGGAGAGGAAAAGGAACTGGCCAAACCCTTCCTCCATGGACGGGCCAAGCCGGTGGGCATTGTAGCCCCACTGATCGAGATAATCAGGCGAGAGAAATTTCTCCACCGTCCGCCAATTTCGCCGCTCGACGGCCTGCAAAAAATGCTTTTGATGCAGCTGCACCTGCCGTTCCGGCTGCCAGAGCCAGGCCACAAAGAGCGCAAACACGACGAAACCGCCCGCGACGGCAGTGGCGATTTTTTTCCAATCCATGAGCGAGACTGAAATCAAACTGAAGACGAATGTCGCGGCCATTCTCCGGAATTCCCGGGGCGAAATCCTGATCTGCGAGCGACTCGACGTGTCCGGCGCGTGGCAATTCCCGCAAGGGGGCATCGACGACGGCGAGACCGCGGAGCAAGCGCTCCGACGCGAACTGCGCGAAGAGATCGGCGTGCTGCCGGAAGATTATACGATCGCGGAAGCGCGCGGCCCCTACCGCTATCTCTTCGGTGAAGGGCGAAAGAAACGCGGCCATCACGGGAAGGAGCAGACGTATTTCCTGTGCCGCTTCCACGCGGCGGACGAGGGCATCAATGTTGCCACTGAGCACCCCGAGTTTCAGGCCTTCCGCTGGATCGCTCCCGGGGATTTTCGGATCGAGTGGCTCCCCGAAATGAAGCGCGAAGTCTATCGCGCGGTCTTCACGGATTTCTTTGGGCAGAAAATCTAAATCCGCGGGCATGAATCCTGTTGACCCAGGTTTGCAAATGCCGCTACTCCTCCCCACATATGCTGAGTTTAGGGATGCTTTCCTTTGTCGTTGCCGCCATCGCTGGGTCCGTCTGGTGGGCGTGCCGCGACGAGCGCGTGTGAGCGGAAACCTGCTATCCTAAGCTCATGCTCGACCAAGACGAAATCCGCTGGGTTAAATCCACGGCCAATGAACTGAACAACCTGCTCCAGGTCATCTCGGAGTCGAGTCAGGTGATCGAAAGTCTCTGCGGCAGCACGCCGGACTCGGACAAGTACTTCGGCATCCTGCGCAATGGCGTCGAACGTGCCGCGCGCGTGACCCAGATCATGATCACCCGCGTGGGCGGCTACAGCACCGGGCCTTCGGTCGCCATGCCGAGCATGTCGAGCGCCCCGGCGGCTCCCCGCATCCTCCCCGCTCCCGCTCAAGCTCAGGTGGCGGCACCAGGACGCCCGACCACGACGACGGGCGCAGCGGCTCCAGCGACATCTTCTCCGCGTCCCGCCGCTCCTTCCCTCCTCCCGATCCCGAGTGACATCAAAGTGAACAACCCGACCGGTGCGCGGGAGCTTCTGATGATCGTCGATGACGAAGACTTTGTGACCCTGCTCGCCCAGCGCGTCCTCACCGACGAGGGCTACCGCGTGGTCACAGCGAAGGACGGATTCCAGGCGCTCGATCTCTACCGCAAGCTGCGCGATCACCTCTCGCTGGTCATCCTCGATTTCACGATGCCGGTGATGGATGGAGCGGACGTTTTCAATGAGCTGCTCGCCATCAATCCGCGGGTGCCCGTGGTGCTGAGCAGCGGCTTTGCGGAGCAGGAGAGCATCCGCGCGATGCTTGCCCGCGGTCTGCGCGGCTTCATCCCGAAGCCCTACACGCAGAAGAAGCTTTTGGAACAGGTGCGCTCGGTCCTGGACACCCTCCAGTCGGAGCGGAGCGGACAGCGGCGGGTGCTGTAAAAGAAAACTCCAAAGCCCAAGGTCCAAGCTCCAAACAATGGGGAGCAAGGAAGAGCAATGGATGAAACGATTGGGCCCCGCTTCGTCGGTCCGTTTCGCCGCTTTCCATTTGCTGGAAATTGTTTGGAATTTGGCGCTTGGAACTTGGAGTTTCCAGCAGGGCGGCTTGGCACTCGACTAGCTTTGTCAGGTCGGCATGGCCCGTATTGATTCGTTCTTCAAGTTCATGAAGGAGCAGAGCGCTTCTGACCTTCACCTCTCCACTGGGAATCCCCCAATGCTCCGCATCCACGGCGAACTCGTCCGCGTGGACATGTCACCGATGGAAAACGACGACCTCAAGGCGCTCGTTTACGAGATCGCCCCGGAACATAAAATCAAAGTCTTCGAAGAGACCGGCGACGTGGACTTCGGCTACGAGTATCCCGGCTTCGCCCGCTACCGCGCGAATTTCTTCAATCAGAAATCGGGCATCGCGGCCGTCTTCCGATTGATCCCGAGCAAGGTGCTCACGGCTGACGACCTCGGCCTGCCGCCGGTGCTCAAAAAATTCTCGCTCTTGAAAAAGGGCCTCGTGCTCGTGACCGGCCCGACCGGCTCCGGAAAATCGACGACGCTCGCGGCGATGCTCGACTACGCAAATCTTCAGCGGAAGGACCACATCATCACGGTCGAAGATCCGATCGAGTTTGTGCATCGGAGCCAGCAGTGTCTCGTGAATCATCGCGAAGTCGGCGTACACACCAAAGGTTTCGCCTCCGCCCTCCGCGGCGCGCTGCGCGAAGATCCGGACATCATCCTCGTCGGGGAAATGCGCGACTTGGAGACCATCGAACTCGCGCTCACTGCCGCCGCCACGGGCCATCTCGTCTTTGGCACACTGCATACGCCAAGTGCGCCGAAGACCATTGATCGCGTCATCGACGTCTTTCCTGCGGGCCAGCAGAACCAGGTCCGTGCCGGACTTTCCGAATCGCTCAAAGGCGTCGTGGCGCAGAACCTTTTCAAGCGCATCGACAAGCCAGGCCGGGTCGCCGCGCTCGAGGTGCTCGTGGTCGATACGCCGATCGCCAACCTCATCCGCGAGGGCAAGACGCACCAGATCCCGGGCATGATGCAGGTGGGTAAGAAGAAGGGCAACCAGCCGCTCGACGACGCCATCATGGAGCATCTGCGCGCGGCGCGGATCTCGCCCGAGGAGGCCTACGAGAAGTGCCAGGACCGGAAAAAATTTCGCGTCTTCCTCAAGACCCCGCCGGACGACCTCGACGAGTAGCCTGCCGCACTGCGCATCCCCTCCCGCGCCTCTGCTCGCGCAGTGCCGCGAGCCCCAGCAGCGCCGCAGCGGAGAGAGCGGATCCCGGCTCCGGGACGGGCACGACTTCACCCAGCGAACCGCTGAAGACTGGACTAAAGCCAGCGCCGATCTCCGTGGTGCCACCATCGCTGTAGAAGCGGATGCGCGATAGCTGACTCACGCTCAGCCCCGAGCCGCTGTTGCCAAAATCGAGATGATCCACCCCGCGGGTCCAGTTCCAGATGTTCAGGTTCCCAGTCCAGGTCGCCAAATGGCTGTCGGCGAAACGGAGTGTCTGATCATTACTCGAAGCGCCAAAATCAATCGTCGAAGTCGCGCTCAGCGTGAGCCTGCCGACGTTCTCTTGCAGCCCCTCGAGACCGCCGCGCGCGAGGGTCCCGCCGGCGAGCGTGATGGGTGCTGAATCGGCCAGTTGACTGAGACCATTCGCCGCGCCGAGCAGCAGCGTGCCGCCGCTGTTGATCGTGATCGAAGAGGTTGCCGTAATCCGGGCGCTCCCGCCGAGATCGAGCGTGCCGGCGTTGATCGTGGTGGCACCGGTGAAAGTTTGCTCCCCATTGAGGCTCCACGAACCCGCGCCGTTTTTCACGAGCGCCGTCGTGCTGCTCGTATTTGCGAGCGGATTGCTGAGCGTGTAGTTCTCGCTGCCGCCGCCGGATAAGGTGACCATCTGCACGCCACCGACTGGCGCGGATTGGATCACATTGCCAGTGCCGATGGAGCCACCGCTCGTTTCGTAGGCCCAATCTTTGACCAACGCCCCGCCGCCGTTGGCCGTGAAGACAACGCGCATCCAGCCGAAGTAAGGGCCGGCACTGTTGTTCGTGGTGACCTTAAAGCCGAGATAACCTTCACTGCCGGGCTGGAACTGGGTTGCGATATTTGCGCCGAGATGTTCGTGCCCAGGATTGCCCGAGCCGCCCACGCCGGACGCATAGAGCAGGCTGCTGGAGACGATGGTGCCGGGCGCGAGTTTCAGCACTGCATCGAGATTGCTCGAACCCACGCGCACTGGCTGAAAGGCCGCGCTATTGCCCAAGCCTGCTCCGCCGAAGAATGGATTCACATCCCAGCCGGTGAATGCGGCGCTACTCGTCGCACCCGTGTCGAGGTCCAGGTAGATGCCCGCAAAATTCGTCGGGATCGCGAGGTCTTCGAGCCCGCTGTAGATCGTCGCCGCCTGCGCCGGGAGCGCCGCCATTAACAATCCGCAAATGCAAAAAAATCTCTTGTTCATATCGGTGAATTCCAAAAGTCGTGCTGGCCGCTTCAAGGCACCGTCACCGTCACGCGGAAGAATTGCGCCTTTTGCCCGGTCGTCAGGAAGAATGGATAAGGCACCGTCACCGCATCGATGAGCACATCCGAAGCGATGACCGTGGGCGCGTCCGTGCTGGTCTCCCAAATAAGTAAGTCCGCACTGAACTGCACCGTGTAAGTAAGCCCGACCGCGAGGTAATCCTTCCGCCGGCCAAAGAGCGCGCGGTAATCCACGCCATAATTCAGGTTTTGCAGCCACACCGTCGGCGTCCCGCGTTGCACGATCGTCGCGCCGGAAACGATGAGCGCGCCGTTTGAGGCCACGGTCGGATCGAGACCGAAGGCCCACTCGAGCAGATTGGACGTGCCGTCACCGTCATAGTCCGCGCTGTCCGCCGTGTTCCCATTCTCCGTCGCGGTGCCAAAGTAAGTGTAACGCCACAGGTCCAGGCTGGTCAGCGGCGTCACCGTCACGGTGAAAGTCGCCGTGCCCACGTTATTCGCCGCGTCCCGTGCCGTTACCGTCACCGTGGTCGGGCCGTTGGCAAAAAGCGTACCGCTATTCTGCGAATAAGTCAGCGTGGCGGCGCCGGAGGCATCCGGCGGCGCCGTCGCTGCTGGATAACTCGCCACCGCCCCTGCCGGACTGGTGGCATGCGCGACGAGGTTTGCCGGCGGCGTCACCACCGGCGCGGTTTTGTCCACCGTCACGAGCGAATTATCCGTAGTCGCCGGCACCGCCGCAGCCAGGTTGCCGGCGAGATCGCCGGCGACGATGGAGAAAGTCGCGGCTCCTTCCACCGTGCCCGTGCCGACGGTCACGGTCGCCGTCCAGTTATTACCGCCCACATTGACCGCCGTCGCCGCCGCGCCCAGCAGCGTCACACTCGGTGTCTGGATCGCCTCGTTTGCGGTGAAGCTGAGCATCACCGTGTCGCCGAGTTTCGCCCAGACGGGGTTCGCGTTGATGCTCGCGATGCTGACGGTCGAGAGCGTCGGTGGCGTAGTGTCGGCCAACGTCGTGAAGCTCAGCACCTCGCCAAACTGCGGCTGAAACTGATCCGCATTCTCCGCCCGCACGCGGAAGAAGTAAGTGGTCGCGGGTTGCAGCCCCGTCAGCGCCACCGGTTGCGTCACCGCCACGGTGCTCGCGGCCAGCGCCTGCGCCGTGGTGCTATTGGTCAGCGCACCGGCCGAGGTGCCCCACTCGTATCTCACCGTCGAAGCCGTCCCGTTCGGATTCACCGTCGCATTCAGCGTTGCCGTGCGGGTGGTCAAATTTGTCGCCGGCTGGGTGGATGGCGTGGGGCCGAAGCGGATGCGATAGATCGTGCCGCCGCCGGGGCCTCCACCCGTGGTGCTGCCGTAGAGATTGCCATCCGCCTGGTAGCTGACGTAGCGCGGATTGTTGCCGGCGAGGTAGCCCGTGCCGGTCCCGGTAAAGCTGCCCAAGGGCGTAAACACTCCGCCGGTGGTGATGCGGAACAGCGTGCCTGCGTTATTCGCCCCGCTCGAGTAAGCCGTGCTGTAGAGCGCGCCGTCAGGAAGTTGCGCCAGGTTGTTGACGCCCATGGTCCCGTAGCCATTGGCTGAGGAGAAGTCGTAGAGCGTGGTGCGCACTCCGGCGAGTGTCAGCTTGAAGATCGTGCCCCAGTCATTGGCGCCGCCGTAAATCGTGGTCCCATAGATCAGGCCATCGGCGGCTTGCATGAGCCTGGCTTCGGGAGCGCGCCCAGGATTGGCTCCGGAGGTGCCGGTGAATTGGACCAGCGTCGTCAGCACGCTCCCGGGAGTCATCTTGAAGATCGTGCCGAAGCCTGAGGCTCCGCCGGACCCGGTGATCCCGTAAAAGTTTCCATCGTTGGCCAGGAGCAGCTTGCCAGCAGGACCGTTTCCCACGGGAGCGGTCGTATTGCCCGCGAAGTTGATCAGGGTCGTCAAGGTGCCGCCCGTCTTGGCGATCTTGAAGATGGTGCCAATGTTCGCGTTACCTCCCAGGGATGTCGTGCCGTAGAGCTGCCCGTCCGCTCCTTCCACCAGCTCCGGCAGCGGCTGCGCGCCCTTGTTCCCCGTCGTGCCATTGAATACCGCCAACGTAGTGAACACGCCCGCCGGAGTCAGCTTGAAGACCGTGCCAAAGTCTGACACTCCGCCAAATTTGGTCGTCCCGTAGAAATTTCCATCGCTGGCCAGCAGCAGATCGGCATGCGGCTGGCGCCCGAGAGCGCTTCCGGTGGTGCCGGTAAAATCGACGAGCGACGTGACCACGCCCGCTGGTGTAATCTTGAAAACCGTTCCGTGGCCGAACGCACCGCCATTCGCCGCCGTGCCATAGAGATTTCCCGCCGCATCCCGGATCGTCCCGACGAAGATGGGGTTCAACCCACCTTTGTTGTCGGTCGTCGTCAGTTCCGACACCGTCGTCAGGGCGTTCGTGGTCGCGTTGATCTTGAAGACCGTGCCGAGGTTGGCCGCGCCGCCGACAGTCGTCGTGCCCCAGAGGAAACTCGCGCCGTCGCTGATCAACCCCGCAAAGGGCTCGCTGCCCTTCACCGCGCCGCTGGTCCCGGTGAATTCCTGGACTGTGGTGAGCGCGTTCGTGCTGCGGTTGATCTTGAAGATCGTGCCCAGCGAGTTGGCGCCGCCGTTGCGGGTGGTGCCCCACATGACGTTGCTGGTGTCGTCGCGATAGAAAGTGGCGATCGGATTTGCTCCCTTGGGTGCCGTCGTGTTCTGGAAGTTGATCAGTGTCGAAAAAGCTCCGGTGCTGGCGTTCACCTTGAAGATGGTGCCGTTGCCGCTGGTCCCGCCCGAATAGGTGCTGCCCCAGAAAAAACCCGCACCGTCACTCACCAGATTGCCATCGGGATCATTGCCCAGCACGGCCCCAGTGGTGCCGGTGAACTCCTGCACCGTGGTCAACACCCCGGTCGTCGTGTTGATCTTGAAGATCGTGCCGAAATCGCCCGCGCCCCCGAAGCTGGTGGTGCCCCACATCGTGCCCGCCCCGTCATAGGTCAGCGCCTGCTCACACCCGCGACCGCGGGGTGCCGTGGTCGTACCTGCGAAGTCGATCACCGTCGTGAAGGCCCCGGTCGCATTGTTGATCTTGTAGACGGTGCTCATCCCGTTGAAGCCGCCCTGGTAGGTGGTGCCCCACCAGCTCCCCGCGCCATCTGAGACCAGTTCACGATTTGGCTGCGCCCCGCGCTGCGCACCCACTCCTCCGGTGAATTCCCCCACCGTCGTCAGCGTGCCCGTCGCCGGGGCGTATTTATAGACCGTGCCCAGATCATTGGCCCCGCCGAAGCGCGTGGCGCCCCAGAAGACGCCCGCTCCGTCACTCACCATCCCAGCGAGCGGACTGCGTCCTTCCGCCGTGCCGGTCGTTCCCGAGAAGTTGACCAGCGTCGTCACCACCCCAGCCGGCGTCACCTTGAAGATCGTCCCGTTGCCAAACGTCCCGCCAGTGCGCGAGGTTCCGTAGAAATTCCCATCCGTATGCAGGAGGAGATTCCCCCGATCCGGTACGCTCGGCCCGGTCTGAAAGCCCGTCACCAGCTCATACGTCACCGGGTTGATGAAACTCAGGATGCTCCCCGTCGTCGTCCCGTTCGCATTCGTCGCCGACACCCGGTAGTAGATCGTCGCCCCCTTCGCGATGCCGCCGGTGAAGACATTGCCGCTAAAGGACTGCGCGCCGGTGCCCGTGAAGGTGCCCCCCGAGACGCTGCTCCCCAGCGCCGCCGTCGTCCCGTACTCGATCGAGATGCTCGTGCTCAGCCCACCCGGATCGACCTGCCCGCTCACCGTCAGCCCCGCGCCCGCGGCGGCGGGATTCACCACGATATTCGCCGGGTTCGGCAGCGGCATCCCCAGCAGCCGCACCACGGCGATGTCGTTGTTGCCATTGTTTGAATATCCAGCCAGCACCAGATTTCCATCCGCCTGAAGCGCGAGGGCGACGCCCACATCATTGCCCGCGCCGATCCGAATCGTGGTCTTGCCACTGGTGGCAAAAGTCGGATCCAGCGACCCGTCCGGCAGGTAGCGCACCACCGCCATGTTATAGGTGCCGCCGATGACGGCGAACCCCGCCATGACGATCTTTCCATCCGCCTGCACGACCACGCTGCGCCCGAAGTCGTCCCCGCTGCCGAAAGGCGAGTTCACTTTGCCGCCGCTGCCGAAGGTTGAATCTAGGCCGCCATTGGCATTGAGGCGCACCAGGGCGAAGTCGTTGAATGCCCCCACCACCGCCTGCCCCGCGACCAGGATCTTGCCGTCGCTCTGCAAGGCCACGGCAGTCCCGACATCTGCCCCGCCGATCGGCACCAGCACCTTGCCATCGCCATCGAGGCTCGTATCCAGACTCCCGTCCGGATTGTAGCGCACCGCGGAAAAGTCCAGGTTCGTCCCGTTGGTGGAGTGACCTGCGACCAAGATCTTTCCGTCCGGCTGGATCACCACGCCCTGGGCATAGTCATACCCGTCGCCGCTGGTCGCGATCTGCGTGGTCAGCTTTCCGTCGCCATCGAAGCTCATATCCAGCGCCCCATTGGGCAGGTAGCGCGCCACCGCAAAGTCATAGGTCGATCCGATGATCGCCGCCCCTACCACCACGATCTTCCCGTCGGCCTGGATGGCCACGCCGTAGGCCGCATCGTCCGATGTCCCGAAGGCCGTGGCCACTTTTCCGCCACTTCCAAAGGAGGTGTCCAGCGTGCCATTGGCGAGATAACGGGCGAGGGCGAAGTCGTAGTTGCTCCCGTTGTGCGTCTGCCCGGCGACGAGGATTTTTCCATCCGGCTGCAAGGCCACCGCGTTGATCCCATCGTTACCACTGGCAAAAGCCGTCGTGACCCGGCCCGAGCCCCCGAAGCTGGTATCCAGCGTTCCATCGGCGTTGTAGCGCACGAGCGCAAAGTCGTCGTTGCTCCCGTTGTTGCTAAACCCTGCCGCCAACACCTTGCCGTCGCTCTGCACCACCACAGCGTTTGCTTGCTCATTGGCCGCGCCGATGGGGGTGGTCACCGTGCCCCTTTGGCCAAAGGTATAATCCAGCGCCCCCGGCGCGAAGGTGAGGCTCTGCGTCGCGCCCGTCGTCGTCCCGTTCGCATTCGTGGCCACGATGCGGAAATAGTAGGTCGTCCCGCGCGTCAGGCCGCCGGGGTAAAGCGTCGCGCTCACCGCTTGCAGCCCATTCCCCGTGAAGGTTCCCAGCGCCGTGCTGCTGCCGAAGGCCGCCGTCGTCCCGTATTCCAGCGTCGCCGTCGTGCTCAGCCCCGCCGCGTCCATCTGCCCCGTCACGCTGATTCCTCCCGCCCCCGCCTGAAGCTGCACCTCATTCACATTCCACACGCCCGGTGCCGGGAACCCGAGCACCCGCACCACGGCGAATTGCGCCACGCCGCTGGCATTGTTCGATGTGCCCGCGCACACGATCCTGCCCTCCGCATCGATCGCCACGGCGTAGAGGTAATCGGTGCCTGTGCCGCCCGCCAATGTCAGCTTGCCGTCCCCATCGAAGGTCGTGTCCAGGCTCCCGTTTGTATTGTAGCGCACCACGGCGAAGTCATAGTTGCTCCCGTTGTAGCTCCCGCCCACGACCACGATTTTCCCGTCGCTCTGCACCACCATATTCTCACCCGTGTCGTCGGAGCTGCCGATGACCGTCGTCGCCTTGCCGTCGCCATCGAATGTCGTGTCGAGGCTGCCATTGGCATTGAAGCGCGCCACCGCGAAGTCGTAGTTCCCGCCGATGTTCGATTGCCCGGCGAGGACGATCTTCCCGTCCGGTAGGATCGCTATGCTTTTGCTGAAATCGTCCCCCGTCCCGATGCCCACGGTCACTTTGCCCGTGCCGTTGAACGAGAGATCCAGGCTCCCATTGGCATTGAAGCGTGCCAGCGCGAAGTCGTAGTTCGTGCCGTTGTAGGCGATGCCCCCCATGACGATTTTTCCATCGCTCTGTAGTTTCACACTCCAGCCTTCATCGAAGAAACTGCCGATGGGCATGATCACCTTGCCATCGCCATCGAAGCTCGTGTCCAGGCTCCCGTTCGAGTTGTAGCGGGCCAGGGCGAAATCGTAGCTGCCGCCGGCACCATTCGAGGTGCCGACCACGACGATCTTCCCATCGCTCTGCACGACTACCGCGCGGGCGCCGTCGTCGCCGACGAAGTCCGTCAATACCTTTCCCCCCGTGCCGAAGGTGGCATCGAGCGATCCATCCGCATTGTAGCGCGCGACCGCGAAATCCGCGGTGGGGCTGCCGGCGTAGCCCGCGGCGAGGATCTTCCCATCGCTCTGCAACGCCAGGCCGCGGATTTGATCGTTGGTCGCGCTCAGGACAGTGGTGACCGTGCCCCCGGTGCCAAACGCCGGGTCCAGCGTCCCGTCCACCAGATAGCGCGCCAGGACCGAATCCGTGTAAGCGCCGCTGGCGACTTCCCCCGCGACCACCGTTTTCCCATCCGCCTGCACCACCACCGCGCGCCCATTGGCGGCGGCGGGGAAGGCGGTGGTCTGCACGCCGTCGGTGTCAAAGCTCGGATCGAGTGGGCTATTCTGCACAAAGCTCTGGATCGCTCCGTTCGTCGTCCCACCACCGTTGGACGCCACGGTCTGGTAGTAGTAGGTCACGTTCGGTGTCAGCCCACTGAGACCTTGCTGGACAGCCACAGCGCTCGCCCCGCTGCCAATCGACTGCGAGGAAGTGCTCGTCGCCCCCGAGAGATTTGCCGCCGTCCCGTAGCGGAAATACGCTGTCGTCGGGTTGCTGCTGGGATTGACCGTAGCCGAGAGCGCCGCGGTGGTCAGGCCATTGGTCGCGGCGGACTGGCCGCCGATGACGGGGGGAAAAGGACCGGTCGTTTCCAGAATGAGATAGTTACCAGCAGACCCCGAAAAGCTAAACATCACTTGTTGGTAACCGGTCGCGAGCGTGGTGAGCCTTCCTCCGATTGCGATGGTGCTGCCGGCGTTGGACGCAGCGTAGTTCACGAAGGCCGCATTCAGCGGGAATACATTTATATTATTCGGGTAGGTGTTCGTGGCGGCCGAAACCGTAAGCCCATCGCTGAAAGCGGTCCCAGACCCGAGATCCGTGAAGATCGAGGTTAACCCACTGCCGCCCGCCGTCAGCGTGCTGACCGCGGTGGAAACATCATAGAATTGCAGCGTCTCCGTAGGGTCTGAACTGATGTAGCCGCCGCTCCCGGACGAGAGCACCACGCGAGCGGAAACCAACGTCTCGCCCGGTGCAAACGTTGGCAGACTAAATACTTGAAAATCCCGGTATTCGTAATAGCGACCGAAAATCCCTCCGGAAAAGCTCCTTCCAACGAGATAGTTGCTATTTGTCGGATCGTGATACCCGGTGTCGTCATACCATCCGGAGTCGGTCGCATATTGATAATAGGTGCCGGCCTGCACCGCCGCGGCGGGCAGGATGAGGGCGAGCGCGAGGGTGAAAAGGAAACTGAGCCGTGTTTTCATGAGTTCGTAGGTGGGTGCCAAAGGCCCGCTCCGGGATGCTGCTCCGTGCCGCGAGCGTGATGAGTATTAGGCGGTCCCGGACCGGCCCGAAATCGCGGGTCGCTTCTGGGGATTTGAGTGGGTGTCGCCAAGGCAATCATGATGACTCTGTGATTTTTCTCACCGGAAACCTCCAAGGCGGTAGAGTCTCGGTCGGATGGAGAGGCGGCTTCTTTCACGGCTGCAAGTCGGCTCCGTCGGGCGCCGCTTCACCGCAAGAGGGCGGCGAGGAGGGCGTTGTAAGCGTCCAGGATGGCCTGCACCTCGCTCTGGGTGGGTGGGTCGCTGATGGCGAAACCGAGCTGCGCGATGCCGCTCGGGTTGCGGGCGGTGTCGGCGATGGCGGCGTCGAGCGCGGCCTGGCTCACTTCGCCGGGGCCCCCCTGCGGGCCGGGAGGGCCTTGGGGGATGGAATTGATCTTGGCATTGAGGGCGTTGAGCTGACTGCGCATCGCGGCACTGGAGAGCGGGGAGCCGTCGGCGGGCTGGCTGGGATCGAAGGGCATGGAGTTGAGCGTGATGGGTGATGGGTGATGGGTGGGGCGTTTCGGTGGGGCTTGCTGCCGGTAAAACGGCGGGACTAATCACTTCTCACCCATCACCAATCACGCGGATGCCACTCAGCCGACGACGACGCTGGCCTCCTGGCTCCATTGGCCCACCTGCTGGTCTCCCTTGCGATAGATGGCGCGGTAGCGCCAGCGAGTGGGCGAGGCGGGAAAGGGCTGCGTGTCCACGTAGCCGGGCGTGCTATCAAAGGCGAGGATGCCCCAGCCGCTGCCGCGATCGACCTGCAGCTCGCACAGGTCGAGGAAGGCGCGCTGGCCCTGCCAGCCCCACTCGATCTCCACGCGGCTGCCGACGACTCGGGCGGAAATCTCGGGGCGCAGCTCGCTCAGGTCAGGTGCATCCTGTGCGGCGCCTTCGATGCCGAGCGCTTCACCGATGGCGGCATTGTAGGCAGGGTGTTTCTTGAGCTGCTGCGCGAGCCCGCGGAAACGCGCCTCGAGACCCGGTGCGACGACCGGCGGTGGTGTGGGAAAGGGCGGCACCACCGGCATGCCAGTGCTCGGCGGTTCGCCGCCGTCGCGGATGAGATCCTTCCACGCGGTGCATTGCTGCCCGAAATTTCGGGCGATCTGCTGGCAGGCGACGAGGAACTCGAAGTAGGTGGCGTCGGCGGCCTGTGCGGCGACTTGGGGCGCGGTCACGCCGAGAGTGGCAGTGTAGGCGCCGATGTTATTTTTGAAGGTGAGCAGTTGGGTGGAGAATTCCTCATCTGCACTTTTGATGTAGCTGGCTTTGGGCATGGATTTTCTACGGGTGGGTTTGGGGTGGAAAGTGGCGACCGGCGGCAAGGCGTCCCAGGAGCCGGTGTCCCAGATGCCGCTATCCCAGGGCATGGCAGGGACCGGAGACGAGGTTTGGCGGGACCGGCGAGACTGGGCGCGGAAGTTCCGCAAAGTGGGGACTTGCGACCGGAAAGAGGTGCCATGCCGGGCAAAAGTCCCTCTTCAGCAAGCGAAGGGGGGTAGACCGCCGCGAAATGGGCGAAAAACGGGTCTTTTCACCCGTGCGGATCCTTTTTCGTGCTGTGCGATTCGTCTCTCCGCGCGTGCGGACGATCGCGGTGAGCGCGCCGCCGGCCGGCACGCTCGCTCCGAGAATCTCCGCACGCGCGCCGACGGTCTTTCCTCGCGTGCCGGTGGCTGCCACGCCTGCACCGGCCCTCCCCGCTTCCAGCCTGAGGGTTTTTCCGCCCGCAGCGACCGTCGGCGCGTTCCCGCCGGTGACCTCGCCTCGCCGAGCTCCTCCACAGCTCCGCCGGACCCTCGCCTCGCGGCCCGGCCACACCGCCGATCTGTCTCGCCCGGAGGCACCGCCTGGCCGTGTTCGATGCTCGCGATCTGCCCACCCGTGAGGGCGGGTGGAAAGGAATGGAGTATATCGAGAAACGGGCATCGGCAGAGATAGGGCCACTCGCGGATAGGGATCACCCCGCGCTCCGTGACGAAGAATTTTCGAGAATCATGCAAATGCCGGGTGGATCGCGCGTGTCGCCCGGAACTCCCGACGACGGGCTGCCCGCTCCGCTGGGGGGGGAGGCGCGCCACCTGCCTTGCGAGCCCTCGCCGCACCCGGGCACACCGGTGCAGCCGCCTGAAAAAGGAGATTCAGCCCGCTGGCTTCACGACCGGAAGAGGCTCATCAGGTAAGCCAATTCGTCGTCCACTTCCCCGGCGTGCTCGACGGTCAGGCGGACTTCGGCGTGCATGCCCTCGCGGAATTCGCGGAGCAATCGGGCGAGCGCGGCGCGCAGCGCGTCCTGGCTCATTCCGGCAGTCTCGGCCAGCGTGGCGCTGTCGTGATCGCGGAGGCTGCCGCCCGTCTCCAGCACCGGCCGGAGCACCGCGAACAGTGCACCGCGTCCGCGCGCCTCGTATTTCCGGGTGAGAGACGCGAGAACGCTGCGGAAGATTTCGCGCACCCATTCCCGCTCGAAGACCCGATCGGGCGCATCGTGATCCGCCGCGTGCTCGCGCTGGTAGCGGGCTTCCACACGGGCAAAGTCCACGTCCACGCCATGGGGGAGGGGCTCAGCTTCGCGCCGGCGTTCGCGGCCCTGCCACTCCTGCAGATGACGGCCGAGCGCGGTGCAGAACCAGCCCCGGAGACGGCCGCGCGATTCGTCCAGTCGATCAAAGGAGCGCCTGCGCAGGAGACCGGCGAGGAAATCGTGCAGGACATCCTCTGCATCCTGGAAGGCGCAGCCGCGGCGCCGGAGATAGCAGTACAGCGGGAAGTGATACTGCGTGTAGAGCGTCTCGATCGCCGCGGAGGCCACCGCTTCGTCATCGGACTTCAGGCGGGCAATGAGGGTCCAACTCGTGTTTGGAAATTGGCCGTCGGCCGGAGGGGTCATGGCTTTTCGAGGCCCAGCAGCTTCAGCGCCTCGGCCTCGGGCAGGCCGTCGAGGTTGAGGATTTCCACGTCGCGGAAGCGCTTTCCGGTGGTTCCAGCCAAGCCGCAGCTGCCCAAGCGGCCATCATCGTCGGCAAGGGTCCAAGTGAGCGTATGCTCGTAAACTCGTGCGAAAAGCGTCGGCCCGACGGCAATGAATTCGGCCGTGAACTCACCGGTGAGTGGGGAAATGGCTTTTTGTGCGAGCAGGCGGTGGGCGGCCCACTTTTGCGCCTCGGAGGGGTTGGCAGGTACCCATTCTCCACGATGTTCGCGCAGTGAGATCATGGCGGGCTCGGTGGTCTTGATGTGTAATTCGAAAACGCGCGACTTTTCGCCAGGGCGCTGGGAATTTCGGATTTGGAGATATTTAAACTCGTTCTCGGCTGTGCTTTCGCCGAACCGGGCGCGGATGCCGCCGTTGCGGATGTAGTACGACGGCCAGCCACTGGGGCGTGGGTAGAGGTATGCACCCTGGGTGGTCAGCCGTGCCCAGCCGTCCGTGAAGTCCGCGAGGTTCGGAATCTTCAAAGGATCGGGATATGGCTGCACCCACTCGCCGGGCGGGAAGGTGGCGCTGACTTTGGTGTCCGTGGGCTTTGGTGTTGTCAGCGACTTCCCCGCATCGCCGGTGATTCCCGCAAGTTTCAGCGCCTCGGCCTCGGGCAGGCCGTCGAGGTTGAGGATTTCGAGGCTGCGGAAGAGCGCATCTGAGGCTTGCAGACCAGCGGTGCCCGTGGGGTCGGCGGGAAGGCCATCGACTTCGCCGAGCCGCTGGCCATTGAGCCACACGGTCATCCGCGTGCCGATGAGGGCGGCTTGGAAGATGACTTCGCGTGGAGTCTGTGTGGCGAGCCCGTGGGGGAGGCGTTTCAACGTCTGGTCGCCGCCCCGGTGGATGCCTACTTCCACAGATTCGCGCGCCAGTTTGGCGTAGCAGTGGCGACCGGGCTGATCGCGGGTCTCGCGGAAGAGGAGCTTGGGATTTCTGGCTGGGGTGCTCCAGTCGATGACCGCGCGGAGGGCAGCGTTCGTGACCGCGAGGCGGCGTTCGCGTTCGTAAGTCCAGCCGTCGGAGTCGTGCACGTGGAGCAGATCGCCCTGCATGGACACGTTCTTGCGGCTCTGCGTGGCTTCGAGCACGGGCATCTTGGCGAACTCGAAACGCTGCCACTGTGGAGTGGTGCCGGCGGCCGGGGCGGACGCTCCTGCGAGCTTCGGCGTTTCGGCCGCGGGTGGGACGGGCTTCACCTCGGGTGTGGATGGACGAAAAACAATGAACGCCGCCCCCGCCAGCAGGACGGCGAGCGCACCGAACAGCGCAGGCTTTTTCCACGAACGTGGAGAGGCGCTGGTGAGCGCGAGGCTGCGCGTGAGGACGGGAGCGAGGGCGGTGCGCAGCTCGAGGGCGCTGGAGTAGCGGGCGTCGCGTTCGTTTTGCAGGGTGCGATCGATGATGGCGTCGAGCCGGCGATCGAGGCCGGGGACGAGACGGGAGGGCGGCTCGAAGCGGCCGCGCGGCAGCTTCCCCGTGAGCATCTGGTAGAGCATGACGCCGATGGCGTAGAGGTCGGCGCGGTGATCGACCTGCGCGGTGCCGAGGTGGGACTCGGGGGCCATGAAGTCGGGCGTACCCATCATGGCGTCACTGGCGGTGAGGAGCGCGGAGTCGTTGGTGGCGAGTTTAGCGAGGCCGAAGTCGGCGACCTTCACCTGGCCGGCGGTGTCGACCATGACGTTCGACGGCTTGATGTCGCGGTGGATGACGCCGTGGCGATGCGCGTAGTCGAGCGCGTCGCAGACGCTGCTGGCGATGGCGAGGGCGCGCTCGACGGGCAGCCTGCCCTGCGCGGCGACGAGCTGCTGCACGTCGGTGCCCTGGATGTAGTCCATGACGAAGTAGAGCAGCCCGCCGGAGGTCTCGCTGGCATCGTGGACGGCGACGATGCAGGGGTGGCTGAGTCGGGCCATGGCGCGGGCTTCGCGCTGGAAGCGCACGGCGTATTCGGGGTCGCCGCTGGCAAATGCGCCGGGGAGGATCTTGATCGCGACGTAGCGGTCGAGGCTGCGCTGCCGCCCCTTGTAAACGGCGCCCATGCCACCGCGACCCAGAAGATCGAATATCTCGAACTGCGGGAGCTCGCACTGCAGCTCCTCCGGCGTGGGGGGCGCCCATGCTCCCGGACCGCCCCGGCCCCTTGCGGCGCCGAACATCCGCACAACGGCCGAATCGGTGATTCCCTGCACGGACTGAATGCCCTCCGCCTCTTCGGGCGACAGATTGGCTTTAGTGGGGATAACCTGGGAGTCGTCGGGCTCGGCCATGCGCGGTCGCGATTTCGCCGCGTGCTTAGCGTGGGAGAAGTGCGTTGCCAAGGTGGAACGACTTCCCGGCGCGCCCTGGACCCAGCGGAGAGGACTGGGCACAGCGTTCCCAGGTCCGGGCGTGGCATTCCTTTAGCTACTCTCGGGAGCGCGATGCGACCTACCGAACTCGATACCATTCTGACCGCGATGCTCGACGCGCATCCGGGCATTTCCGATCTGCTCTTCACCGTCAATCGGCCCTTCCAGGTCGAGACTTTCGGCGAACTTAAAGAAGCGCGCATCCAGCCCGCGGTAAAAACGCTGACGAGCTACCAGACCGAACAGATCGCGCTGAACATTATCGGCGATCAGCGGCATCTCCTGGCGCACCTCATCACGCACGGTGCCTGCGATTGCAGTTACTCACTCGGCGAGAAGACGCGCTTCCGGGTGAATGTCTTCCGGCAGCGCGGCAGTTATTCGATCGTCATGCGCAAAGCGCAGAGCGAAATGCCGACGATCTCTTCGCTCGCGCTCCAGCCAATCTTTCACGACATCGCCAAGGAAAAGAACGGACTCATCCTCGTAACTGGTGCCACCGGAAGCGGCAAGACGACGACGCTTGCGGCGCTCTTGAATGAGATCAATGAGACGCACGGCGTTCACGTCGTGACGCTCGAAGACCCGATCGAATTCGTGCACAACCACAAGCGCGCGACTTTCAATCAGCGCGAGCTCGGCGGCGACTTTGACACGTATCCGAACGGCCTCCGCGCCGCTCTGCGCCAGGCGCCGAAGGTCATTCTCGTCGGCGAAATGCGCGACCGCGCGACGGTAGAAATCGCGTTGACCGCCGCAGAGACGGGCCACCTTGTGCTCAGCACGCTGCACACGATCAACGCCGGTCAGTCGATCAACCGCATGCTCGGCATGTTTGAGCTCGCGGAGGAAACGCAACTCCGCCTGCGCTTGAGCGAGACTTTGCGCTGGATCGTGAGTCAGCGGCTCGTGCCGAAGGTTCGCGGCGGACGCCTGCTCGTGAATGAAATCATGGGCTCGAATCTGCGCACCCGGGAATCTGTCGCCCTCGGCGAGCAGGACGGCCGCACTTTCTACGAGATCATCGAATCCAATGCGACCTTCGGCTGGACGACCTTCGATCAGTCATTGCTCCGCGCTTACAAGGCGGGTCTCGTGACCGAAGAAACTTCGAATCTTTACGCTACGAACAAGGCTCGGATGACTCGTTACATCGACAGCGTCAAAAAGGAACGCGGTTCGGCCGAAGACCAGCCCACTGGTCTTCGCCTCGACAATGATGCCGCCTCGAGCGGCTCCGCGTCCGCCACCTTCTCAGCACTCCGCCTCTCATGAATACGACCCCGGAAAACCGCCTCGATTTCTTTGAACCCGGCGATCTCACGTCGCTTGTCTGCGTGGATATTCCGGAGATCCAGCGGCTCGTCGTCGATCAACTCGGCGAACTGAACTACAAGATTCACACCGGACTCTTCGTTGAAGACATCCTGCTGAAGCTCCGTGCGCACGCCTACGACGTGGTGATCGTGGGCGAGAATTTCAATGGCAGCGATCTGGCGTCGAATCCAATCGTGACTGCTTCCATCGAGATGTCCCCCCGCCAGCGCCGGAGGCAATTCGTGACGCTGATCGGCTCCAGCTTCAACACGAACGACGAGATGCAGGCCTTTCAACACAGTGTCGATCTCGTCCTGAATCCTTCCGATGCCGCGAATCTGAAGCCGGTCCTGCGCCGCGGGGTGAACCGGAAGCACGAGCTCTACGCACCGCTGGCGCTGGCGCTGAAGGAAAGCGGAGAGAAGTAGCGGCGAACGCCGGACCGCAAAGACGGCCGAGTCTTCGCGAACTTTTTCCGAAGACACCACCGCGGGCGGGGTAGTCCCGGAATATGAAGCCCCCGTTCCTCCTCGCCTTCCTCGCTCTCACCATCGGCCTCCGTGCCCAGGAGCCGAAGCCGCTCCGGGCCGGCATCATCGGCCTGGATACTTCACACGTCCTCCACTTTACCAAGACGCTGAATGTGGGTCCGAAGAAGCCGGAGGACGCCGCGAAAGTCGCGGGTGTGCGCGTCGTCGCGGCGTATCCGCAAGGCAGCAAGGACATCGAGGGCAGCACCAAGCGGGTGCCCGAGTACACCGAGAAAATCAAAGCGCTCGGCGTGGAGATTGTGGATTCCATCGATGCGCTGCTGCAACGCGTGGATGTCGTCTTCCTCGAATCCAATGACGGTCGCGTGCATTGGGAGCAGTTACAGCCAGTGTTGAAAGCGGGAAAACCAGTCTTCATCGACAAACCGATCGCCGGCTCGCTCACCGATGCCATTCGCATCCTGGAAGCAGCGGAAAAGGCGAAGGTGCCGATGTTTTGCTCGTCCTCGCTGCGTTTCGGCAAAAACACCCAAGCCGCCCGGAATGGTGCCATCGGGAAAGTAAAAACGGCCGAAACCTTCAGCCCTATGAGCTTGGAGGCAACGCATCCCGACCTGTACTGGTACGGCGTGCATGGGTGCGAATCGCTTTTCGCGGTACTGGGCACGGGCTGCAAAACCGCAAAACGCACGACGGCTGCGGATGGCACCACGGAAGTGACCGGGACTTGGGACGGAGGACGGATCGGCATCTTCCGCGAGGAGAACAACCAGGATCGAAAGGGCTACGGAGGCAAGGCGGTGGGAGAAAAGGGCGAGTCACCGATCGGCACCTCCGACGGCTACGACGTTCTGCTTTTTGAGATCGTCAAAATGTTTCGCACGGGAGTCTCCCCGGTCAGCGCCCAGGAAACGCTGGAGCTTTACGCGTTTATGGAGGCCGCAGACGAAAGCAAGCGGCTCGGAGGAGCGGAGGTCAGCATTGCGGACGTGATCGCAAAAGCGCGGGCCGAGCTGGCCGCGCAACAGTAGCCACTGGCTCCTCGCGGCCACCGGTGTAGGCCGTTGGGAATGCGGTAGTTTCAGCTTGCCGAAGGACTCCGGATCGAGCGCGCTGCAGCAATGAAACTGCAGCGTCTGAACCGAATCTTTATGAGAGAAGAACCGGTCGAATTGCGCTGCTCACAACCGGCGTTCCAGGCCACGGCCCGCCAAGCCTTTTTTCCGTGCTCACGCAGAGGCCTACAGGAGAATGGAAAAACCGCTGATAAAATGTATTGCGAGCCCGCCGTGTTCTTGTAAGCAACCCTTTCGATTCTCCCCACGAATGCAACTCCTAGCCCCCAAAACACCCATCTTCTCCAGCGGCTCACGCCGCACTATTCCTCTTTCAAAGAGCTCCGAGTGCTCGACAAAACAGCGCCGATTAGGGCAAGACGAGCGGGCTGAGAAGGCTGGCTCTCCAGCCGACTTGCCACGCTGTTTCTCCCGTTCATTCGACGAAATGGGAGCGTGAACGGCACACCACCAGCTTTATGAATTTTATAATCTTATCTCTTATTTCTCACCGGTGATGAACGACTCCCTTGATCTCATAGAAATGCAGGCCCAGCGCGCGCTGGACCGCGGACTCGATGATGTCGCCAGCGAAACTGGTTGGTCTTCCAGCCGAATGGCGAAGAGGAACACCGCACCACCTTCGCTGCGGTCGCTCAACGCCACGGCTGACTACCAACGGCTGCAGGCTTCGACTCTCGAAACGTCCCGCTGGAACGCCGAACAACCCGCCGATGAACGCCGGAGCCGCCGCCGACTCGCCATGCTCAAGCGTTCGGGACTTTTCGGGCAATCGATGGAGGCCACGATCGAACGGGCGCAATGCTTTGAAGACCTGCGCGACGCCTATCGGCTCGTGCATGATGTCTACCTCGAATCCGGCTACATCGATCCCGATCCCGCAGGCTTGCGCATGAGGATGTTTGAAGCCACTGCGGAGATGGCCACCTTCGTCGCCAAAGTGGGCGGCAAAGTGGTCGGCGTCTTAAGCATCGCGGGCGACTCTCCGGAGCTCGGACTGCCATCAGATGCAGCGTTCCGCGATGAATTGGACCGTCTGCGGGCCACTGGCGCTCGCCTCTGCGAGTGGACCAATCAGGTCATCGCCGCCGAGCATCGGAAATCAGGCTTGGCCACGGAACTCATGCGCTGCGCCGCCGCCCACGTCATCTACGCCGAATACGATGAATCCATCGCCACGGTCAGCCCGAGCCACGGCAGCTTTTACGAATTGCTCGGCTACCGGGAAGTCGGCTCCGAGCGCAGCTATTCCGAGACCATCTTCGACCCCGTCGTCGCGCTCAGCCTGGAATCCGCCCGCTACACCGGCGGTCTCCCACTCCGCGACGAAGCCGCCGAATTCGTGCGCCAGTTCATGGCCATTTCCAACCCTTACCTCGACCACGTCGCAGACTGGGACTACGCGGCCGAGGAGCAATTCGGCCAGATCGAGACCCTGCGGCAGCTCTTCGTCACGGAATCAAATTTCATCGACCGCTGCTTGCCCTCCGAGTGGGAAATCCTCCGCGACCGCTGGGGCAAAAACGTCTTCGATTCCGTCACCGGACGCACCTTCATCGACACCATTCAGGAATGGTTCTCGTCGCTTCCCCTAGGTCACGAGCCAGCAAGTGCCGCCGACAGCGGATCAATGCTCGATCTCTCGCCTGCGACTTAAATCCGTCCTTTGCTACCGCCCGAGATAGTCAAATTTCCGCTCGAAATCCAAAGTCATCCCGCTGCCAAAGGTCTCGTAGGCTTCGGTTCGGACTATAATCGGCGCGCGGACGTAACGCCTGATCGCATCGTTGAAGCGGTCGTCGACCTCCGCACTCGGATGAATGCCAGGCGAAAGCTGAATTCGCACCGTCGCTGACCCCTCACCCGAAACGAGCCGGAAATTTGCCGTCGTGAGCTTCGCCAACTCTGGGACCAGATAGATGCCCTCCTTCACCGATTCTGGATACACTCGCGCTTCGCCGGAAGACGCATACTTTCCTCGTCCATCGATCAGGACGATCGGAATGGCATCGAAGAGCGCCGCCGGAATGCCAATTTGCTCAAGCGCCACCTGAGCCTCCGGCGACACGGACAGCACGCTCCCGCAATCACCTGTCGCATATCGGATCAAAGGAACGCGCAAACGAGGATCGAGAGTCGTGACGATCAAGCGTCCGACGGGATCAAACTCCACGTAAATCCGCCTTGGGTCGTAAGTGAAAATGGACGGTACGCAGTCTGGACCACCAAGAACAAGCTGACGCAACGCTTCGCTCTCATGCAGAGCGCGACGCAGCGCGATCAAGGGCGCGACCGGTGGCACTTCGCTGAAAAGATTCAGCCCGACTTCTCCCACCCCCATCGACGAACACACGATCCCACGATCTTCTCGTCCTTGAGTGATCCCAAGGAGCCCTTCGAGATATTTGCGCGCGTTCTCGGCCAAGGGCTCTTCGCCAAGAATCACGTGGACGCGATGGTCTGCCCAATGGATCCCAGAATGCTCCCCTAATTCGAGCAGGTGCTTCACGAACGCCGCCTCCCCGACGAGGATAATCTGCGCGTAGTGCCGCCCGAAAGACTTTACCAACCCGACCACCATGTCTGCCCGCACACTGGTCTCCGCAAGCGTGCATGCCGATGTTTGCACCTTCACTCCCATCGGCAGGCAGTTGACGAGAAGAGTCTTCCGCGAACGAACCCCAAAAATCATATCCAACAGTCCATCGATCCATTCCGTCGTCGCCGCAGTGCTCCCCTCATCAGTGAGGCCGAAAGCAAAAACCCCGGAATGCCCCGAACTCGTCAGCACGGAATCGGGTCGGCCCAGTTCGCCATCGACACACAACTTTTCGATCGGAAATCGGCGAAAGGTATTCTCCTTTTCAAGGATCGGTAGCCGCCGGAAGTCTTCAATCGTCCGGACTTCCCCAGGCCGGACTCCAGCCTCTAGCAGAAGTTCACGATAGGATGGAACACACGCGGCCGCTCTCTGGAAGGCTTCCAGCGCAATTTCTTCGAATGGTGATTTCATAAAAAACACTCCCGCTCACTTTTGAATAGATGATTCAGCAATTGTTAAAGCCCATTACCGAAGAACATTCAACCTCTCCGAGGCATCCTTAAACAAGGCGAATTCAAAGATCCCTTTCCGTGGGCCACTTCAAACAAAGGCGAGGGAGCGCACCCCACCTGCATTGATTCGCTGAAACCAAAAGCACAACCACGATCCAAAAGTGCAATCGCTCCTCGATCCACCCGCTTCAACCCGCCTGAACGTGTTCCAAATTTCCAACAGTGCTCCTACTTCGCAGTGAGGACAATTTCCCCGGAAAACTCAGCGCCAGCGGGTTGCGCGATCCACTCTTCGCAGGAACGACGGTAAAGAGCGGCCAATTTGCTCGGACCACAGGCTTCCACGAGATGATGCTCCGCGTTCAAGCAAGCCTCGAAATCACCTCCAATGAAGGCATCGACCATGTGCTGCGTCAGTCTCGCAAGATTCCGCTGCAAGTCGCTAGCTTGAGTACAGTAGGACAGAGGTTCGTAAGTCATGACGGCACGACTCAATCCTACAACTTGCAGCTTGCCGATAGGTCGAACCAGAAATAGATCCCTCGGCAAAAGCTTCATCGTCCCTTCGCCCATCAGAATGTGAGTTCCAGTTATTTTGTTTGCCGACTCAAGCCTCGCGCCAAGATTCACCGCATCACCTAAAACCGTATAGTCGCTACCTTCGGCAGATCCTGCATCACCAACAACCATTTCTCCAGAGCTAACTCCGATTCGTGTCACCAATGGCTTCATCCCCCGATCGAACAGACTAGCGTTAAATTGGGCCAGGGTTTGCTGCATCTTCAGGACGGTCGCCACCGCTTGAATGGCATGATCGCAATTCCACTCGGGTGCCTTATAAAAAAACATAATCCCATCACCAAGGAACTTGCTCCGGTAGCCATTTTGCTCGCGGATAAGTGGTGTCAACAAGCTAAAGTATTCATTGAGGAGGGGAACTGCTCGCTCACGAAGTGCTTCCGCCAAAGGCGTGTAACCCTCCAAATCAGTGAACACAACCGTGAGTTCCCGCACCTCTCCTTCGAACCGAACATTTTCAGGATGTTCAAGGACATACTTTACGAGAGCCGGATCGACATAACTCTGAAAGCGTTGTGTCACGTGTTCATGCTCCCTCGTGGATAACTCCCACTCAAAGACCAAACCCACTCCGACGACTCCCATTCCCACTGACATTGCAAACGGCGCCAGAGCTACTCCAAGGTATCCGGACAGCGCCTCGATAATCATCACGACCGCCGAGAATGAAATCACCGCCAAACCAATTATGACCGTTGTCGAACGGACTGTGGCAGCGGATCGAAGCGACCCAGAAGAGGCCCCTCGCCACAACAAATACTGTACGTAGCACACACCCATGATCCAAAGGGCTGCGTAGATCCAAAGTAATTCGCCCGAAACCGGATGCCATGGCACCGCTCTTTTCCAACTGCTTGTAATGCTGTTCGGGTGTGACGGCATCTTCAGGAACAGTGGAGACCATATAAGCGGACACAAGGATATTGCGCCGGCGTAGAGCCACATCACCTTCGCTCCTTTCAAATGCTGGCTGTTGGTGTACCGCAAAGCAAAATGAAGGGTTGCCGCAAGGATTTGAGCACCGAGCACGTAGATGCCACGCACCAGAGAAAGAGAGTAAGAAGCCCCGTCTTGGATTGAGACTGACGGAACTCCGGCTGGCACAATGTTGTCCTCTGCGAGGATTAGTACGCCGGCTAACACAACCGCGAGAGTGACCAGCGTGAAAGCGAGGTCTGCTTCATCCCGCGTAACGCGGGCGAATCGGATAACGGATACAATTAAGACTGGGGTCGTAATTAGTAATGCGACGATATCAATTATTGAGAAGAAATTTATAGTAATCGTTTGATCGAGCAGCGAATTCATAACGGCGGCATTCTCGATCCCCCTAAAAGCCGACACCCAGCGAAATCACAAAACTTTGCGCTTGGCCGAACTCTTTGCGGATTTCTGGAAATGAATTGTGCTGGTATGCGAGATCGAGGCTGGCGCGAGTGCCAAGTGTCACTCCAATGCCTGCGGTCGCGGACACTTCGCCACGGGCGTCGATCGTCACTCCGACGCGCCCGAAAAGGATATCCTTGAGGAGTTGCTGTTCGATTCCCAGGGAGAAGCGATGAACCAGCAGAGTGCCTTCGTCGTTAAAGAAGCTGGCACCTTGGTAGTCGAGATACAGATCCGAGCCTTCCTGATATTCCCACGTCAGCCCGAGTCTCCAGAGGAACTGGTGCGTCGTATCACGAGTGCGGAAATTCTTGAGGGAGAAAGTCTTGAAATCAAACCCGAGCTTGTCGGTGCGCGCGGGCGACCAGCCGTAATCTACGACAGCGCCAACCCGCAACCGCGGGAGAAACTGACGAACCAAGCCCAGCCTGATATCGTAAGCATCGCTCCTCGAACGTGCAATCTCGCCGAGATCTCGATCGTAATAGCGAATGTCGGTGTAGGTCGCATTGAAGTTTGCGCCAATCGTAGTCTGATCCCCAACTCGTTTGGCCCATTGCAGTTGGTAGGACTCGGCGTCGACGCGGAAGCCGACTCCCGAACTATCCTCAGCGCGGTTACTGCGGAGTTGGGCTGCGGCCGGGAGAAACGAGCCCCACACACCTGCGTCCACGGCCAAGGCCTGCGCGGTCACGTAGAGATCCTGGCTCTCGGCAAAACGGACCGTCGTAAACTGGGGAGAGAAGGAATTTGAATATTTCCGCGCCGGCTGGGGCCATGCGCCCGAAGCTGGGTTGGTGGAACTCGAGTACTCGCTGGCTGCTTGCGCCCCACCCAAGCCGGCAACGTCCCCGTAGGGAGCAAACCGGCTGATCGCGGCGGGAAAACGCAAAGAAAAGTCGTACTCGTCCAAGGGACGGCCAGCCAGCGACGCCGACTTGGCGACCAACACCAGCATTCCACATAGAAGATATCGGAGAATCTTCAGACAGCGACGATCCATGGTTAAATTGCAATTGCTTCAGCAAGTTGCCTATCAGGCGATCCGCGCTGATGTCGATACATTTTAGGGCGCACGAGAGTGGGCAATTTACCTTCTCAAATTCGCACGCTCGAAGATGCCTGTTCCGGCTCGCACTGTTCGACTTCTGTGAAAATCCCAGCCCCCTCCGGTATCATCTGACATAATCACGCTGTCCCAGATAACATCTTTCAAAAATACTGTGACCATGGCGGAGAGGCGCAGCCCTCCAAGCGTCTGTCTCCAGACAGCCGACCCAGGAGCCCACGCCCTACTCGCACCGCCTTGGAAGAATGGGCACAATAATTCGGAGCGGTAGATCAGCAGTCTGGAAACAGCCGCTCCGTTTACAGCTCTTTGATGAAAACGTTGCGGAACTGCACCAGCGACGGCGGACTGGTCCACTCGCCGTCCTTCATCGCGCCGTGGTGCTGCAGGCCAATTCGGCCGCGCGCGGGCATGCCGGGAATCGGGCCGCTAGAGACGACTTCCTGACCGTTCAGTACCACCGTCACCGTGCCTTTGCGAACGGTGATCTCGTAGCGGTTCCAGCTTTTTACGGCATGGTCAGCCTTGACCTTCGGCGTCACGCCAGCGCGCACTTCCGACGGCATTGCGGCATCGCGACGCACGCCGTACATTTCCCCCGAGCCGATGGGCCAGCACCAGATATTCACCTGATACTTCTGATCGCCGGCGAGGATGATGCCGGAGTCTGAGTCGGGAATGGTGAGTTGAATCGGCTTCCCATCAGGACCTTTCGCATCCGAGCCATCGGGCAGGATTTGCGCGGCCCGGGGATTGGTAAACGGCGTCTCCTTGATTCGCCAATCGACCACCAGGGTGTAGTCGCCGTATTCCTTTTTGCTCCACAGATGCTTCTCGCCGGGCGCTTCGCTGCGCGCGTCGTAGTCGATGATGCCATCCTGTGCTTTCCAGTGACCGTTGTCGCCCTCGGGAACTTTCCAGCCAGTGAAATCGACGCCGTTGTACAGCGAGGTATAGCCCTCGTACGGATTCGCAGTCTGTTCAGGCGGCGTGTTCGTCGAAGGCAGTTCTTTGATGAAGATGTTCTTAAAGTGACACTCCGCACCTTCACTCTCGAGCGCGATGAACCCCTTCCGCGGCACGCAGTCCTTCCCCACCGTGGTCTCCTTGCCGTTCACCTCGAGCCGGATTTCGCCGGCATTGCACGTGATGCGGTAGTGATTCCATTCCGGCGCTGGCTTACTCCGATCCTCCGTAGGGAAGCTCCGCTTACCACGCTTCGCGAGACGCCCCATCGGGGTCATCTCCGCGCCCCAGATGGGAAAAATGTCGCCGTGCGTCGTGAACCACTCATTGTTCCCTTTATTCTCGCCGTAACTGTTTTCGAGCACCTGCACCTCAATGCCACGGGTGTAACCGGTACCCATCGCCGGGATGCCATCCCCCCAAATGAAGACCCCGCTATTCCCCTTCGGCGTCAGATGCTGCCAGTCCACTTCGAGGACGAAGTTTTCGTACATCTTCGCCGACCGCATGTAGCCCGTTGGCTTCCCATTGGTCACGATCATACCCTCACGCACACTGAAAGTATCCGGTGCGACATTCACCGGCATCCATCCCGTGAGATCCCTGCCATTGAAGAGCGAAGTAAAGCCGGCAGGTGGAGCGTCGGCGGCTTGCGACACGGAGACGGCGACGAGAATGGTGAAAAGGTGAGGGGTAAGTTTCATGCGGGGTTGCATTGCTAACCCCGCGCGTGCCGATTCATCGAGAAATTTTCCGCATCGCTGCGTATTGGTTTCCGCTGAGGCAGGTCAAAGACTCGCCCCCAAGCCGAGCCACCTTTCGTGCGGGATGGAGGTCATCGACGGGCCTGCCTTTACCGATCTTGCGCGGACGGGCGAAAGCGGCGTTTGAACTTCTGGCCAAAGCTCGATGCGTCGCGGACGCCAACTGCGGGAGTCGCCGCGAATGGAAAGCCGACATCGCCACGAAGGTCCCCGTCTCGCCGGATTTCGGTAGAACCGACAAGCCGTCGCCATTCATGCAGCTTGATGATCAGGGTTCTCCGCCTACGCGGGCGACCACACGGGGGCGACCAGTTGCACCACCAAAAAGCCCTCCGGCAGCGCCTGCTTTGCAATCCGGGTGACGAAAGGCGGGAAGTCCGCATGTCCGGTGCCGCCCGGGGAAACAAAGCGCGTGCGCCACTCGCCTGGCAGCGGCTCCACCGGATGGAGGGTCACGAAGTAACGCTGCTGCCCGTCCCCTCCGGCGCGCAAATTCTACCCGACCTAATCGCGCGGACTCGCAGATCGCGCATGGTGTACACCGCACCCGCATCCACTCCGCGCATCGGTCGCGCTCCGCTCTGGCGGTTCGGGCCAAAATGCTCCCGTCTCGCAAAAAAAGCCTCATTCACGAAATTCCGCGTCTCCAGAGCCGCTTCGGCGGTAAATTAACGGACTCGGCAGCGCAGCATCTGCGAACGGTCGAGCCGACCTTTGGCTGCGACCGGCGCTTCTCGCGCTCGGTGAACACCAAGCGACTGTAACTCGCCATCAAGAATATTCTGCCCGATGACTACGCGAAGATTGATAAAGGCATGACTAGGGCACCGCCGCGCTCGCACCGCATGAGACATGCACTTTTTCATGCAACCTCCGCGCGGCTTATCCCGATGGCACTCCCAAGCTCAATCCCGGCGATGTGAAGCAGGTGCAGATCATGTTGAACGAGGCTGTCACAATCAGAGGGAAAGAGCTGCTCAGTCCCATCATCACGAAAGTGCGGCGTCTCACGCGATACCATCAGCCGCATTGAGGCCGGTGAAACCATCCCCGGCGTGCATGTGCGAGCCCGGCTGGCCTGGGGTGTGGAGAAGAGCGCTGGCAGCAGCTACAACCTGAGCCAGATGCAGGATGTGATGAACAAGCTGGATGAGTTCCTCAATGCGGAGCGGCGCTGAGTGGCGCGTGTAGGGCTCCCCGCGCCGGTGCGTGATGACGTATTGAAAGAGCGTGCCTGATTTCGAGTTTAACGGCAGGCTTCGGAAGAGCCGTGACCACGTGGAACCCGCTGAGCGAGAACGGCCTGATCAAACTCTGTTGTCTCTCCCATCCAACCCTGTCGCATCGC
Source organism: Chthoniobacteraceae bacterium (assembly GCA_031409655.1). Taxonomy (GTDB): domain Bacteria; phylum Verrucomicrobiota; class Verrucomicrobiia; order Chthoniobacterales; family Chthoniobacteraceae; genus JANNXQ01. Next base: position 21,132 of record JANNXQ010000301.1, on the reverse strand, counting down.
ATGAACCGCCAACCCATCGCCCCATCGAACATGGCTCCACTTTTCTTGTTCTACCTGCTTGGCATCGGCGGCTTCGCTTACGCCGCCAAAAACAAAGAACCCGCCTTCAAAGTCTCGGCCACGCCCGCGACAACAGCGCATGGTCCTATCGTCAAGATCGAGGGCAGGATTGGCTTCAATTACTTTGCTCATGCCGATGTGGCCGACGATACGACCTTCGATCTCACGGGGCTGTATTTGACTTCCAAGGATGACCACCCCACGTCCACCGCGTTTGTGGCGGGGGAACAGCAAACGGCCCCGAAAAACCTGCGGGTGCTCGGAGGGGTCATCCACGGCAAAATTCCGCTGGAATAGAGTTGGACTTTGACGCACGCCTTTGGCGGGTCGGCCTTCCTGACGATTGCGAGCGGTCTCCAGTCGGTGGAAGGGACGCGCATTCACAATATGTAGGATGGCTGGCGACCGCGGGAGACCCCGGGCTTCAAGCAGCGAAGCTATCCGAACACCGGCCGCTTTCTGATGCGCGATTGTTATGTGACCGGCATTCGCGATGACGCCATCGAGGACGACGAATTCATGCCCGGGGCAGTCGAGGACAGCCTGTTCGACGGGATCTGCACCTTCATGTCCGAGCAGAATGAGCAGGTCAACGGCGTGAGGTATCTGGAGCTTCCGACGATCGGGCCGGACGAGGATGCCACGATCCGCATCACCCGCACGCTGGTGCGTCTCGCCGTGACCTCGGCCGGTGAGCCAGGGCCGGGCGCATGGTTCAAACTTCATGGCTACAAATCCAGAAATCACCAAGTCGTCATCACAGATTCAGTCTTTGCCGCCGACAAACAACCGCGCAATGGCTGGAAGCTTCTGAATTTTCCGAAGGACTCGACATTTCAGGGAACGAACTATCTCCTTTGGCTCGGAACGCCGGGGAGCTACGGCGCGCGGGTTCCGGGAGGCATGAGATTCATCGAAGGTCAGGCGGCGAAGGACAAATAGCATCAGAGGCGCAATGCCTGGCTCGAAGCGCGCGGCTATGAACCGCGGTCGCCGAAGGATTGGAATCCGATGGAGGCTCCCGTCGCCGCGCCGATGCCCCGCAAGTAACACACTCGCACTTTCCATGACTTGATTGCTGCCCTCTACAGCTCGCTTACGAAGGCCGCCGATGGAAAAACCATCGGGCTGGACGCGCTGGTGTTTACGCCTCAAAAATTATGAAGACTACTCCCCTAATCTTGTTTGCCCTTCTCCTTGCGCTGCTGATCACACTCCACGCCGCTGACTTCATCCTCGTCGCCAAAGGCAGGGACGCTGCCGCCAAGGCCCAAGTGCTTGCCAACTGGGCCAGAGTCGATGTCATGGAAATGGAGTATCCGCCCTTCGCCATCAACTGGCGGAGTGAAACCCATTGATGAAACTCATCCTCACCTCATCACCAACCTGCTGCTCTTGCCGCTGGCCGCGCTCTACGCCGTCGATGATCCGCCGAAGAAAGACTTCAGCGACCTGATCGCGCTCGCTGACAAGAATCAGGATGGCAAAGTCACTCGCGAAGAAGCCACCAAGGCGCAGTGGCAGAACCTCGAACGGATGGACACGGACGGGGACGGAGCTGTGACGCTGTCGGAGGCGGCGAACTTCCGCCAGCGTGGCACCCGGCCCGCCGGTGTGCCGATGAGCTATGAAGTCCGCAATTTCACCGGCAAAGATGAACAGACTTTGTCGTTCGGCTGGCTACGACCGGACAAGAGGGAACAAGACAAGCGTTACCCGCTGGTGCTCTCCCTTCATGGTGCTGACAGTAGTAGTTATGCGGCTGAAAAGCTCGCCGTTGCTCGGATGCGCGAGCGCTATCCGTGCTTTGTGATGGCGCCTGGCACCAGCAAGAAGGAGGCGTTTTGGATGAACACCGATGTGCTCGAACGGCGAACAGAGACCGAGAAACTGCCCATCGTGATCGAGGCCTTGCGGTCCCTGTTGCCGGTGGAACCCATCGACTTGTCCCGCATCTACGTCACCGGGCAATCCATGGGTGGCGCTGGAACGTGGGGAGCCATCGCCACCTGCCCAGAGTTGTTCGCCGCCGCGGTCCCAATCGCCGGAGCATGGAATCCGAATCAAGCCGCCAACATGACCCGCGTGCCTGTGTGAGCCTCCCACGGCGGCGCGGACACGGTTGTTCCACCCCATTGGTCGCGGGATCTGTGCGAGGCGATCACCAAGGCAGGCGGCATCGCCAAATACACCGAGTATCCCGGCCAAGGCCACAATAGTTGGACCAAGGCCTACGACAACGACGCCACATGGGACTGGCTGTTCGGTGTGCATAAGTCCGTTGCAGCGGGAAGGTGAACGCTGGCCAGCCTTGAAACGAAGGAAATGGAGAGCCCGTGGTGACGTTGAAGTATGCGAAGCTGCCGAAACAGAATCATGAAACCCATTCGCTCACTCATCGCCGCCCTGCTGCTCGCTCCGATGGCCGCGCCGCACGCAGCTGATGCGCAGTCAAACGACCTTGCACTCGAACCCGCGCACATCGTCGTCGCGCCGTGGAAGCAGCACATTCCGCCGACGAAGCGTCAAGGAGTGGCCGGCATCGAGCGCACGTCGAAGGGGCGTCTGTGGGCGATTTATGGACGCGATGTCGAGAGCACGCGCAACTTCCAAGTGCTCAAGTGCAGCGATGATGACGGCAAGACGTGGTCGGAGGTGAAGCTCATGATTTTGCCGCGTGCGGGCACCCGTGCGATGTCCGCAGCGATCTGGATCGATCCACAGGGCCGGCTGTGGGTGTTTTGGGGCCAGAGCGCGGGCCAGGCGGATGGCCGCTTCGGCGTGTGGGCCATCCGCACAGAGGAACCCGATGCCGCCGAGCCGGCATGGTCCGCCCCGCTTCGCATTGGCGACGGCATCATGCTCAACAAACCCACCGTGCTGAACAACGGCGACTGGCTGCTGACCTCATCGGTGTGGAAGGCGGACAACAGCATCAAAGTGTATGCCAGCACGGACAAAGGCGCGACCTTCGCGCTCCGTGGCACCGCGAACATCGAAGCCGCAGCTTCACGCGGCCCGGATGAACCGATGATCGTTGAGCGGAAAGACGGTTCGCTGTGGATGATGGTGCGTTGTCATGGACTCGCGGAGACGCTATCGAAAGTCCAAGGCAAGACGTGGACCCCGGTGCAACACATCCCCATGCAGCATCCCACCTCGCGCTTTTTCCTGCGGCGTTTGCAATCGGGTGCGCTGCTGCTCGTGAAGCACGGTGGGTTGAATGAGAAGGTGAAACGCGAAAAACTCATGGCATTTGTTTCCGACGACGACGGAAAATCCTGGCAAGGCGGACTCATGCTCGATGAACGCGATGACGTGACCTACCCCGACGGCGTGCAGGCGCAGGACGGCACGATCCACCTCATCTACGATCACCAGCGCACTCCCCTTGGCGAGGTGCAGATGGCGACGTTCCGCGAGGAGGATGTCCGCGCGGCTGAAATCGTCTCGCCAAAGGCATCGTTGAAGCAAGTCATCGACCGACTGCCAGACACCAAACCCTAACCAATTATGAAACGCACACCAGCTCTCCTATCCACCAGTCTGCTGGTGCTTGCATCACCCGCACTTTTCGCCGCCGACCTCGTGCTCGTCGAAAACGGCCAGCCACGCGCGGAGATCGTCATCGCGGAGCAGCGACCGCGCATGACAACGCTCGCGGCGCTGGAGTTGCGGCACTTCATTGAGAAGATGAGCGGGGCACGTTGGCCCATCGTCACGGTGCCCGGCGCGGCGCGGGTGAAGATTCATGTGGGTGAGAGCGAGGCGACGCAGCGACTCGGCGTCTCGGCGGAAGGGTTGCGCGATGGCGCGTATCGCATCGCGACGGGTGCAGATTGGGTCGTGCTGCTCGGGGCGGACCGCGATTTTGACCCGAAGGCGATGCCGTGGCCGTTGAAGCGGAGCGATGCGCCTCGGGCGGAGGCGGAGTGGAAGAAGCTCACGGCGGGGAAGTCGGACGCGGCTTGGGGATTTCCCTTTGCGTCGGGCTTCAAGGCATATTGGAATCCGGCCGACTTCCTGCCGCAGATGACGGCGCGTTATGGCGAGGATTTCCCGAAGCTGTGGGGCGGCAAGAACGGTTTCTGGAACTATGACCAGGGCGGATCGCTCAATGCGGTGCATGGCCTGCTGCGGCAACTCGGCTCGCACTTTTTCATGCCAGGCGAGTTGGGTGAGGTGGTGCCGAAAAAGGCTACGCTCGCTGTCGTGGCTCAGAATGCGACGGTGCGGCCCGACTTCGCGCTGCGCGACTGGAACTGGTATAACTTCAGCAGCTTCAACTACGACGATCTCGTCTGGGCGCGGCGCATCGGCATGAATTCGTGCCATGAGGTGCTCGGTCCGCTCAAGGGACCGCACGGGCTCGTGGCGGTGATGGAGTCGGCCGAGATGAAGGCGAAGCATCCCGAGTATTACGCCCTCATCGGCGGCAAGCGCGACACGGAGCATCGCGCCGGTGGCACGCCTTGCTTCACCTCCGCCGGACTGGAGGCGGAGACGGTGAGCTACTTGCGCTATCTCTACGATACCTTCGACGTGCCGAGTGTGGACATCTGGCCGGTGGATGGTCTGCGCCTCTGCCAGTGCGAGAAATGTGCGGGCAAGTCCGCGTCCGACCTCGTCTGGGGTTTCGCCGACCGTGTGGCGCGGCAGATTTTGCAGAGCCATCCGGCGAAGCGTGTCACCTGCGGAGCCTACACCTCGTATGTCGAGCCGCCGTCGTCGCAGGCCAAGCTCAGTCCGAATCTCGCCGTACGGATTTCCAATCGCGCGCGCCCGTTGATGACCAATGCGGAGCATTGGGCGGAATACACGGCTGGCATCGAGGCGTGGCGCACGCGCCTTGCGCCGGGCAATCTTCTGCGCCTCGAAAACAACCTTTACCACGCCTGGGGCGACAAGGTGCCCATCGCGCATCCCGTGCTGCATCCACGCGGAGTCGCGCGTGAATTGAAAATGCTCAAAGGCATCTCGCTCGGCGATACGGGCGAGCAGAGCCAGGAGAACGGGACTTGGAAAGCGCCCGCGCTGGAGCACATCACGCTCTATGTGCAGTCGCGCTTCCTCTGGGACGCGGACCAGGATGTGGACGCCGTGTTGAAACAATACTGCGCCGATTTCTACGGCCCCGCTGCGTCGGCCATGGACGAGGCCATCGCCTTCGCGGAGCAAAATCTCGCGTTCAAAGACCAGAGCCGCAGCCGTGGTCGCGGCAGCCCGGCGAATGTCAGGCTCGCCGTCGCGATGAAATTCCGCGACCTGCTCGACGCCGCGCGTAAAACGGCGGGCGATACAATTTACGGCAAACGCATCCAGGCCATCATCGACGAACTGCAACCGCGCGAGCAGGTCATCGCCAAATACCGGCAGCGCGATGAGGAACTCGCCGCCGCACGGGCCAACGCGCCTATCGCGACGAGCGGCAAGGAATTCCGCCTCAAAGACAACAACGCGGCAAATAAGCCCGCTGCCGTGCCCACGACCTTCCGCGTGAGCTGGGAAACCAACGCGCTCGTGCTCGACATCGTCTGCCACGAGCCGGAGATGAAGAAGCTCAACATCGCCGGTGACGTTCACAACGGCGACTGCGTGGCCATCTCCATCGAGACGCCGCTGCATTCCTACTACCACCTCGAAATCAATCCCGACGGCACCATCGCCGAAGGCAATCCGGGGGCGAATTGAAAATCCCTCGCCGAGGTGAAACACGAGCGCGGCGCGGATTCGTGGCGACTGCGCGTGCGCCTGCCCGTTGTCGGCGAGGCCGAGGCGCTGTCCGACCCGCGCCACCGCATCGCCGGCACAAAACCGACCGCCGCGCAGCCGTGGTATTTCAACATCGGTCGTCAGCGCATGCTCGACCTCAAGAAGCCCGAGTTGCAGGCCTTCTCCCCGACGAAAGCCGGCTGGCATGTGCCGACAAAGTTCGGGAAGCTGAAGGTCGAATAAGCGAAACAACCCGCCGACCAGCGTGCAATGTCCCATTTCCTGCGCAAAGAACCCCAGCACGGCGACACTGAGCGCCATATCCAGGACGCCAATCACCGATCATGAGAACCACTTTCTTTTCTCTCACCTGCGCTGCCTTGTTGCTTGCTCCGCCGACCAGCGCCCAGGCCGAGGCCCCCAGTTACTCACCGCCGACACCCACGCAGGACGTGGGCACGGTTTTGCACGACTGGCATGATGCCAAACGCGACCGTGCCGTGCCCGTGAAGTTATATTTTCCCAAGGACGACGCTGGGCCGTTTCCCCTGGTCATCTTTTCCCACGGACTCGGTGGCTCGCGAGAGGGTTACGAGTATCTCGGCAGGCATTGGGCGGGCTGCGGCTACGTGAGCGTTCACCTGCAGCACATCGGCAGCGACGATAGCGTGTGGAAGGACGTGCCGCTCGCGGATCGTGCCAAGGTCATGCAACGTTCCGCTGGGAACATCGCGAACAGTCTAAACCGCCCGCCGGATGGACAGTTCGTCATTGATCAGTTGGAGATGCTCAATGTGGATGCGACTTCGCCGCTCAAGGGTCGTCTCGATTTGAAAGCCATCGCCATCGCGGGGCATTCGTTCGGTGGCTACACCACGCTGGCGCTCGCAGGCCAGACCTTCATCCTGCCGTTTGGCACGAAGCGTTTTGATGAGCCGCGCATCAAGGCCGCCATCCAGATGAGCGCACCTGCTCCGGCCATCCGTCGCGAGATGGACAGGGCCTTTGCCACCATCACGATTCCCGTGATGCACATGACCGGCACGAAGGACTTCGTCGAAATACTGCCACAGACCAGCGCCGCCGACCGTCGCATTCCTTTCGATCAAATGAGCCGCTCGGAAGCCTGCCTCGTCATCTTCAATGACGGCGACCATTTCATCTTCTCCGGTCGCGAGCGCATGGCTGCCACGGCGGAAAAGACCGCTCAGGATGCTGGGTTCCAAAAACTCATCTGCACCAGCATCACCGCCTTTTGGGATGCGTATCTGAAAGGCAACGCCGCCGCGAAGCAATGGCTGCTCGGCGGCGCACACGCGAAACATCTCGGCGACAAGGCGACCTTTGAGCAGAAGGAGCCGAAAGTTCGGGCAGTACACTGAAGACGACCCACTCATGGCGACCACAAAACTTGTCCTGCTTTTCGCGCTGCTCCTGCCGGCCGCACTGAACTCTGCAGCCACGGTGGCCGAGGCGAACGACGGCGAACTGCTCTACAATGGCATCGTGCTGCCAAAGGTCTGGCCTCCGCAGGATCGTGATCCTTCGTCGGACGAGCCGATGCCGGTGCCGTATCTCGCGCAGCCGCCGCGGGTGGTCCCGATTGATGTGGGACGGCAGTTGTTCGTGGATGACTTCCTCATCCAGAGCACGGACATGAAGCGCACGTTTCATCGCACGGAAAGGTTTGCGGGCAAATCCGGTCTTCAAACCGCAGACACCTGATGAACTCAAACTCCAATCTTCAAAGGCCGTCACCTCTTCGTGAACATCACCAATCCGAAAGGCACGCTGCACGTCGAAGAACTCGATGAATCCGGCGCCATCGTCGGGAACTCCGAGATCATCACCGCCGCCCAAACGAAGCAGCGCGTAACGTGGAAGGACAACGCCACCCTCGCCGCGCTCATCGGCAAACCCGCGCGTCTGCGTTTTAACCTCACAAACGGCAGCCTCTACTCATTCTGGATCACGAGCGATCCCACCGGTGCAAGCCACGGCTACGTCGCCGCAGGCGGTCCGGACTACTCGGGAACGATGGACAGCACTGATGACACCGTTTTGAAAAACGAACGCTGACGGAGGAAGGCTTGAAAATGCCGATTCCTGGCAGTCAGTAACGAACCATGCAACTCCTGCGGCGACTTTTACTCCTCTCCCTCATCGCAGCCTCTCACGCTCATGCGGATGACGCGCTCGATACTGCCATCGACGGCATCGCGCCGGGGATCGATAAATGGGCGACGATTTGCGTGCTGAAAGCGGAGGCTGATAGCAAGCCGGGCTTTGAGTGGCTGGAGTATCGCGATACGGGGCGCAAAACGAACTTCTGGCCTGCGAGCACGGTGAAGCTTTACACGGCCGTGGCTGTCTGTGAGCTGTTGCAGGCGCAAAATATGAGCCTGGATACCACTGCGACTTTTTCCCACGCGGTGAATGAAACATGGCAGACGGACTGCGCCCGCACGGTGCGGGAGATGATCTCCGAGGTTTTCCGCCGCAGCTCGAATGAAGACTACACGCTGCTCCTGCGCATCTGCGGTATCGACGGCATCAACACGGGCTTCTTGACGCCTGAGCGCGGCTTTCCGAACACGGCGCTGATGCGCGGCTATGTGGCCGCGCGCCCGTGGACTTATGGGCAGCGGGAAAGGCAGCGCGTGGTGCTGCGGGTTGGCGAGGTGGGTCAGCCCCATCTCGTGGAGCATGTTTGGTCAGGCCGTGATTACTCGGCGGAGCGCGGGGCGACGGTGCTCTTTGCTAAAAACGGCAACGTGACGAGCACCCGCGAACTGTGCGACTGCCTCCGCCGCGTGCTGCTTCACACGGACTTGCCGGCGGACGAGCGTTTTCGCATCAGCGACGAGCAGGCGCTTTTTTTGCGTGAAGGCAGCGCGGGTGGCTTTCACGGTCTGGAAACGAAGGTGGGGAAGGAAGGCCCGACCGTGTGGCAAAAAGCCTCCGCACAGGTTTTTCCCAAGGCACGGCATTTTCAGAAGTCGGGCCTGATTAGCAATTACGCGCTGGATCTCTGCTGCATCGACGACCGTGCGAACGGCGGGCCATGTTTCCTGCTTTGCGCCGGGCTGAATGCGGGACATGCGACGAAACCAGTCGATGGTGAGCGCCTGGTCAGCGAACTGACGCTGCGGATCGCGGAGTGGATGAAGGCGCGATCCAAATCTTTGCAGACCCCATGAAGCGCCGCTCCTTCATCCCACAGACATCCGCCGGGCTCACGCTCATGGCGCTGCCTTCTCACCGCTCGAGTGATAATCCCATGATCGACTCCTTCGCGATGCATGCGTAGGACCAGCAGCTTGCCCTTGAACTTCTCCATCGCGTCCGGACTGTCCAAGGCTTCGGCAAGGTCTTCGAGTTCTGGCTCTGTCAGAGCTAGCCTTTTCATCCCTCGCGTTAGGGCGTCATGCAGAATCGATGCGAACATATTCGTCCTTTGTGCACCCATATCTAACCCGTGCATTTTCACAAAATATGACCAGAGACAGTTTGCAACGAAGCCGCGGGAATGCTCGCAACCGAACTCAAAGTTCCGCTCGTCGATGTCCACGCCGCCTATCCCCCCTTTGCCGCAAAAAATAAAACTACCATTGATGCCATGCTCACCGACGGCATGCATCCTGGAGAGCTAGGCCACCAACTGGTTGCCAAGGTACTTGTGCCTGCCATCCGAAATACGGTTCGTTAGCAGCCTCTTGAAAAACGCATCCTCGGTGGATGGCGCCGCTCCGCGCGCCATGCCAAACTCTGGCCGCAGGCCCATCTTTCAGAGTGGCGCGGCGCGCGAAGCGAGTCATGGCGCGCGGAGCGACGCCATCCACCGAGGCCCCCGAGGTTTTTCACCAGGCCGCTAGCCTACACCGCCGGTGCGGTGTAGTGCTGGCTTCCTCTGGTCGCGAGAATGGCGGACGCCCCGCGCTCCTTCGACTCTCGATCAGCCCCGACGGCGCCGCGTGGCAGCAAAGCCGACCAAGGCCAGGCCAAAGAGGACCGTTGTCGGTTCGGGGATGACAGTGGGTTCGGCGTAGAGAAAGTCATCCATTACGACGATATCGTCGTTTGGATTCCCGAGGACCCCGTTGGAGAGAAGGGTATTCGCGCCGGAAGTGATGCGCACGCGACCGATCCGTTCGCCAGCATTGGCGGCCGCGCCCACGAAGCTGAATCCCTGATTGGCGGAAGTCAGAGCGTCCCGCGAGTAAAGCAGGAGGTTATTGGTGTCGAAGAATTCGAGCTTCGTCGCGGCGGCGGTTTCGACATCGGTGAAAACCAAACCGAACGCGCTGGTCGTTGCGGGGGTCGTCGTGCCGGGCAGGAAGAAGGAGACATCCGTGACGTTGCTGCCCACGGCGGTGAAGAGCTTCTGCGCACTGAAGGTGGCAAAATCCGATGGGAAACCGAAGAGGATCGGAGTCGCACCGCCAGCGTTGGCACTGACGAGAAAGCCCGTGCCCGGAGTGCTGAAGACAACGCCGCGTGGGGACGTGGTGTTGAAAAAATTGGCCGCGAGAAGACTGGGATCCGAGGACGTTGCAGGGACGCCGTCCCAATTGATCTCCCGGCGCAGACCGCCAAAGGACCCATTGGCTCCGGCAACGGTCCCGCCGCCGATCGTGAGCCGAAAGGCGTCTCGCGCGGGCGTGATCGCGGCGGCGTTGCTCCCGCTGCTTTCGAAGGTGACGAAGGCGGCTTGGGCGTTGATGCCGGCGAATACCAAAGCCGTCGTGGTCGTGAAGAGGTGGGTGAGTTTCATGGGGTTCGCATTACTTGAGGTGATCAGTGGGTGAAGCCCGGCCCGTCCGGGTTTTGGAATACTGGAGTTTTTCTAGGCTTGCCGGAATGCCGTGGCGATCTTTTTTCCAAGCATTCCGAATGCTGGGAAAAGCTAGGCGACATCCAAAGGTAAAATCGCGCGGGAGCGGAGAACGCGCGCTGTTTCGACAATCGCCCGTGACTATTTCCAATGGACCCGAGAGAAAGCCGGGATGAAAATGCCCGCTCTCATCGTTCTCGTCCTCGCATTGCTCGTTGGGGCCGCTCCCGCGCAGTTCGTGTTGTTTCAAAACGTCCGCGTCTTTGATGGCGTGAGCGACCAGCTCTCCGCTCCCGTGCAGGTGCTCGTGCGTGGCAACTTGATCGAAAAAATCTCCTCCACCGCTGTCCCGGCGGAAGGCGCGACGGTCATCGACGGCGCGGGCCGCACGCTCATGCCGGGGCTCATTGATGCGCACACGCACATCATGTTCGAGACCGTGACGCAGGAAGTGGTGCTCACCACGGATCTTGCCTTCATCACCGTCGCGTCCGTGAAGGGAGCCAACGACATCCTGATGCGCGGCTTCACCAGCATCCGCGACGTGGGCGGGCCGGCCTTCGGACTCAAGCTCGGGATCGACAAGGGCCTGGTGCCCGGCCCACGCATCTGGGCGAGCGGCGCGATGATTTCGCAGACCGGTGGACACGGCGACTTCCGCCTTCCGCCCGAGCTGCCGGCGGCCCCGGGCGGTTTCCACTTCAGCGAGCGCATGGGCGCCGCCGCCATTGCGGACGATGCCGACACCGTCCGCAAACGCGCCCGCGAGCAGCTCGCGCTCGGCGCTGCCCAGCTCAAGCTGATGGCGGGCGGCGGCGTCGGTTCCAGCTTCGACCCGCTCGACGTGGCGCAATACACCGTCCCGGAGCTGCGCGCTGCCGTCGAGGCGGCGGAAAACTGGGGCACCTACGTCACCGTCCACGCCTACACCCCGCGCGCCGTGCGCCAGGCCATCGAGGCCGGCGTGAAGTGCATCGAGCACGGCCAACTCCTCGATGAGGACACCGCGAAGCTCATGGCCGAGAAGGGTGTGTGGTGGAGCCTCCAGCCGTTCACCGACGACAAGCCGTCCGCGTTCCCCGAAGGTTCGCCGCGCCGCCTCAAGCAACTCCAGATGTATAACGGCACCGACACCGCTTACAAACTCGCGAAGAAATTCGGCATCAAGACTGCGTGGGGCACGGACGTTCTCTACAGCGCGGCCAACGCCGCCGAGCAAGGGACGCAGCTTTCCAAGATGGTGCGCTGGTTCACACCCGCCGAGGCGCTGCGCCAGGCCACCTCAGGCAACGCCGCGCTCCTCGCCCTTTCCGGCCCGCGCAATCCTTATCCCGGCAAACTCGGCGTCGTCGCGGAAGGCGCGCTCGCCGATCTCCTACTCGTCGATGGCGATCCCATCGCGGACCTCAAGCTGGTCGAGGACCCGGCAAAGAACTTCGTGGTCATCATGAAGGACGGAAAGGTCCTCAAGAACACGGTCAAGTAACCCTGCCGGCAGCGTGGAGTTGCGCCCCGGGCTTGCGCATGATGGGCGGTCCAGACACTGTCCGCCGCTTGGTCACGGCTCAATTGCGTCCTCCCTGGATAACTTTGCCGCCAGGCCTCTCGCGCATTCCATGGCCGTCGAACCCAAGCCGCTCTTTCACCCGGAGGTTCTCCGCCAGCAACTGCGCGCCTTCACGCTGCCGGCAGCGGTGGAGGACGCGCGGCCCCGGTTACAGCATTGGGCCGATCTCATCACGTCCGGGCGCGCGGATACCTTCAAGGAAACCGCGCTGCTGCCCGAGTTCATCACCGACATTTTCGGCTGTCTGCTCGGCTATTCCGGTCCCGCTGGTCCGACCGACACCTTCACCTTGTCGCGCGAAACCCACGTCGAGGTGGACGGCCAGTTTGCCGATGCCGTGCTCGGGCGATTCAACGCGGAGACCAAGACCTTCGTCGTCGCGCTCGAAGGGAAGGGGACTCGCGATCCGCTCGAACGGCCCTTTGCCGGGCGGCGCATGTCGGCGGTCGATCAAGCGTATCGCTACGCCATCAATCTCCCGTGCGACTGGATCATCGTCACCTCGATGCGGGAGACGCGGCTCTATCACAAGGGCGCAAACCAGCAGACCTACGAGCGCTTCGAGACCGCCCGACTCGCCAGCGATGCCGCCTTGCTGCGTCGCTTCGTCTTCCTCCTCGGCGCGGCCCGCGTCGTCCCGGAAAAGGGCGACTGCCATCTTTACGCCTTGCTCCGGGCGTCCGAATCCGTCGGGCGCGAGCTGACCAATAAGTTCTACGCGCTCTACGCCGACCTTCGGCAAAAAGTGTTCGTCCGTCTCTGCGCGGAAAACTCCGCCATCGCTCCGCAGGAAATCCTCCGCTGCACCCAGCGGCTGCTCGATCGCGTCCTCTTCTGCGCCTTCTGCGAAGACCGCAGCCTGCTCCCGCCCGACACCGTGCGCAGCGCCTTCACCCATCGCGATCCCTACAATCCCAAGCCCATCTGGGATAACTTCCGCGGCCTTTTCCGTTCCGTGGATGTCGGCAATGCCGGGCTGAAAATCCCAGCCTACAACGGCGGCCTCTTTGCCCATGATGCGCGCCTCGACACGCTGCAAGTGCCCGACGATGTCTGCGCCCATTTCCACGACCTCGCCGATTACGATTACCGGCCCGCCCGCGAGGTGGCGGAGGCGGACGAAGCCGCGGAACTCCGCCCGGTCATCGACGTGGACATCCTCGGACACATCTTCGAGCAATCCATCACCGACCTCGAACGCCTCCGGCAGGATTTGGAAAGCGGCGGTGTGCCGGGCGACGAGGCGAAGGCGAAGAGCCGGCGGAAAAAGGAAGGCGCGTTTTACACCCCGGCTTTCATCACCCGCTACAACGTCGAGCAGGCGCTGGGTGGCGTCTTGAAGGTCCGCTTCGACGAGTTGCGCCGGAAGCATGAAGCGGAAGCCGCCGGCACGGCGCGCAGCGCGCTGGCCGATCCGAATGCCTACGACCTCGCCGCGCTGAATGAGCCGCAACGCAAGGCGCTCATCCGCTTTTGGGAAGCGTGGCAGGAAGTGCTCAAGCGCCTCCGCATTCTCGATCCCGCGTGCGGCAGCGGCGCCTTCCTCATCGAAGCTTTCGACCAGCTCCACGCGCTCTACGAAATCTCCAATGCCCGGCTCGAGGAATTGCGCGGGCACCGCACCCTCTTCGACCTCGACCGCCAGATCCTCCAGCACAATCTCTACGGCGTGGACCTCAACGCCGAGGCCATCCAGATCTGCCAGCTCAGCCTTTGGATCAAGACCGCCGCGCACGGCAAGGTGCTGACCAGTCTCGATCACACCATCCGTGAGGGAAACAGCGTCGTCAGCGACCCCGCCAAGCATCCCAAGGCCTTCGACTGGCCGGCGGCTTTTCCCGAAGTCTTCGCGCAGGGCGGCTTCGATGTTGTGGTCGGCAATCCGCCCTATGTGCGACAGGAATTGCTCACGCCCTTCAAGCCGTGGCTGGAAGCCCACTACGAAACCTTTCACGGCATGGCGGACCTCTACGTCTATTTCTACGAACTCGGCGTGCGGGTGCTGAGACCGGGCGGCCTGCTCTCGTTCATCGTCACTAACAAATGGATGAAGGCCGGCTACGGCGAGCCGCTCCGGCGCTTCTTCAGCGAGAAGGCATGGGTTAGGTCCGTGGTGGACTTCGGCCACGCCAAACAAATCTTCGAGGAGGCAGATGTGTTTCCCTGCATCATCGTCGTGGAGAAGCCGACGGAAGCCGACAAACCAAAGACGGCGCGGCTTTGTACGATTTCCCGAGAACAACTGCGCATCGACGACCTGAGTGTGCAGATTGAACGCGAAGGCGCGGACATGGACGTGGCCGCGCTTGGAGCGGAAGGGTGGCAGTTAGAGCCGGCAGAAGTCGTTCGTCTCCTCGGTAAACTACGCCGAGTCGGAAAGCGTCTCGGAGAGATGAGCGGAGTGAAAGCGTTCCGCGGGATTCTCACCGGCTTCAACGAAGCCTTCCTAATCGACGACGACTGCAAGCGGAAGCTGATCGCCGAGCACGCGGCGTGTAAGGAAGTCATCAAGCCCTACCTGCGAGGCAGCGACCTTGGGCGCTGGAATTCCGACTGGGCTACTCTTTGGATGATCGTCCTGCCATCGAGTAACGATCGCGCGTGGCCGTGGGCGGACCTGGGTGAAGGTGCAGAAGAAAACTTCCGCAAGGTGTATCCCAGTCTTCATGCCCACATGAAGCCGCTCGAAGAACCGTTGCGGAAGCGTCAGGACAAAGGGCGGCATTGGTGGGAGCTGCGCTCCTGCGCGTACTGGGAAGTCTTCGAGAAGCCCAAGATCTTCTATCAGGAGATTCAGTTCCATCCCTCTTACTCGCTCGATGCCTCGGGACGCTTCGGTAACAACAAGACCTTCTTCCTCAGCACCGATGACCTGTTCCTACTGGCCGTGTTGAACTCTCCACTGATGTGGTGGCACAACTGGCGCTATCTGCCGCACATGAAGGATGAGGCGCTCTCACTCGTGACGTTCAAGATGACTGAACTTCCCATCGCCGAGCCGACGGGTCCGATCCGTGAAGCGACCGAGTCCGCCGTGCGCCGCCTGATTGAGATCACCGCGAGCCACCAGCAGACCCACCGCACGGTGCTCGACTGGCTGCGCGTGGAATACGCCATCGAAAAGCCCGGCAACAAACTCCAGGCCCTGACCGACCTCGATTCCGACAGCTTCGTCGCCGAAGTGAAGCGCATCCGCGGCAAGAAACTCCCGCTCACCGCCGCTGGCCTGGAAGCCCTGCGCACCGAATACACCCGCACCATCGAACCCGCGCGCACCCTCGCCGCCGAAGCGCTGAAGCTGGAGCGCACCCTCAGCGACCTCGTGAACCAAGCCTACGAGCTGACTTCCGATGAGATCGCCCTCCTCTGGGACACCGCACCTCCACGCATGCCGATCCCGAGGCCGGAGCCATGAAGAAGAAGGCAAAGCCCAAGCCGCCGCAACGCCGGTTGCTTCTCGAACCCCCGCCCAAGTGGCCAGAAGAGGAGGAGGAACTTCTCGCCGCGAATGACTTTGAGGAATTGGACTATTTCCGCATGGCTCAAATGCGGCAGCGAAAGAAGCGGACGCCCGAGCAGAACAAGAAGCTGGCGGAACACGATGCGATTGAGCGGCAGATTGCGAAAGACCCCAAGGCCGTCCTGCGCAAGGCGCACGAGGCGATGGACCACGGAACGTCGCTGCTCCTGAAGCTGATCCGGTCAGGCAAATTGGAACAAAGGTATTTCTGCAAAGATGGCTCCATATTCTCAGAGTGGGATGATGCCTTCGTTTGCCTGAAGTCTCGCCTGGAGTATCTCAACCAGCAGTTGGTGCGGTTGGCGGACAAAGGCATCCCTGATGCGAGGCGAGCGGTGTTTTACCAGGCAAAAATCCTGACGGAAACTTTCATCCGCCTGGCGCAAGCGCACCCGGAGGATTTCATCGGCGCGGCGGAGTCATCGCTCACGATGCCCTCCCTGCGTGCGAGAAATCCGAAATACGCGGCGGATGCCGAGGCAATCGGTAAAGCCATTCATCTCGGCGAAAAGCACCCCGCTGGACCCATGACGGAGGACAAGGCGCGAATCGGGGAAATGTGCGGGCATCTGGTCGCGAACATACTGGACTCGATCATGTATTGGCGGCGGCAAGTGGAATGCGAACGGGAGAGCTTGGAACGCCTGAAGAACTTCCATGAAACCACGGAGACCTATCGGGGCATGAGTGTGGAGGAGTCATTGCGCCGAGGTCTCTATCCCACGAAATTTGAACTCGCCATGGTCTGCGCGAGCTTGCCGAAGTTTGAAGACGACCCAAAAGCGTGGTGGACGCTGCGGGTAAAGCCAATGGTCCGGGAGGAATTTGAGCGCCTCAAAAAGACACCAGCCCACAACGCGGGACTATGGGCAGAGCTTGGCAAGCTGACGGACAACGGGACAGAAGGGGCAAAGTGGAAGGCGCTTTCGGACAACTGCCGGAACAAGGTGAATCAGTTTGCCCGCAGGGCAGGCGCGAAGATCTTCGCGTGAAGCGGCTTCGTATGCGAAGCCTTCGCATACGAGACGGGCAGCTATCCACGGCTTAGCGGCCTTCCCGCTTTAACATGCGTCGCGTGTGCATAGTGGTTTGTTCCGTGAATACTATACCACACCACGCCGGCACCACTGCGGCAGATGATCCAAGCAAACTAAACACAGAGGGAGGAATGGGAGCATGACCATGATTCGTGTTCAGTCTTCCGCCATCCGCGCCGTCGGCTACGACGACTACACGCTCACCGTCGAATTTCACGGCGGGCGCATCTACGATCACCCCGGCGTGCCCGAGTCCGTATTTCGCGGCCTGATGGGCGCGTCCTGCAAGGGCAGTTACTACGCTCGCAATATCCGCGGGAGGTATCGCTAAGCGTATGCCCAAGACACCATCACCGAAGCAGCTCGCCGCCAATCGGCGGAATGCGATGAAATCCACCGGTCCGCGGACCCCGAAAGGGCGCGCGGTTTCCCGGATGAATGCGCTCAAACACGGCATCCTCTCGAAGCAGGTGCTGGTGCGTGGCCTGAATTTGCAGGAAAGCATGCAGGAGCTGGAGGCGCTGCACTGCCGGTTTTGGGACGAGTTGGAGCCCGCCGGGCCGCTGGAGGAGATGCTCGTGGATCAAATCGTAACGGCCCATTGGCGGCTGCGCCGGGCGCTGACGGCCGAGGCCGGCGAAATCGCACTCAACGTGGATAGCGGCCACCGAAAACGGACACGTGGGACGCACCCTGTGCTGCAATGGATGCAATGGACGGTGTTTGGCGATCCCATTCCCGCCATGGAAAAATCCTCGATCGGCAATGCCATCCTGGTGAGCTGGGTGGGCGAGATGCGCGGCGCCGTGGAGGCAGAAGGCGTGCTGACCGAGGGTGCCGTGCAGAAGCTGGCCGGACAACTCGGTGGCAAACCGAATAGCCTGACGCAGGAGTTGGAGGCCTTCCGCCGCAACCTCGAGGCGGACCCAGATCGGCTGGATGCCGTGGCGCGGGACCGGCGAAAGGACGAGACTTTGGCCTTTCTAGATCGGAAGATCGCAGGCTTCCGAAGCTGGCAGGGGCACTGTGTGGAGGAGGAGGAATCCGAGGGGGAGGCGCGGCAGGCGGCGGCGGTACTGCCCTCCGGAGCGGTGCTCGACAAAATCCTGCGCTACGAGACGAAGCTGGAGCGGCAGATGTATCGGGCGATGGCGCAGCTCGAACGCGTGCAGCGGATGCGGCGGGGCGAGGCGATCCCCGCGCCGCTATCCGTGGAAGTCTCGGACCGGGCGTGAACGAAAGAGCGAATTTTTGCCAAACGAACCCATTTTTTAGGCTCGCGGCGACGGACTGGTTGACGGGTTCGCCGCGCTCGGCTTCCAGCTTTCGCGCGACGCGTTTACCGGAGTCGGCTACCGCGCGCTCGGGGTGGACTATGACAAGGACGGTCTGGCGATTACGCACGGCGCGCAACTCACTCTCCGACACGAGCAGGCCGACGGCTGGCGGGTGCGCCCGCGGCTCAAGCTCAAGCGCGCCTTCGGCCCCGAGGCGTGGGGTGTCGCCGCCTACGTCGCGGATGAGCTTTTCTACGACACGCGAGCCGATGAGTGGACGCGCAACCGGCTCTATGTGGGCCTCGAGAAAAAGATGCGGCGCAACTGGGTGCTCGATCTCTACTACGGCCGCCAGCACGACCTGCGCACGCGGGATCCCGAACTGAACATCCTCGGCTTCTCGATGCGCCTGAGCCTCGATAACTCGGCGTCCGACTCGAGCATGGATCTGCCCGTGCAATGATCCGCGACCTTCCTCCGCACCACCGAACCCTCAACCGATGAAACTCAAATCCTTCCTGCTCACCCTCCTTTCCATCGTTGCTGGCGCATCCGCGCAAACTGACGACGCGGCTTTCCTCGCGCAGTTTGAGAAGTCCTTCGAGCAAGACGGGGCGGTCGCCGCGAAGGACTTCATCCCCGCCGAGTTGATGACGGGCCGCCTGCACACCGTGCGCCCGCTGGCTGACAATGATGGGCTGCACAACACCTACTTCCTCGACACCTCCGAGGGCGTGCTGGAAGTCACCGGGACGCCGGCGCTCACTAACCGCATTCGCGAATTCTATGCGCTCGATCACCTGCGGGGGCTGAGCAAGACGGAGGAATTTGGCAAGGCGCTCGCGAAGACCGCCGAAGCGAAGGTCGAGAGCGTCGTGGGCGTGGTGCGCGATCCGATTGGCACGATCAAGAATGTGCCGCGGGGCGCATCGCGGTTCTTTGGTCGCATCGGCGAAGGCTTGAAGGGCGGGCGAAGCGAGGAGGAAGGCAGGAATCCGCTGCAAGGCATTACCGGTGTGAGCAAGGCGAAGGCGAAACTTGCCGCACAACTCGGCGTGAGCCCTTACACGACGAACGAGGAACTCCAGCGCGAACTCACGAGCACGGCGCGGGCGATGGCGGGCGGTGGGCTCGTGGTCAGCGCGGCGACGGCGGCAGTGGGCGGCGGCGCGGGCACCGCGCTCTCCGTGGTCGGCGTGAATCAGACACTCCAGGACACGCTGATCAACTCGACCCCGGAAGACCTGCGCATCATCAACCGCAAGAAGCTCCTCGCGCTCGGCGTGGATCGCGCGCTGGCCGATGAGTTTCTCATGCACCCGTGGTTTTCGCCGTGGCACGAGACGATCACCACCGATGAGCTCGGGCAGATCGGCGTGAATCCAACCGCCTTCCTCACCGACGCCGTGCGGGCGCTCACGCCGGAGGATGCGTTCTTCTTCCAGCGCGTCGCGCAAATCCTTGCGCGTTACCACGCGGGCATTGCGCTACTGCGCGCGATCCGCTTCGAGGGCGGCATCATCACCGCGCTCGACAAGGACGGGACGCTCGTCGTGCCGGTCTCGCTCGACTACGCGATCTGGGCCGAGCGGACGGCGCGGCGCACGGAGGAATTCGCCGCCATCGGCAAAAGCCGCGACGGCATCAAGGGCCTCGCGCTCTGGACCGATGGACGCCTTTCCGACCAACTCTGCGCGGAGCTGAAAAAGCGCGCCATCGCTTATCGGATGCTCGCGCTCGACGCCGCCAATCACTAACCCACACCGATGAATCTCCGAATCACTGCATCCTGTCTCGCGCTCACCGCGGCGCTCTTCCTCAACGGCTGCGCGCAATACGCGACCGTCTCGGAGACGAGGCCGCAATTTCGTCCCGTGAGCGCCGCAGTCGGCGCGATTGTGTCCATCCCGCAAGGCATCGCCGACGCCATGAAGCATGACAAACGCGAACCGCTCGTGGCGATGGGCGAATACCTCGCCGTGGCGGAGACGGCGGCGCGGCAGCTCGCTGGCAATCCCGGCGACACGGCGGCGCGCGACACCTACAACTTCGCCGTCGCGCGCGTCCTCGGCACGATCAAATCCGCGAAGCTCGATCCGTGGACCCAGCCGCTGCGGGTGCCTTTGCCGGGCGGCGAATACGTGCTCACGCGCAAGCCCGACGCGCGCAGGGCTTGGAACCCGGCGCTCTACGATTTCACGCCAGCGGATCAGTTCGATGTGAAGGGCACCTACGTCACCGAGCACACGCGGAAGGAGGGGCTCGGTGCGCCGGTCGTGGCCATCGGGCGGGAGATGAACCAAGACGCGCAGGCGGACTTCGCGCTGCCGCGGGTTTATTACGGCGTCACCGCGCTCATTCGCTTCGAGGGCCGTCGCGCGGTGGTCGCTTTCGAGGATCCGCTCGCCACCGAGCAGGTCAGCCTCGGCGGTCGCAGCTTCCCGCTCGCGGCGGATTTCACCGTGCCGATCGCGGTGATGCTCGCGAGCACGAACCCGAAGAAACTCGAACTCGCCCGCCTGCTGCGCCCGGAGAAATACGCGGAGACCGCCCGCATCGCGCGGCTCCAGCCTTACGATCCAAACAAGACGGTCGTGCTGGTCATTCACGGCCTCATGGATTCGCCCGCCACCTGGACGCCGATGCTCAATGCCCTGCGCGGCGACGAGGCGATCCGGCGCAATTACCAGTTCTGGTTTTACAGCTACCCGAGTGGCTATCCCTACCCCTACTCCGCCTCGATCCTGCGGCACGAACTGGACGAGATCGGAAAGCGCTTTCCGCTGCACAAAAAGATGGTTGTCATCGGCCACAGCATGGGCGGATGCATCAGCCGGCTGCTCATCACCGACACCGGCGAAAAGGTCTGGATGGAGATTTTCCAGAAAAAGCCCGGCGAAATGTCGATGTCGCCGGAAAGCAAGAAGCTGGTGGCCGACGCGATCATTTTCCAACACCGCCCGGAAGTCGGGCGGGTCATCTTCATCTCGGCTCCCCTGCGCGGCAGTGATCTCGCGACCAACTGGGTGGGACGTTTGGGTTCGAGCCTCGTGAAGTCGCCGGTCACGCTGCTCCGGGTCGGGACTGATATGATGAAAGCGGCGACCTTCCAAAGCGATGATCTC
>JANNXQ010000300.1:0-74071 GCA_031409655.1 Chthoniobacteraceae bacterium | reverse complement strand
CGCACAGCCGAAAACGGCCACGGTGGAAACGAGGAGGATCTTTTTCATACAAGAACTACGCGCCAGCCGCGGGATCGGAGGCAATTCATTCTGCAAAAGGAAAAGACCGGGCGGCTTTCGCAGTTCGAATCGTTTGAACAGGTTTGACTAGTACCGATAGTGCGCGGGCTTGTAAGGGCCCTCCACCGGCACGTCGAGATAGGCGGCCTGCTTCTTGGTGAGCACAGTCAGCTTCACGCCGATCTTCGCGAGGTGGAGGCGGGCCACTTCTTCGTCGAGTTTCTTGGGCAGGATGTAAACGCCGGGCTTGTAGAGGTCCCTGTTCTTCCAGAGGTCGAGTTGGGCGAGCGTCTGGTTGGAGAAGCTATTGCTCATCACGAAGCTTGGGTGACCGGTGGCGCAACCGAGGTTCACGAGACGACCTTCGGCGAGGAGGAAGACCTCCTGGCCTTCAGCAAAGGAATACTTATCCACCTGCGGTTTGATGTTGGTGTGCTTGATCCCGGGATAGTTCACCAGCTTCTCGACCTGAATCTCATTATCGAAGTGACCAATGTTACAGATCACCGCCTGGTTCTTCATCTTCGTCATGTGCTCGATCGTGATGACGTCCACATTGCCGGTCGTCGTGACGTAAATGTCACCCCGGCCGAGGGTGTCCTCGATTGTCGTTACTTCATAACCTTCCATCGCGGCCTGCAAGGCATTGATCGGATCGATCTCCGTGACGATTACCCGCGCGCCCTGGCCGCGGAGTGACTGTGCGCTCCCCTTGCCCACGTCGCCATATCCGATGACCACGGCCACCTTGCCGGAGATCATCACGTCGAGCGCACGGTTGAGCCCATCCACGAGCGAGTGTCGGCAGCCGTAAAGATTGTCAAACTTGGTCTTCGTCACCGAATCGTTCACGTTAAAGGCCGGCACGAGCAACTTGGCGACCTCCTGGAGCTTGTAGAGGCGATGCACACCGGTGGTGGTTTCTTCGGAGACGCCACGCCAGTCCTTCACCATCTCATGGAAGATGAAGGGGTTTTCGGCATGAACCTTCTTGAGCAGGTTCTTAATCACCTTCTCCTCGTGGGAACCGCTCTCACTATCCACCCACTTATCGCCTTCCTCGAGTTCGTACCCTTTGTGGAGGAAGAGAGTCACGTCGCCGCCGTCATCGACGACGAGTTGCGGGCCCTTACCGTCCTTATTCACGATCGCCTTCCAGGTGCAGTCCCAATATTCCTCGAGCGACTCGCCCTTCCAGGCAAAAACCGGCACACCCGCAGCGGCGATCGCCGCTGCGGCGTGATCCTGCGTGGAGAAAATATTGCAGGTCGCCCAGCGCACCTCGGCCCCGAGCGCCACGAGCGTCTCAATGAGCACCGCGGTCTGGATGGTCATGTGCAACGATCCGGTGATGCGCACGCCAGCGAGCGGTTTGGAGGGTGCGTATTGCTCGCGGATGGACATCAGACCGGGCATTTCCTGCTCGGCGATCACGATTTCTTTGCGGCCCCAGTCGGCGAGTTTGATGTCGGCGACTTGGTAGTCGGTATTTTTGGCGGTCAGTGTAGTGGTGCTCATAGTGATTTGTTTGGGTTTCGGAGAGAAAACGTCTGCGCCCCTGAGATGGACGCATCGACGCATCAAGATGTGATGATAGTTAAATCTGAAACGATCTGCGTGGAATTTGCGGGAGGCAGCGGTGACGGGCGCGTTACTTCGCGAGCTTCTTGAGCGCCTCGGCCTTGTCGGTCGTCTCCCAGGTCAGGTCTTTGTCGTCCTTGCCGAAGTGGCCATAGTTCGTGGTCTTCGAGTAGATCGGGCGGAGCAGGTTGAGCTGCTGGACGATGTCGGCAGGCTTAAAGCTGAAGGTCTTGAGCACGGCGGCGAGGATCGACTCATCGGAAAGGGTGCCGGTGCCGAAGGCGTCGATATGCACGCTTACGGGTTGCGGGTGGCCAATGGCATAGGCGAATTGGACTTCGCAGCGGGCGGCGAGGCCGGCGGCAACGACGTTCTTCGCGACCCAGCGAGCCATGTAAGCGGCGCTGCGATCGACTTTCGAGGGGTCCTTGCCGGAGAAGGCGCCGCCCCCGTGGCGACCCATGCCACCGTAAGTATCGACGATGATCTTACGCCCCGTAAGTCCGGTATCGCCCTGCGGTCCACCGACGACGAACTTACCCGTGGGGTTGATCAGATACTCGGTATCCTTGGTCAGCATCGACTTGGGCAGCACGGCCTTGATGATTTTTTCGATGCAGAACTTCTCGATCTCCGCGTGCTCCGCGTCAGCCGCATGCTGGGTGGAGATCACGACGTTAGTAATCCGCGTCGGCTTGCCATCCACGTACTCCACGGAGACCTGCGACTTCGCGTCCGGCCGCAGCCACTTCGCGGCTTTGCCGGCTTTGCGGATCTCGGTCAATTTTCGCCCGAGACGGTGCGCATACATGATCGGCGCTGGCATCAGCTCCGGCGTCTCGTCGCTCGCGTAGCCAAACATGATGCCCTGATCCCCCGCGCCCTGCTCGGCGTGTTTCTTCCCCTTGGCCTTCTTCGCATCCACGCCCTGCGCGATGTCCGGGGACTGCGCAGTGAGGATGTTCTGCACGAAAATCTTATCCGCGTGGAAGACATCGTCGTCATTCACATAACCAATCTCCCGCACCGCATCGCGAGTGATCTGCACGTAATCGAGCTTGGCCTTGGTGGTGATCTCCCCGCCGACGATGGCGATGTTACTCTTCACATACGTCTCGCAAGCCACCCGGCTCCCTTTGTCCTGAGCGAGGCAGGCGTCGAGCACCGCATCGGAAATGGTGTCGGCGACTTTGTCGGGATGGCCTTCGCCAACGGATTCGGAAGAGAAGATGAAACGACGAGACATGGAGGGAGCGGGATTTGGGTGTTTTGGGTTCTGGGGATCAGCCAACAACGTATTGACCAATCATGATGCGGTGATATATCGCATTTCGGGCGGCGGGCGTCAATTGGCAATTTGGCCAGTCAGTGCGCCCGGTGAAGCCGGCACCGCCCTCCTGCGGAAGCTGGACTGGCACCCGGCGCCAACGGCCCTCCCGAGCCGTCGTGCCGGCGGACAATTAGTCGTTCACCAGCGCCGCGACGGCCGCGATGCTGTCGCACTTTTTCCCATACGCTGCAGCCAGCGCGGGCTGGGGTAAATTTCCAGCGGCGAGCGCATTCAAGAACTTCGGAAACCCTTCGATGGGCAGCTTTTCCACGATCGCCCGGACGGACTTTTCGGAGTTTCCGTAAAAAATCGCCAGGCGATCCTGCGTGGTTTTTTCGCCATATTTGATGCGGTCAAAAAGTTTCTTCACATCGACGACGGGGTCCGTGGTCTTGCGCAGATATTTGTCCACCGGATGGGAGCGTTTTGTCGCAATGGTGCGGGCGGCGATGTATTCCGCGAGCCCTTCATTCATCCAGAGGGGCAGCTTTCGGGCTGGGTAAAATCGCGCGATGATGGCGTGCGTCACTTCGTGACAGAGCGTCTTTATTGATGCCTCCCGGCCTTCCTTGTCGTCGGCGGCGGGGAGCAGGAGTTCCGTCTTGTAGGCAAACCCTGCGACCGACTCTGACAAGCCGATGACACTGCCGTATTCCCGCCAAGCCGCTTTGTTGGGGAAGACGAAGACGTGGCTTTTTATGGGCGCGCGCTGCGCATCGAGGTTGAGCAAACCAGTGACCATCGTGAACACGCCTTCGATGTACTGCATCGTCAGCCGGGCGTCCCGCTCCTCGACAAAGTGAACGATGAAGTGCGCGGTTTCCGCATGCCGCCAGGGTTGGCGTTTGATGACGTCGCGTCCGTGGAATCCGAAAGGCACCTGCTTTGAGCGATCGTCTGGGATGGGCAGCAGCGGCACCTCATGGAGCGTGGTTTTGGTGAGGGTCTTTTCGCGGAGCCAGGCAGCGCCGGCGGCCGGCTTCTGCGGGGGATTTGGCAGCGGGATGAGATAGGCGAGCGCGGCAGCCTTGGCGCGCTCGTGATCTGCGACCGTGGCCCCGGCGAAGTTGCGCGATTTGCCTTCGATCGCTTCGAGCGCGCTGATCATTGGCGCGATGTCAGGCTTGGGGCGAAACGCAGCCGGATCGTCAATTCCCCGAGGCGAACCACTGGCCAAGGGCATCGATATAACCTTGGGCTCAAAGCCCGTCGGCAACTCTACGGGAATGCCCGTCCGGGCAGGCATGAATAATTCCTTTCGCATGAATACAGATTGCTCCGTGCGCTGGCCGGACTTCGCCGCTGCCGCCGTGTTTCCCGCGACCGGCGCCGTTTTCCGCGTCCCTGGCACCTCCTCCTGGGCGTAGAAGCCGGCGGAACTGTATTCCTCAAAGACATCGACGGTCTCCCCAGTGGCCAGATGCAAGGTGCGTCGGATCTTCCAGATCTCGCTCCCCGTCGGGGCCTCGCCGTCGAGCGCGCGGCACAGCCGGCCTTTCGCCACGGTGCCGTCGGCGCCGACGTCTTCGACCAAAAACACCTCCACGCCGTCGTCGCGCTGATACTTCGTCTGGACGACGCGTGTCCCATCGGCGCGTTCCTCGTAGGTGGAGTCCCCGCGGGTCACGCGATGGCTGACCCGCTTTCCATCCTTGTCAAAGCGATCCACCACGCGCACCTGGTCGTCGCCCACGGCGTTGCCCTCCTCAATGCGCGTCCCGTCAGGTTCTGTGATTTGCACGTGGCCCTTGCCGTCGCGCAGTGTCTTCCGCCCGCTCGGTGCGAGTTCCTCCGTCACGCCATTCGGATAGAGCGTCTCCTGCGTGCCGTCTTTCTGCAGAGTCACCACCCGCCCGTCCGGATGTTTGATCCGCCGCACGCCAGTTGCGTCCGCCGTTTCCACTCCACCATCGGGATGAGCCCAGTAGAGACCACCAGCCGCGTCTCTCATCTCCGCGGCACCATCCGCCCGCACGTTGCCCGGCTTTGGCGCGGTGTCCGCGGCGATGCCGTGCTCCAACTCCAGAGTCCGCCGGGCAATCATGTCCCACCCCAGCGCCTTGGCGGGACTCTTCTCCACGCCCCGCCCCGCCACATACCATTCCACGAGGATTTTCTGCGCATCGAAGACCCCGTTCTGGGCGGCGGCGTAGAACCACTTCGCCGCCTCTCTTTCATCACGAGGCACCTCGGTCCCATTTGCATAAAGGACCGCCAGATTGTACTGCGCGGGGGAAAATCCCGCCTGCGCTGCCTTTCGGTACCATTGCAGCGCCGAGGCGATGTCCTTCCCGTTTTTAAAAGTCAGCGCCAGTTTGAACTGGCTGCCAGGATCGCCCGCCGCCGCCTCGCTTCGGATCAAGTCGATGGGCTCTTCAATCGGAAGATCCACCGCCGCGTGCAGCCAGATCGCGGCACAAAGATTCGCAGCAATGAGCAGGGGAACGGACGTCTTCATAGTACACCTCCAGGAACAGGCAGCCATCAAAGCTTCGGCCAGATCGCCCGGCAAGCCGGGAAACTGGCGCTCGGGCGTTGCTGCTGCGGCGTCACCCGCGTATCTACTGCCCGCCATGCCCTCCGTCGTCAAAGCCCTCCGCCTCCTCGCCGATGAAACCCGGCTGCGGCTGCTCCTGCTCATGCGCACGGAGGAACTCTCCGTGGCCGAGATGCAGGAGATCCTCGGCATGGGGCAGTCGCGCATTTCCACCCATCTCGGCCAACTCCGGCAGGCGCGGCTGGTGCGCGATCGGCGGGCCGGGAAAAACATCTACTACGCGCTCGTCGAGAGCACCGATATCGACCCCATCCTCGTGGCCTGCGCCAAGGACCTGCCCGAAGCCGCGCGCGATCAGCGGGCGCTCGCCCTCGTGCTCAAGAAGCGCCAGGACACCGCGCGCGAATACTTCAATCAGCTCGCCGGAAAATTTGGCCGCGCCTATTGCCCAGGGCGCACTTGGGAAGGCGTGGCCCATCTGCTTTTCGCGCTCACGCCGCCGCTGGTCATCGCGGATCTCGGCGCGGGCGAAGGCACGCTCTCCCAGCTCCTCGCCAAGCGCGCGAAGAAAGTCATCGCCGTCGATAACTCGGAGAAGATGGTCGAATTCGGCGCGGACCTCGCGGTGAAGCATGGCTTCACGAATCTCGAATTCCGCCGCGGCGACATCGAGGATCCGCCGATCCCTGCGGAGACCGTCGATCTTGCCCTGCTCAGCCAGGCCCTGCACCACGCCGCGAGCCCGGCCCGCGCGGTGGCTGCGGCCCATCGTATTTTGAAAAAGGGCGGCCGCGTCGCCATCCTCGACCTCCTCGCGCATCAGTTTGAAAAAGCCCGCGAACTCTACGCCGACACCTGGCTCGGCTTCACCGAGGCGCAGCTCCACGAGTGGATGGAAGACGCGGGCTTCCGGCACATCGAGATCACCGTCGTCGCCCGCGACCCGCAGAATCCGCAATTCCAAGTGGTGCTCGCGACGGGCGTGAAGTAGCGCCCGCGGCGCGAGATCAATCGGTTCGTCGCGACGGGAGGGGACGCCCGAGGGCATAGGAAGCGGGAAGGCGCCGGAAGTCCGCCGGACGCTGCCGCGCGAGGCGGCTTGCCAGCGAGTGGCGCATGAATTTGTAAAGGTTGTCGCGACCCGCGCGGCCCTCTGCGCCGCAGGCGGAGAGGAGGCGGTGGAATTGGCGGTGGCGGGCGAAGCAGCCTTCGGCGCGGGCGTCCAGCCAGCCGGCCCACTCCGACGGCAGTTCGGCGTTCAGCCAGCGGCAGGCTTCACCGATGACGTTGAAGAGATAGGGCGATTCGTCGTCGCTCAGCGTGGCGATGAATTCCGCGAGCCAGGCGTCGCCGAGGAGCAGCTCTTCGCTGAAGTGTGGCTTGAAGAGATTGCCATTGAAGAAGGGTACGTGGCTCGGTGGGCGGCGGTCGAGCGCGCGGAGATGCTGGACCACGGCGCTCCACAGACTCTCGCGCGGCAGCCCTCCACCGCCTCCGCCTCCGCCCGCGCCGTCCATATCGGGTGGCTCTTCGCGCAGGCGCAGACTTTCCTGCCGGTGCTTCCTCCCCTCGGCGCGATCCCACGCGCGCTGCCACGTCTCGACGATGGAGTGGAGGCGCGTGCCGGTGTCGATGTCGCGGTCTTCGCAGATGCGGAGAAAGAGGATGCGGTCGAGGATGGACTGCACGGCTTCATTGAGCCGGGTGCCTTCGAAGAGTTCGGCGCGGTCGTTGTGGCGGAGGAGGTCGCCGGCAAGTTCGCGGCGGGCTTCGTCGAGGAATTCCAGGAAGTCGCTGTCGAGCGCGCGGGTGCGGTCGGGCTTGATGAGCAGGAGCTGCCGTGTCCGGCCACGCGCCGCGGTGGCGCGCTTGGGCAGCTTTTCCAACTCCGCGTCGATGCTCCCGGCCGCGACGCACTCGCGGGCGAGCAAGTCCCAACGCTCCTTGGCAATGAGCGGATACTGGCGGAAGTGCCAGCTCTTCCAGAGCCCGACCTCGGGCGCGTCCGGATGTGGCTTGCCCCCGACGATGAAGATTTTCAGTTCCTCGAAATCGGTGAGCAGGGCGACGGCGAGATTTTTGTTCCAAGCGTAACGCTTGGCTTGGAAAGCGTGGCGCGGGCCGAGGTCTTCGCGTGGTTTCTTCGCCTCGCAGACGAAGCGATCCCGACCGTCGGTGCGAAAGAGGTAATCGGCGCGCTTGGCGCGACCGGCGATGTCGGTGCGGCTCTCGATCTCGACTTCGCGCTTTGCCTGGACGAGATCGGCGCGGTTCTCAAGATCCCAGCCAAGCGCGCGGAAGAAAGGATCGAGGTAATCCTGCCGCAGCCGCGCTTCGGAATAGTCCTGCTCGGTGATGGCGGAAAACTGGCGCTCGAACTTCGTCACGAGCCGGGAGAGTTCCTCCGTGAAGGACTCCATGGTGGCCGGGGTGGGTATCGGCGCGGACTGTGCGCAGTGGAGCAGGCGGCGGCAAGAGCCGAGACGCTCGTGCGCGGCGCGGTTACTCCGGCGGCTGGAGTGCGGACTGGATGCGCTGCTCCGCCCCACGATGCGCTTCCTCATCGAGCACCGGTGCGAGCGCGCAGCCCGGCGGGAAAGTGGGAAGTTCAATCCATGAACGGCAGCCGCCGTAGCGGGGGGAATCCGGGAAGACGAACGGCTGCGACAGTCGAGAGACGCGGACGAAGGCGAGACTCACCCCCGGCTTTTCATCCTGGCGGAAGCGTTTCTCGATCTCGAACTCCTGCCATAAATGCAGTGGAGCGAGGCGCTGGACGGTCGGCCAATCAGTCAGATCCTGCGTCCACTCGACGCGGCAGTGGAGGCGGACTTCGATTTGGCCGTCGGCGCGCGGGGCGGGCAGCGGGGTGTCAGCGGGGACTTTGAGTTTCGCGGCTTGCTCGTGGAAGAGGGTGGGAAAGAGGAGAAATTCCTCGTGTTGGAAACGGAACCCAGCGCGGCCTTCCGCGATCCCACCTTTGCGCAGGATGAGGCTCTGCTCTCCACGCCCGAGGGCGTCGCAGATGAGGGTCCATTCTTTGAAGGCGTGCATCGGCCGAAGATGGAACACCGGTGGTGGCTGGGTCGAGCCAGAGTCTCGTTCCGCTGTCCTCATGGCTTCCCAGCTTGGAGGAAATGCTCGAAGAAGGCGTAGATCTGCTCATTGGATTCCGCGGTCGGTGAGTGCGCGGGGCGATTACTCATGGCGACTCGATCCTTGACCCCGAGGAGGGTGTTCACGGCGACGGCATGATTCAGCGCCACCCAGCGCGCGGGGAAATCTTCTGAGCCGCCCGAGACGAGGAACGGGCGTGGCGCCATGAGCGCGTGCAGCTCGGGCAAGTCACGGCCTTCTTCGATCAGGGTGGCGTAAGGCCCGGTCCGCGGACTCTGGGTGGTGATAAGTCCCGGCTTGCGCGTGCGGCCGGGTTCCCAGCCGAGATACCAGGGCTCCCAGTAGTTCACGCTCTGGCGCGCTTCGTCGAAAACGATGCCAGGGTCGGACCACACGGCGCAGGCAAACTTCTCGTAAAGACAGGAGCCAAACATCGCCCACTTCCCCCCGTAAGAATGACCGACGATTCCCACGCGCTGCCCATCGACCTCGGGTGACGTGGCGAGTGCGTTGTAACAGTTCGCCGCAATGTAACCGAGATAGGACAGCGGCTGGCACTTCGCACCAGCCAGGTCGGGCTGACGCGCGTCGCCGCCGGGTGAGCCGATGGACAAACTAACGAAGCCGCGCCGGGTAAGTTGCCGGGCGAAGTCGCGGAGCTCACCCTTCAACCCGATGCTCGTCTCCGCGTCGTAGAAAGGCACGACCACTGCCGGGAATGGCCCGGGGCCGTCTGGCACCAGGAGATAACCATCGAGGGCCTGCGTGGCTGCTACTTCCACCCGGATGCGGTGCTGAGTGAAATTTTCGCGCCGCGTCGTCTCCAGGCGCTCCAGCTTCGGACGCTCGATGAGCGGCGGCCATGCACCCAAGAGGCCATGCCAGCGCTCGAGGATTTCCTGCCTGCGGCGAGGCCAGTCCGCTGCGGATCTTACTGGCGTGCCGTCGTTGAAGTTAAGCGGTGACGGATATCTCCCGAACTGCCCGGCAAACTCGGCCGGCGGGTGAAAGAGCGGCGCAATCGTCGGCCAATGACCGCCCGCAGCAACCGGGGAAGTCTGCGCCCAAGCGGTGGTTGCCAGGCAGGCCGTCGCCAGAGTCACGAGCTGCGCCCGGGTCATTGATCCAAGGCAGGGAAGGGAAACTCCCTGGAAGGCGAACGCTGCCCTTTCATGAGTTGAGTTAGTTTCGCCACAATCGCCGGGTTGGCAGCGGCGACATCGTGCTCCTCACGCGGGTCGGCCAAGAGGTCGAAGAGTTCGAATGTCGCCGGGCCCTTCTTCCCGTGAAGGCCGCGCCGGATGGCTTTCCAGTTCCCAACCCGAACACACTGCTGCCCGCTGTAGGACGGAAACTCCCGATAGAGGAAGGGCCGCTCCGGCTGAGGTTCGCCGCGCAAGGTCGGCGCAAAGCTGATGCCGTCGATGGCCGTGGGTGTCTGGTCTTTGAGCTGGGCAAGATCGAGCAGGGTCGGTAGCCAGTCTTCAAAACCGGTAACTCGATCGGAGACCGTCCCCGCCTTGACCGTGCCCTTCCAGCGGACGATGCCAGGCACGCGGAAGCCACCTTCGTAAAGAGTCCCCTTGCCGTTCCGAAGTCCGCCGGTGGAGTTGAAGAAAATGGCGTCGGTCCCGGCGAGGCCTTGATGTTCGCCGTTGAGCGCCCCGTTGTCGGAACTGAAAGCGAAGATCG
Organism: Chthoniobacteraceae bacterium; assembly: GCA_031409655.1. Classification (GTDB taxonomy): domain Bacteria; phylum Verrucomicrobiota; class Verrucomicrobiia; order Chthoniobacterales; family Chthoniobacteraceae; genus JANNXQ01. The sequence continues at coordinate 63,794 of JANNXQ010000300.1, read as the reverse complement.
TCTTCTCATCGAGTCCAAGCTCTTTCACGAGATCCATCATGCGTCCTATTTCCCGATCCATCCGGGTAATCATTGCCGCGTAAGCCGCGAGCGGCGAAAAGTGCGGGATGTAACCCTTGCCTCCGGGATAGGGCGGATCATTCCAGAGGCCGACGTACTCCTTGAGAGAGTCATCCGGCACCTGAAGCGCCACGTGTGGCACAGTAGTCGGCACATAGCAGAAGAATGATTTGTCTTTGTTTTCCCGAATGAATTTGAGCGCCTGTTCATTGATCAAATCCGCGGAATACTCGGTGCCCTGAAAGCGCCGGTAACTTTGCGGATCGCTCGGATTCTCTTCGGGCTTCAATTTATCATTCGCCGGGAACGCAGTGTTCTTCAGAGTGACTTTCTGGTCATTGTCCCAAAGGTAAGTCGGGTAAAAGTTGTGCGCGACGCCCTGGCAGTTGTAACCAAACCACCGGTCGAAGCCTTGCTGCAGCGGATCGCCCGGCGTGCCAGGCCCACCAAGGCCCCACTTTCCAAAGCCGCCCGTGGCGTAACCCTCCGCTTTGAGCAACGCCGGCAGGGTAACGGTGCCTGCCGGGAGCGGTTCCTGGCCTTCCGGTTTGTAACTTCGATTGTCGCGCACGAAAGCGTGGCCGGGATGACGACCAGTCATCAGCACGCAACGCGACGGGGCGCAGACGGCGTTGCCGGAGTAATGCTGGGTGAAACGCAGTCCTTCGGCGGCCATGCGGTCGAGGTTCGGGGTACGGATTTTCCTTTGCCCGTAGCTGCCGAGATCCCCGTAACCGAGATCGTCGGCGAGGATGAAGATGATGTTGGGTTTCGGGTCGGCAGCACGGAGGAGCGCCAGGGGCCCGAGAAGGGCGATGAAGAAGAGGAGGGTTTGTTTTTTCATCGGTTTGGGAGAGTCCAGCCTTCGCCGGATTCGAGGATTTGATAAGGTTGTCCGCTGCGCTCGCACTCGGGCACGAAGAGGTCGTGGGGGTCGGCAGTATTGAAAGCAAACATATCGTAGTGACAGGGGATAACCCAGCGCGTGCCGATTTCGTGGGCGAGTTGCGCGGCTTCACGACCGTCGAGATTTCCGGCGACGCAGCGCTCGGGTTTTTTGCCGTTGATGGGCAGCAGCGCAACGTCGATGGGAGCAAAGGCGCGTAAGGTCTCCGCGAGGCCGGGATACAGCAGGGTATCGCCGCTGTGGTAGAGCGTCCAACCAGCGCGCCGGATGACGTAGCCGAGATAGCGAAAGTGTCCACGTTCGTCGCGATCAAGATCATCGTGAGCGGCGGCCACGGCATGCAGGTCCCAGCGCGCCACTTTCAATGAAGCGCCCGCGTCGAGACCCGCGGCGTCCCGCGGATCTGCACCTAACCGCTGGGCAACGAAGTCCCGGCTGGCTTCCGGAATGACCAGGCGCAGGCCGGGGTTTGTGGTGCGCAGCGGGATGAGCGTGGCGGCGTCGAGATGGTCGGTGTGGTTGTGCGACGACGTGACGACATCCACACCGACGAGCTGATCAGGAGCCACGACGCGCTCAGTGAGCCGGACGTGGGGCTTGTCCGTCGTCGCATATTTTTCGGTGAGCGAATCGGAGAGGTAAGGATCGAGTACGAGGGTTGAGCCGCCGCAGCGCACGACGAAGCCGCTCTGACCGAGCCACCAAAGGCGCAGCTCGTCCCCGGCAAGCGGACGGGCCAGGTCTGCGAGGAAGCCATCGTCCCGCTGGAGGGGCTGGATCACAGGCCGAGTTCGCAGCGGACGATTTCTACCCCGGCCACCAGCGCGGCCAGCTTGCGTTTCGCGGCCCAGCGGGCGGTCTGGCTGAGGCCGCAATCGGGCGCGAAGCCGAGGCGCTCGGCCGGAGCGTGCTGGAGACAAAGGCTGACGCGCGCAGCGATGTCCTCGGGTGTTTCGATGTAGTAACTCTTCACGTCAATGATACCGACGGCGACATCCATGCGCGGCGTAATCTTTTGCAAAATCTCGATCTCCGCGAACTCACGACTGGCCATCTCGAGATGCACTTCGTCGATGGTAAAATCCAAGAAGGCGGGGAACATCGGCGCATAACGGCGCAGGCCGACGGCGCGGCCTTTGTAGTTACCGAAGCAGAGGTGGGTGGAAAGGCGGCAGCGACCGACGACCGGTGCCACGGTGCGATTGAAGATTTCGACGAAACGCGCGGGATCTTCGCGGTGCGCGTAGCAGCTCATGGATGGCTCATCCACGGTGATCTCGCGGCAACCAGCTTCGACGAGGGCGACGAGTTCGCGCTGGACGAGCGGCAGCAGCGCTTCGGTGAGGGCGTAGCGGTCGGGGTATTGCGCATTTGGGAGCAGTCGGCCGCTCAAGGTGTAGGGGCCGGGGACGCTGGCTTTCAGAGAAATTGAGGATTGAAAATCGGGGATTGAAAATCGAGTGGCGGTCAGTCTCTGCAGGCGCTGGAATTCTTCCACGACGCCGAGGCCGCGTGGGGCGCGCAGTTCGCCAATGACGCGATGTTTTCCCCGCTGATCATGCGCGGGCGGGCCCCAGCGGCGCGGCAACGCGCTTTCGAGTTCGAGACCTTCGAGGAAGCCGTAGAAGGAAAGGTTGAAATCGAGGCGCGTTTGCTCGCCATCGGTCAGCACGTCGAGGCCGGCAGCACACTGATCGTGGAGTGCGGCGATGACGGCGTCGTCCTGGAGTTCGGTGAGGTCGTCCTTGCCGAAGCGATCGAGGTGCTGGCAGGCGAATTCCAACCACGCGGGAAAAGGGTAACTGCCGATGACCGTGGTGCGGAGGGGGCGCGGTTGCATGGGGCGTTTGTGCCACGCGGGGCGGGAGTGGGCAACTGCCTTGCGCACCGCGCAAGCTTCATATCTCGTCTGAAATGCTTTTTTAATTCCCCCCTTCGTGCCGTGCTCGGATGCACCCTTTCGCTTCTGCTCGGCGGAAATTCGCTCCTCGCCTGGACCCCGGACACTGGCTCGGGCAGCACCCACACTTTCACGGTCAGTGTCCTGAACGAACGACGCGCCTTTTTCCGCCATAGCGTCTCCATCGCACCATGAACCGCTCGGCCATGCGGATACCGGGCGTCGTGGCGATGCTCTTCGTCAGCGCGTGCTCGCGGCCAGTGGCTCCCAACCCCAAAACGGCGCCACCGGCACCGATCCCAACTGCGCCGGTGATCACCGCGCAGCCGAGCGAGGTGCCAACACCCCAGCCCGTCCGACTCGGTCCCGCCCCTCGCCTGCCGGCAGGGGAGATTCCGTGAAGTCACAGCCACGGCTGGCCGTTAGTGAGGAGTGCGATAAGCTGGGAAGTATTCGCTCTGCTGAAGACCTTCGACCGCCACACTGGCGGCGTTAGCACTGAGGACCACTAGTTCGCGGTATTTGTCTTCATTGGTCACGAGGCGCAGAGTGAGGAAGGGAAAGATCAGATCGGAGAAGCCGCGCTTGAAGTGCAGGAGGCGATCGTTTGATCCGCCGACCCCGCCGCCGAGGTGGAAGTAACGATTGCCGCGCGACTTTGCCCACTCCATCCCGTGATGGAGCACCAGGTGAAAAGGAGACTTACTCAGGTATTCCGACTTCGTGCCGCCGAGGTGCGCCTGGACGATTCCACCCACTTCGAAGAAGAGGACAGCCGCGGCGGCGTGACCCTCCAGCGCGACCATGCAGCAGTGTACGGAGTCCGGCATGGCCGCCAATTTCTCGAAGTAATCGCGACCAAAGTAATAGGAATCCTTCGCCCCAACCCGGTCCATGGTTTCAGTATAGACGGCCATAAAGGCATCGATGTTCTCGCTCAGTGGGACCATGCGCGCCTCGAAGCCGAGTTTCTTGCACTTCTTGATCGTCCAGCGATGCCCGTCGCGGATGCCCTTCCAGATCACCCCCTCTTCCTGGGTGAGATCGATGGCTACGGTCTCACTGGAGGCAGTGAAGTAGTTTTCCGGGAAAAGCTCCAGAAATCCCCCGCTGAAGAGCGGGTGCATGCGGAGGAAGGCGGAACACACTCCCTGCTCGCTCAACGAGGCACAGAACTGCTCCATGGCGCTCCGCGCAAAGTCCGGTGACGTGCGCGCAGCTTCACTCAGGAGCAAACCGGGATAGCCATACGGCGACACGACATCGAGAACGTTTTTGGCCGCATCCGCCCCAGGAAAAAGGGTGTCGCACCGGCGCACAAGGTAAGGAATGAAGAGTTCCTTTTCGCCTTCCCTCGCGACGAAGGCCTTCGGTTCAGCGTGATTGCATTCGCCGTCGATTTTTACGTACTCGGGGAGATGGTAAATATCGTGCGGCAGGCGGCCAAGCACCTCCGGCCACTTGGGGTCGTCAATTTTCAGATGGGAGACTTCCATCCGTTTCACTCCGACCAGACTGGGGGAAAGACGGATGGGGCGCTGAAATCAGGAGCGCGATCCGGAAGCGTTCCGCAGTGTTTTCCAACGAAGATGTGACTCGCAAGGAAGGAATGATTTTCGCCCCCATGCCGTTGCGCAGCGAAGGAAAACCGGGGCCGGGCGCTGGGGTTTGCGTCACTGGCGTGGAGAGTCCTGCCTGGATCGGAACGGCCCTTGGCTTGCGCCAGAATCAGGGTGTCTGCTCCGAGACAAGAGTCACTATTTTCCTCGAAACAGACGAAGCCTGGATCATCGGGCAAGAGCGCAAGTTGCTCGGGTATAAGGGTAAATGAAGGCATGTCTGACCGGTCGGAAGCAGTTTTTGCGTGCGCAGGCCAAGAGCAGTTGCAGGTGCTTCGAGTCTTGTCCGGCGATTATGCGATTGAGAAAGCAGGTATCAAGCGCGTTCTCCCCTGTTTTTTCACTTCCCGAGCGGAAGAACCGCGACCTCCGCGCCGCTCGCTACCGATGCCATTTCCGCCACGCCTGATCGATTCGGCCGACGAACTCCCCAGGCTTCGCCTTAAAGAGGCGGCGTCCGAGTTTATCCGCGGCACGGCGGAGGTCGGCCCGTCGGCGATCGATGAGGGAGGCCAGGCTGTCGAATTCGGCGCGGGCCCGGCTGCGCTTTCCCTGGACGGCGAGATCGCGCCGGAGCAAGGCGAGATCGTGTTCATCGCCGAGGGACTCGGAGAGCGTTTCGAGCTTGCGGGCGAGGGTGCCGAGCTTCTTTGGCTGGGCACTGTGGAGGAGGCGCGTGTGCGACCACAGATCCTTCACGTGCTTGCGCCAGCGGTGCCGCATTTCCAGGGAGGGGTCATTCTCCGCCGCCGCCAGCGTCTTCCGGCCTTGGCGATAGGTCTTGCGCAGCCCAGGGCCGATCGCCTTCCAGCCGACATGCGCAATGGCCAGTCCGCGCACCTTTGCCTGGGCCACCGCCGCCATCGCGACGATGTCCCGCAGATCGCCCTCCGTGAGCAGGAGGCGCCGCGCGCTCTGCGCCTGGGTCTTGAAGACGGCGTGGACTTGCGCAAAGCGGGAACCCGCCCGGGGTCCAGCCTGGGCCAAAATCGCCTCGAGCGTCCTCAGCCGCACCTCCGCATCGCGGACCGGAGCCAGCGCCCGGGCGATTTTCTCCAGCGCGGCGTCCGCGCGAGCAAAGGCAGCGGACTCCCGTGGCCCGACCAACCGGAGCAGAGCGCGGAGCATTTTGCAGCACTTCCGGGCTTCGTGCAGACCGGCCTCGGTGCCGCCCTGAAGCTGGTCCACGAGCGCGGCAAACTGCTCGTCCGCGATGCGCCGGACGGCTTCGGGGACAGGCTCACGACGTTTAAAGCGGCAGGCCATTTCCGCGACTTTGGGGCAACGGGCGCCGCGGGCGCCAGCGCGGGTTTGTAAAATAAAAGCCGGCGCTCGAAACAAGCGGCGGAAAACTGCGTCGAGTCGGAGACCGCAAGAGGACCGCCACTCGCGCCTGGCTGCTTCGGCGTTCTGATCCGCGAAGGCGAGCTGCGAGCTTTCCCTCAGCGGGTCCAGCGTCCGGCCACGCTCGAAAGGATCGGCAGTAGGTCGTCCATATACTGGGTCTTGCCCACGGCGCCGATCATCTTCACGCCCGTCGCTGCCGAGAATTTTTTACTCATGCTCTCGCCGCTGTGGCAGCCCCAGCTCTTCACAAAGGCGTCCTTCGTGAAGATCCCGCGGCGCAGCTTGCCGAAGTCGTTTTCGTGCAGCCAGGCCTTCGAGGCGCTGTCAATGTAGTTCGAGTAGTCGAACATCCAGCAGGCTTTGTTGCTGTGGCCAAAATACTCCAGGCTCGCGATCTTCACCCGGTCGCGCGGCTGGCCGCCATTGATGTAGCTCAGGAGTTCGCTGGTGGAATCGAAGTAGATCAGCCGCACTCCGAAAGCGTCGCGGACGCTCGTGATCTTGCTCAGGTGATCCTCCCCATCCTGCCGGCCACGGCTAATGTAAGAAGGCCGATAGACGAGCAGCGTGATATTCAGATCGGGGCCGAGCTCGCGCTGGAATTCCTCGATCCGGAGGCGTGAGGCGCGGATGAAATTCATCCACCAGCCGTCATGCGGCTGGGCCTTCCATTTCTCCCAGATATTCAGCGAGACACCACCGGCGATGATCAGGTATTCGCGGTTTGGATCGGCGGCCTGGGCAGGCCTGCTGAAAGTGAGGAAAAGCGCGAGGAGGGTGAGAGCGGCGGGTCGCATGGGGTGGGAAGATGGGCGGCGGCGGCAAAATTCCAAATTCCAAATTCCAAGTTCCGAACAAGAGGAGCGAGGGATGGAAAGGGCGGTGGAAGCGCTGCACCCGGCGTGCCGTTGCGGATTTTTCCCGCGGCGCTTCCCCGGGCTTTGTTGGCGATTTGGAATTTGGAATTTGGATTTTCCTTCTCTGCGGCCCCATAACCGCGTCCACCGTGAGTCGTCTCCTCTACCTCTGCAGCCTGCCGCATTCCGGCTCCACCATGTTCAGCCTCTTTCTGGGCACGCACTCGCGCATGGTCGGGCTGGGCGGCGTGGATCGCGCGGTGCAAATCCTGGCTGAAGCGCTGGCCGCCAAAGATGAGAAAATGCTGCAAAAGCTGCCCTGCACCTGCGGCGTGAATGCCACCGAGTGCCCCTACTGGGGGGCCGTGGCGCAGGCCGCGCCGTCGCGTGATCTGCAGGACCGCCGCGCCCGGTACGAACTGGCGCTCGAGGTTTTTGAGCGCGTCTTTGGCCGCGACGCGTGGCCGGTGGACTCCTCGAAACACGTCGAGCCGCTCGCCGACGTGCAGCGCGTCGAGGGGCTGGATCTGAAAGTCATCCACGTCATCAAAGATGTGCGCAGCCTGACCGCGTCGTTCATCGATCAAGCCCGGCGCAACAAAGCCAAGACCCGGCCCGGGCCGCTGCTCGCCATCGAGTATTTTCACCGTTGGCTGCGTGAAAATCGGAAGATCGAGCGCGCCCTCGAGGCCGCCCGCCTGCCCACCCAGCGCGTCGGTTACGAAGAGGCCTGCCTCGCACCCGAGGTCACGATGAAGACGATCAGCACCTTCCTCGATCTGCCCGTCGAGACCGGCTCCCTGCAGCTCCGCGAATCGCGCAGCCATCTCATCGTCGGCAACCGGATGCGGGGGCAGGAGGAAAAGCAGACCCTGCGTTACGATCACCGCTGGTTTGCGCGGCGCGACTGGCTGCTCGCCGCCTTCCTCATGCCGCACATCCTCCGCTACAACTCCCGCGCGGTGTACTCCAACGAGAGCACCACGATGTGGTCGCGGTAGGAACACGGGCCGTGCGCGGTCCAATGTTTTCGCGGGTTTCGTGGGTTCCAAAGGCCGACCTTGCGTAGTCTGCGCCGATGAAATTCCTCCTCAGCAACGTTCCGAGCTCCGACTCGATGTCCCCCTCGACTCGATCTCCCCTGCGCCGGCTGTGGCGGCTCGCGTGCCTGGCCCTGCTCGGCTATGTCGGAGTGCTCGTGCTCTTCGCTGCTCTCCAGCGCCGGATGATTTACTTCCCCACGCGCGCGGCCGAACCCGCGCTGCTGGCGGAGGCGGCGCGCGTGGGTGCGGAGCCGTGGCGGGAGGAAGGTGGGGCGCTCATCGGCTGGGTCGTGCGCGCCCGCTCGCAGCCGGCGCGGTGCCGCGTGCTCGTCTTTCACGGCAATGCGGGCTTGGCCTTAAACCGGACTTACTACGCGGATGGGTTCGGTGCAGCGATGGATGCCGATGTGCATCTGCTCGAATATCCCGGCTACGGCGCGCGGACGGGTTCGCCGAGCGAGGCGGCATTGCTCGATGCGGGGGAAACGGCGCTGCGGCAGCTCGCGAGAGAGGCGCAGTCGCCAGTGATCCTCGTGGGTGAATCCATCGGTAGCGGCGTGGCTGCGGGAGTTGCGGCGCGGGCGCCGGAGCTGGTCGCGGGTATCGTCTTCATCACGCCGATGACGAGCCTCGCGGATGTCGCTGCGCATCACTATCCGTTCATGCCGGTCCGGCTTTTCCTCGCGGATCGGTATCCGGTCGTCGAGTGGCTGCGAGGCTACCGCGGGCCGATCGCGGTGACGCTGGCGGAGGACGATGAGGTGATCCCGAAGCAGATCGGCCAGCGCGTTCACGACCGCTACGCCGGGCCGAAGCGACTCTGGATCAAGCCCGGCTCGCACAACACGATGCTCGATCGCGTGGACGCGGCGTGGTGGCGCGAGGTCGGGGAGTTTCTGCTGTCGAGGTGACGCGAGCGTGGCGTTCGCTCTCCTGGCGCCAGCACCTCCGGGACAAGCGCGCTCAGCCGCGCCTTCCGCTTTCCGCACAGCGCCCTTCGCGCGTTCATTTTCGCAAGTATCGTCGGTTTCGTGGGCTCCTTCCGCGGATCTCGGTTAGTACGTCCCAATGAAATTCCTCCTCAGCAACGACGACGGCATCGACGCTCCTGGTCTCGCCGAGCTGCTCACCGCGGCGCGCGATTTCGGCGAAACCATCGTCGTCGCGCCCGCCGGTCCGCAATCCGGTATGAGCCACGCGGTGACTTGGGACAAAGGTGTGCATCTGGAGGAGCGCGGTGCGGATCGCTTTGCCGTGCATGGCACGCCTGCGGATTGCGCGCGGCTCGGGTTGCTCCGGGTCGCGCCGGATGCGCGGTGGGTGCTGAGTGGGATCAATGAGGGCGGCAATCTCGGCGCGGATGTCTATTACTCTGGCACCGTCGCCGCCGTGCGCGAGGCGGTGCTCCACGGCTGGCCCGGGATTGCTTTCTCGCAATACCTCCGCCGCGGGGTGCCGTTCGACTGGCCACGCGCGACCCGTTGGACCGCCCGCGTCCTCACTGACCTGCTCACTCGCCCGATCGAGCCGGGTCTCTTCTACAATGTGAACTTTCCTCACCTCACCGCCGACGCTCCCGAGCCGGATGTCGTCTTCTGTCCGCTCGATCCGAATCCGCTCCCGCTCAGCTATCGCCACGAGGAAAACGGCCACCATCGCTACGACGGCGATTACCAGGCGCGCCAACGCCAGGCCGGCAGCGACGTGGACACCTGCTTCACGGGAAGTATCGCGGTGACGGCGATCCGCCTTTTCTAAAGCGGCACGGAGGCTGCGCGGGAAGGCCTGACAAACCTCCGCAAATCCCCATCATCCGCCCCCATGCCAATCCGCGAATTTAGAAAGAAGATGGAAGCCGCCGGCGTCAGCGAGCCGGCGATCCGAGCCTTCGAGCGCAACTACGCGCAGCTCGAGCACCAAGACTCCGGGCTCATCCCGGAGAGCAGCATCCATCCGGTCGAGAGCCTGCCGACGCTCGCGGAGATCGCGTCCCATTACCCCGCCGATCCCGCGCTGCTCGGCGCCACCGCCGTGCTGAAACTCAATGGCGGGCTCGGCACCGGCATGGGTCTCGAGCGGGCCAAGTCGCTGCTCCCTGTTCACGACGGCCTGACCTTCCTCGACCTCATCGTGCGGCAGCTCCTGCACTTCCGGAAGACCAGCGGGCGCGAGGTGCATTTCCTCGCGATGAATAGCTTCAGCACCAGCGCCGACACCCTCGCGGCGCTGGGAAAATATCCCGAACTCGGCGACCCACACGCGCTTGAGCTCATGCAAAACAAGATCCCGAAAGTGGACGCGAAGACGCTCGCGCCGGTGGTCTGGGAAAAGGATCGCGAACTCGAATGGTGCCCGCCCGGCCACGGCGATCTCTACGCGGTGCTCGCCACCGGCGGCACCCTCGATCGCTTGCTCGCCGACGGCATTCAATATGTCTTCGTCTCGAACAGCGACAACCTCGGCGCCACGCTCGACCTCTCACTGCTCACCTGGTTCGCGCAGACCGCCGCGCCTTTCATGATGGAAGTGACCGCGCGCACTGCGTCCGATCGCAAAGGCGGCCACCTCGCCCTGCGCGGCGAGCAACTTCTCCTCCGCGAAAGCGCGCAGTGTCCCGAGGCCGACCTGGACGCCTTTCAGGACATCACCAAGCACCGTTACTTTAATACGAACAACCTCTGGCTGCGCCTCGACCGCCTGCGCGACGCCCTCGCCGCGTCCGACGGCGCGCTCCCCCTCCCGCTCATCCGCAATCGCAAGACCGTCGATCCGCGCGACAAAAAATCGCCCGAAGTTTTCCAGCTCGAGACCGCCATGGGCGCCGCCATCGAGTGCTTCCCCGACGCCCGCGCCGTCGATGTCCCGCGCAGCCGTTTCGCCCCGGTGAAAACCACCGCCGACCTGCTCACCCTGCGCAGCGACGCCTACGACATCCGCAAAGACGGCACCGCCGCCCTCGTCCCCGAACTCAATGGCATCCCCCCGCACGTCGAACTCGACCACCATTACAAGCTCGTCGAACAACTCGAAGCCGCCCTGGCCGGAGGCACGCCCTCGCTCAAAGGCTGCAGCAACCTCCGCGTAAAAGGCGAAGTCGTGTTTAACAGGGACGCCATCTTCCAAGGCGACGTGACCGTCGAAAACCCCACGCACGCACCGCTGCCGGTCCCGCCTGGGATTCACTACAATACGCACCTGATCCTCTGACCCCCGCGCCCGGTGCGGTGCAAAGTGCTCGCACGATGAATAGCGCTACGAGGTCGAACTGGCCAAAGGTCGATTCAAACGCCGAAGGCGTTTCATCATCCAGCCCAGGGTTGCGAGGCACGAGCTACCCTGGGACTGAATTCACACGACGAGCCAAACCCTGAAGGGGTTTCATCGGTCATCGTGCTCGCCGGCGCTTGATGGAACCCTTTCAGGGTTCGGCCTGTTTTCTGTCATCGCACCCAGGGTAGCCGCTCGTTCCTCGCGCCAACCCTGGGCTGATGGATGGAACGCCGTTGGCGTTCGCCGAGCATTCTTCCAATTTGCGTCTTTCGACCGCTTCGCGCATTGCCTCGCCCGGCGTCTTTCGGCCATCGTCCCTCCCGTGAAACCCTCCCGGAATCGCCCGCGATGACCCTGCCTGCGCTCGACTGGAGCTTCATCCTCGTCGTCAGCGAGTGGCTCATCCGCCTCACCATGCTCCTCGTGGTGCCGCAGCGCCGCAATCCCGCCGCCACCCGCACCTGGCTGCTCCTCATCTTCCTGGAGCCATGGATCGGCCTCGTGATCTATCTCGCCATCGGTCGCATCAGCCTGCCGAAGCGGCGTCTGGAGATCAAAGCCCGCGCCGCCGTCCGCATCCGCGCCGCGCAGGAGCAGTGGCTCGCGCGCGGAAAACTCGCCGTGCCCGACATCCCCGCCGAGCTGAATCAGGCCGTACTCCTTGCCCGCAATCTTGGCGATCTCGGCATCGTCGATGGCAATGAATTCGAGCTCATCGACGACTACGAGGAGATGATCCAACGGCTCATCACGGACATCGATGCGGCCCAGTATCACGTCCATTTGCTCTTTTACATCTTCGCCGACGACGAGACCGGCCACCGCATCGCGGACGCCGTGGTCCGCGCGGCGAAACGCAAGGTCCATTGCCGCGTGCTCATGGATGACTCGGGCTCCTCACGGGGGCTCCGCCGGCTCGCGCCGAAGATGCGGCACGCCGGTGCTTCGGTCACCGCGATGCTCCCGGTGAGTTTGTTTCGCCGCAAGGCCGCGCGCTTCGATCTGCGCAATCACCGCAAGATCGTGGTCATCGACGGCACCATCGGCTACGCGGGCTCGCAGAATATCGTGAACGCCGAGAGCCAGCCCGGGCTGGTCAATGAAGAGCTGGTCGTGCGCGTGCGCGGCCCGCTGGTCGCACAGTTGCAGGTCGTCTTCCTCGCGGATCGCTACATCGAGCGCGAGGAGCGGGTGGAAGAGCCCGAGCTTTTTCCGCTGCCGGTCGAGGTCGGCACCGCCGCCGCGCAAGTCCTGCCCAGCGGTCCCGGTTATCAGTTTGCCAACGCGCAGAAAGCCATGGTCGCACTCATCCACGGCGCCCGCGAACGCGTGGTCATCACCACCCCGTATTTCATCCCCGACGAAGCCTTCCTCCAAGCCATGCAGACCGCCGTGCTCCGCGGCGTGAGCGTGGATCTCGTGGTCTCCGCCAAAGCCGATCACCAGCTCGTGAACCTCGCCCAGGAATCCTACTACGAAACGCTCCTCGACGTCGGCGTGCGCATCCACCGTTACAACCCCCGCTTCCTCCACGCCAAACACCTGAGCATCGACGACTCCGTGGCGCTCATCGGTTCGAGTAACGTGGACCTGCGCTCCTTCACCTTAAACAACGAGATCACCCTCCTCATCTACGACGCTCCCTTAGTGGCCAAACTGCGCATCATCCAGGAACGTTACTTCGCCCACAGCGACCAAGTCTGCGCCAACGAATGGGCGCAGCGCTCCCTCTTCAAAAAGGTGCTGCAAAACACCGCGAGACTTACTGACTCGCTGCTCTAACTAACCGACCGGCGCGGCTCACGAACCCCACCCTCAAACCTCTCGACCGCTGCCTGGTCGCCGCCAGTGACGCCAAAAAACTCGCGCTCACCGTCCTCATGCGAAAGCTCATCATCCTCGCAAACACCCTCCTGAAAGAGACTAATCCTGAAACCGGAATTAGGATTTTTAACGCAAAGACGCAGAGGACGCAGAGGACGCAGAGTGAGAGCGGAATCGAGGTGGCGAATGGGTTCACCCGATGGGTGAGCGTATTGGGATGTGCGTTTGTTCCCTTCCTCTGCGATCTCTGCGCCTCTGCGTCTCGGCGTTTTAAATCCCAGCGCCGGATTTAGGGTTAGGGGGCGTGGGAGTTGCCGGCGTTGCATCATTCGCCTCCTACCCTCTTCCTCTTCATCATCCCTGCTGGCAGAGTCGGTGCAGGCGGCAGATCAAAGAAAGTCCTCCCGAGCGGGTGTCAGATTGCGTCCCTCCCGTCCGTCCCAGCTTCACCATGAACATCGCCACCAAGTGTCATCTTAATCGCCGGGCTTTTCTGCGCGGTGCGGGAACGGTTCTGGCCCTGCCTTTTCTGGAGGCGATGCGGCCGGCCTTCACTCGGGCGGCCGCGCTGGCGCAACCGCCGCAGCGCTTCGTGGCGATGTGCGCGACGCTCGGGTTTCACACGCCATTTCTCCATCCGAAGGAGACGGGTGCCGACTATACGCTCACGCCGTATTTGGAGCCGTTGAAGGATCTGCGGGGGGATTTTTCGGTCATCTCGGGCTTGCAGCACGCAGAGCAGAATGGCGCGAACGGGCACACTTCCGAGATGACGTGGCTGACCTCGGCGAAGCATCCGGGGCTGGCGGGGTTTAAGAACTCGATCTCCATCGACCAGCGCATCGCGGAGAAAATCGGGACGCAGACGCGCTTCCCGAGCTTCGTGCTCGGCACGGGCAGCGAGTCGCTTTCGTGGTCGGCCAGCGGCGTGCCTTTGCCGGCGGAGTCGTCGCCGTCGCGGGCTTTCCAGCAGCTCTTCGTGGAAGGCAGCAAGGCGGAGGTGGAGGCACAGGTGCGCGGGCTGAAGCGGGGGCGCAGCATTCTCGACACGGTGCAGGGGCAGGCAAAAAAGTTGCACCGCGATCTCGGCCATCATGATCAGCAGAAGCTCGACGAGTACCTGAGCGCCGTCCGCGATCTCGAAGGCCGCCTCGTGCAGAATGAAGAGTGGGCGCAAAGGCCGAAGCCGAAGGTCGATGCTGCACCGCCGACCGACATCCAGAGCCGCACCGACGCCATCGGGAAGATGAAGCTGATGCAGGATCTCATCGTCCTCGCCTTGCAAACGGATTCCACGCGCACGATCACGCTCCGCCTCTCGGGCATGAACGCCGTGCCGGAGATCGAGGGCGTGAGCCAGGACTGGCACAATCTTTCGCACCATGGGCAGGACCCCGCGAAGATCGAGGAGTTGAAGATCATCGAAGTCGCCGAGTTCCGCGCCCTCAGCGACTTCCTCGCGAAGCTCAAAGGCGTGCAGGAAAACGGCGTCCCGCTGCTGAATCACACCGCCGTCCTCTTTGGCTCGAATCTCGGGAACGCCAGCGCGCACGATACGAAGAATCTCCCGCTCCTGCTGGCAGGCGGCGGCTTCAAGCATGGCCGGCACATCGCGGTCGATCCGCAGAAACAGGTCTTCTCGAATCTTTTCGTGGCGCTGGCTCAGCGGATGGGCGTGGAGACGGAAAAATTCGGCTTTAGCACCGGGGTGCTGGATCTCACGGGTTGAGTCGCCCCGGTGTCCTTTCTGATCCGCTTCATCGCCTCGTCGCATCGAGAGGGCGATGAAGTGGAGGCAGCCACTCGCCGGAATGAAATCGAGAGCCCGCAGCGTTGAATGGAACATTGCCCCAACAGAATCATGAAACCGCTCTTCGCCCTGCTCCTCACCACCTTGCTCGCACCGCTGCCCGTTTCGCTCAGTGCGCCACCGGTCACCGTTTTCACCAATGGTCGGATCGTCACGGTGGACGATGCTTTCTCCATCACCGACGCGATGGCGGTGGAAGGCAGTCACATGGTCGCGCTCGGCGAGAAAGCGAAGGAGTTGCTCAAAGGCCACGGGACGGTAGTTCGCGTGGATCTCGGTGGGCGGATGGTGCTGCCGGGGCTCATGGATTCCCATGCGCATCCGGTCGGTGCGGCGACCATGGAGTTTGATCACTTGGTTCCCGAAATCGAGGACATCCCGCAGCTTCTCGACTATATCGCCAGCCGCGCGCGGGCCTTGCCGGAAGGTTCATTGATTGGCATCCGGCAGGTCTTCATCACGCGGCTGAAGGAGCAGCGCTACCCGACGCGCGCAGAGCTCGATCGCGTGGCGCCGGAGCATCCGGTGCATTTCAGCACGGGGCCGGACTCCATGCTGAATTCCCTCGCGCTGCAACTCGCCGGGATCGATCGGACTTTCAAAGTGCCGGCGAATTCCACGGGAGTCGTGGTCTTCGATGCACGGGGCGAACCCACTGGGCTAATGCATGCGTTCAACCCGACCATCAATGCGCAGTCGGTCACCAGGAAGCCGGACGCGGCGCAGACGCAGGAACTCACGAAGCAGCTCTTCGCCGACTACAACAGCGTGGGCTTCACGGCCATCGCGGATCGCGGCGCGAGCAAAGGGAACATCGACGTGTATCAGGCGCTGCGCGAAGCGGACGCGCTCACGGTGCGCCTGCGGCTATCGCACACCTTTGAGGCCGGGAGCGTCTGGCGCACGACCGAACTCCAGCTCGATGAAATCCTCCAGCATCCGCTGCGCAAGGCGGACCCGATGCTCCAGATAATCGGGACGAAGATCTGGCTCGATGGGGGCATGCTCACGGGCAGCGCGCTGATGCTGGAGCCGTGGGGCGTGAGCAGCATCTACGGGATCACGGATCGCGAGTATCGCGGCGTGCAGCGCACCCCGAGCGAGCATCTCGCGAAGATGGTGCGCAAGGTCGCGGGCGCGGGGCTGCAATTCACCGCGCACAGCGTCGGCGATGGCGCGGTGAAGCTCCTGCTCGACGTGTATGAAGGGGTGAGCAAAGAGACGCCCCTCCGCGAATCGCGGCCGTGCATCACGCACGGCAATTTTATCACGCCAGAGAGCATCGCGCAGGCGGCTCGGCTCGGGGTGTGCATCGACCTGCAGCCGATCTGGTTTCACCTCGATGGCGCGACGCTGTTGAAGCAATTCGGCCACGAACGCATGAAGCGCTTCCAGCCGTTGCGCGCACTTTTCGATGCGAAAGTGATCGTCGGCGGCGGCAGCGATCACATGCAAAAGATCGGCAGCCTACGGTCCATCAATCCCTACAATCCCTGGCTCGGCATGTGGATCGCGGTGGCGAGAAAGTGCCGCTTTCGCGATGCGCCGCTGCATCCGGAAGGTGGAATCACCCGCGAAGAAGCGATTCGGATGTTCACCAGCAACAACGCCAAGCTCCTCTTCCTCGACAAGGAGGCTGGCTCGCTGGAAGTCGGGAAGCGCGCGGACTTCATCATCGTCGATCGCGATGTCTTGAACTGCCCGATCGATGACTTGAAAGATACCCAAGTGCGCGAGACGTGGCTGGACGGGAAAGCGATCTGGGTGAAGGGAACGGGCGAGTAACCAGCGCGCCCCATTTAAAAAATCACCCCATGAAGTTACGCATTCACGCTTTGCTGAGCCTTGCGCTGTTTGCCGCAGCCAGCCATGGAGCCTCCTCCACGCCGGCGCTGCAGCCTTTCCTGGAGGAGCATTGCTTCGCTTGCCACGATGCGGATGAGAAAAAGGGCGGGCTGGATCTAACCGTGCTCTCCACCGACGCGCGCGATGCGGCGGCGCATAAGAAGTGGGTGTGGGTCTTCGATCGCGTGCTCTCCGGGGAGATGCCGCCGCCGAAAAAAGCGCAGCCCGTGGCGAAGGAGAAGAGAGCCTTCCTAACGACGCTCGGTGGGGATCTCGGGACGAAACATGCGGCGCAAAAAGGGACGGTGCTGCGGCGGCTGAATCGACGGGAGTATCAGAACACGATCAATGATTTGCTCGGGATTCAGATCGATGTGGTGGCGCAATTGCCGGAGGACGGTCGCGCGCATGGCTTCGATAACATCGGGGAGGCGCTGAGTATCTCGGGCGTTCAGTTACAGCGTTACATGGAGGTGGCGGAGCTGGCTTTGAATGCCGCGCTGCACCAGGAATCCAGGCCGGAGACGGCCACCGAGCGCTTCACCTTCGACAGCGAAAGGAACAAGGCGAACCTCGGCAAACACTGGCTGAAGCGCGAAGACGGAGCCATGGTGGTCTTCAATGACGGCGGCTTCCCGAGCACGCAGGTGCCCGGGCTGCGGGCGAGGACGGCAGGGCGCTATCGGCTGCGCATTGCGGGCTACGGATATCAGTCCGAGCAGCCGGTCGTCGTGGCAATCCTGGCGGGGGCTTTCGACCGCGGGGGCGATAACTCGATTCATAGTTATCACGAGTTCCCCGTCGCTCAGTCATCCACGATCGAGGTCATGCTGCACTTGCGGGCGAACGACGGGATCAAAATCAGCCCGCAGGGTTTGAATGGTCCGGATGGGCATTCACCGATCAAGGACGGGCCGGACAAGTATCCGGGCGAAGGATTTGCTTTCCAGGAGGTCACGCTGGAAGGGCCGATCATCGAGCAGTGGCCGCCGCGCGGGCACACCTTGCTGCTCGGCGATCTGAAAGTCCGGGAGGTGCCGGCCGAAAAACCCTGGATGAAAGGGAAGCGCGGTTACGTCCCGACCTTCGTTGCGGAGAGCGCGAACCCTTTGGCCGACTCTCGCCGACTGCTCCCGCAGTTCTTGACCCAGGCTTTTCGCCGACCGGTCTCTTCGGGCGATGTGGCGCCCTATCTCGCTTTATTTGAGACCGAGATTGCGGAGAGTCGCGATTTCCTCGTGGCGATGCGCATGGCTGCCGTTGCCGCCCTTTGTGCGCCAGAGTTTCTCTATTTGCAGGAGGCCGCGGGGAAACTCGACGGTTTCGCGCTGGCTTCGAGGCTCAGCTATTTCCTCACGCGGAGCGCGCCGGATGCGGAATTGATCCGGCTCGCCGCAGCGCAGCAGCTCCACCAATCGGCCGTGCTCCGCGGGCAGACTGAACGTCTGCTCAAAGGCGCGAGCCTGGATCGATTCATCGCGGATTTCACCGACGGCTGGCTGAACCTCCGCGAGATCGAATTCACCACGCCCGACAAGGTGCTGTATCCGGAGTATGACGGGCTGCTGCTCGATTCGATGTTGCGCGAGACCCGCGGCTTCGTCGCTGCGCTGTTCCAGGAAAACCTCAGCGTCGGCAATCTGATCCAGTCCGACTTTGCGCTGCTGAATGGCCGGCTCGCGAAGCACTACGGCATCCCGGGTGTGGCCGGAATGGCGCTGCGGAAAACGAAGCTGCCTGCCGATAGCAAGCGCGGCGGAATCCTTACCCAGGCGAGTATCTTGAAAGTGTCCGCAAATGGGACCAACACTTCGCCAGTGCTTCGCGGCGTGTGGGTGCTGGAGCGGCTCCTCGGCATCGAACCGCAGCCGCCGCCACCCGGGACTCCGGGGGTCGAGCCGGACATCCGCGGGGCCAGGACGGTGCGCGAGATTTTAGAAAAACATCGGACGATGGAGAGCTGCAATGGGTGCCATCGGCAGATCGATCCGCCGGGGTTTGCGCTGGAGAGTTACGACGTCATCGGGGGTTGGCGGGATCGCTTTCGCACCCTCGGAGAAGGCCACTGGGTGGATCTGAAAGTCGAAGGCCGGAGGGTCCGCTATCGGCTCGGGTCGCCAGTGGATGCCGCCGGCGTGCTGCCCACGGGCGAGACCTTCAAAGACTTCACCGAGTTTCAAAAACTGCTGCTGGCGAGCCAGGATCGTGTCGCGCGCGGGGTCGCGGAGAAGCTCCTCACTTTTGGCACGGGCCGCGAGATGGGTTTCTCGGATCGCACGGAGATCGAGCGCATCGTGGCAGCGTCGAAGGCGAAGAATTACGCGCTGCGCGATCTGCTCCATCTCGTCGTGCAGAGTCCGATCTTTCTGAGCAAGTAGCCGGCTTTCGGGCTTTGCTTTAGCGGGCGGTTGCGTGCGAGAGATAAGAGCGATGCAAACGCGTGCGATCAAAATTCTCTGTCCGCGCTGCGACTGGGCACCGCAACAGTCGTCGCGCTGGGCGTGCTCCTGCCAATGTCTCTGGAATACTTTCGCCACCGGCGGGGTGTGTCCGGACTGCGGGAAGGCGTGGGAGGACACCTGCTGCCTGGCTTGCGAAAGTTGGTCGCGGCATCGGCTGTGGTATCGGGAATTCCTCCCCGCACCGGAACTTGAACTCGAGGAGCCCGTGGGGCATCCGGGAACCTGATGCGGCTCGAGATTCTCAATACCGGCACGGAGCTGCTGCTCGGGAGCGTGCTGAATACGCATGTGCGTCTTTTCGCGGAGGCGATCTTTCCGCTCGGGCTGCGCGTGAGGCGGCAGACGACGGTGCCGGATGGGGAGCCCATCCGCGAGGCGCTCGCGGAGATGATCGGGCGGACGGACATCGTGCTCGTGACCGGCGGACTCGGCCCGACGACGGATGATGTGACGCGGGAGGCGGTGGCGGAATTGCTCGGGCTGAAGATGGTGCATGACGCGACGGTCATGGCGGCGATCGAGGCGCGGTTTGCGCGGCGGAATTTTAAGATGAGTGCGCGGAATGCGCGGCAGGCGGAGCGCCCGGAGCAGGCGACGGTGTTGATGAATCCTTTTGGGACTGCGCCCGGCCTATACCTCCCGCCGCTGCCAGTGCCGGGCGCGATGCCACTTTCGCCGCACCTCTTCCTGCTGCCGGGGCCGCCGCGTGAATTGCGGCCGATGATGGCGGACTCGGTGGTGCCGATCTTGCAGAAGATCGTGCCGCCGCAGAGTGCGGTGGAAATGCGGGTGCTGCGCATCGGCGGGATCGGCGAATCGATGGTGGAGGAGCGTGTCGGGGAGCGCTTGCTGGCGCTCGGGATCGAGCTCGGCTACTGCGCGCGGCCGGGCGAGGTGGATGTGCGCTTGATCGGCGCGCCGGAGCTCGTCGCGCAGGCGGCGGAGATCGTGCGGGCGGAATTTACGACGCATCTTTTTTCCGAGGATCACCGGGCGCTGGAGGAAGTCGTCGTCCGGGAGCTGGCGGCGCGCGGGCAGACGCTCGCAACGGTGGAGTCGTGTACGGGCGGTGGACTTGCGAATCGCGTGACGAATGTCCCCGGGGCGTCGGCGATTTTTCGGCAGGGTTTCGTGACCTATGCGAACGCGGCAAAGACCCAGGCGGTGGGGGTGGATCCGGCCTTGCTGGCGGCCCACGGCGCCGTGAGCCGGGAGGTGGCGCGGGCCATGGCGGAGGGCGGGTGCGCCGTGGCGGGTGCGGACTATGCGCTGGCGACGACGGGTATTGCAGGGCCAGATGGCGGGAGTGCGGAGAAGCCGGTGGGGACGGTTTTCATCGCGCTGGCGGCGAAGGGCGCGGAGGCGATCGTCGAGCAGCATCGTTTCGCGACGGATCGCGAAACTTTCAAACACCTCACCATCCAGACGGCGCTCGATCTCCTCCGGCGGACCCTGGCGAGCGGCTGAAGCTACTTCGGCGCCGGGGTCGCGGGGGCGGTCGGGGTGGGTTTTGGGGTGGCCGCTGGACGCGGTAAGGGCTTCCCGGCCGCTAGGGAGAGAAGGTCATCGGAGTATAGTGGCCGGCCCGTCGAAGCATCCACGAAGAGGGCGTCGCTCAACGACATGCGGTCGTAGAGAAATTTGCCCTGCACGGTGACGATGGTGCCGCGTTCGAGCGCGGCCAGGCCTTCCTTGATGCGGAGTGCGTAGCCGCTGGTGAGGTTGACACCGATGCGGACACTTCCGAAACGCTTGCTGGTGCCGCCGATCATGATTCCGTCGCCACTCACCGCATCCACACCGCCCGACAAACGGATCACTTTGTTGGAAAGGCGCTGCTTGGCGCGGAACTCATTGTCATCAAAGCGCTGGCTGAAAAGATCGACGACGGTCAGCGTCAAGTCGGGGCCATCGCCAGTTGGGGTTGTGACTTTGGGATCCCCTTTCTCCGAGGAGTCGCGCTTGTTGAGGCGTTCGACCTCCCCCCGGAGATACTCATTCTCGGCGGCGAGCTTTTGATACTCGGCCTCCGTGCGTCGGCAGCCCGGGAGGACGGCGAGGGCGACCAGGAGCAGGAGGATGGGGCGGCGGGCGGGCGTCATGAGCGAGGAGACTGCCGGGGAGCGAGAGCAGCTTGCCCGCCCGCTGGCCGATTCGTAGCTGCTGACGGGCCTGCGGAGACTTGGCAGAGATTGCGAAAGGCGGTCATTTTGCGGGGCTTTTTGCGGCGGCGCGGGCAGGGAAGTTGCATTTAGGAGGCGCATCCGCAAGCAGCAATACCTCCCTCTCTCCGGCGCATTTGCTGGCTTCAGCCGCGCAAAATCCAGGGTCGTTCCATTGCCGCAGGCCGTTCCTTGCAGTAAAAGTAGCGGTAGTTGTGCGACTGTTTTCCGCCAGACCGACCTAAGGGCGGTGCCGGGCAACATTTTGTAGGAAAGCGCACGACGAGCCGCTCATGTTCGCATTTTTCACCAATCCCGAGAATCGCCAGAGGCTGATCGTGCTGAATATCACGATCGCCTGCCTGGTGCTGGCGAGCGGGGGGGCGGCGTGGATGTTTTATTATAAGCCGTGGCGGCTGGAACTGCTCACCCAGGAGGCTCGGGTGGCACTGGACAAAGGCGATTTTGCGGCCGCTTCGCTGAACGTGCGCCGGGCCATGCAGACCGCTCCGGACAACGTCTCCATCTGCGCGCTGATGGCGGAAATCTGCGACAAGAATCAAAACCCCGACGCCGTCTCCTGGTATGGGAAAATCGCGGACCTTTCCGGCGGGAGCGCAGACTCGCTGATTCATTGGGGCGCGTCGGCCCTGAAGTATCGGAAGTACGCGATCGCCGAAAAGGCGCTCGCAGGCGTCCCGAAGCGCGATCGGATGCGCGTGGACTATTTGTCTGCGGCCGGTGCAGTGGCCTTTGAAGCGGGGGACTACGCGGAGGCGGGGCGTTGCTACGCAGGCGCGCTGCGCCTGGAGCCGGACAAAGCGGCGCACCGGATGGCGCTCGGCTCAGTAAAAGTGCGGTCAGGGGATTTTTTCGAACGCGCCGAAGGGCGCCGGGTGCTGGAGGAAATGGCAGCGGAGGCGGAATTCGCGGTGCCAGCGCGGCGGGCGCTGATTTCCAGTTACGAAGCGACGGGCGAGCCCAGTGCCGCCCTCCGCCAGAGCGAGCGCCTCGTCGCCACGCCCGGGCACACCTTTCTCGATAAGCTCACGCGCGTCCGTCTCCTCCATGATTCCAAGGACGAGCGCTTTTCGGAGGCCCTCCTTGCCTTGCAGTCCACCGCGGCTCCGGACGCTCGGGAGGCCGGCGCGATCATCGTCTGGATGGCCAGTGTGGGACTCGCCGCGGAAGCGGTGGATTGGGCGACGAAGCACGCGCCGAAGGTTGGAAAAATGCCCGACGTGCGGCAGGCCCTCGCGGGTTGCTACATCTCGCTCAAAGACTGGGAGGCGGTGCAGCGGATCACGCAGGATGGCCCCTGGAAACGCGGGGACTATATCCGCCATGCATATCGTTCGCGGGCGCTGCGTGAACTCGGAAATGCCCGCCTCGCGCGGACGGAGTGGTCCATGGCGATGACGACCGCTGCCGGTCACCCCGAAGCGCTTGCCTGGCTTGCGAAGATTGCGGCCGATGCGGACTGGACCGAGGAGATCGAGGAGGCGCTCTGGACGGCGATCGACAACGTCCCGGATCCGATGTGGGCGATCGGGAAACTTGGGCGGCAATTTCACGGGCGAAAAGACACCGAAGCACTCCGCCGCCTTGCGGTCCGCTTCCTGGCCAACGATCCGGCAAATGAAAACGCGCAGAACGACTTTGCCTTCCTCTCGCTCTTGCTCGGTAGAGACATCAGCCGCGCGACCGTCATGGCGCACGGGCTTTTTAAGAAACATCCCAAAAACGCTGCCTACGTCTCCACGTATGCATTCGCGCTCTATCGCTCGAAAAAGCATGGCGAAGCGCTTGAGGTGTTGAATGCCCTGCCTCGGGCCGACTTGGAAAAACCGGAGATCGCCGCCTACTATGGGATCTTGCTGGCGGCGACGGGAACGCCCGAAAAGGCGCGCAAATATCTCGATCTAGGAAACCAGGCCTCGCTCTTGCCCGAGGAAGTAGCGCTCATGGCGACGGCCGCGAAAGAGGTACCCGAGGCGCCGGCGTCCCCACAGTGACCGCGGAAGAAAGACCCCCCAGAAAATCTCACTTTTAATGCATCCCTCACTCGGTGCGATGATTGTCGTATTTGCGGCCCTTGGCACGAAGGCCCAAAGGCTCTCGCAGGGGTCGGGGTCTGTAGGACAGACACTGACTGATCAGCGCGCCTCTTTCCCAGCGCTTATTCGTCCGTTTTCAGCTTTTGTCGCGTGGCGGATTGGGCGTATCCTTCGCGGCAGTTCCAGGCAAAGTTTGGTGGCAGCGATTTCGTCGCCTCCTTTCCTGCCTGGTTTAGAGAGGCTGCGTTTAAGGCCAGACAAATGATCGAAACAAATACCAGCAGTCACAGGAATCCAGATGAACTCGAGTCGAGCGCGCACGAGCGCGTGACTCGGATTGTTTCTTCGCGGCGCACCGTCTCGGTGCTTTCCTTGTTCGGGGCTCTTTTGTTGGCCATGATCGGATCTTCGCAGGCGGTTCTGACCACGCTTAGTTACTCGCCAAATCCGGTCGATCTGAATGACCTCGATCATCACATGATCTACACGTGGCGGCTCGACAACCTCCCTCGCGAGACGGTGACCTCCGCGACGATTTCTTTTAGCAATATTCGGAATTGGGACGCGAATACGAACAAGCTTTTCGGTCATCTCTTGGATGGTGCCTTAAACGCGGGCGTCGCCTCCTTTGTGGATGATCCGACGACCAGCGCCCCGGTGACGGACATCACTGACGATTTCATGAGCGCCCGAAATCATTCGGACCCGAATTGGTTACTCGCTCCGGGAACCGCCGATACGAAGTTGTTCGGCAAGTCATTCACCATGACACCCAGCACTTGGGAATACACCTTCTCCGGCTCCGAACTGACGAAGCTGAACCAGTATCTCTCCGACGGAACGATCGCCTTTGGCTTCGATCCCGATTGCCACTATTTCAACGACGGGATCACTTTTAATATGACGTTCAATGGGGCGTTGGCAGGTCCGTCGCCGATTCCTGAAGTCTCCGCGCTCTTGCCGCTTGGAGGGGTGATGCTTCTCGGGGTGTTCACGCACGGTCGAGTCCGGCGTCGCTCGGAAGACAGTGCCGTTGGCTAAGAGGGGTGAGGGGCGAGCTTTTCTCGGGGGGTCGCGGCAGCCATAGGTTTCGCAGCATGAAATTCCTTCTCGTTCTCGCTGCCGTTGCCTTTGCCGCCGGTTCCCAAGCCGCGCCAATCGCGCTCTCTGACGGGAAGAGTTTCGCCGGTTGGGAGGGAGATATCGGGAAGACTTGGCGGATCGAGGATGGAGCTTTTGTCGGCGGCTCGCTGGCCGAAAAAGTTCCGCACAATGAATTTCTTTGTACCACTCGGGAGTTCGGAAACTTCGAGTTGCGGCTCAAGTTCAAACTTGTCGGCAAATCGGGGCAGGTGAATGCGGGGGTGCAGTTTCGTTCCGCGCGCATCCCGAATCACTTCGAAGTCATCGGATTCCAGGCCGATTTGGGAGATGGCTATTGGGGCGCGCTCTATGACGAGTCGCGGCGGAAGAAAGTTCTCGCAGCACCGGACAAAGACGCGGTGCTCAAGGTCCTGAAACTCGATGATTGGAACGACTACACGATCCGTTGCGAAGGTCCGCACATTCAACTCTGGATCAATGGCCTCAAGACCGTGGACTACACCGAGACCGAGGCCGGCATCGCCGAGAAAGGGGTGATCGCCGTGCAGATTCACGGTGGAGGCGCGGCCGAAGCTTCCTACAAGGATATCGTGATCGAGGAACTGCCGTAAGGCGTGGGAGCGTCAGGCGACCCCGACTTCGAGGGTGCGCTGGCCGTGGACGATTTCGAAGAGGATTGGCACGGGGAGCATTTCCTCAAGCACCGCACGATTCGTCGTTTCGGCGACGGTCGGGCATTCGCGGGCGGGCGTGGCTTGATTGAGGATCACTCCCGCGCAGGTGAGTCCCTGCGCGCGGATCGCCTCGACCGTGAGCAGAGTGTGATTGATCGCGCCGAGTTTGTTGGCCGCGACGACGGCAATCGGCAGGGCAAATTCGGCCGCGAGGTCGCTCAAAAAGTAATCGCGCGTGATCGGCACGCGCCAGCCGCCCACGCCTTCTACGATCAATGAGCGGTGCGATGCACTGAGCCGCTCGAAGCTCTCGCGGATCAATGCCAGATCGATCGGGCGATTCTCGATCATCGCGGCGGTGTAGGGTGCTGCCGGGACGCGGAGCCACACTGGGTTCACGTCGTTGAGCGGGACGGTGCCGTTCGCGGCGGCGTGGAGGATTTCTGCGTCGTCGCGATCACCGCAGCAGATCGGCTTCATCCCGACGCTGTCGAGTCCTGCCGCCCGCAGGCTGCGCACGAGCAGCGCAGCGACGTGGGTCTTGCCGACGCCAGTGTCCGTCCCGGTGAGGAAAAGGCGCACGTCAACTCGCGCCGATCGACGCCTGGATTTCTCCGGCGATCTGGTCGGCCTGCGCATTGATGCGGTCGCCGTCGCGGCCTTCGATGAGCAAGCGGATCTTCGGTTCCGTACCGGAGTAGCGCAGCAGCACCCGCCCACTACCTGCGAGTTCGCGTTCGGCTTCCTCGACCAGTTGGACCACCTTCGGCAGCTTCTCGAGCGGCACTTTCTCGCGCACCCGGAGGTTGCGCTGGGCCTGGGGATACTTTTTCAAGCACTGCTTGAGTTCGCTGAGCGGCTTTCCGCTTTCGACCATGATGCGCAGGATCTGCAGGGCGCTCACGATGCCGTCGCCCGTGGTGGAGAAATCCCGGAAGATCATGTGGCCGCTTTGCTCACCGCCGACATTGAGATCCTGCTTCATCATCTCCTCGATCACGTAACGGTCGCCGACTTTGGTCCTGACCACCTTCCCGCCTCGGGATTCGAGCGCTTCATTGAGGCCGAAATTGCTCATCACCGTTGCGACAAGCGTGTTCTTGGCGAGCTCACCGCGGCGGAGGTAGTCGATCGCCGCGATGGCCATGATCTCGTCGCCATCGACCACTTCACCATTTTCATCGCAGAGCAGCACGCGATCGGCATCGCCGTCGTGACTGATCCCCACGTCGGCCTTCGTTTCCTTCACGATTCGCTGAATCTCCTCGGGGTAAGTGCTTCCACACTCGTGGTTGATGTTGCGTCCGTTCGGGGTGTTGTGGGCGACGACCAGATCCGCTCCCAGCTCGCGCAAAATGAACGGCGAGGTCTTGTAGGCAGCCCCGTTGCCGACATCAATCGCGATCCGGAGATGCTCGAGATTCATCTGCCGCGGGAAGCTCCGCTTCGCGAATTCCACGTAACGCCCGATGGCATCGTCGATGCGCCGGGCGCGCCCGACTTTGTTTGCCGTCGGGCGCACATTCTCGATCTCGCCGCTGAAGACGAGCCCTTCGATCTCCTGTTCGATCGCGTCGTCGAGTTTGTAGCCGTCGTGGCGGAAAAATTTGATGCCGTTGTCCTCGTACGAATTGTGCGAGGCGCTGAGGACGATACCGGCGTCCGCGCGCAGCGAGCGCGTGATGTAGGCCACGCCCGGCGAGGGCAGCGGGCCGATGAAGAGCACATCCGCGCCGAGCGACATGACCCCGGCAGCGAGCGCATTTTCCAGCATGTAACCGGAGAGTCGCGTGTCCTTGCCCACGACGATCGTGGTGCGGCCGCTCGGATGCCGCTGGGAGCTGGTCTGGGCGAAAACGTGCGCCGCGGCCCGACCCAGCTTCAGCGCGGTCTCGGCCGTCACGGGCTCGATATTCGCCATCCCCCGGACGCCATCCGTTCCGAAAATCTTCCGAGCCTTCGGGGTTGCGGTCTCGTTATTTTGCCGGGGTTTTTCCATCGCGGGTGATCTCAAATTGGAAGTTCTGCTTCTCTGGTTGAATCTGTATTCTAGAAGGCAAGGTGGTCGTTTCGATGTTCTTTCGAATGACTGCCCACAGCACTACGGCGAGCGCGAGCGACACGATCTTTGCCTGCCATTGGTTCGTTATCAGATGTTTCATTCTTCAAGGAGCGGAGTTCGCCAAGCCGGCGCCGAAAGCTCTCGGGGTCGAAGTTTCTTTCCAGATGCCCGCCGTAACAAATCGAAACGATCCCCGTCTCCTCCGAGACCACGATCACGATCGCGTCCGTCTGTTCGCTCAGGCCGAGCGCCGCGCGATGGCGAGTGCCGAGCGTGCGGTCGAGATCCTGGCGCTGGCTCACTGGGAAAATGCACGCGGCGGCGGTGATGCGGTCGCCGCGGACGATCACGCCACCGTCGTGGAGCGGCGTCTTCGGGAAAAAAATCGTGACGACGAGCTCTGCCGAAAGCGCGCAGTCGAGGCTCACGCCGTTTTCCGCAAAGCTGTCGAGCGCCTGGCTGTGCTGCAGAGCGATCAGTGCGCCGAGTTGCCGATTGGCCAGTTCGAAGGTCATCTCTGAGACCAGGTCGATCTCTTCACGGCTTTCGGAGGCGGCGAAGAAGAGCCGATGACTGCCCAGGGCGGCGAGGCCGCGACGCAGCTCCGGTTGAAAGATCACGACGAGCGCGAGGATGAGCACCGCGGACAACGATTTGAAAATCCAACCGATGACCGGCAGGCCAAAAAATTCCGAGATCAGCGTGCCGCCGAGAAAGATCGTCACCAAGCCCATGAGCACGTTCGCGCCCGGTGTGCCCTTGAAGAAATTCCAAGTGTAGTAGATCGCCACGGCAAGGAGCGCGATTTGGATCGCGTCCTTCCAATACTCGGCGGCGAACTGCGTCACATCGGCGAAGGTCATGACGCCTCCGACGTGAGGATGGCCTCAGTCATTCGGAGCGACTCCACATTTCGCCGCACGTCGTGAACGCGGATCACCTTCGCCCCGCGGCTGCGTCCCAGACTCGTGAGCGCGACGGTGGGCCACTCGCGATCTTCCAACACCGCCGAACCAAGCACCCTTCCGATAAAGGATTTTCGCGAGACTCCCAGAACAAGCGGCCGCCCGCCAAACCCCATGGAATCAAGGTTCCGGAGCAGTGCAAGGTTGTGCGCGAGCGTCTTTCCGAACCCGATTCCGGGGTCAAAAGCGAGTTGCGCGGCGATCATCCCGCAGGCTAGGCACCGGTCGAGAGTTTGTCTAAAGAATTCCCGGATCTCGCCGCAGACATCGTCGTAGTGCGGCGCCGTCTGCATATCGCGCGGCAGACCTTGCATGTGCATCGCGACGACGCCAGCTCCAGTCTCTCTCGCGACCTCCAGCATCGCGGGGTCACGGAGGCCAGTGACGTCATTGATGATCTCCGCGCCCGCGCCCATTGCCGCGCGCGCCACGGCCGGCTTCATGGTGTCGATGGAGATAGTGCATGGGCCACTCTTCGCGAGCTTCTCGATCACCGGGATGACCCTCCGCAATTCCTCCTCCTCGCTCACCGGCACCGCGCCGGGCCGCGTGGATTCCCCACCGACGTCGATGATCTCCGCACCCTCCTCCACGAGTCGCAGTGCGTGCGCCACGGCCGCATCCGTGTCGGCAAACTGCCCGCCATCGGAAAATGAATCCGTCGTCACATTCACCACGCCCATGATCTGCGCGCGGCGACTGAGATCGAGAGTGCGACGTGGAGTCATCCAAAGCATGCACTCACCGTGGCCCACCGGGAGCGCTCAACGCAACCTCGCTGGCGCGTGGTTGGCATCCGCCGGAGGTGCCCGAGCCGATGGATGAAGATGCAACGCTTGCGCACCGATAGGCGTAAGACATCCTGCAACCTTAACCACCAAGTACCCATGCTAACCACGATCCATCCGACACTCGCGAAGACTCCTCGTCAGTTTCCTCCCTTCAGCCTCAGCCGACTGCTCCAAACGGTCTTCGCGCCGAAAGGTGGAGAGCGCGTCTGCATTCTCATCGACCTCGATGATCCGCGCGAGATCACGGGCTTCCGCTGCTTGCGCAACCCCGATCTCTCGATCCAGCGCAATGCGCACGACGTTTTTTACCAAGGCCTGCGTCAGGGCGTGATGGCGGAATTGGGCTTGGAGGGTGGTGAAATGTTCGCCTATGAAATCACGGGAGGCAGCAATCTCGATCTGCCGGAGAAAGGCTACGCGACGGATGGGCGGGAGGTGGATCTCGTGGAAGACATCTGCAAGAAATACGATCTGATCCTTTGTATCTCCACTTACTCGGCGACGGCTCCGCTCACTGCCTTTGCGAAGAGGTACGGCTTCCGCGGAGCGACGCTCCACGGCGTGAATCAAATCATCCTCAACTCCGGTTTGGCGGTCGATTACAACGAAGTGAGCGTGACCGCGGAGAAGCTGCGCACCGGGATGACGGGCGCGGATTGGGTCGAGATCGACTACGCGGTGGAAGGACAGCGCTGCACTTTGCGCCTCGAACTCGCCGGGCAGGAAGCCCAGAAGAGCCACGGTCTCTGCCGCGGCGGACCGGATATTGCGAATCTTCCAGCTGGCGAGATTTACTATGTCCCGGCCGGCGCGGAAGGTGTGTTTCCAATGAAGTATGAAGACGGCACGCTCGCCCTGATGCGGGTGACGGGCGGGCGGATCGTCGAGTCCACACTGCTCCGCGGAAACCCGGCGACGATCGCCGCGCACAATCACAAACTCACGAGCGATCCGGTGACGGGCGAACTTGGCGAGCTTGGCTTCGGCACGCAGGTCCTTCCAGTTTCAGGACGGGACATCCAGGACGAGAAGATCCTCGGGACGATGCACGTGGCCACCGGCCGCAGTGATCATCTCGGCGGGAAACTCACGCCGGATCGTTTCGCCAATAAGAAGAACGCCACGCACGACGATATCCTTTTTTCGCCGAGCAAGACGCCCGAGATAGCGGTGCCGCAAGTGCGGATGCACCGCGCCGGACGGACCGAAGTGCTCATCGAGAACTACGTCCCGGCGGCCTACATGCGCGGACTACTCGGCGAGTGAAGTCCACCGTCAGCGCGTGAACATCTACGAAAGCGACAAGCTCCTCGGGGAGTATCTTCTCTTCCATTACGGGACGGCGGAGGAAATTAACGCACCGCATCCGTCTCCGTTCGATGTGCTCGACTACGCGGTCCGCTGCGTCACCGAGTGTGTGAACGTCGACGCGATCCCGGTTGGCGCGCGCGGACTGGACCTCGGCTGTGCCGTCGGGCGCTCGACCTTTGAACTGGCGCGGGCTTGCGGTTCGGTGCTCGGGATCGACTACTCACAGCGCTTCATCGAAGCGGCGGAATTGCTCCGCAGGACGGGCGCGCTGCCCTATGCGCGGACGGACGAAGGCGCCCTCTCCACGCCGCTCATGGCGCTGCGGCCCGCCGGTGTGGACACTGCGCGAGTCGCGTTTGAAGTCGGTGACGCGATGGCGCTCCGCAGTGACTTGGGCGCGTTCGATGTCGTGCTCATGGCCAATCTCATCGACCGTCTCCGCGAGCCGCAGCGCTGTCTAGCGCGGTTGCCGTCCCTAGTACGGGCCGGTGGGCAACTCGTGATCACCTCGCCTTACACTTGGCTCGAAGAATTCACGCCGCGTGGAAACTGGGTCGGCGGCTTCGAGCAGGATGGCTCATCCGTCACGACGCTCGCTGGCTTGAGTGCGGAACTGGGCAGCACCTTTGAACTCGTGGGAACCAAAGATCTCCCGTTTCTCCTTCGCGAACACGCGCGCAAGTTCCAACTCAGCCTCGCCCAGGCTTCGATCTGGCGGCGCCGCGGCTGAATCCATCTTCCGTCCTGCGATGCCGACCGATTGGGAGTCCAAGTATCAGTCCAGCGAGACGCCCTGGGACAAGGGGGCGCCGAGTCCAGATCTGGTCGATTTCCTCGCGGAGAATGTGGTCACGGGTCGCGTACTCGTGCCGGGCTGCGGTTTCGGGCACGACGTGCGGGCGCTCTCGGCGACAGGCGCTGAAGTGATCGGCATCGACATCGCGCCCTCCGCGATTGAGGCGACGGCAAAAATCCCGCCTGCCGGTGGCGAGCGGTATGAACTGGCCGACCTCTTCAATCTCCCGCCGCACCTGCGCGGGAGCTTCGACTGGGTCTGGGAGCACACCTGCTTCTGCGCCATCGACCCGGCGCAACGCTCGGCCTACGTCGAAGCGGTCGCCGGCGCGCTCAAGCCTGGCGGGCATTTGCTCGCGGTCTTCTATCTGGATCCCGGGCAAAGCGGACCGGATGAAGGTCCTCCATTCGAGGTCTCGATCGCCGAACTGGACCGGCTCTTTCTCCCACGCTTCAAGCTGGAGCGCGAATGGCTCCCGGTGCGCGCCTATCCCGGACGGGAAGGCCGCGAATGGTCGCGGTTGCTGCAGCTTCGCGACTAGCGCGGGGGCGGACCGAGAGGCTTACTCGTCGTCCGGCGGCGGCGGCGGCGGGGTATTCCGCGGCGGCGTTGGTGGGAGCTCGCCCAAAGGCACATCGGTATTCTTCTCCGTCGTCCGCGTCTCTACTGGCCGCGCATCGGACTCCGTGGTCTGGATGCGGTGCGAGCGGATGATCATATCCGTCATGCGTTCGCGGAATTCACGCTGCCGTGGGCGGAAGCTTTCGCCGAAGCCTTCAAAGGGATTGCGACCTTGGGCGATGTTGAAAATCGAGAAAGGCATGGTCACGCGCACTCCGCCCATCCAGTGGCCGCCCATGACATTCGCGTCGTCGTAGTATTCCACGTCGGCGATAATCCCGGGCAGGAAGCGCGCTTCGAGGCGGCCTTTGAAGCCCTCAAAGTTTCGCCCAAAGGGCCCTTCGAGGTTGTAGTAACCGGCGAACGCGCGCAGTTCGAAATACTTGTCCACGCCCGGCACGAGGAAGCCGGCTTCGATATTGTAGCCTTCGAGCGCGCCTTCGTAGCTTTTGAAAGTGGTCCGCCGATTGATGGCCTGGACGCGTTGCTGGAGCTGATTGCCGTTTGCGACGACGGGGCCGAAGTTGCGCGTCTTACTCTTCCTGTCGAAGCGATCGACCACGTAAATCTCGTCTTCGGGCAGGTACCAGTTGGCCCGCAGGTCGAACCAGCGCGTGAGGATTTCCACGCCCACTCCGAGTTGATCGTAGTCATGGCCGCGCCGGCTGCTCAGCGCGTCGTAGAAGACATTCGTGCCAAAGATCACGTCGCGCCCCGGCACGAGATAGCGGAAGCCGAGGCCGTAGCTGCCGATGGACTGTGAGTCGCTATCGACCGTGGTGCGCGTATTCAGGAAAAAGAGCGCATCGCCCGGCGCCCAGAATGGCGTGATGGAATCGAGATAACCGCTGGCGAGACTTTCGCTGAACTTTGTGCCAAGGGTGAAGTTGCCCATGGGCAGACCGCCTTCTTCCGGAGCGACGATTTTGCTCTTGCCCATCGCCGGACTGAGTTGCTGCCCAGCGGAGGCTTGGGCGATGAGGAGGCCTGTCGCGAGGGCGAGTACAGGGGTGAGGTGCATTTTCATAATGGCTGAGGGGATGTGGCCAGCGAAGCCGTGCTGGCGTGTTTGCGGTGGCAAGGAAAGGCAGCGGCGGTGTCGGTGTCAAACCTACAAATGACGAACCTTCCCGTTGGATTCCTGGCCCAGACTTCGTCCGCGGTGCGTCCGCTGGAGGTCTTGCTCGTATCGAGAGAGAGCGTTTGCCAAATCCCGCTTGCTTCACCCGGCGCGCTTTCTAGCCTCCGCCGATGCACGCTCCGTCCTTACTTTCATCCCACACCGACCCACTCGCCCCGTGCGATGCTTTCGCCCGGCGGCATCTCGGGTCTGACGCGCAGGATGTGGCGGAAATGCTCGCGGTGCTGAAGGTGTCTTCACTCGATGCACTGATCGCCGACGCGGTGCCGGCGGAGATCCGGCTCGGGCGTCCGCTGGAACTTCCGCCGGGTCGCGGCGAGCACGAGACGCTGGCCGAATTGCGCGCCATCGCGGCAAAGAATCGCGTGGCGAAAAACTATCTCGGCCAAGGCTATAGCGGCTGCATCACGCCGCCAGTGATCCAGCGGAACATCCTCGAGAACCCTGGGTGGTACACGGCTTACACACCGTATCAGGCGGAGATCGCGCAGGGGCGCATGGAGGCGCTGGTGAATTTTCAGCAGATGGTCATCGACCTCACCGGACTCGACATCGCGAATGCCTCGCTCCTCGACGAAGCGACCGCCGCCGCCGAGGCGATGCACATGGCCCACGCCCTCTGCAAAGACGACGCGGTGCGCACCATCTTCGTCTCTGCGCAGTGCCATCCGCAGACCATCGCCGTGGTCCAGACGCGCTGCGAACCGCTCGGGCTGAAAGTGCTCGTCGGCGATTGGATGAAGTTCGGTTTTGCGGAGAAGGTCTTCGCCGTTGTGCTGCAATATCCGGACACCACCGGGGCGATCTACGACTACGCGGAGTTTATCGAGCGCGCGCACAAAGTTGGTGCTATCGCGATTGTTGCGGCGGACATCCTTGCCCTCACTTTGCTGAAGCCGCCGGGCGAATTCGGAGCGGACATCGCCGTGGGCTCCACGCAGCGCTTCGGCGTGCCGCTTGGTTTCGGTGGGCCACACGCTGGCTACATGGCGGTGAAGGATGAATTCAAACGCCTGATGCCTGGTCGGCTCGTCGGCGTGAGCAAAGACGTCCACGGCAAGCCGGCCTATCGCCTTTCACTCCAAACCCGCGAGCAACACATCCGCCGCGACAAGGCAACCTCGAACATCTGCACCGCGCAGGTGCTCCTCGCGGTGATGGCGTCGATGTATGCGGTCTACCACGGGCCGGAAGGGCTCCGGCAGATTGCGCGGCGGACGCATCTCGCTGCGGAATGGTTTTCCGGCGCAGTCATGGCCAAAGGCTTCACGGTTCTGCACGGAGAGTTTTTCGACACGGTCGCCGTCGAGTGTGCGTCTGCCGAGCAACGCGCGGAGATTCTGCGGCGCGCCACGAAAGCCAGCGTGAACTTGCGCCCCTACGCCGTGTCGGACGCGCCACTTCTCCTGCTCGTGAGCCTTGACGAAACCATCACCACGGCAGAGCTCGCGGAACTGATCGAAATCTTTACCGATGAAAGGTTCGCGGGACTCGACTCGCGCGAGAGCTGGGAAAGTCAGGGGCTGGGACTCCGCGACATTCTGCTGCGCACCTCGCCCTTCCTCACTCATCCCGTCTTTAACCGCTACCACACCGAGCACGAGATGCTGCGCTACATCCGGCGGCTCGAGGCGAAGGATCTTTCCCTCACCACTTCGATGATCCCGCTCGGCTCCTGCACCATGAAGCTGAATGCGACCAGCGAGATGCTGCCCGTGTCGTGGCCGGAATTCGGCGCGCTGCATCCCTTCTGCCCGGCGGATCAGTCGGAAGGCTACCGGGTAATGTGCGCGCAGCTCGAAGGTTGGCTCGCGGAGATCACGGGATTTGCCGGCGTCTCGCTAGAGCCAAATGCCGGTTCGCAGGGCGAATACGCGGGCCTGCTCGCGATCCGCAAATATCACGAGTCGCGGAAGGAAGGGCACCGCAACATCTGTCTCATCCCGACCAGCGCCCACGGCACCAATCCCGCCAGCGCGGTGATGGCCGGGATGAAAGTCGTGACCGTGGGGTGCAGCGCCAATGGCGACATCGACGTTGCCGATCTGCAGACGAAGGCGGAGGAGCATTCCAAAAACCTCGCCGCGCTCATGGTCACGTATCCGAGCACGCATGGCGTCTTTGAGGAGACGATCGTGGACATCTGCGAGCTCATTCACGCGCACGGTGGCCAGGTGTACATGGACGGCGCGAATATGAACGCGCAGGTCGGGCTCACCTCGCCGGGCCGCATCGGCGCGGATGTCTGCCATCTTAATCTGCACAAGACCTTCTGCATCCCGCACGGCGGCGGTGGCCCCGGCGTCGGCCCGATCGGCGTCGCGAAACATCTCGTGCCCTTCCTCTCCGCCGCCGAGCGCCGCGGACCGGACACCCGCACGGGCTCGATCAGCGCCGCGCCGGTCGGCAGCGCCTCGATCCTCGTGATCCCGTGGATGTATATCCGCATGATGGGCGGTGACGGTCTGACCGCCGCCACGAAGCTCGCCATCTTGAATGCGAACTACGTCGCCCGCCGGATCGAGTCCTACTTCCCGATCTTGTACAAAGGGCACGCCGACCTCGTGGCCCACGAGTGCATCCTCGATCTGCGCGGCTTTAAGCTCACGACTGCTGAGGACGTGGCGAAGCGGCTCATGGATTACGGCTTTCACGCGCCGACCCTGAGCTGGCCCGTCGCCGGCACGCTGATGATCGAGCCCACCGAGAGCGAATCGAAGGACGAGCTCGACCGCTTTTGCGCAGCGATGATCGCCATCCACGCCGAGATGACCGCCGTGGAAACCGGCGCCATCGACCCGGTCAACAATCCGCTCAAAAACGCCCCGCACACTGCGCCGACCGTCACCGCCAGCGAATGGACGCGCCCTTATTCCCGCGAGCAAGCGGCCTATCCCGCGCCTTGGCTGCGCGAGCACAAATTTTGGCCCAGCGTCGGACGTATCGACAATGTCTGGGGCGATCGGAATCTTTTCTGCGCCTGTGTTCCCGTGGCGGATCCCACGGCCTCTTCCTCTTAATCTTCCTCTTCCTCCCTAGTTCGAAGGAGGAAGGTTAGCGTCCGAGATCGGCCACCAAGTCCCGCGCCACGATCCGCGCCAGCACGTCGAATTCCGCACGCAATCGCGTCGGTCGCTCCCGGTATTCCTGCCACGTCCGGCTCCGCGCGGAAGTCACGACACTTTCGCCGTTCCACACCAACCCGCCGGCCCGGTCGCGGAGGCTCGCCTTGACCCCGAGGACGGCGCGCTGCTGGAAACCGAGCCGGTCCACAGGCTCGAGACGCGCTTGCCGCAGCTCGAAGTCGAAGAGCGCGTCGGGATTTGTCTGGCTGATCGTGAACCGCCCACCACGGGTGACCTCGGCCTGAGTCCGCTGGGCCACCAGCCAGGCGGGATCGGTGCGCGCAGCGCTCAAGAGGGTGAGCACTTCCTGGGAGACATTGCGGCCGCCCTTCTTCGATGAAGAGTGCGAGAGATCCGCCACGTCACCGATCAAGCCGGCGAAAAGTCCGAGCTGCAGGCTGCCGAGACCGATGGAAACCCCGTGCCGCACCGCCCGCCCGGCGATCTTTCCGGCGACGGAAGGCTCGCCCGTGCCAAGTGCATCCGCAGGCGCGTAGCTGACCGCGACTTTGCGGATGCCCGAAAGGTCACGTCGCTTCCCCGCCGGCTGGTTGGCGCATCCGGAAATGAGGGGTGCAATAGCGAGCGCTACGAGGCGAAGGAAGCGGGTGGGCATTTGGCGAGCATTGCAGGCAGGACGGGCGACACAAGCCCCGAGGCCACGAGAACCCGCGCGATCGGGAGTCCCATGGCCAGCACACAGGTCGTTCGGCGAATGCTTCCCTCCTTATCCTCCTCTGCATCTTCTTCTCCATCCTCGTCGTCATCCGTGCCCGCTCGGGATTCGACAAGGATGCAAATGCGGAAACGGCCACCTTTCACACCCCCGGAAAGGAGGTGCGATTCCTCCCTGCGGCTCAGGGGGCTCATCGACACGCCTTATAATTTCTGTGAAAATAATTTGACGAAGCCTCGGAGAATTGAGTATTCCCTAGAAAAGCAGCGCCGAAATCGCAAAAACCTAATCGCCGGTCGCTGCAAGTTTCCAAATTCGAACCGAAATGAACGCAAAAAATATGAATCAATTAAAACGTTGGGCTGCTCCTTTAACGGGCATTCTTTCAATCGTCGCCATGACCACTAGCCAAGCCGCCTTGGTCGCTCCCGGTGGTGGCCCAGTGCCTCTCGCAGGCACGACGAACTTTGGCGGTAATGTCGTCGGTGACTTGACCGTTGGTTTCGTCGAACCGAGCGCTCTGTTCCAGGGCACTCTCCGGTCAGTCGTGGTCCAGAATGGTTCTGGTCTGCTCGACTTTTATTTTCAAGTTGCGAACACGACCCCGGGCGGACCGGGCTTGGGTTCGGATATTTTTCGACTCGCCCTTGATGGATTCAACGACTTTGGGACGGGCGCAGGCGATCAATTGGAGATGAACTACGTCACCAATGGTCTCACCGGAATCGGTCTTAACTTTGGTGGCAATGTGATCGGCACCAAGCCCGCTTTCAGCGCGGACAGGCTCCCGACTATCGCGTCGGATACTGCTAGTTTTGACTTCGATCCGTCGGGGTTCCTTGGCGGTCCAGGCAATGTCGATTCCGGCCAAACTTCGGAGTTCCTGCTCATCCGCACGAATGCGCGTTTCTTCCAGAGCGTGAATAGTGAGGTCGTGTCCAGCTTTGGCACTGCGATCACGTCCGGCTTCGCTCCAGCGGCGGTCCCGGAGCCGGCCACGGCGCTCGCGGGCCTCGTGCTCGGTTCCTTCGTTGCCTTCCGCGACATGGGCCGCAGCCGTCGTCGCCAGCCAGTGCCCGCCAAGGTCTAGTCCTACTGAAAGAATCCCTCCCCCCACGGTTCCCCTCGTTCCGGCAACGGAACGAGGGGGATTCGTTTTTTGGGGATCGCTGCGGGATCGAGTGGCGTTCCTTGCCACGCTTCGCGCGCAGGACTATGAAGTGCCGCCTCTTGGGCGCACCGACCTCCAGTTCCCTGCGAATCCTCACCTGGCTCACCCTCGGGCTGGCCTGCGCGTTTGTCTTCTTCCGGGCCATGGACCGGGATCTGAACCACGACGAGCATCAGTTCCTCGCCCCGGCGGCGCTCCTCTCCCGCGAGGGCCTCCTGCCCTACCGCGACTACCCGCTCTTTCATCTCCCAAATCTCGTCCTCCTCTACGGCGCGCTGGACCGCGTCACCGGCCGGCTCCTGCTCTCCGCGAAACTCCTCTCCGCCGCCAGCACCACCGCCGTCGCGGTGCTCTGTTTCCTCGCCGCCACGCGGCTGGCGCGCGACGCCCGACCGCTCGCCCGCTGGCTCTTTGGCTGCGGTGCGCTGGTGCTTTTCCTCAGCGATCCGCTCACCGTCTTTTCCGCCTGCGGGAAGACGTGGAATCATGAGCTACCCGCGTTTCTGACCGTGGCCGCGGTGCTCTTGCACCTCGTGGCGGCCCGGCGGGACTCGCTCCTTTGCATGGCCGCGAGCGGCGGCGCCATTGGCCTCGCGCTCGGCACCCGGCTGACCTTTGCTCCGGTGGCAGTCCCATTTGCCCTCTTCCCGCTGCTCCTGCTGCTGCCGCTGCGCCGCCGCCTCGCCCATACCGCGACTTTCACCGCCGCCACCATCGCCGCCTGCGCGCCCTCGCTCTGGTTTCTCGTCACCGACCGCGAGGCGTTCCTCTTCGGCAATCTGGAATTTCCCCGGCTCCGCCTGCTCGATCCGGAGAACACGCGCATCCGCCGGACCATGACGTGGTGGCGAAAGGTGCGGTATTTCGTGAAGGAGATCATCGTCCCGAGCTGGCCGCTTTTTCTCGGCTACATCGTGCTCGGCATCCGGCCAGGCTGGGCGTGGCTGCGGCGCCGCCAGCCTGGCGGCCACGCCTGCGCCTTGCTCCTCTGCGTCCTGCCCTTTGTGCTGCTTGGCTGCTTCGCGCCCTCGCGGTACCAGTATCAGCACTACTTCATCTTTGCGCCGCTCCTGGTGCTCGGCGTGATCTTTGGTGCGGCATCCACCGGGCGCCGGCGGATCTTCGCAGGCTCGCTCGCCGCGATCTCCCTCGTCTCGCTCCTGATCGCCACTCTGCGGGAAGGTGGCCCGTCGGCCTTTGCCTGGCTCGGGCGCATCGGACGGCCGGCGGAGTGGTTTCCCGCGAAGGTGCGGAGTCTCGGGCTGACGATTCAGCAGCTCGCGCCGAACGGCAAAGTGCTCACTCTCGCGCCGACCTGGGTGCTGGAGGGCGGTGGGCGGATCTATCCCGAGTTTGCCACCGGCCCATTCGCGTGGCGCAGCGCGGAGTTTGCCGAACCGGAACGGCGGCGCCGCCTCAAGCTCGTGGCTCCCGCCGATCTGGAAGCATTCCTCCAAAACGACCCTCCGGCCGCGATCCTCACTGGGGTAGAGGCCGAGAAACTCGAGAAGCCCTTGCTCGCCTACGCCCAGGCTCACGGATTTCGACCCACGACCCTGTCGAAGAAGCGAACGCTCTGGCTCCCGCCCTCGCCCGCGAAATAACATCACCGGAGCCGGGAACCTGAAATTTCCCGATTTCGCGGCTTGCTTAGTCGCTATGGAATTCACAGTATGCGCTCGCTTTGATGAATTCCCTCGTCTCATCCCCCTGTGCGCCACCGATCGCCGCTGGTCGCTATCAAATCCGCCTCGCGCAAAATGCTGGTGATCTCCTCGCCGCTCAGCGCCTCCGGTTCGAGACCTTCAATGTCGAACTCAGCCTCGGCCTCGACTCCGCCTACCTGTCGGGCCTCGACCGCGACCGCTTTGAAAATGCCTGCGATCATCTGCTCATCGAAGAAGTCCGCACCGGCACCGTCGTCGCCACCTGCCGCCTCCAGACCGGCCAGCTCGCCGCGCTGAATCTCGGCTACAGTCACGCCCGGCACTTTGATTTTTCGCCCTTCGACCCGATCCGCTTCGAGCTCGTGGAAGTCAGCCGCGCCTGCCTCCACGTCGAGCACCGTGAACGCAGCGTCCTGAACCTCCTCTGGCGCGGCATCACCCTCTACTCCCAGGCCCGGCGCGCGCGGTATCTCGTCGGCTCCAGCTCACACCCCACCCAAAACGCCACCCTCGGCGCCGCGATGTACGCCTCGTTGAGCGAGGAACATCTCGCGCCGGAGCACTTCCGCACCGTGGCCAAGCCCGGCCACACGCTGCCGGAAGCCGCACCCCTCGGCGACAAACCCATCGCCATCCCGCACCTGCTCCGCGCCTATCTCGCGATCGGGGCGAAAGTGTGCGGGCCGCCCGCGATCGACCCCGAGTTTAAGACGATCGACTTCCTGACGATGCTCGACCTCGAGTCCATCACCGAAGCCGCGCGGCAAAATCTCCTCGGCTGCTCGACGAAGAAGCCGGTGTAAGCCGGCGGCCGCGAGACGCAAGGAGCCGGGGGGCCCCCCCCCCCGGGGCGGATAAAAAAAGGGGGGCGGGCGCCCCCCCGCCATTGTAAGAACACGTGAAGCGCGGCCAGCCCCCCACCCCCCCGCCCCGGGATCGTATCAAACTCGGGGCGAGGGCGCCCCGGCTCCTTGTTCAGACCAGTTCTCGCGCGGCCTGCCGCACTCCGCCGAGCAGCGCGCGCCAATCCTCGCGCGTCGTCTCCCAGCCGCTGCTGAAGCGCAGCGCGCGTCCCGCTTCCTCTGGCGAGTAGCCCAGCGCCGCGAGTACCGGCGAAGTCTCTTCCTTCCCGCTCGCGCACGCCGACCCGGTCGAGATGGCAAAGCCCAGCTTGTCGAGTTTCACCACCCAGCGCTGCCGGCAGTCCCGCGCCTCCGGCATGATCACCGAGACGGTGTTCCAAAGTCGCTCGGCGCTCGCTCCCACGATCTCGGCACCTGGGAGCGCTCCAGAGAGTGCATGCTCAAATTCACCCCGCCATTGCCGGCGCTCGCTGAGCGTCGCGCCGTCAGCCAGCGCGATGTGCCTCGCTTCAAACGCGGCGACCATCGCGAGCACCCCGGCCACGTTTTCCGTCCCCGCACGACGCCCTTCTTCCTGGGAGCCGCCGAGCAGCAGCGGGCGGAGATCCGGCGGGCATTTGAGAAAGCCCACGCCTTGCGGTCCGCCGGACTTGTGCGCGCAACCGCTCACGAAATCGCACTCCCCCAAGTCGCCCGCCGGCAGCCGGCCCGCCCATTGCGCCGCATCGCAGAGGAAAGGCACGCCTTTCGCCCGACACTGCTCCGCGATCTCGCGCCAGGGCTGGAGCACCCCCGTCTCATTGTTCGCCGCAAGCACCGCGACAAACGCCGGCTTCGCGGCAACCAGCGCGGCCCTGACCCACGCCGGATCGACCGTCCCATCGCGTCGCACCGGGATCAGTCGATGCCTCCCCGCAAAGGAACGCCGCGTCGCCGCGAGCAGGCACGGGTGCTCGATCGCCGAGACCCAGGCTTCACCCGGCAACGCCGCGAGATGCTGCACCGCCGTGTTGTTCGCCTCCGTCGCGCCCGAGGTCCAGACGATCTCCAGCGGCTCGCACCCGAGCCAGCCCGCGAGCTTTTCACGCGCCTGCGTCAGCGCCGCATCCGCGCGCGCACCGATCCGATGCGGACTAGACGGATTCCCGATGAAACGCTCCGTTGCCTCCAGCCACGCTGCCCGAGCCGTTGCCGAAAGCGGATGCGTCGCGTTGTGGTCGAAGTAGCGCATCGGCGGCTACTCTCCGAAGGCGTGGATCGTATTCACGATTTCGCCGCTGACCTCCGCGCCGTCCGCCGCGCCGAGCTGATAGCGGATCGCCATCTGCATCACCGGCTTGAGGTCCGGGATCTCGAGGAAGACGGACTTCCCATCCGCCCCGAGCCGCACCGCTTTCACCGCGAGCGGATCGTGCTGCGTCTTCGCCTTCTGCTCTTTGCTAAATTGCGGCACCCCGTTCTTGTCGAACTCCGTTGGCTCGCCGTGCACCGCGAGCGTCGAGATTTCCGGCGACCCATACGCACTCGACCAGAGGTAATTCCAGACCTCGATGTTCCAGTTCCCCACATCCGCCGCGCTCTTCGCCTCCAGAGCGC
The DNA here is from genome assembly GCA_031409655.1 of Chthoniobacteraceae bacterium. Taxonomy (GTDB): domain Bacteria; phylum Verrucomicrobiota; class Verrucomicrobiia; order Chthoniobacterales; family Chthoniobacteraceae; genus JANNXQ01. The sequence continues at coordinate 22,068 of JANNXQ010000300.1, read as the reverse complement.
AGGAAAATTCGATCTCGATCCCACCCTTCTTCGCCCGCAGCGCCAGCGGCATTCGCACCGGCGCGCCGGTGTAGCGCACGCGCTGCAGGCAGCCGTTTTTCACCCCGCTCGTCTGCCACCCGCGCAGTCCGGCCACGTAGAGCTGGCCGTCCCTGGGATTGAAACGCGCGCGCATGATCCCGCTCTCAAACTTCAGCGGAAATTTCACCACTCCACCCTGCATCTGGCGATCGCAGCAGTCCGGCGCATCGGGGATTTGCACCTCCTCCTTGAGCACGCCGTAGAGCGCGCACCGCCCGTAGCTCAAGTGCAGGAGCTGATCGCGCCACGGCCCCCACTTTGCGCTCGTCGCCCAGACCTGGCTGCCGCCGCTGTTGTCCACGCGCTTTGGCAACCAGCAGAGCGGGCGGTCGTAGTCGGGCGGCGGCGGCGTGCGCTGCGCGAGATCCACCACGCCGTAGAAGCCGCCTTCCTTGAGCCAGTTGATTTTGCAGGCCGGTGTCCAAGTGCCTTCATTGTCGCCCGTCGTCAGCTCGCCGCCGGGTCCGCAACCGATCCCATTTGGCGCGCGAAAACCCGTGGCCGAGACGCTCATCCGCGCCCCATCCGGCGACACCCGGAGCAGCGAGCCGTGATGCTTGCAGATTTCATCGAAGCCGTGCCCGCCATTCTTCACCGGCCCGCCTTTGGCAAAGTAGAAGTTCCCCTGCGGATCGGTCTGCAAGTCGAAGACGAATTCATGAAAGCTCTTCGTCACCATGATGTCGTGATTGAAGGCCTCGTAGAAATCGCACTCGCCGTCGCCATTCAGATCCTGCAAGCGCCAGAGTCCATCGCGGCACGTCACATAGATCTCGCCCTTCACGATCTTCAGCCCGAGCGCGTGATAGAGCCCGCTGGCAAAGCGCCGCCACGTCACCTGCTCCAGCTTCTCGTCGATCCCCGAGACGATGAAGACATCCCCATGAAAGGTGCAGACCGCCGCGCGTCCGTCGCGGAAAAAGTCGAATCCGCCGACGAACATCGGCGCATTCCACGGATTCGTTTCGGGCAGCTTGATCGTGTCCACCACGTAGGCCGCATCTTTGTCGGAGGAGAGAACGCCCTGCGTGACGACGGACTCCGGCCAGCGCGCCGGACCACCCGCCGTGAGCCTGCGCAAATCCTTCGTCGGCTGAATAAAAACGCCCTCAAGGCCCGTCGGAGGCACCTCACCTTCGATCGACCGCACCACTTTCCCTCCCTCCCATTGAGGCATCTCCAGCACTTCCTTTCCGCCGATCTCCCACTTCAGGATCGTCTTGTCGCCATGCACGTAAAAGCCCCGGAACCGCGCCTGCCCCAGCGGCAGCGGACCAAAGGGAGCAGGGCGCGGATCACGCCACGGCTCCTTCGCTTCGCCGCTGACGAAGCCCGCGACCAGTGGCGTCGTGAAGGCTACGTCGCCAAGCGCCGTCGGGTATTCGCCGCGCGACAGCAGGTTCATCGGCGTCGTGAATTTTCCGCCCGTCCACGCGCCGGCCAGGCGGCACAGGTCGAGGTCGTAGCAGACCGCCGCCTCGCCGTGTGCGCCGATCTTGATCGCGAGGCCTTTCAGCGCGGTCGTCTGCATCGTACCGTCGGCCAGCTTGCCGACGCCGATCGTCCCGAGCAACCACGGGCCAGGCGCTTCCCCTGCCGGGGTTTGCGGTTTCTGCGGGGGCGCGGGGCTGGCGGTGAAGAACGTGGCGGCGAGGAAGGCGATCAATTTCATGGACGGGCAAGCAGGGCGGCATTGAGCCACGCCCGCGCATTCCGCGCAACGACTGCCGACACCCGGGAGCGCCGCCGTCCCGTGCGCCAATCCTCCAAAACGCGCGCAGCGCCTTTCTCAAGATGACGATCGATGTTTGGCGCTTCGCGCAGGTGCGACATTGCCGCACGGGACGGCGGCGCTCCCGGGATAATTTCCGCTCGCAATCCGCGGCCTATCGCCAAGAGTTCCGCGCTCGATTTCCCTTCATGACACGACCCGGTCTTCTCCTCAGCGCTCTGCTGGTCTGGATCTTCGCCAGCGCTCCCGCCCTGGCGATCAGCACCGTGGTCATCGACGCCGGCCATGGTGGTCACGATCGCGGCGGCGTGCCCGGGCAGCGGTATGCCGAGAAAATCTACGCCCTCGATGTCGCCAAGCGCCTCTCGTCCCGCCTGCGCAGTGCTGGCTATCGCACCGTGATGACGCGCAGCGGCGATTACTTCGTCTCACTCGATCAGCGTTGCGCCATCGCCAATCGCCAGCTCAGCGCCATCTTCATCAGCATCCACTTCAACGCCGCCCCGCGCAAAACGGCCAGCGGCATCGAGACCTACTACTACGGCAGCGCCAGTTCCGGCCTCGCTTCCTCCATCCACAAACGCGTGGTCTCCGCCGCCGGCACGGAAAATCGCAGCGTGCGGCGGCGTTCCTTCTACGTCCTCCGCAAGACGCGCTGCCCGGCTGTCCTCGTCGAATGCGGCTTCCTTTCCAATCCCGAGGAAGGCGCGCGGATCGCCCGCTCCGCCACGCACCGCCAGCGGCTCGCGGACGCCATTGCGAATGGCATCATCGCCCGATATCGCTGAGGAAAAGTTCAGATTGCAGATCGCAGATTGCAGTCGAATTAGCGCTCGGGAGTGAATCCAATCTGAAATCTGAAATCCCAAATCTGAAATCCCGATGATCCACACCGCCGCTGAGATCAGAGCCCTGGAGGCGCGCGCCTTTGTGGAAGGGGCGACGCCCGAGTCGCTCATGGAGGACGCGGGGGCGCAGATCGCGGCGGCCGTCGGGCAGTTCACCGGACACGCGGGGATTTGCCTCGCCTACTATGGGAAAGGGCACAATGGCGGCGATGCCCTCGTCGCGGCCCGGCACCTCGCCGCCGCAGGATGGAAGATTCATCTTCGTCCGGCCTTTGCGGAAAAGGATTGTGCGGAGCTCACCCGGAAGAAGCTCGCGGAGGTCCGCAGTTGGGATCAAGGCGTGGCGGTGCGGCTGCCGGTCGATGCCTCCGGGCTGCCGCTGGTGATCCTCGACGGCCTGCTCGGCATCGGTGCCCGCGGCGCGCTGGACCATCCGATCGACGGCCTCGCCCGCGAGATCAATCTGCTGCGCGCCAACTCGCAGGCGCGGGTTTTCGCCATCGATCTCCCGACCGGTCTCGATGCCGATACCGGCGCCAGTGACCCGGACTGCGTGGTCGCGGATTTCACGCTCACCATCGGCTTTGCGAAACAAGGGATGATGGCGGATCGCGCCGTGCCGCTCGTCGGTCGCCTCGCGGTGTTGACGCTGGCGGCCTTTGCCTCGCGGCTCGCACCGACCCCGCTCACGGCCAGCCTCGGCACCGCCACGACGCTCGCGCCGCTGCTGCCGCCGCGGCGCTTCGATCTGCACAAGGGCGACTGCGGCCGCGTCGGGATCATCGCGGGCTCCTCGGGTTTCATCGGCGCGGCGATCATGTGCGCGGAGGGTGCGGTGCGCGCCGGCGCGGGGCTCGTCACGCTCTACGTCACGCCGGACATTCATCCCGCGGTCGCCAGCCGCGTGCCTCCCGAAGTCATGGTCCACTCGGTCACCTCCTACCTCGCCGTCGCGGACGCGCGGCATGACGTGGTGGCCATCGGCCCCGGACTCGGCCGCGCGCGCAGCGAAGACGTGCTCTGGCTCATGAAGCGCCTGCTCGCGCCCGTGATCATCGACGCCGACGCGCTCAATATTCTCGCGACGAACATCGAGATCCTGCGCTCCTGCGCCGGCGAGCGCCTGCTCACCCCGCATTCCGGCGAGATGCTGCGGCTCGATCTGGGGAGCGAAAATCGCCCGCGCCGCGAGACCGTCCGCGCTTTCACCGATCGCTACCCCGTGACCCTGCTCCTCAAAGGAGCACGCACCCTCGTTGGCCAACTCGGCGTACTCTTTTCCTACAACACCACCGGCTCGCCCGGCATGGCCACTGGCGGCATGGGCGATGTGCTCACCGGCGTCTGCGCGGGGCTCGCCGCGCAAAAGTTGAACCTTTACGCCGCCGCCCGCGTCGGGGCCTGGCTCTGCGGGCGCGCCGCGGAACTCGCCGTGCATCGCGGCGCGCAAAGTGAGGAATCCCTCTGCGCCACCGACGTCGTCGAGCATCTTGGCGGTGCCTTCCGCGAGCTCCGCTCCCGGAGCTACTGAGCCGCCACCGAGCGCATCCGCACTTTCCCCTTCACTCCCGCCCGCGCCCGCTCCACCTTCCGCACCCATGACCAAAGACCGCTTCGGCTGCCTCGGTATCTCCCTCGTCGTCATCCTCGCCGTCAGCCTGCTGTTGAATTTCGTCTTCATCATGGCCAACGCGGCGACCTCCGCCTCGAGCCTCGTCTCGCATGGGCCGCCGAAATTTGAGGAGGCCGTGGTCGCCGAGGCCAAGTCCGTAAAGGGCGCCAAAACCGCCGACACGAAAATCGCGCTCATCCATCTTCGCGGCATCATCACCGCGGCTGATCCGGGCTCGATCGGGGACACCATGGTGGACGATCTCAAGCTCCAACTCGAGCAGGCCGTGGAGGACGAAAACGTCAAGGCCATCGTGCTCCACATCGATTCGCCCGGCGGCGAAGTCACCGCGTCCGACGTCATCTACAACGCCGTGCGCAAAGCGCGGGACAACGGGAAGAAACCCGTGGTCGTCTATATGGGCTCGGTGGCGGCGAGCGGCGGCTACTACGTGGCCTGCGGGGCCAGCCACATCATCGCGCACGAGACCACCTTCACCGGCTCCATCGGCGTCATCATGCAGGGGATCAACTACGAGAAGCTTTTCGACAAAGTCGGCCTGCAAAGCATGACCTTCAAAAGCGGGAAATTTAAGGACATCCTCAGCGGCTCGCGCCCGATGACCGAGGAGGAGAAAACCTACATCCAAGGGCTCATCATGCAGACTTACGGGAAGTTCGTCGGCATCGTCGCGAAGGAGCGCAAGCTGCCCGAAGATCAGCTTCGCAACGGCGTCGCCGACGGCCGCGTGATCTCCGGCAAGGATGCCCATGAGGCGAAGCTCGTGGACGGACTCGGCGAAGTGGAGGACGCCTACGCGAAGGCCATGGAACTCGGCAACGCCCCCGGCTCCGCGATCATCCGCTACGAATCACCCTTCCACTTTGGCCGCCTCTTCCGCCTGCTTGGCAAGAGCGAGAAAACGAAGATCGAAGTAAAAGTCGCCGACGCCCTCACGCCGAAGCTTGAGACCGGCCGGCTCTATTACCTGCCCAGCTTCTACGCTCCGTAAGCTCATGGGGGTCGCGCTTCTCGCAGGGCCGCTCGCTGCCGCACCGACGCTGCAGCAGCTCAGCACCTCGTTGATCGGATTCGTCTTTTTCGCGACGGCAGCAATCGTTTTCGTCCGCGTGCTGAATCATCTCGTGCGCTACGGCGGCCGGGTCGAGGCCGGCGAGTTTGGCCTGCCGGACCTGCTCACCGGGGGCACGCTGGCCCTCTTTTTCATCGCCACCATGGTCGAGGCGCTGCAGCGCCGGCCCGGCGCGGAGACGGAACTCTCCCTCGACAACCTGCTCCCGGCGCAGCTTTTCCTCGTCGCCATTGTCGCGGGCGTTGGCGGCTTCATGCTCTACCGCCGCCTCAATCCCGTGCGGGTCTTCGGTCTCGCACGCCTCTCGCTGATCGCCGCCGGCGCGACCGCTGGGCTTTTCCTCGTCGCCTCGATGCCCGTCATCACGGTCACAAACTACCTCACCGTCCTGATGCTGCGCGACCTCGCCAGCGAGCAGGATCTCGTGGGCCTCTTCCGCGAACTCTCCCGCGACGGCAACTACGCCGCGATGCTGAAAGCCTTCGTCGCCACCGTCCTGCTCGCACCACCGTGCGAAGAGTTCCTCTTCCGCGGCTACTTCTACGGCGTCAGCAAACGCTACCTCGGCGCCTTCCCTGCCGCGCTCGCCACCTCGCTGCTCTTCGCCGCCTTCCACCTGAACCTCGCGTCGCTGCCCGGCCTCTTCGTCCTCGCGCTCTGCCTCACCGCGGCCTACGAGCGCACCGGTTCGCTCCTCGTCCCCATCGGCATGCACGCCCTCTACAACTGCACCTCGCTCGTCATGCTTTATCTGCAATCGCAAGGCAAGGTGCCCGCCTTCCAGCCGTGAAGCTCGCCCACTACGGCGAAGATCGGCTGGTCGCGGAGATCACGCGTCGGCTCGCGATCGGCCAGGATGTGCGCGTCGGCGCAGGGGACGACTGTGCGGTCATCGGTCGTCCGCGGGCTGCGCGCTGGTTGCTTTTGAAAACGGACGCCGTGGTGGAAGGCGTGCATTTTCTCCCGACCGCAGACCTGCGCCGCGTTGGCTGGAAGGCGCTCTGCCGCGCGCTCAGCGACATCGCCGCGATGGGCGGCGAACCGCGGCACGCCCTCGTCACGCTGGCCATTTCCCCGGAGCGAAAAGTGGCCGACGTGCAGGCGCTCTACGCTGGCCTGCGGAAAGCGGCGCGGAAGTTCGGCGTGAGCATCGTCGGCGGCGAGACCGCACGCTCGCCAGGGCCGATGTTCCTCAGCGTCACGCTCACTGGCGAAGTGGAGCGCACCCGCTGCGTCTTGCGGTCGGGCGGCAAACCCGGCGACGCGCTCTACGTGACTGGTCGCCTCGGGGGTTCGATCACCGGCAAACATCTCACCTTCACCCCGCGCCTCGCCGAAGCCCGCTGGCTGGTCACGCACTTCCAGCCGAGCGCAATGATGGACCTGAGCGACGGCCTCGCCGCCGACCTCCCCCGCCTCGCCGCCGCCAGCCGCTGCGGCTTCTCGCTCGAACGAGACTCGGTGTCGCGCACCCCCGGCCGCACCATCGAGCAAGCCCTCACCGACGGCGAAGACTACGAACTCCTCTTTGCCCTCCCCCCTCGCGACACCGCCCGTCTCGCACTCGAATGGCACCGCGCCTTTCCCAAACTGCCGCTCACACGCGTGGGCACCCTCAATCTGAAATCTGAAATCCGAAATCTGAAATTCAAAAGTGGCTTCGATCACTTCGCATAGCCCCGCCGAGACCTTCGCCTTCGGCCAGGCCATCGCCGGAACCCTCCGAGCCGGCGACGTGCTCGCGCTCTGCGGCGATCTCGGCGCCGGCAAGACGCACTTCGTCAAAGGCCTCGCCGCCGGTCTCGGCATCACCGCCGAAGTCACCAGCCCCACCTTCACGCTCATCCACGAATATCCGGGCGGTCGCCTCCCGCTCTGCCACTTCGACTTCTATCGCCTCGAATCCGAAGACGACCTCCTACGGATCGGCTTCGACGACTACCTCGACGCCGATGGCGTGCTCGCCATCGAGTGGGCAGAAAAATTTCCCGCACTGCTCCCCGGGCACACGCGCCACTTCGACTTCCACGCCAACTCCGAGACCCGCACGATCATCGAACGCAGCGCAGTCTAAACCTGGAGGGACACGCTCCGTCGTGTCCCGGACTTTCGGGCGAAGGTGGCAGGCTCCAGCTCCGTCCCATTCGCCCTGGGACATGACGGAGCATGTCCCTCCCGGTCAGTAGTAGCTCCGCACCTTCCGCAGAAACGCCTCCCACCGCGGCCCCGGCTTGCCGGCGTCGAGCAAGATGATCGGGCAGTTCTTCTGGTGGTGCTTGAAGTGATGCTGCGGCCAGTGGTAGTGCGGCACGACGCGGGCCAGCGGGACCCCGGTCTGGCGCATCACGTAAGCCGTGAGGCGCGCCGCGCGGTCGATCGCCGCCGCCTGCCGCCCGCGGTCGCCGAATTCACAAATCTCGATCCCGATGCTCGTCGTGTTGCCAGGTCCATCGTGATCCGCGTGTTCGCCCTGGATGTTGAGCGGCAGCGATTGGATCGCCATCTGATCATCGACCGTGAAGTGCCACGTGAGATACCCGGTGCGGTTGAACGGCGACGTTCCGCGGAAATTCCCCGACGCCATCCCGCGCGCATGGGCCAGCGCCGTGCCACCCCGATTCTGGGTGCTGTGAATGGTGATGTACTTCGGATTCATCCGAAATTCCTTCCGCCGCCCATGCTGGCCCGCTGGCACGATCATCTGGCGCAGATTCACCGACGCTGGCGCGGACCCACTCGTCGTGCGCGCCGTGGAGCACGAGGAAAAGACGAGAGCCAGCGGCAGGAGAGCGAAGAGGAAGGCGCGATTCATGGCAGCGACGGATACGTGGCGCGACGATCTGAAACCAGCACGAAGACCACGGCGCTACGTCGCCCGATTCACCGCGCTGAGCACGGCTTTGATCGAGGCCAGCTCGATGTTTGTATCGACGCCGGCGCCCCACTTCACGGTGCCGTCGGCGAGCTTGAGCTGGATGTAGGCGATGGCGCTCGCTTCGCTGCCGGAGCCGAGGGCGTGCTCTTTGTAATAGGCGACCTCAAACTTCGGCGCACCGGCAGTGTGCAGGGCGTGGACGAAGGCGGCGATGGGGCCGTTGCCTTCGCCGGTGAGTTTCACCTCGGCGCCGGAGTGGCGGGCGGAGGCGCGGCAGTGGAAGACGCCATCGACGCCATCGGCGTGGAAGTGGATGAGTTCCCACGGCGCGGTGCGCTCGATGTATTCGCGCCAAAACATTCCTTTCAGCTCGGCGGCAGTGACTTCGCGCCCGAGGGCATCCACGGCGTCGTTGGCGATGGGGCCAAATTCGCGCTGCATGTCCTTGGGCAGTTCAATGCCAAAGTCGCATTCGAGAAGATAGGCGACGCCGCCTTTACCGCTCTGGCCATTCACTCGGATGACTTCGCGATACTCGCGGCCGATATCGTGCGGATCGATCGTGAGGTAAGGCACGTCCCAGGGTCCGTGCGCTTTCTCGTAGCAGGTGAAGCCTTTCTTGATCGCGTCCTGATGCGAGCCGGAGAAGGCGGTGAAGACCAACTCGCCGGAGTAGGGCTGGCGCGGCGGCACGGTCATGCCGGTGGTGCGCTCGTAGGTCGCGATGAGCGCGTTTATGTTGCTGAAGTCGAGCTGCGGATCGACGCCGTGCGTGTAGAGGTTCATCGCCACTTGCACGACGTCGAGATTGCCGGTGCGCTCGCCATTGCCGAAGAGCGTGCCTTCGACGCGATCCGCGCCGGCGAGCAGGCCGAGCTCGGTGGCGGCGGTGCCGGTGCCGCGATCGTTGTGCGTGTGCAGGCTGATGATGAGCGCGTCGCGGTCCCGGATGTTTTTGCACATCCACTCGATCTGATCCGCGTACACATTCGGCCCGGCGACTTCGACGGTGTCGGGCAGGTTGAGGATCATCTTCCGCTCGGGCGTCGGCTGCCACACGTCCATCACGGCTTCGCTGATCTCCTTGGAAAATTCGACCTCCGTCGCGCTGAAACTCTCGGGCGAATATTGCAGCATCACTTTCGTGCCGCTGTCTTCGAGACGATGGATGCGATCCTTAATCATCTGCGCACCGCGCACAGCCATGCCGACGATCTCTTCCTTACTCATGCCAAAGACGTACTTCCGCTGCGCGGGCGACGTGGAATTGTACATGTGGATGATTACCTGCTTCGCACCCATCAGCGACTGCACGGTCTTCTCGATCAGCTCCTCGCGCGCCTGCACAAGGCACTGGATGGTGACATCGTCTGGGATGCGGTTTTCCTCGATGAGGCTGCGGTTGAAGGCGAACTCGGTGTTTGAAGCGGACGGGAAACCGACTTCGATTTCCTTGAACCCGCACTTCACCAGCGCGTCGAAGAGTTCGAGTTTCTGCGAGACATTCATCGGCACGGCGAGGGCTTGATTGCCATCGCGGAGATCGACGCTGCACCAGATGGGCGCGTGGGTGAGGGTGCGGGATGGCCACTGGCGATCCGTGATCGGGATCGGTGGGAAAGGACGATACTTGCTGCTAACGGAAGAGGTCATGGGTCAGAAGTTTTGACGGGCGGCGGAAATTTCACGGAGCCAGCCACTGCTCGCCCGAAGCAGCGCCAGCCGACGATTACACGAGGAAGGCTCCGCGAGCCGTGCACAGGAAAGTGCGCGCGGCAGAAACGCGGAGCGAAGTAAGTCGGCTGGTCAACAGGTGACGCATGAGTGGCGGGAAAGTAGGCAAAGCCGCGCCGATTGCAACCTCCTCATCGGGCGGGCGGTCTCCTTCCTTTGGAGTTTAGTGTTTGGCGTTTGAAGTTTGAAGTTTAGCCGCCATGTCCCGAGCAAGGCTCGACGCCTGCCACTGATGGAACGCCAAACTTCAAACGCTAAACTTCAAACGCCAAATGAATGATGACGCCTCCTTCGGGCGTTGTCCTTGCTCCCAGCGGGTGACAGGTTCGCCTCCGTTCATCTCCGCATGAAGTTATCTGCCCTCCTTTTTACTCTCGTAGCTCTGGTGTCGTCCGCGGTTGCGCAGGAGCTGCCGCCGGAGTTTCGCTTCTCGATCGGCTACGTGGATCGGGCGGTGGACCCGGGCGAAAATTTTTACCGCTACTCCTGCGGCGGATGGCTGAAGGTGAATCGCATTCCGCCGGATAAGACGGCGTGGGGGCCGTGGCAGATGCTGGAAGAGCGGGTGTGGCTGCAGCTCCGCGCGATCCTGGAGACGCCGGGGCGGCAGGTCGCGGAGCTTTATGCCTCGGGGCTCGATCTCGCGACGCGCAATCGGCTCGGCTTTCAGCCGATCGCGCATGATCTTCAACGCATCGTCGGACTGAAGACCGTCGGCGAACTTGCGCCGCTGCTTGGTGAGTTCCACGCGCGCGGGAGTGGCGTGCTCTTTGATGCGGACGTCTCGCCTGATGCAAAGAACAGCGCGATCTACGCTCTCGATCTTTGGCAGAGCAACGATGCGCTCGGGCTGCCGGATCGCGACTACTATCTGACGAAGCCGCTCGCAAAGGAACGCGAAGCCTACCACGCGCACATCGTGAAAATGCTGATGCTCACGGGTGATTCCGCGAAGAGCGCGGCGAAGCAGGCGGAAACGATCATCCGTCTCGAGACCGCGCTGGCGAAGCTCAGTCGGCCGCGCGAGGACCTGCAGGATTCGCTGAAGAACTATCACAAGTTCACCATGGCGGAGCTCATCGAAGCCGCGCCGAATTTTCCGTGGAGCGAGTATTTCAAAACGCTCGGAGCGGGCGCGCCCGAGACGGTGATTGTCGGCCAACCGGAGTATCTCACCGGCGTCAGCAAGCTGCTGAAATCCGAGCCGCTGGACACTTGGAAGACTTATCTCCGCTGGCACGTGATCTCCGATGCAGCATCGTATCTGCACGAGGCTGCAGACCGCGAGCACTTCGCCTTTTACGGCACCAAGCTGAACGGCCAGCCCGAGCAGGCGCCGCTCTGGCGCCGCACGACGCGCGTGGTGGACGACTGTCTCGGCGAAGCGCTCGGGCAACTCTACTGCGAGCGCCATTTTCCACCCGCATCGAAGGCGCGCGTCGAGGAGATGGTCGGAAATTTTCACGCCGCCTTCCGCGACCGGCTCGCGAAGGTCGGCTGGATGACCGAGGCCACGCGGAATCAAGCGCTGGGCAAGCTGGAGCGCTTCTTTGCGAAGGTCGGCCATCCCGCGAAGTACCGCGACTACTCGGCGATCGAGATCCGGCGCGACGATTACTTTGGCAATGTGGAGCGATCCGCGGTCTTCGAGTGGAAGCGCAAGGTCGCGCGGCTCGGACAGGCCGTGGATCGCGCGGAGTGGCTCTGCTCGCCGCCGACGGTGAATGCCTTCTTCATGCCGACCCAGAACAGCATCACGCTGCCCGCCGGCATCCTGCAGCCGCCGATGTTTGACCCCGCGCTCGACGACGCGGTGAACTACGGGAACATCGGCGCGACGATCGGCCACGAGATGACGCACGGCTTCGACAGCGACGGGCGGCAATACGACGCGGACGGCAGCTTGAAGGATTGGTGGACCGCGGAGGACGCGAAGCAATTCGACGCGCGCGCGCAGAAGATCGTCACACAGTTCAACGGCTTCACGCCGTACCCGGGAATGCACGTGAATGGCAAACTCACGCTCGCCGAAAACATCGCCGATCTCGGCGGCTTGCTCATCGCCTGGGACGCGCTGCAAAAGGCGCTCGCGGCCGCACCGGCAAAAAGCAAGAGCGACGGCTTCACTCCCGAGCAGCGCTTTTTCATCTCCTACGCGCAGAGCTGGTGCGTGCTGGAGCGCAGCGAACGGGCCAGGCAAGCGCTCCTCACCGACGAACACGCGCCCGCAGAAACGCGCGCCAACGGTCCGCTCATGCACATGCCGGAATTCTACGAAGCCTTCGGGATCAAGAAGGGCGCGAAGATGTGGTTGCCGCCGGAGAAGCGGGCGATGATCTGGTAAAACGCTGTCATCCTGACGTGGAGCGGAGCGGAACGAAGGATCTCACGCATCTGTGGGCAGCGGTGGTGCGGAGCACAGCGGCGCGTGAACGCTCCGCGCCGCCGCTGCCCCCGGAGACGTGAGGTTCTTCGTTGCGCTCCGCTCCACTTCAGAATGACAGAGAGTTTCTTTGGCATGCTGGCGCACAGACGTTCACGAACTGATCTCTGAGCACTTCCCGTTGCGTCGACCATCGCGATCACCAACACTCCCGCCATGCACCACGCCCCGCACCACGCCATCACCGTCGCGCCGATCGAGAAGGGTGGCTCGGGTCGTAAGTTCTGGCGCATGCACGTCGGCGGGCAGTCGCTGATCCTCGTCCGCTACGGCGAAGATCGACCGGAGAACAAACAGTACGTCGCGATCGGACAATTTCTCGCGAGCGTCGGTGTGCGCGTGCCGCTGGTGCATTTTCACGACGAGACCGAGGGGCTTATCATCATGGAAGACGCGGGCGACACGGATCTCTGGAGCCAGCGCGACGAGCCTTGGCGGCATCGGCGGGCGCTCTACCAGCGGACGCTGGATCAGGCGCTCATCCTTCACACCCAGGCTCACCTCGCACCCGGCGCGGAGCATGTGAAATATCAGCCGGTCTTCGACGCGGCGCTGTATCGGTGGGAGCAGGATTATTTCTTCGAGCACTGCCTCGGTCGAAACTTCGGCATCACGCCCGAGCGGCTCGAAGCGGAAGGCGATCGCGCCCGGCTCCGCGAGATTGCCGATCAACTCGCCGCTGAGCCGCGCTGCCTCGTGCATCGCGATTTTCAGAGCCAGAACATCATCGTGCGCGACGGCGAAGTGTGCCTCATCGACTTCCAGGGCCTCCGCCCCGGCCTCGCCCAATACGACCTCGCCTCGCTGCTCCTCGATCCTTACGTCACACTTTCACCGGAAGAGCGTGAAGAACTTCTCTCCCACTATCTCAGCGGCCTGCACGGCCCCGGCCGCGCGGACAACCCGCACTTCCGCGCGCTCTACGATCTCTGCGCGATGCAGCGCCTGATGCAAGCGCTCGGCGCCTACGGCAAACTCGGCCACGTCGATCACCGCGCCGATTTCCTCACGCACATCCCGACCGCATTGCCGCGCCTGCGCGAAGTGCTCACGCGAATCCCCGGCCTCGATCGACTGCGCGCGCTGCTCAACCCGCTGGCCGCTGGCTGAAGGTCACGTCCGATCCGGCACTAATCGCCGACGAAGCGCGAGGCTCGGCTTTTCAACCGCCGCGTGGAAAACCACGCCAGCGACCCCCATGCACGCGAGCATGAGCGGAAAGAGCAAGATCTCGGGAACGATGGGCCACCGAGCGAGCGGGCGCAGGACCGCATCTTCGACGAAGGTGTGCGTGAGATAGATGCTGTATGAGCAGAGCGCGATTCGGCGGGTCATCGGAGAGGAAGCCACGCTCCCTGCGGGACGCCCGACGAGGCGACTCAGCCAGAGCAGAAAAAACCACGAAACTGCGGAGTAAAAGAGACTGTAGCTCCACACCCCGGGCAGCGTCGCGGCGCCAACGGTGAGGGCGATCGCGGGCCACGCTGCCCAGTCGGCAAACCGCTGCCAGCGCGCCCACGCGTCCGGCTGGAAGGCGTGGAGATGTGAGGCCCAGACGCCGAGCAGGAGACCTTCGAAACGCAGGTGCGTGGCGGTGAAGAAAAACCCAAACGGCTGGCCGGGCCCGGGCCAGATCGCCGCGCGGAAGAGGACTGGGAGCGCGGCCACGGCTAGGAAGGCCGCGCCGGGCGACAAGCGAAACTTTCGCAGCGCGACCACCACGAATGGCATCAGGAGATAGAAGTGTTCTTCGACGCAAAGCGACCAGCTCACGTGGAAGAACGGGATCGCGACTCGGTAATTTTGCAGGAACACGAGATACCGCCAATCGAACGACTCGCCGCGCGTGAGTGAGACCGCAACGAACGAAAGCACCAGCACCACGAGATACGGCGGCACCGTGCGCAGCATCCGGCGCAGGATGAAACGCCCGGCTTCGACGGAGCCAAAGCGTTGCCACTCGCGCCAGAGCAATCCACCGATGAGCCAGCCCGACAGCACGAAGAAGAGATCGACACCCCGCTCGCCGAAGGCCGTCGCCGCAACCAACCACGGACGCGGAAACGGCCAGCGCGCGCCGATGTGAAAGAGCACCACGATCGCGATGGCGACGGCGCGCAGCAGGTCGAGATTCGGATCGCGGGGAGGCTTGAGCGCGGAGCGGTCGGACATGTCGAGGTGGCATGAATGGGCAAACGACCGGGAGAAGACGAGCCGTGTTTCACTGCCCGATGCCTTTCCGCCAAAACACAAAAGCCCCACGGACCTTGCGATCCGTGGGGCTTTGAATCTTTCGCTGAAGCGGTCGCCCCGCTCAGTTCACCGTGATCTTCCGTGGCTTCACGGAGTCGGCTTTCGGCAGGGTCAGCGTGAGCACGCCTTGCTCGATTTTGGCCGTGATCTTTCCGGCATCGATCGAGGGATCGAGTTCGAAGACCCGGCGGTAATCGGTGCCTCGCGACTCGCGGTACACGTTGCGTCCGGATTCGGTGACCGCCGCGCGCCGACCGACGATGGCCAGTTCGCCATTCTCGACGGTGACTTCGAGACCGTCTTTCGCGACGCCGGGCATTTCAGCCTCAAGGACGTAGCCGTCCTTCGTCTCGCGGATGTTCGCGAGCGGCGTGGTGTAGGTGACTTTCTGCGCGCCGTTGCCGGCGGGCTGTTGTGCTTCGGGTTTGGTGAGGGTTGCGTTCATGTGTTCGGGTTTTCTGTTGAAGGTGAATGATTAGGAGACGCTGACTTCGATGTGCTTGGGTTTCGCTTCCTCGGCTTTGGCCAGGTCGATGGTGAGGACGCCGTCCTTGTAGGCGGCCGTGATCTTCGCCGGGTCCACTGCCGTGGGGAGCGTCACGCTGCGGTGGAATCTTCCAAAGTAGCGCTCGCTGCGGAAGGACTGCCCCTCCTCCTCCTCATGCTCGACCTTGCGCTCGCCAGCCACGGTGAGGACGCCGTCGTGCAGGGAAATTTCGATCTCCTCCTTTTTCAGGCCAGGCAGTTCGACTTTCACGACGAGGCGGTCCTTGTCGTCAAAGACGTCGAGGGCCGGCGACCAACCGCTGAAGAGACCGCTGTCGCGGCTCGGGGCGGTCCAGTCGAAGAGTCGGTTGAATTCGTCGCGAAGCGACGCGAGACGGTCGAAGGACGACCAGTTGCTGAGTTCAGGGACTTGGTAACGGATGATGCTCATAGGTGTTTTTGGTTTGAGGGTTTCAGGTTCGTCTCTCGTGGAGACGCCATTCCTATAAGCTGCCGCAATGCCGCGGTTTTACGGCGGTCGCAAATTTCGACGCAAACTACTGACGTAGAAAAGTTTGAAATATTCTAATGCGTTCGTGACGGAGGATTAAAAAGCGCCATTTTGGCGCGCATGCATCCCCGAAATCGAACGCTAAATAGAGCCGTTTTGGCTCACTTGATCTGATCCACGATGTCCTGCACCTGCTTCAGATATCCGGCGTAGAAACTGACGATCCCATACCCGACGTAAACGAAAATTCCGATCATCACCATGCGCGGCAGCCACTCGGTAAGCGTCTCCAGGCGGGTGAGGCCTTCCTTCTGGTACTCCCCGGCGAGGCGTTGCAATTCCTCGTCCAGCGAACCCGCCTCTTCACCCGTGCAGATCGACTGCCCCACGTCTTCGGGAAAGGCGCCACTTTGCGCGAGCAACGGCCCCGCTTTTTCGCCCCCCTGCACCTGCGAAACCGCACGGCGCACGGTGGAGCGAATCATCCCGCTGCGGCTCGAACGGCCCGCCGCGTTCAGCGATTCCATGATGTTCACGCCGGCATCGAGCTGCATCTGGTAGGTGCCGCAAAACCGCGCGACGGCGAAGGCGCGTCGCACTTTGCCAAAGAGCGGCAGCGAGCGCAGGAGGCCGTCGAGGATCGCGCTTGTAGCGCCGAGGTCACGCACGAGCGGAAAGAGCAAGGCGACCAGGATGCCCACGGCATACACCGCGGCGAAGATCCCAAGCGTCTGCCGCAGGTAGCCGTCCAGCCCTCCGCCGGAGAGCGCCTTGGGCAGCGCAAAGACGAGCACCGCGAAGTGCAGGATGAAAATCGGGTACGCCGACTTGCGGAGCATGGCCTCGCGCGCCGTGGCCAGGGAGCGGAAATGCTCCGCGAGTTGCGTGCAGCCATGCTCCAGCTTCCCTGTGCGCTCGACCGCCGCCAGCGTGCCGAGCTCCATCTCACTCACCTCCGAACGCTGGCTGGCAAAGGTTTCCGAGACGCTGCGGCCTTCCGCATTCTTCTGCAAGCGCTTCACAAAACTTCGCCGCCCGCCGCGCATGCTGCGGGAGAGACTTTCGAGCGCCTTGGGGAAGGTGCTGCCCGTGCGCAGGAGTTGCCCGAGGCTGCGGTAGAAATTTTCCTTCTCGCGGAGGCTGAGGCTCATGGGACTGGATGCAGGATGCGGGATGCGGGATGCTGAACGCGAGCCACCATCCCGCATCCTGCGTCCACTTTCCAGCCCCATGCCCGACGAACCATTCATGCGCGCCGCTTTGCGCGAAGCCGCCCGCGGCCTCGGCCACACCAGTCCGAATCCCGCCGTAGGCGCAGTGTTCGTGCGCAGCGGGCGGATCGTGGCGCGAGGATTTCATCGGCGTGCCGGCCAGCCGCATGCGGAGATCGAGGCCTTGCGCGCTTTGAAAAAGGCCGACCTCGCGCGCGGGGCGACGCTCTACGTGACGCTCGAACCCTGCTCCACGCAGGGCCGCACGCCACCGTGCGTCGAGGCCATCCTCCGCGCGGGCTTCGCGCGAGTGGTCATCGGGACCATCGATCCGAATCCTGCGCATGCCGGGCGCGGCGTCGAGTTGCTGCGAGCCGGCGGGGTGAAAGTCACGACCGGCGTGCTGGAGGCCGAGTGCCGCGCGCTGAATGTCAGCTTCAACAAATGGATCGTGACCGGGATGCCGTGGGTGATTGCCAAGGCCGGCATGTCCCTCGATGGCCGCCTCACGCGTCCGCCCGGCGAAGGCCAGTGGATCACCAGCGCCGCGTCACGCACCGACGCACAGCAACTCCGCGCCCGCGTCGATGCCATCCTCATCGGCGCCGGCACCCTGCGCGCAGACAATCCGCGGCTCACCGTCCGCGGCATCCCCGGAGCGCGGCAGCCGTGGCGAGTCGTCGTCACCCGCGGTGGATCGCTCCCCGCGGGCGCGCATCTTTTCAAAGACACCCAGCGTGAGCGCACACTCGTCTATCACCGCCGCCCGCTGCGGGCGGTGCTGCGCGATCTTGGGAAAAAGGGTGTGACCAGCGTGCTCATCGAAGGCGGGACGCGAGTGCTCGGCGAAGCGTTCGATCGGCGGCTCGTGGACGAAGTGCAATTCTACGTCGCACCGCTTTTGCTCGGCGGGCCGGCGGTCGTCATCGGTGGGCGCGGCGTTGGCGCGACCGCGGAAGCTCCGCAACTCATCGAGCCGAGCTACGCGCGCATCGGACCCGATCTGCGCCTCCGCGCGCTCGTCACTTACCCTTCGGCAGCGTGATGTGCGGCTCGCGCAGGTAGATGGGCTCGAGATCTCCCGTCGCCGAAATCCCCCGCCCCGCTTCCGCCATCCGCGCGAGGATCAGCGCCGAAGGCCACGCCACGCGCGCTTCTGGGAAACCCGGCAGCTCCGCCGTCGTGAACACCGCCTCCTCCCCCGCGATCGCCGCGCGCAGTTCGGATGCCGTCATGAGCCGCGGCCCATCCACGCACACGCCATTTTCCACGCGGGTAAAGTAGTACGTCTCGCGCCGCGCATCGCCAATCGCGAGATACCGGTCGCCGCCAGTTTCCAAAGCCGCGACCGAAGCGATTCCCACAAGCTTTGCACCCACGCCGATCTCAAAACCCAGCGCCGCCGCAATCGCAATCCGCACCCCCGCATACGATCCCGGCCCGAGCCCGACCGCCACTTGATCGATCTTCCCCGCCAAAGCCCGGGCGCGCTCCAGGATCGGGAAAAGCGTGGCGCTATGGCTGCGATCCGCGCTGAAGCTCTCCTCCAAAAGCACGACCCCATCCGCCAGCAGCGCGACGCTGCCGCGATTCGTGGACGTGTCGAGGGCGAGAGTGATCATCGGGCGAATTCCAAGGCCCCCAAACAATCCGAAGGCCGGAGAAAGAGAAACTGGGAACTTTCTCACATTGCTCCCCGTCGCGGGTTTCCCTATTCCGAAACCCCGCTCCACCTCCAAAAATGAAATCCCTCCTCACCCTGTCCCTCGCCCTGCTCGTCGGCTCCACCCTTTCCGCTGCCGATACGAAGCCCCTGAAAGTCCTGCTCATCACCGGTGGCTGCTGCCACGACTACGTGACGCAAAAGGACCTCCTGAAGTCCGGCCTCGAAGCCCGCGCGAATGTCGTCGTCGATCACATCCACACCCCCGACAAAAGCACCAAGCCGCCGCTCCCGATCTACGGCAATCCCGATTACGCCAAGGGCTACGACCTCGTGATCCATGATGAATGTGCCGCGGATATCAGCGACCCCGCCATCATCGCCGGCGTCCTCGCGCCGCACCGCGACGGCATCCCCGGCGTGAACCTGCACTGCGCGATGCACTCCTACCGCTTCGGCAATTTCAAGGAACCCGTCGCCGTCGGCGCCGACAACGCGCACTGGTTTGAATATCTCGGCCTGCAATCCTTCAGTCACGGGCCGCAGGAGCCGATCGCCATTTCCTACGTGGACAAAGAGCACGCCATCGCCAAGAGCCTCGCGGATTGGACGACGATCAAAGAAGAACTCTACAACAACCTCCAGATCCTGACCGGCAAGGCCATCGCCAAGGGCAAACAAACCGCAAAGCAAAAGGACGGCACCATGAAAGATAGCGAGACCGTCATCGCGTGGACGAATGAATACGGCGCCAAGAAGACCCGCGTCTTCAGCACCACCATCGGCCACAACAACGCCACCGTGGAAGATCCGCGCTACCTCGATCTCGTGACCCGCGGCGTCCTCTGGGCCACCGGCCACATCAATGCCGACGGCACTCCCGCCGCTGGCTACGGCCCCGGCGGCAAGTAAGACCGCGGTTGCGGTGTGGGCGGACGCTGCCACAGTCTGCGCCCACCGCATGCCCGCCGCCGCCCGCACCACTCCCGAACTCCTCGCCCCCGCAGGCAATTGGGACTGCGTGCGCGCAGCGGTCGCGAATGGCGCGGACGCGATTTACTTCGGCCTGCCGCGATTCAATGCGCGGTTGCGCGCGGATAATTTCTCCGAGGCCGAGCTGCCCGAGGTCGTCGCCTTTTGCCACCGCTACGGGGTGAGGGCTTACGTCGCCTTCAATACCCTCGTTTTCACCGCCGAACTCGACGACGCCGCGGAATATCTCCGGCTCCTGAATCGCGCGGGGGTCGATGCGCTCATCGTTCAGGATGTCGGCCTCGTGCGGCTCGCGCGCGAGATCGTCCCGGAGCTCTCGATCCACGCGTCCACGCAGATGACGATCACTTCGCCCGAGGGCATCACCTTCGCCCGCGATCTCGGCATCGACCGCGTGGTGCTGGCGCGCGAGTTGTCGCTGCGCGAGATCGAGAAATTCGGTCCGGCGCTACCGCTCGAAGTCTTCGTCCACGGCGCGCTCTGCGTGGCCTACAGCGGGCAATGTCTGACCAGCGAAGCGCTCGGCCAGCGCAGCGCCAATCGCGGCGAATGCGCGCAGGCCTGTCGGATGCCTTACGAGCTGGTGGTCGATGGCGCGCTGCGCGATCTCGGCGACCGGCGCTACCTGCTCTCGCCGCAGGATCTCGCCGCGGTGGAGGAGATCCCCGCGCTGCTGGAGCGCGGCGTGATGAGTTTCAAAATCGAAGGACGGCTGAAATCGCCGGAGTACGTGGCCGCCACCTGCCAGGTCTATCGCAAGGCGATCGATGCGGCGCTCGCGGGCGCGGAGGAGCAAAGGAGTGCGACTGATCGCTACCAGCTCGAGATGGCGTTTTCGCGGGGGCTTTTCAGCGGCTGGATGCACGGCGTGGATCATCAGCGGCTCGTCTCCGCGCGGTTCGGGAAAAAGCGCGGGCCTTTCCTGGGACGGATCGGGCGGGTCGGGCCGGAGTTCGTCGAGGTAAACGCGGAGGTGCCGGTGCAGGCGGGCGATGGCGTGGTCTTCGACACCGGCGGCGACACCGATGCGGAGCAAGGCGGCCGCATCTGGCGCGTGGAAGGCGAGAGGCTGTTCTTTGAGCGTGGGCGGATTGATTTTGGGAAGCTGAAAGTGGGCGACCGCGTGTGGAAGACCGACGACCCCGCGCTGAACAAACGCCTGCAACAATCCTTCAGCGGTCGCCTCGAAGCGCGGCACCGCACGGAGATCGCCCTGCGCATCACCGGCCGCGCCGGAGAGCCGCTGACGATCGAAGCGGAATTTCCGGGACGCGCGCCCCAGACCCTCCAGTCCGCGATCCTGCTCCAGACCGCACGCACCGCACCACTGACGACGGAGAAGTTGCGCGAGCATCTCGGGCGCTTCGGCGAGACGCCCTACACTCTCGGCGCACTGCGCAACGAACTCGCAGGCGACGTGATCCTCCCGATCGGCGAACTCAACCGGCTCCGCCGCGAACTCGTTTACCAGCTCGATGCCGAGCTGCATCCCGCACGGCCCGAGATCGCCCGCTCCTGGCACGAGGTCTTCGGCGCGCCGGCGAGCAGCTCCCCGACGACGGAGGCGTCTGAGCTCACGGTGCTGTGTCGCTCCATGGAGCACCTCGACGCGGCACTGGCCTGCGGAGTCGCGACCATCCACGTCGATTTCGAGGACCTCCGGCGCTACCCGGACGCCGTCGAGCGCGGGCGCACGGCTGCCAGTGGCGCCCACCTTTTCCTCGCCACGCCGCGCATCCAAAAGGCCGGCGAGCAGGGCTTCTTCAAGCTCATCGAAAACGCCGAGCCCGATGGCGTGCTCATCCGCAATCTCGGCGCGATCGGCTATTTCCGCGCGCTGCCCGCGCTGCGGAAGATCGGCGACTTTTCCCTGAACGTCGCCAATCCTCTCACCGCGCAATGGTTCCGCGGGCAAGGCCTGGAGCGCGTGACCATCAGCTACGATTTAAATATCGAACAAGTGCTCGCCCTCCTCGCGGTTGCGCCGCCGGAGTGGTTCGAACTCACGCTCCATCAGCACATGCCGATGTTTCACATGGAGCACTGCGTTTTCGCGGCGTTCCTTTCGAAAGGATCGTCGTTCCTGGACTGCGGAAGGCCTTGCGATTCGCACCGCGTGCATCTGCGGGATCGCGTCGGCATGGAGCATCCCCTGCGCGCGGATGTGGGCTGCCGCAATACGCTCTTCAATGCCGTGGCGCAGACGGGTGCGCGGTTTTTCGGGCAACTCGAAGCGGCGGGCCTGCGGCACTGGCGCATCGAGTTGCTGGAGGAATCTCGCGCAGACGCGGAGCAGGCGATCCGCTCCTACCAGTCATTGCTCGCGGGCGCGCAAGACGGCGAAGAACTTTGGCGCACGCTCAAAGCGCAGTCGCAACTCGGCGTCACCCGCGGGACGCTCTGAACCTGGGAGCGCCGCCGTCCCGTGCGGCCTCGTAATCATTCACGCAGTGACCCTCTCGACGCCGACGAGGGAAACGGCGCTGCGCGAGCGAAGGTTTGCCGCACGGGACGGCGGCGCTCACGGGTTATG
>JANNXQ010000299.1:0-49766 GCA_031409655.1 Chthoniobacteraceae bacterium | reverse complement strand
TGCGCTCCGCGCGGAGCGCACACTTCTCACGCGAGTGGAAAGATGAGCGCTGCGCATTTGGCAACGATGCCGCACGGAACGGCGGCGCTCCCGGGATGCTCAGGCCCGCACGATTTGTCCGATGGGGTCGGTGCCTTCGGGACTGGGCGCGAGCCGCCCATGATGTTCGGCGAGATGCTCGATGGCGGGCGGCACTTCGCCGAGGAAGCGCACCGCGCTCGCCGCAAAACGCGCGGTGTCGCCGCTCGAGAGGATGCGCAATTTCCCGGACATCGCGGGAGCAAACTCGGGGTGACGTTTCCGCCACGCCAGAAAGCACGCCGCGACCTGGGGAGCAGGATTGAGGACGGAAACGCCATCCGGAGCGAGTTCGCGGAAGGCGCGGGCGAGCAGCGGGAAGTGCGTGCAGCCGAGGACCAGCGTATCGATGCCGGCGAAGGCGGCGAGGTAACGCTGCACCGCCAGCCGCGCGACATCGGTATCCTCCCAACCTTCCTCGACGATCGGCGCGAGCAGCGGGGCCGCGACCTCACTCACTTGCACCTGCGGAGCGAGTTTGTGGACTTCGGTGCGAAAGGTGTGCGAGGCCACGGTGCGCGCGGTGCCGAGGAAGCCGATGTGCCCGTGCGTCTGCGCGACGGCGGCTTCCGCAGCCGGAATGGTGACGCCGAGCACGCGCCGCCCGGCCGATCCGTAGCGCTGCTGAAGATGCCGGAGCGCCATGCAGGAGACGGTGTGACAGGCGACGATGATGACGCGGCAACCTTCCCCGAAGAGCCTCTCCACGCACTGCTCCGCGAAGTCGAGCACCGTATCGACATCGCGCCCCCCGTAGGGCGCGCGTCCGGAATCGCCGAGATAAATGTAATCGAGTTCCGGTTGCGTGCGGCGCAGTTCACGCAAGACGGTGAGTCCGCCGAAACCGCTGTCATACACACCCACCGGCGCGCCCGCGCCCGCGGCCAACGAAGCAGCCTCGGGCATCCGTTAGTTTGAAGCGGGCGTCGTGGTCACCGGCTCCGGCGCGGGCTCTGGCGCCACGGGCGCCGGCACCCCGGAGATTTCCACCCGGGGTCCCTTCTGGCTCCGCGCCGCCACCACGCTGTTATTCGTGCCGACGGCCCGGCGATAGTTTGAGAGCGCCTGCACGATGCAGCTCGCCATCTGCTGCCGGTAAGCGGGTGTCGCGACCCACTTCGCATCGATCGTATTACTCAGGAATCCGCCCTCGATCAGCACCCCGGGAATCTTGATGTCGCGGATGACCACGAAGCGCGCGCGTTTGATGCCGCGATCATACATTCGCGAACGCGCCACCAGCGACGCGTGCATTGCCGTGGCGAGCGCCATGTTCTGCGCATCGCAGGCATTTCCAGCGCACTCGACCAGATCCGAGACGCGCGGCCCGTCCGCCATCATCGAAGGCACGCCGCGCGGGGCGAGCGTGTAAGTCTCGAGTCCGGTGCCCGCGCCGCCAGAGTTGAAATGCACGCTCACAAAGACGGCGTTCGGGTATTTATTCGCGATGGCCACGCGTTCATAGAGCGAGATGAAACTGTCCGAGTTGCGCGTCAGCACCACCTTGTATCCGCTCTGCAAAAGCAGGAGCCGGGTGCGCTGGATCACATCGAGGGTGAACTGCTTTTCATGCCCGTAGGGGGAATACGCTCCATTGTCGTGTCCGCCGTGACCAGCATCGAGGATGATGGTTTGCACGACTTCCGCTCCCTTGATCTTGCTCGGGCGCAGCACCGGCTCGACGACTTTGGCGAGGTCCATCCGCGAGAGGCAGAGCTTCCCGTCCACTTCCATCACCGGATAGCTGAGGTTGAATTTCAGGCCGTTGATGAAAAATTCCACCGACCCTGCCGTGCCACGCAGGCTGCGCGTGCCGAGCTTCATCGTCACGTCATTGTTCACGCGCCGGACATCGGTGAGGCCGTAGAAGTCCGCGACATTCTCCATCGTCACATAGTCGCGACCGTCCACCTTGTGCAGCGTCCAATCGCCGGCGGCATGGACTCGCGCGACCACGAAGCAGGCAAGCAGCAGGAGGATGGAACGGAGCATGGATCCAGGAGGGTACAAAGGACGCGCAGCTTGGCAACTGGACATATTTCGCGAGGAAAAGTTTTGGCGGCGCCCGGTCACGAGCGAGGAGTCACACAGGAGAGCCATGCGGAGGGATCGTACCTCATCGGAGGCTCTGCGGCAAGCTCCTGCCGGTAAGACGAATGCTGACCGCCGGCCACCGCGAAAGCCTACCACCCAGCAGCGCCACAGACCTTGCTATCGCGACGTCGACATCCACACTCGCCGGCACCACCCTCCGCTGGAGTTTCCTGATGAAAATGAATTTCCCTGCCTGGCGCACTATTCTCGCGGTGCTGTTGTTTCCTTTGACCGGTTTCGCCGTCCAACCGCCGACCCGCGCTCCGCTCCCGAACTTCGATGCCCGCAATACCGCCTCGGCTCTGCCTGCCGCTGAGGCGAGCGCGCGCGGCTTGGCGGAGACGGCGCTCCGCACCCGGGTGCCAGCGGTGAAGATCGAGCAGCCGAAAGGTCCAGGCGCACCGAAGTTCCTCAGCTCGGACCGCGGCTTCCTGACCGGCAAGGCTGGCGAAGGTGGAGCGGTCCCCGCGGTCCGCACCAAGGGCTTTCCGAAGAGCGACCCGCACCGCGGCGTAAAAGCTTTTCTCGAGGAACATCGCGGGATCTTCGGCCACGGCGCGGCAGCTCTGGCGGCGGCGCGACTCCAGCGCGATGAGACCCACCAGCGCCTCCAGACATCCGTCTGGCAACAGCAACTCGACGGCATCCCGATCTATGAAGCGATCTTCAAAGCGCACGCCACGGTGGACGGCGAGTTGGTCAATGTCTCCAGCGGCTTCCTCCCTGATCCGCTCGCTGCCGCGGCCAAGGGCACGCCGAATCGCCCCGCGCGCCTCGCCGCTCCAGTGGTGAAGGCGGCGGACGCAGTGGTGATCGCCGCGCAGACTGTTGGCGAAGACATCCTGGCCACCAACGTCGTGGCCAGCGACGCCGCCGTGGGAGCGGAGAAAAAGCAGCATTTCCGCGCGCCGAAGATCCTCGATGTCAGCACGGAATACGTCTGGCTGCCCCTGGATGAAGCGACGCTGCGCCTCTGCTGGCAGGTCGTGCTCGTGGCCAAGTCGCGCGGGGAAATGTTCAAAGTGATCGTCGATGCCGAGACCGGCGAACCGCTGATCCGGCACGGGCTCACGAATCACATCTCCAACGCCAGCTACCGCGTCTTCACGAGCGACAGTCCTTCGCCTTTCTCCCCGAGCCATCCGACCCCACTGACGACCCAGCCGCCCGTGGTGGCGCGCACCCTCGTCACGACGCCGGCCTTGAATACGACTGCCTCCCCGAATGGCTGGATCGACGACGGCGTCAATGAAACCCGCGGCAACAACGTCGATGCCCATCTTGATATCGATGCTAACGACGTCGCCGATCTGCCGCGTCCGCAAGGGTCGCCCAATCGCGTTTTCGATTTCCCGCTCGACCTCGCCCAACCTCCCAGCACCTACCGGGACGCCGCTGTGACTCAGCTTTTCTACGTCTGCAATTGGATGCACGACAAACTCTACGAACTCGGCTTCACCGAAGCCTCGGGCAATTTTCAAAACAATAACTTCGGCCGCGGTGGAGCCGGAAACGACGCCGTGCAAGCCGATACCCAGGACGGCTCGGGCACGGATAACGCCGACTTTTCCACGCCTCCCGATGGCTCGCCGGGCCGCATGCAGATGTTTGTCTTTTCCGGACCAAATCCGGATCGCGACGGCGACTTCGACATCGAAATCGTGCTCCACGAGTACACCCATGGCTTGAGCAACCGCCTCGTCGGAGGAGGCATCGGCATCTTCCAATTTCAGACGGCGGGGATGGGCGAAGGGTGGAGCGATTTCTACGGCCTCGCCCTGCTCAGCGAGCCTGGGGACGACGTCCACGCCAACTACGCGGCGGGAGGCTACGCGACCTTCCAATTCGCCGGACTCACCACAAACTACTATTCCGGGATCCGCCGCTACCCTTACAGCACCGACCTCACCCGCAATCCCCTCACCTTTCGCGACATCGATCCCGCGCAAGCTAACGCCCACGCCGACATCCCGAGGAGCCCTGTGATCCCGACCACGGCGAACGAAGTCCACAACCAGGGCGAAGTCTGGTGCGTGACCCTCTGGGACGCGCGCGCAAACCTCATCGCCAGGCACGGCTACGCGGTTGGCAATCCACTCATCCTGCAACTCGTGACGGACGGCATGAAGCTGGCACCCGCAAATCCAAATTTCCTCCAGGCGCGGAATGCCATCATCCAGGCCGACCTCGTGCTGACTGGCGGCGCAAATAAGAATGAACTTTGGGCGGCCTTTGCCAAGCGCGGCATGGGCGCGAGCGCGACGTCGCCCGCCAGCAGCACCACCTCGGGCATCGTGGAAGCATTCGATCTGCCAGACGACCTGACCGTGACCCCGTTAACTCCGTTTCTCAGCAAAGGTCCGCTTGGCGGTCCTTTCCTGCCAGCGGGACAGACTTACACATTGACCAATACCAACGCCACCACCCCCGTGAACTGGACGGCCACCGCCAGCCAGCCTTGGGTGACTCTCTCTTCCCTCGGCGGCACCCTGGCACCGGGTGCCAGCGCCAGCGTCATAGCCACGATCAACAATGCCGCCAACACTCTGGGCATGGGGAGCAACACCAACCCTGTTACCTTTACAAATCCGGCGAGCGGCGCGCTCCTCTTGCGCTCCGTCACCGTGCTGGCCGGCATGCCCGAGTATTTTACGGAACTCTTCGACTCCGCCCCGAACGATACCGACAACCAGAGTTGGCTCTTTACGCCAAACGGCTCCAATAACTTCTATTCCGTGCTCCGGACGCCCGTAACGGCCTTTCCGACAAGCCCAACCGGTGGGACGGTGCTCACCCTCGGTGACGATGATTTTGAACAGGTCACGCCGACTGGCGGAGCCCAAGTCCGTCTTTATGGGGTAAACTATTCAACCTTCTTTGTCGGGAGCAACGGTTACATCACCTTTGGCAACGGCGATACCAATCTCTCTGAAGCTTTCTCAACCCATTTCTCGCTCCCGCGCATTGCCGCACTCTTCGATGACATCGATCCGAGAGTGCTCGGCAGCATCACTTCGCTCCAGCTCCCGGATCGCATCGCGATTACTTTTCAAAATGTGCCCGAATACGCCACCACCAATACAAACAGCTTTCAGATTGAGATGTTTTTCGACGGGCGCATCCGCATCACCTGCCTCGGCATCGACGCGCAAGATGGCTTGATCGGACTTTCGCGAGGGCTTGGCGTGCCTGCGGATTTCGAGGAGAGCGATTTCAGCACCTATCTCTCCCTGTTGCTCACCGTAGCGGCGCCAGCAGCCGCGACCGAGGGGGATGCTCCGGTGACTGGCACGGTGAGCGTGCCCGCGGCCCCGGTGAGTAATCTGGTGGTCAACCTCGCGTCCAGCGACGTCACCGAGGCCACCGTCCCCGCGACCGTGACAATCCTCGCCGGAGCAACCTCGACGACTTTCCCGATCACTATCCTCGATGACGCCGTCCTCGATGGCACTCAGAACGTCGAAATCACCGCAACCGCACCGGCCTATGCAAATGTGCCGGGCACGATCGGCGTTCAGGACAATGAGACGGCCACCCTGACCCTGAACGTTCCAGCAATCACGAGCGAAGACATCGGCACGATCCAAGGCACGGTGACAGTCAGCGCGATTCCCGCCAGCGCGGTGACCGTGCTCCTTACTTCCAATGACGTCACGACCCTCCAGGTTCCGGCGTCGGTCGTCATCCCACAGGGGCAAACCTCAGCTTCCTTTACGATCACGATCATTGACGACGGGAAGATCAATGGCACGCACTCCGCGATCATTATGGGACACGTCGCGAACTGGACGGACGGCTCGGGCAGCGTCGCCGTCGAAGACAACGAAGATAACAGTCTTTTCCTCAATCTCGGGATCCAAGTTGTCGAAGGCAGTTCGGGCTCCGGCGAGGTTCAGACTTCTGGCACCCTGCCTGCGGCGCTCACCATTTCGCTCAATTCGTCGGACCCGACCCATCTGGCCGTCCCGCCGACCGTCACCATCCCTGCCGGGGCGTTTTCCGCGACCTTCAATTTTACAGCACCGAATAACTCCCTCGTCGAAGGCACGCTACCCGTGACCATCTCAGCGAGCGCCACCGGATTTAGCAGCACCTCTGGCACCGTCGAGGTCTTCGACAATGATGTACACCATTTCTCCTTCGCCACGGTCGGCTCGCAAATCCGGGGCGTGCCCTTCAGCGTCAGCGTCACCGCCCGAGGATTGAATAACGCCCCGATCACGACTTACAGCGGAAGTCCGACACTTTCGGCCTCCGGAGGAGTCTCGATCACTCCGGTTACGGCGGGCCCTTTCATCAATGGCGTCTGGACCGGAAGCGTGACGGCCAATACTTTCGCCGTGACGACCGTGCTCACAGTGAACGACGGCGCGGGACATACCGGCACGAGCAATGCCTTCGGGATCAGCGTCGGTCCGCTGCATCACTTTGCCTGGAATCCGATCGGCAGTCCGCAATCCAGTTCCATTCCGTTTGCCACCACCATCACCGCTCAGGACGCAGGCAACAATACCGTGACGGGCTTTACTGGCGCCGCCAACCTCAGCGGCATCAATAGCGACTCTAATGCCGGTAACATCGTGATCACCGAGGTGAATCCCAACACTCCCGATGAAATTGAGTTTACGAATGTCGGTGCGGCAGCGGTAAATATCTCCGGCTGGACAGTGCAGATCTACGACGATGTCAGTTGGCCCTCGCCACTCGCGTCTTTCACAATTCCGGCAGGCTCGACCTGCAATGCGGGGCAAGTCTTCCGCCTGCAGGATGCCGGGACCGCACCGGGGACTTTCCCGCTCTTCTTCTATGGCTCCGAGGTCAATTGGACGTCGGCTGCCACCAGTCTCGTGGCGGTGCTCGTGCGCGATGCTTTGGGGAATCTCGTGGACTTCGTTTGCGCCGGCGCGGCCACTCCCGCGAGCATTACGCTCCCAGGGGTTATTCCCGCCACCCAATGGACTGGCGGATCGGTCACGGCACCGACAACACCCACTTTCAGCTATGTCCGGACCGGCAACTCGGACACGAACTCCGCAACGAACTGGACCACCGCTGTGCCCGCCTTAGGGACACTCAACGCCGGTTTGACCTTACCCTTCGCTGGAGTCGCAGTTCCCATCGCGATCTCGCCTCGGGTCACACTCGCCTTCCAGAATGGGACTTGGGCCGGTCCCGTCACCGTGCTGCAGGGCACCGCGCAAATGAGGCTGCGGGCGGACGATGGCGCGGGTCGCAGCGGCGACAGCGTCACCTTTGCGGTCTTGTCCTCCCCGACCTTAAACCTCACGCCCGCTGCCGGATTCTCCGCCAGCGGCAATTCCGGCGGCCTCTTCACCCCCCTGAGCACAACCTTCACCGTCTCCAATTCTGGTGCCAGCCCCATGAATTGGACGGTCACCAAGACGGCTCCGTGGCTCAACCTCTCGACCACTGGCGGCATGGTCGCCGCCGGATCAAGCGCCACCGTCACCGTGACCATCAACGCAAACGCGAACAGCCTGCCCGTGGGCACCGCGAGTGACATCCTCACCTTTACCAACACCTCCAACGGTGTCGGCACCACCACGCGTGCTGTCGCCCTCTCGGTCCTTGCCCACCCAGTCCTCAGCGTCACACCCGTCGGAGCTTTCGACTTCACCGGGGGGATCGGCGGACCATTCGGACCGGCGAACGCGACTTATACGATCACCAACCCAGGCACCGGACCGCTGTCCTGGACGGCGGCAAAATCCGCGCCTTGGCTGACGCTCTCCGCAACCAGCGGGATCGTGGAACCCGGCGCGAGCACCACGGTGGAGGCATCGATCAATGACAACGCCAATAGCCTGCCTCTTGGCACGCTCTTCGATACCATTACTTTTACCAATACGGATGACGGAGCGGGCAACACCACGCGCCTGATCAGGCTCGCAGTCGTGCTGCCCGCGCCGTTGCTGGCTGCGGAGCCAGCCTTCACGGGCGGTCTTAGTAACACCGTGACCTGGAGTGCGATCGCCAATGCGACCGGTTATGAAGTGCAGCGCTCCACAGCACCCGACTTCTCAGGCGCGACTAACAGTGGCCCAGTGCCGGGGCCGGGCCTGAGTTTTGGCGGTTTGACGGACGGAACTCTCTACCGCTACCGCGTCCGCGCCGTGCAAACTCCCGCAAATCCCAATGGAGCCTGGACCCAAACAACGCAGGCCGACTTCGACGCCGACACGACCAGCGGCGTGACGGCCACGGTCGATGGCACCGCGATTCTTTCTGCCACCGGTGGCGCTCCGATCAGTGGCCGCATCACTAATCCGAGTTTTGAAGGCGCATCCCTCTCGGGATGGACCGTGACTACCTCCACGGCACAAATGGCGGTGCGATCGACGAATACGGCGGGCTTTGCGCCGATGCCGTCGCAGGGGACTCATTATGCCGGCTTCAATACCTTCCACAACACCGTGCGCACGGCCGGTGACTTTGCGCGCCTTACCCAGAGTGTCAATTTGACGGGTGCCGGGGTGCTGATCTTTGATGCGCTACTGGACGCGCCTCCTGGCCTGACCTGGGGTGGCAATGTGCGCGCCGAAGTCCGCATCGACGGCGTCACCGTGTGGAGCGCCACCGCGGAGCGCGCTTTTCTGGATCGCACGGTCGATGTCTCCGGTTACACCGGCGTCCACACCCTCGAATTGCGGGAAGAGGTTATCGTCACTGGCAGCTTTAACGCCCAGTGGGTGTACTTTGACAATCTGCGTCTCGCCACCACCGGTTACGCGCCGAGCGGCACCGTGACCACGCCGACCTTTGCCCCAACGCCTTGGCAGCGCTGGAATACCCTCACCTACACCGCAGACACCACTGCTCTCGGTTCCGCCTTAAAAGTGGACGTGCTCTCGGCAAATGGCACCCTGCTCGCCAGCCAGGTGACCAGCGGCACGGACTTAAACTCACTCGCGGCCGTCGCCGAACAGCCAGCCATCAAACTCCGCGCCACGCTTTCCACCACCAATCCCGCGAGCACGCCGCGGCTCCTGGATTGGACGATCAACTACCGCGCTCTTGCCGACGTGCTTGGCATCTGGAGTAATGTCGAATCCTCCACGCAAGACGCCCAAGGGCCTTCGGTAACGATCAAGAGCGTCGTCACAACGCCAAATGGCTTTTCCGGTACCGCCACCGACCCGGCTGGCGTGGCCGCGGTGTTTGTCGATGGCAACCTGGTCTCAACGAACGACGGCTTTGCGCACTGGAATTTCAGCACCCCCCTCGCTCCTGGCTTTAATGCTTTCACCATCACCGCGGCCGACGGTGCCGATCCCGCCAACACTTCCTCCGGCGGGACCTTTATCTATTACGCTCTGCCGGGTACTGATATTGACCACGACGGCCTGCCGGACGACTGGGAAGCGAACCACGGTCTCAACATCTTCAGCGACACCGGCGACCACGGTGCCCTGGGTGACCTCGATCGAGACGGCATCGCCAATCTGCTCGAACTCGCCTCCGGACTCGATCCCAGCACCCCACAGTTCGATGGCCTCCCGCTCGTCTCCGTCGAACCGAAACCCGCCGACGGCCTGCCCTATCTCATCCTGCGCTATCGCCGCCTTCTCGTTCCCGGCGCGCTTGTTTACAGCGTGGAATTCTCGACCAACCTGCAAACCTGGATCCCCGCACTCGCGGCGGATTTCGAGCAAGCCGCCTCCCCGACTCCGACCGGCGACGGCCTCACTGAGACGATCGCCCTGCGGATCAAACCCTCGCTCCTCGCACCCGGAAACTCCTTCCGCCACGTCCGGGTGCGGGTGTCAGCGCCATAAGCCGGGCGGCCACTGCGGATTTGCCAAGCCCTGCCCGGCGCGGCACATTCCGCGCCCCATGTCCGAAATCGCGAAGACTTACGAACCGACTGCCGTTGAGGAAAAGTGGTATGCCTTTTGGCGGGAGGCAGGCTGCTTCACCGCCGATCCGGCGCGGGTGAGCGAGCGGCGGCCCGCGTATTCCATCGTCATCCCACCGCCGAATGTCACCGGCGTCCTGACGCTCGGGCATGTGCTGAACAACACCATCCAGGACATCCTCGCCCGGCGCGCGCGGATGCTCGGGAAGGAAGTGCTCTGGCTGCCGGGGACTGATCACGCCGGCATCGCCACGCAGAACGTCGTCGAGAAGGCGCTCCGCAAATCCGGCGAGATGAAGCACCGCGACGATCTCGGGCGGGAGGCGCTGGTGGCGAAGATCTGGGACTGGAAGGAGAAATACGGCGGCATCATCATCCAGCAGCTCAAGAAGCTCGGCGCGTCGTGCGACTGGTCGCGCGAGCGCTTCACCATGGACCCGGAGTACTCCCGCTGCGTCGCGCGGGTCTTTGTCGATCTCTACAAAAAGGGGCTCATCTATCGCGGCAAACGCATGGTGAACTGGTGCCCCGCATCGCTCACCGCGCTGAGCGACGAGGAAGTGGAGATGAAGCCGCAGAATGGCGCGCTCTATTATTTCAAAGTGGAAGTCGCCGAGGAGCCGGGCACCTGGCTGACCATCGCCACGACGCGCCCGGAGACGATCCCCGGCGACTCAGCCATCGCCGTGAATCCGAAGGACCCGCGCTACGCGCACCTCATCGGGAAGCACATCCGTCGTCCGCTGCCGCTGGAAAATCAGGCGCGCATCCCGATCGTGGGCGACGATCATGTGGACTTCGCCTTCGGCACTGGCGTGCTCAAAGTCACACCCGCGCACGACAAGGCGGACTACGAGATCGGACTGCGGCACCGCCTGCCGATCATCGACATCATGCTTCCCGACGGCACGATGAACGCGCTCGCTGGCGACGCGCTCAATGGGCTCGACCGCTTTGAGGCGCGCAAGGTTGCCATCGAATGCCTGCGCCAATCCGGCGTGCTCGAAAAAGAAGAGCCGCATCAAAACAACGTCGGCTACAGCGAGCGCGCCCAAGTACCGATCGAGCCACGCCTCAGCGAGCAGTGGTTTTTGAAATATCCGAGCGTGGAGCAATCACGCGCGGTGGTGGCAGACGGAGCGCTGAAGTTTTACCCAGACCGCTGGGCGAAAGTGTACGAGCACTGGCTCAGCGGCATTCAGGATTGGTGCATCTCACGCCAGCTCTGGTGGGGCCATCGCGTGCCGGTGTGGTATCGCGGCGAAGAAGTTTATTGCGGACTCGACGCACCCGCGGGCGAAGGCTGGGAGCAAGACCCCGACGTGCTCGACACCTGGTTCAGTTCCTGGCTCTGGCCTTTCGCCACGATGGGCTGGCCGGAGAAGACGGATACGCTCGCAAAATTCTACCCGACCACCGACCTCGTCACTGGACCGGACATCATCTTCTTCTGGGTCGCGCGCATGATCATGGCGGGCTTTGAGTGGATGGGTGAGATGCCGTTTCGGAACGTCTATTTCACCGGCATCATCCGCGACAAGCAGGGCCGCAAGATGTCGAAGTCCCTCGGCAATTCCCCCGACCCACTCGACCTCATCGCGAAGTTCGGCGCGGACGCGTTGCGCTTCGGCGTGATGCGCAGCGCCCCGCTCGGTGCCGACGTGGCCTACGACGAAAAGAACGTCGAACTCGGCCGCAACTTCTGCACGAAGCTCTGGAACGCCGCGCGTTTCCGGCAGATGCAGGGCGGCGAAACGGAAGGCGAAATCAATCCCGCGCTGCTCACGAGCGACGACAAGTGGATCCTCCTCCGCCTCGACGCCGCGATCCGCGAAGTCTCGTCCGCGCTCGACGAGTACCGCTTCAGCGACGCCGCGCAGGGCATCTACCGCTTCTTCTGGAGCGAGTACTGCGACTGGTATCTGGAAGCCTCGAAAGCCGTCCTCAACGGCACCGACCCAGCGCGCAAGGCGAACACCACCGCCGTCGTGGACTTCGTGCTCGGGCACACTCTGCGACTCATGCATCCCTTCCTGCCCTTCATCACGGAAGAGCTGTGGCATGGGCTCGGATTCAATGACGACCTGCCCGCGGATCAAGGCGGGCAAACGATCATGGTCGCTCGCTGGCCCGCGCCGCTCGATGCGGATTTCAAGGCGCATTACGGGCTGGCCGAAAGCGACGAGCGTTTCGCAAACGCGAAATACGAAGTGGTCGATCACGGTCGCGGCCTGCGGCGCGACTTCAATATCGCCAGCAGCAAGCGCGTGCGTTTTGTCCTCCGCGCCACCGATCCCCTGCCTGGTTTTGAGGTCGATGTGCTGAAACTTCTGCTCAATGCCGAGACGCTCGACATCGTGGACGCCGCCTGGCCCGCGCCGAAAGGAACGCCCGCCGCGATCACCCCACTTGGCGAACTCCTCCTCCCGCTGGAAGGCCTCATCGACGCCACCGCCGAGCGCCAGCGCCTCGAAAAGGAGATGGCCAAAGTGGCCGACGAACTCGGAAAAGTGCGCGCCAAGCTCTCAAATCCGAGCTTCGCTGAGAAGGTGCCAGCCGTCGTGCTCGACGAGCATCGCGGACGTGAAACCGCTTGGGCAGAAAAGTTTGCCCAGCTTCAGCGGATGCTCGACGCGCTGGGTTGATCTCCTCCATTTCGGGAATTCTCGCTCCATCCCCACGCCACGCTTGTCGCGGCGGCGCGGGTCGGCTTTCTTCTTCGTCCATCATGAACGACGCATTCCAGACGCTGCAGACGTTTGACCTAGGGAATAACATACAGGGCTGGCTCTTCTCACTGCCAGCCTTGGAAAAACAGGGAATCGGGCCGATCTCGCGCCTGCCCATCTCCATCCGCATCGTCCTCGAGTCGGTGCTCCGCAATTGCGACGGCAAGCGCGTGCGCGAGGAGGACGTGCGGGCGCTCGCGAACTGGAACGCGAAGGCTCCGGCGCAAGTCGAGATCCCCTTCGTCGTCGCGCGCGTGGTCTTGCAGGATTTCACCGGCGTGCCGCTGCTCGTCGATCTCGCGGCGATGCGCTCGACGGTTTCGCGGCTCGGGCGCGATCCAAAAATGATCGAGCCTCTCGTGCCGGTGGACCTCGTGGTGGATCACTCGGTGCAGGTGGATTTCTTCGGCAGCGCGCAGGCGCTCCAGCTCAATCTCGATCTCGAATTCAAACGCAACCGCGAGCGCTACATGCTGCTCAAGTGGGGGCAGCAGGCGTTCAAAACCTTCGGCGTCGTACCGCCCGGCATCGGCATCGTGCATCAGGTGAATCTCGAATATCTCGCCAAGGGCGTGCTCGAAAAAGACGGCGTCTATTACCCCGACACTCTCGTCGGCACGGACTCGCACACGACGATGATCAACGGCCTAGGCGTCGTTGGCTGGGGCGTCGGCGGCATCGAAGCGGAAGCCGGTATGCTCGGGCAGCCCGTGTATTTCCTCACGCCGGAAGTGGTCGGCGTCTATCTCACCGGTGCGCTCAGCGAAGGGGTCACCGCGACGGACCTCGTGTTGAAAGTGACTGAGATGCTGCGCAAGGCGAAGGTCGTCGGGAAGTTCGTCGAGTTCTACGGCCCCGGTGCGAAGTCGCTGCCCGTGGTGGATCGCGCGACCATCGCGAACATGGCGCCCGAGTATGGCGCGACGATGGGCTTCTTCGGCATCGACGAAGAGACGATCACCTATCTTCGCGGCACCGGCCGCAGCGAAGCGCTCTGCGTCGCAAACGAAAACTACTACAAGGCGCAGGGTCTCTGGGGCATCCCGCAGCGCGGCCAGATCGACTACAGCGTGGAGCTCGAACTCGACATCTCCACCGTCGTCCCGGCCGTCGCCGGACCGAAGCGCCCGCAGGATCGCATCAATCTGCCCGAACTCGGCAGCACCTTCCGCACGCTCTTCTCGAAAGCTCTGCCCGAAGGCGGCTACGGCAAACCTGCCGCGGAACTCACTTCCAAAAACGTGGCCGTGCATCTCAACGGCGAATCGAAGAATCCTACGCAACAAGGCGACGCCACCGTCGGCCACGGCAGCGTGCTCATCGCTGCGATCACCAGTTGCACGAATACCAGCAACCCAAGCGTGATGCTTGCCAGCGGCCTGCTCGCGAAGAAGGCCGTCGAGCTCGGCCTGAAGGTGAACCCCGCGGTGAAGACCTCGCTCGGGCCAGGCTCGCGCGTTGTCACCGATTACCTCACCAAGACCGGCCTCCAGACTTACCTCGATCAGCTCGGCTTCCAGACCGTCGGCTACGGCTGCACCACGTGCATCGGCAATAGTGGCCCGCTGCATCCCGCACTCGAGGAAGCCATCGCCAAGGGCGACCTCGTCGCCGCGAGCGTGCTCTCCGGCAACCGCAACTTCGAGGCGCGCGTGCATCAGAACATCAAGGCGAACTTCCTCATGTCGCCGCCGCTCGTCGTCGCCTTCGCCCTCGCCGGCACCGTCGATATCGACCTGAGCAAAGACCCGATCGGCAAAGGCAAGGACGGCGCCGACGTTTACCTCAAAGACATCTGGCCCTCGCTCGCCGAAGTGCGCGACGCCATGTCCAGCGCGCTCAAGCCCGAAGTCTTCCGCAAACTCTACACCGACTTCGCGACGCAGAATCCGAAGTGGAACGAAATCCCGGGCACCGTCGGCGAAGTCTATGCGTGGGACGAAGCGAGCACCTATATCCAGGAGCCGCCCTTCTTCGATGGCTTCGGCATGGAGCCCGGCCACATCACCGAGATCAAAGGCGCGCGCCCGCTCGGCATCTTCGGCGACTCGGTCACCACCGATCACATCTCGCCCGCCGGCGCGATCAAGAAGACCAGCCCCGCGGGCGCTTTCCTCAGCGAAAACGGCGTCGCTCTCGAAGACTTCAACAGCTACGGCAGCCGCCGCGGCAACGATCGCATCATGACCCGCGGCACCTTCGCCAATGTGCGGATCAAGAACCTCATGGTCCCCGGCACCGAAGGCGGCGTGACTAAGTGCTACGGTGAGACCGTCCCGATCTACGACGCCTCGATGAAGTATCAGGCGGCCGGCGTCCCGCTGATGATCTTCGCCGGCCAGGAATACGGCACCGGCAGCTCGCGCGACTGGGCCGCCAAAGGCACGCGCCTCCTCGGTGTGAAAGCCGTGGTCGCCCAGAGCTTCGAGCGCATCCATCGGAGTAACTTGTGCGGCATGGGTGTCCTACCGCTGCAATTCCCCGAAGGCATGACCGCGCAGACGCTCCAGCTCGATGGCACCGAGACCTTCGACCTCCTCGGCCTGAGCGACGACATCAAGCCGATGAGCGACGTGACCCTCGTCATCCACCGCGCGGATGGCACCGAGGAAAAAGTCGCCCTGCGCAGCCGCATCGACACCGCCATCGAAGTCGATTACGTCCGCCACGGCGGCATCCTGCCTTACGTCTTGCGCCAGCTCCTGAGCGCGTAGCTTCGAGTCATCATCGGCTCGGAGTTATCGTGCCTGCGGGGCGCGCCAGTCCTCAAAGATCTCACCGGACTCCAGAGCCTCGACCTCATCGATTGCGAAGCTCTGCTGAAAGAAAGCTGGCCGGCGCTCAAAGTCGCTCTGCCGGAGACTCGGATCATTTTCCCCGATGGATCCAGAGCAGGCGCAGGTAAGACGAAGTGATACCGGCCAACGGGTGCGACCGCTGGCTTCCCGGCAGGTGAGGAACAACACCATCTCTCCCCCACCAAGACGACCGGAGAGCTCGTCTTCCCGAGCCATTGCGGACGCGACCGCCCGGCGGTGCTGGAGCATCCGTCGGTCTTCATGAGCTACGCGGAGAAGGGCTTTCTCGACGACATCTATGCGACGCTGGTGGTGAAGCTGGCGGACTGCCAGTCATTCACCCTCAAGGAACTCTGGCGCGACGCCGCGGACTTCGTGACGCTCGCGGGCGATCACGACTGAATTTCAGGCCAACGGCCTGCCGCAAGCCCGCCCAGGGCAAGCGAGGAACGAGCGCCGCCCTGGGTCTGGAAACCAGAATGACCAATGTCCCAACGGGGCTTCGCAAGGACGGGTTGCCGTGCCCCGTTGGGGCGTTGTTCGTTCTTCGCACGGGATCCCAGGGGGCGTCCGCGTAAGACGCGGCCTTGCCCTGGGCTGGCTTGCTGTCGGGCCTTCGGCCCGCGCTGCCGACGACGGCGGTTCAATCCCACACATACCGTTCATCAATCTCCAGCCCGTGCTTGCGGCACAGCGCGCGGAATTCATCCTAAAAGGACACCTTGCGATGATGCTCTTCCTGAGTCGCGATATACTGGCGCACTTGCCCGACGTTCGATTGGCTCACGGAGAACGAGCCGTATCCGCCTTGCCAGAAAAAATCCGCGTAGACCGGGCCCTGATCCTTCATCCACTTGGAGGGGCTGTGTTTTACCTTTTCCACCAAACCGGCGATGGTGACGGTGCGGGAGAGGTTGCACAGGATGTGAATGTGGTCTTCCACGCCGCCGATGAGGATCGGTTCGAAGCCGATGCTTTGCAGGATACCTGCCATGTAGGCGTGGAGCCGTGCGCGGAGGTCGGGATCCTTGAAAAATGGCATGCGAGTTTTCGTTCTGAAGACGACATGGATGACAACGCGGGCGAGGGATTGCGGCACGACGGAGGATTGTTGTGCCCCGTTGGGTCTTTGCATCCTATTTGCTTCCGGTCCCAGGGCGGCGCTCGTTCCTCGCTAGCCCTGGGCTGGCTTGTGGAGGGCCTTTGGCCCGCGCCGACCAGAAGTGCTTCGAGACCCCGGACACGGAGGACGAGGGGCTGGATATGGAGCTGGAATTCACCAACGACGACGGCGAAGGCACCGAGCGCCGGCTCTACCTGCAACTGAAGTCGGGCAATTCCCACCTCACGAAGCGCAAGACCGATGGCGCGGAGATTTTCACGATCAAGAAGCAACGCTGGGTGGAATAGTGGCTCCAGCAGCCGCATGCGGTGATGCTGGTGATCGGCACTTTCTCGGAAGACGACGAGCGGTCCATCGGCAAGGACAAGCTGGAATTCGCCGAGGTGCGCTGGATGGAAATCACGAGCGTCCTCAAACGCGAAAGCGCGAACGGGACGAAGCCGGTGAAGCAGATCGAGTTCAAAGGCGAACGGCTGGACCTGAGCAGCGTGCCGCGGTGGCGGGGGAGGGTGCTGCGACCTCAGGGGCTGTAGCGTTTCACAGAAACACGCCACAGGGGGCGAATTCAGGGAGTAGGCTTCGCTAGGAACTGCTTCGGCAACAGCTCATGCACGGCGGCGATGATGCGCTCCTCCACTTCTGGCGCGAACTTTGTGGGGCGGTCGTAATAGACCATCGCGGTGGCGCCTTCGTAGCCGCCTTCCTCCAGCACGCGTCGCGACGGGATGTAGCAAGGGGCATCGTTTGCATAGGCGTTCACCCAGAGGCGGGTGCGGTCGAACTCGCGTTTGAGGCGCAGGCCGTAGTCCACGACGACCTCGCCGGGCAGGAAGACCATGGCGAGATCGCGACCGAAGGACCACGTCTGCACGAGATAGGGAAGCTGTGTGGGCAGGGTTTCGCCGCGGTCGAGGCGCGCGAGATTTTTCCGGGCATGATATGCGACGGACGGCGTCGTCGATTGCGCGAGCGTCTCCCATTCGGCCCTCGTCGGGAGTGGGGCGTAGGCGAGTTCGATCTGCCGCGTGCGGCACTCCAGCGCGCCGCCAATGGGGGTGAGTTTTTCGTTCGCGAGCCGCTTCGCTTCGGCGGCCACGGCTTCGCCATATTGCACCACGAGTTCCAGGGTGCGCCGTGGGTCGGGATTTTGATCCGCGCCGCAACCGAGCGCGGTGAGCGCGATGGCTCCGGGAAATTCGCGCTGCAGCGCCTCCTGCGCACAGCCTGCCCAGTCACCGTGAATGCTCTCGATGCCGATGGTGGTGCAGTGGCAGGCGTAGCTCGTGAAGATGGCGCGCACGCGGCCATCTTCGCCGGTGACGCGCAGGACGGGCAGATCGTGGTCGATGGGTTTGTTCGGGAAGTTGCGCCGATTTTTCGCGAAGCCGACGCGGCCCACGCCCCAGGCGAGCTGCGCGGGTTTTCGATCCGCGAGCGCGGCGAGGGCGACCTGCTCCAGCTGGTCGGTGAATTCGCGCGTGTAGCGTTCGATCGCCGGGACGTGCTCTGCCGGGATATCCATGCTGAAGAGATTCTGCAGCACGCCACTGAGCATCGGCGCGCAGTGCGTATGGCTAAAGGCGATGGCGAAGCGCTCACTGCGCACCCAGGTCTTCGCGCCGAGACGACGCAGGACTTCCTCGCGGATCGTACCCGGCACGGCGCAGTTATCCACCGTCACCAGCACTGCCGGACCTTCCTTGTCGCCACCGATCGCCAGCGCCTTTGCGAAGATGTGCTGCGCCACTCCGTCGTTCACATTTCGCCGGCTGCCGTAACCGCTGAGCCGCACAGGGTAGTCGGGTGTGATGTCCACCGAGGCCACGCCGACGAGTCGCGCGGCGGGGGTCGGCGGGGCGTCAGCCGCCACGAGCGCGGAGGTGAGGAGCGGGAGGAGGAGGCAGATGCGGAGGACTTTCATGGCGAGCCGATGAGGGAACGTTCTTCGATTCAACCGGGTCGCACCGGCGTTCTTGGGGCCGGGGCGTGCGGGGCTATTGTCGGGGCCAGAACGAAACCGGACCGAGACGGAGCAAAGGTGGATTCCGATGACCCCGAGGCCGTGATCGATCTGCCGAAACAGCAGCGCGCTGACGTCGCTACTCAAGTGGCCGCCGGAAAAATCCGCCACCACTTTTTTGCTGCGAAACATTCGGGCCAGGCCAAACCCGCTTCCAATCGCCCGAAAACACGAAGGCCGAAGGTGGTGAGCCTTCGGCATTCGTTACTACAGTTGTGGACTCGCTTAGCCAGCGACTTGTTCCGGGGCGGCTGATTCGGCCCCACCCAAGCCCTCGCCGAGCTGGATGATCTTCACGTCGCGGTGCAGCGGGAAGCCAGTGCCAGCCGGGATGAGGTGCCCCATGATGACGTTTTCCTTGAAGCCGCGGAGGTGATCGATGCGGCCCAGCGTGGCAGCTTCGGTGAGGACACGCGTGGTGTCCTGGAAACTCGCGGCGCTGATGAAGGATTCGGTCTCAAGGCTGGCCTTGGTAATCCCGAGGAGCACGGGTACCGCTTCAGCGGGCTTGCCGCCTTTCGCCTGCACTTCGTCGTTCTCTTTCTCGAAGGTGAGTCGATCGATTTGATCGCCCCAGAGCATCGAGGTATCGCCGGGATCGGTGATCTTCACCTTGCGCAGCATCTGCCGGACGATGATCTCGATGTGCTTGTCGGAAATTTCCACGCCCTGGAGGCGATAGACTTCCTGCACTTCATTGACCATGTGCTCCTGCAAGGCTTGAGGTCCGAGAACGTCGAGGATGTCGTGCGGAGGCACGGGTCCTTCGGTGAGCTGCTGGCCTTTCTTCACGAGATCGCCCTTGAAGACGATGATGTGCTTGTTCATCGGCACGAGATGCTCCTCCTCGGCTTCGGTCTCAGGGTCCTTGACGATGATCTTGCGCTTCCCGCGGACAGTGCCTCCGATTTCGACGACGCCGTCGATCTTCGCGATCTCGGCTGCGTCCTTCGGACGGCGGGCTTCGAAGAGCTCGGCCACCCGCGGCAGACCGCCGGTGATGTCCTTGGTCTTCGCGACCTTGCGCGGAGTCTTGGCGAGCAAAGTGCCGGCCTGAACTTTCGACTTTTCGGCCACGGCGACGTGCGCACCGGCCGGGATGGAGTAACTGGCGAGGACTTCCTTCGTCTTCTCGTCCACGATGACGATCTGGGGATGCAGATCTTCTTTGTGTTCGATGACGACAGTGCCCATGACGCCAGTGGCTTCATCGACTTCCTTCTTAATGGTCACGCCCTGGATCATGTCGCGGAATTCCACCTTGCCGGTGCGCTCCGTGAGAATTGGTACATTGTGCGGATCCCACTGCGCGACGGTGTCACCCTTCTTTACATGGGTGCCATCAGCGATGTTGATCGTGGTGCCGACGACGATGTTGGCGCGCTCAAGCTCCCGGCCATCCTTGGCATGGATGGTGACGGTTCCGTTCTTATTCAGGGCGATCCACTGGCCTTCGAGGTTCTGTACGACGCGGAGGTCGTTGAAGCGAATGTCACCGTCGTTCTTCGCCTTGATGACTGGCTGCTTGAAGGTGCCGGAGGCGACGCCGCCGATGTGGAAGGTGCGCATCGTGAGCTGCGTCCCGGGCTCGCCGATGGACTGCGCGGCGATGATGCCGACAGCCTCGCCGAGTTTGACCATCTGGCCCGTGGCCAGGTTGCGGCCGTAGCACTTCGCGCAGCAGCCACGCTTGCTTTCGCAAGTGAGGACGGAACGGATCTTGAGTTGCTCCACGCCGACTTTCTCGATAGCCAGCGCCGTCTTTTCGTCGATGAGGTGGCCTTTCTTGATGAGCGTAGTCGCGCTGACTGGATCTTTCACCGTCTCGCAACTGGTGCGGCCGATGATCCGCGTCGCGAGATCGACGACTTCTTCGTCTCCTTCGTAGATCGAGCGGACGACGATGCCACCGGTGGTCTTACAGTCGTCTTCGCTGATGATGACGTCCTGCGAGGCATCGACAAGCTTGCGGGTCAGATAGCCAGAGTCGGCGGTCTTGAGCGCGGTATCCGCGAGACCCTTGCGGGCGCCATGCGTGGAGATGAAGTATTCGAGCACGGTCAGACCCTCGCGGAAGTTTGAGGTGATCGGGCGTTCAATGA
This sequence comes from Chthoniobacteraceae bacterium, assembly GCA_031409655.1. Taxonomy (GTDB): domain Bacteria; phylum Verrucomicrobiota; class Verrucomicrobiia; order Chthoniobacterales; family Chthoniobacteraceae; genus JANNXQ01. The sequence continues at coordinate 28,946 of JANNXQ010000299.1, read as the reverse complement.
TTTCGCCGGAAGGCTTGGCCATGAGGCCGCGCATCCCTGCGAGCTGCTTGACCTGCTGGCGATTGCCGCGGGCGCCGGAGTCCACCATGAGGTAAACCGGATTCAGCTCCTTGCGGCCCTCGTTGTGTTCGAGGGTCCGGAACATGACGTTCGAGATTTCCTCACCAGCGTGGGTCCAGATGTCGATGATCTTATTGTAACGCTCTCCATCAGTAATGATGCCCTGGCGATACTGCTTCTCGACGACGGTGATCTGCTTGTAGGCACTGTCGAGTTCGAGCTGCTTCTCTTTCGGGATGATCATGTCGCTGATGCCGATGGAGACACCGGCGCGCATGGCCCAGAAGAAGCCGAGTTCCTTCAGACGATCGAGCATTTCGACGGTGGCCGCGTGGCCGGCCTTTCCGTAAGTGCGGAAGATCACGTCCGAGAGCTGCTTCTTGCCGCAGGCTTTGTTAAAGAAGCCGACTCCCTTGGGCCAGATCTCGTTAAAGACAACGCGACCGGCGGTGGTTTCAAGGATCTTCTTGGTATGATCGCCGAAGACCGTGTTTTCGATGCCGTAATCGGGATTCTTCAGGCGGATGCGGTCCAGAATGCGAATCGCACCTTCAGCCATCGCAAACTCGACTTCACTAGCGTCAGCAAAGAGGGAAAGGCGTTCGGGCTCCTTCGATCCAGCCAGCTTGCGCGGGTTCTGGGTCAGGAAGTAACAACCAAGCACAATGTCCTGGGAAGGAGTCGTGATCGGCTTGCCGCTCGCGGGCGAGAAGAGGTTATTCGGAGCCAGCATCAGCATGCGGGCTTCCATCTGGGCCTCGACGCTCAGCGGCACGTGGACGGCCATCTGATCACCGTCGAAGTCGGCGTTGTAAGCCGTACAGACGAGCGGATGAATGCGGATGGCTTCACCTTCGATAAGCTGGGGCTCAAAGGCCTGGATCGAGAGACGATGTAGGGTCGGAGCGCGGTTAAGCAGGACCGGGTGTCCCTTGGTGACTTCTTCGAGGATGTCCCAGACTTCAGGTGTCTGACGCTCGATCATCTTCTTCGCGCTGCGCACGGTGTGGACGTAGCCACGCTCCTTGAGCACGCGGATGATGAAGGGCTCGAACAACACGAGTGCCATCTTTTTGGGAAGACCGCACTGGTGGAGCTTGAGTTCGGGACCGATGACGATCACGGATCGACCGGAGTAATCGACGCGCTTGCCGAGCAAGTTCTGCCGGAAGCGTCCGCCCTTGCCCTTGAGCATGTCGGAGAGGGACTTCAGCGGGCGATTGCCGGCGCCAGTGACGGCGCGGCCATGGCGACCGTTGTCAAACAGTGCGTCCACCGCTTCCTGCAACATGCGCTTCTCGTTCCGGATGATGACATCCGGCGTCTTGAGTTGGAGCAAGTTCTTGAGACGGTTGTTCCGATTGATGACGCGGCGATAGAGATCGTTGAGATCGGAAGTCGCGAAACGTCCACCTTCGAGCGGGACCAGCGGGCGCAGGTCCGGAGGGATCACAGGGAGAACGTCGAGCACCATCCACTCAGGACGCGTGTGCGAGGTCGCAAAGCCCTGCACGAGCTTGAGGCGCTTCGCGAGTTTCTTGCGGATCTGCTTGGAGCGGGTGTTGCCCATCGCTTCCTCCAGTTCCTTCTGCAACCCAGCGAGATCGGCCTGCTTAAGAAGCATGTTGATGGCTTCGCCACCCATGCCGGCCTGGAAAGTCTCACCGTACTGTTCCTGCGCTTCACGATACTCCGCTTCGGTCAGGAGCTGGCAGCGCTGGAGCGGCGTCTGGCCCGGATCGATGACGATGTAGTCTTCGTAGTAAATGACGCGCTCAAGCTGCCGGCCCGACATGTCGAGCATGAGGCCGATGCGGGAAGGCATGCACTTATAGAACCAGATGTGCGTAACCGGCACCGCGAGTTCGATGTGGCCCATGCGCTCGCGGCGCACGCGGGCGAGAGTGACTTCGACGCCGCAGCGGTCGCAGATGACGCCCTTGTGCTTGATGCGCTTGTACTTTCCGCAGGAGCACTCCCAGTCCCGCGTGGGACCGAAGATGCGCTCGCAGAAAAGACCGCCCTTCTCGGGCTTGAATGTCCGGTAATTGATTGTCTCGGGGTTCTTCACCTCGCCGCTGGACCATGCCCGGATCGATTCCGGCGAGGCCACCGTGATGCCGACCTGGTCAAAGCCCAGAGTCCGCTCTTCACCCATCAGTTCACGAATAGTAAGATCGCTCATAAGTCTGTATTTCTTGATTCTTACGCCATCTCCCGCCTTCCTCTGCCAGCGCTCGGATCAGAGCACTGGCAGGAGGGAAAATGGAAGGGAGTAAGAGTGGTTGGTTGGTTGGGTGTTAGAGAGGCTGGACGAGGTGCGGGACACTGTTGGCCATCGGGCTCTTGCCGCCGACTTTGACGTCGAGGCCGAGCGATTGCATTTCTTTGATGAGCACGTTGAAGGACTCGGGGGTGCCGGCTTCGAGCGAGTTGTCGCCCTTGACGATGCTTTCGTAGATGCGGGTGCGGCCTTGCACGTCGTCGGACTTCACCGTCAGGAGCTCCTGCAGGGTGTAAGCTGCGCCGTAGGCTTCAAGCGCCCACACTTCCATCTCACCGAAGCGCTGGCCGCCATACTGCGCCTTACCACCCAGCGGCTGCTGAGTGACGAGGGAGTAAGGTCCGACCGCCCGGGCATGGATCTTATCCGCAACCAAGTGACCGAGCTTCAGCATGTAGATGTAACCCACGACGATCATTTGCTCGAACGCGTCGCCAGTGCGGCCGTCATAGACGGTGGACTTGCCGCTCTCAGTGATCCAGGTGTAACCCTCGACCTTCTTCGCCTGACGCATGTATTCGAAGATCTGATCTTCCTTAATGCCGTCAAAGACGGGTGTCGCGACCTTGAACCCGAGGGCCTTGGCGGCAACGCCGAGATGGGTCTCGAGAACCTGACCGACGTTCATCCGCGAAGGCACGCCGAGCGGGTTCAGGACGATATCGACAGGGGTTCCGTCCGCGAGGTAAGGCATGTCCTCTTCAGGAACAATGCGGGCCACGACACCCTTGTTACCATGGCGTCCGGCCATCTTGTCACCCACGGAGAGCTTCCGCTTCGACGCGATGTAAACCTTCACCTGCTTGATGATGCCGGGATCGATGTCATCGCCACTCTCGACCTTGTCAAGGGAGCGCTCGTGCTCGAGTTCCAGCTCAGCGAACTTGTGCTCAAACTGGCCGATGATCTCGCGGATCTTGTTCCGAATCGGCGATGGGTCGATGTCCACGTGATCATAGACGCCAGCAAGCTTACGCAGCAGAGTCTTGGTGATCTTGCGGTTGGCCGGGATGATGATTTCACCGGTTTGCGCGTTGACGACGTCGAGCGGGATCTTCTCACCAAGGAGGATGTTCGAGAGCGCCTCCGTCAGTTGCTCGTGGAGCTCTTCCTTCTTCTTGGCGTGATCTTCTTCGATGACCTTCGCCTGACGCTTCGATTCAGCAGGGGAAAGCTTGACGCGCTGGATTTCTTTTCGCGCGGAGACTTTCACATCCATGACGATGCCGTAAGTGCCGGAAGGCACGGTCAGCGAGGTGTCCTTCACGTCTGCGGCCTTTTCACCGAAGATGGCGCGCAGGAGGCGCTCTTCAGGGGCGAGCTCGGTCTCGGACTTCGGGGTGATCTTGCCGACGAGGATATCGCCGGGTTTGATTTCCGCACCGACGCGGATAACGCCGTCCGTGCCGAGGTTGCGCAGAGCTTCCTCGGAAACGTTCGGGATATCCCGCGTAATTTCCTCGGGGCCGAGCTTGGTGTCGCGGGCGCCGATCTCAAATTCATCGATATGAATAGAGGTATAGATGTCCTCCTTCACGATGCGCTCGGAGATGACGATGGCGTCCTCGAAGTTATACCCATTCCAAGGCATGAAGGCGACGAGCACGTTCTTACCGAGGGCGAGCTCCCCGTTGTCGCAGTTCGGGCCGTCAGCGATGACGTCGCCAGCCCTCACGCTCTTACCCTTCTTGACGATCGGGCGCTGGTTCACGCAGGTGCCGGCATTCGAGCGCATGAATTTGCGCAGGTCGTAGATGTAGATGCCTTCGGAGGGGTCGTGCTTGAGCTTCTTTTTCCCTTCAGGCAGTTCGCCATCCTTGGTGATGATGATTTGCTCGGCGGTGACGCTGGCAACTTTGCCATTGCCTTCGGCAACGACGACAGCCTTCGAGTCGCGGGCGACCTTGCCCTCGAGGCCGGTGCCGACGAGTGGCGATTCGCTAATGAGCAGCGGCACGCCCTGACGTTGCATGTTCGAGCCCATCAAGGCGCGGTTCGCGTCGTCGTGTTCGAGGAAGGGAATAAGTCCGGCGGCGACGGAGACGAGTTGCTTGGGCGACACGTCCATGTAGTGAACCTTGTCGGGTTCGACTTCGAGGAAGTCGCCGCGGTAACGCACCGAGATCTTAGGGTCGAGGAACTTACCCTTGTCGTCGATCGGCGCATTCGCCTGCGCGACGACATAGTTCTCCTCCCGATCGCCGGTGAGGAAATCGACCTGTTCGGTGACGCGACCATTCACCACCTTCCGATACGGCGTCTCGATGAAACCAAAGTCGTTGATCCTCGCGAACGTGGACATCGACGAGATCAGTCCAATGTTTGGACCTTCAGGCGTCTCGATCGGACAGATGCGGCCGTAGTGCGAAGGATGCACGTCGCGGACCTCGAAACCGGCGCGATCACGGGAGAGACCTCCTGGTCCAAGGGCCGAAAGACGGCGCTTGTGGGTCAACTCGGAGAGCGGGTTCGTTTGATCCATGAACTGCGAGAGCTGCGACCGACCGAAGAAGTCGCGGATGACCGCGGACAGAGCCTTCGGATTGATCAACTTTTGCGGCGTCATACCTTCGATGTTCACGTCGAACAAGGTCATGCGCTCTTTCACCAGACGTTCCGTGCGGGCGAGGCCCACGCGGCACTGGTTGGCGAGCAATTCACCCACGGTGCGTACGCGCCGGGAGCCTAGGTGATCGATATCGTCGAGCGTGCCCTCACCCCGGCGCAGACCGATGAGATACTTCATCGCGGCGATGAAATCTTCCTTGGTCATGATGCGCTCTTCGAGGGAGATGTTCAGGCCCATCTTCTGGTTGAGCTTATAACGTCCGACGCGGCCGAGATCATACTTCTTCGGATCGAAGAAGAGGCGCTTCAGCAACCCGCGAGCGTTTGGCACGGTCGGTGGATCGCCAGGGCGGAGACGACGGTAGATGTCCTTCAAGGCCTCTTCTTCGTCGTGAGCCGGATCCTTCTTGAGCGCCTTGATGATGGTATCGTCGGCCTTGGTATCGACCACCTGCACGTCCTTCACCCCGAGGGCGAGCACGGCGCGGATGGTCGCCTTGGTGAGTGGCTCGAAAGCGCGCGCCACGGTGATTTCGCCGTCGCGCACGTCCGAGATCAGCACCTTCGTGGCAATGTCATCTTCCTCGAGGTTCTCGTTCAGCTTCAGCTTCTCGACCGTGTAGAAGAGCTTGATGATATCTTCGTCCGAACCGTAACCAAGCGCGCGAAGGAAGGTGGTCGCGAGGAACTTCCGGCGACGCTTGCGACGATCGAGATAGATGTACAAGAGATCGTTCGTATCGAACTGAACCTCCAGCCAGGAACCGCGATCCGGGATGATCCGGAAACTGAAGAGCACCTTGCCATTCAGATGCAGCGAGGACTCGAAACAGATGCCCGGGGACCGGTGCAACTGCGAGACCACCACGCGCTCCGCGCCATTGATCACAAACGTACCCTGCGGCGTCATGAGCGGAATCTCGCCCATATAGACCTTCTCTTCCTTGGTGCCCTTCTCCTCCTTCAGTTGGAAGGTGACGTGCAGCGGAGCACTGAAAGTCTGACTCTCGCTCATCGCCTCACGCTGGCTCAGCTTCGGTTCACCGATTTCATAGCTGGCAAAGTCGAGAGTGATCTTGCCGTCGTAACTCTCGATCGGGAAGACTTCCTTAAAGACCGCCTGGAGCCCCGTCTCCTTCCGTTTGCTAGGCGTGACGCTCTCCTGGAGAAACTCAACGTAGGAGTCGAGTTGGATTTCAATGAGGTTTGGAGGCTCGGCGCCTTCGCGGATTTTGCCGAAATATTTGCGTTCAGACATGGGATATTGCTCAGTGGGCGGTTGCTTGCGGTCGGCGCCTCATTCCGCCAACCAGCCAGCGGAAGAAACGAATTAAAATCTTGCCTTTAAAACCTCGAATCCACGCCACACGCAGAGGCGCAGAAACGCAGAAGTCGGCTTTCGGCTTCTGCGTTTCTGGGTTTCAGCTTGGTAAAATGTGGGCGACGGACGGCGGCGGTGCTCAAGACGAAAAATGCGAGGTGATCAACCTCGCAGATGTGGGAGGGGGAGGTTCACACGCGTTCCCATGCCCCGCAAGAATATTTTACAATCTTTTTCTGGCGCGCAGGGATTCCTCAAAAAAGCACCCGCCAGAGCCCGCCGGACCTTCGACCCGGCGCGCCCGGGGTGGCCTTCAAACCGCGGCAAGCCGGAGCCCCTGAATCCGCCCAAGTCGCATTTCGCGCATTCTTTCGCGTGCCGATGCGGCGGAAACTCGGCACGTTTCTCACCCGATGAAATCCGCCGCCGTCGTCAACTACGCTCCCGAGAAGCACTCCGTCGAAATCCGGGAGATCGAACGGCCGACGATCGCCGGGAATGACGTGCTGCTCGAAGTCGCCAACGTCGGCGTTTGTGGCAGCGATCTGCACCAGTGGACCGCGGATCACTCGTGGCCAGTGAACTATCCCGTGGTGCTCGGGCACGAATTCGGCGGGCGGATCGTCGAGGTCGGCGCGGAAGTCGAGGGCTGGCAGGAAGGGGATCGCGTGGTCAGCGAGACGGCGGCGATCATTTCCCAAAACAACCCGATGACGCGGCGCGGGCTCTATAATCTGGACCCGACGCGGAAGGGTTTCGGCTACGGGGTGAATGGCGCGATGACGAAGTACGTCCGCGTGCCCGCGCGTATCCTGCACCATGTGCCGGATCAGCTCCCTTTTGAGCAGGCGTGTCTCACGGAGCCGTGCTGCGTGGCCTACAATGCGGTGGTGAAAAACGCGCGCATCGAGCCTGGGGATCGCGTGGTGGTGCTCGGGCCGGGGACCATCGGCATCCTCGGCGCGGCGATGGCGCGGCTCTGCGGCGCGGAGGTGGCGCTGGTGGGACTGGAGGCGGATCGGCACCGGCTGGAGATCGCAAAGCAGTATGGCTGCGAAGCGATCATCGGCGACGCGAAGGCCTGGGCGCAGCAGCGCGATGGGCTCGGCTGCGATGGGGTGATCGACGCCGCGGGCGCGAGCCTCACGCTGAAGATCGCGCTCGATCTGGTGCGCCCCGCGGGCTGGATCAGCAAAGTCGGCTGGGGTCCGCAACCGCTTGGCTTCAACCTTGATCCGCTGGTGCAAAAGAACATCACACTGCAAGGAAGTTTTTCCCACAACTGGCCGATCTGGGAGCGCGTCATCGCGCTGCTCGCAAGTGGGCAGTTCGACGTGAAGCCGATCATTGGCGGGGTGTGGCCGATCACGGAATGGCGCGAGGCCTTTGAGAAAATGCACAGCGGCGCAGTGGTGAAGAGCGTGCTGCGACCGGGGTAAGTGAAAAGCACGCACCGCACGACCATGATCTCTCCACTCCGCATCGCGCCATTCCTCCTCGGACTGCTGCTCGTGAGTGCCGGCGCGGCGGAGTTCACCACGGCGGATGTGGAGGCAGCGACGGGACGCGCGCTGACGCTGGTCACGCGCGCAGCGTCGAACTGGCAGAAGAATAAGACGTGTTTTTCCTGCCATCATCAGACGCTCCCGATGCTCGCGGTGCGCACCGCGGCGCGGGCGGGCTTTGCGCCGGATGCGGCGTGGCTGCGCTCGCAGGCGGAGACGACGCACAAGTATTTTGCGGAGCGCATCGAAGACATGGACGACGGCGAGCATGTGCCCGGCGGCGCGGCCACCACGGCATATGGCTTCTGGGCGCTGATCCTCGACGAGCGCCCGGCAGATGAGACCACCACGGCGATGGTGACTTACCTGCTCCAAATCCAGGGTGTGCAGCGCCTCCGCGATCGCCCAGCGGACGCGGAGCCGAAGCTGGCCGATGGCCGTTGGATCGCCTCCTGCCGGCGCGCGCCGCTGCAAGGCTCGGACCTCGCGGATACGGTGCTGGTGCTGCTCGGCTTGGAGAAATACGCGACGCCCGCGCAGCGCCCGGAAGTCGTGAAGGCGCGGACTGCCGCGGAGGCGTGGCTGGTGCAGGTGCGGCTGAAGACGCAGCAGGATCGACTGTGGCGGCTGTGGGGTCTGCATCTGCTCGGTGGCGATGCGGAGGTGAAGCGGACGGTGCAAGCCGCGATCCTCGCCGCGCAACGCGACGACGGCGGCTGGGCGGAAACCGACGAGCGCACGAGCGACGCCTACTCGACGGCGCAGACACTCTTCATGCTCGGCCACACCGGTACCGCGCTCGACGATCCCGCGGTGCTGCGCGCCCGCGATTACCTGCTGCGCACGCAGCACGCGGATGGCTCGTGGCTCGTCGAGTCGCATCAGAAATTCAAAGCGCAGCCCTACTTCGAGAACGGCGATCCGCACGGCGAGCATCAGTTCATCTCCACGGCTGCGACGGCGTGGGCGGCGGCCGGTCTCGCGCAATTGCTCCCGCCCAAATCCGTCGCGGTGCAGCGGTAGAGCGGTTCGGGAAAAGATGCGGACGGAACGATCGGAGCGCGGACGGCCCCGTCCGCCGGGTGATGAGAAGCGGACGAGGCCGTCCGCGCTCCACGCCCGACGGCTACGTCTCTATGGATGGGTGCGAGCAGCGTTCACTGAAGCATCCACTCGCGCGTCTCTCGATTGGCGGCGGTGATGGCGGCGAGCGCGGTTTCGTCGGGCTGTTCCGACGCGTCGCGCAAGGCTCGTTTCCGCGCTTCGTTGCGCAGGTAGGCGCCGCAGAGATGCAGGCCGACGCAGCCGGGTTCTTCGCGCAGCCGGCGCAGGGTCTCCGCGTAACCGGTGCCGTCGTGACGGCCACTGCCGTCGGGTGATCGGACTTGGATGGCGTGGTCGGCGAGCAGTACAGGCTTGCCCGTTTTCCGATGCCACTCCGCGAGGTTCGCGGCCACCTTCTCGGAAGGCGCGAAGTGCTGGAAGCTCAGGACATCGACGAAAGGTTTCGCGGCGTCGATGACTTCGTCGGCGATGGGGCGGCCCGCCTCATAGCGATCGCCGAGGATGAGATGATGCGGATCGTAGCGGCGGATGGCGTCGTGGGTGATGCGATACCAGCGCGTGGCGAGGTCGAAGAGTTCCTTGCGGCCGGCTTCGGTCTGGAGCTTCGCCGGATCGAAGAGCGGTCCTTTCCACGAGGTGGTGGGCGTGGTGTGAATCCACGTCGGGCAGTCGGTGTAGAAGTACCCGATGAGTTTCGGATCGTCCTTCATCCGCGCGCAGTGCTCGCGGGCCACGTAATCGCACCACTCGGCAAACTCCGGGCTCGTGAAATCCGGATGCCGCGTCTCCGTTTCCCACTGATGGAAATCCGCGAAGGGAAGCTGATGGCAATACGGCAGGCCAAGCCACTGATATTCCTCGAAGGTGAACCCTCGCGAGTGCCGATGATTGGTGAGCCCGCGCGTCACGACTTCCTGCGTCCAGCCGACCGAGTTGAAGCCCCAGGTCTGTAAGTCCGGCGCGACGGCTTCCTTGAGCCAGCGCTCCATCGAGTTGCCGTATTTGCGCTGCCACAGATCGCCATTCGCGGCGTAGCGCAGTGGCGAGGGATCGATGTGATTGAGCCCGATGGAAAAGAACGGCTCACCCGCGGGAGTGAGGAGCCACCAGCGTCCGCGGTGCTGCGCGAGGGTGAAAAACGCGGCTCGATTCTGCGCGCGGGCCGTGGTGATCGAGGCGCACGCCAGGGTGGCGAGGAAACGGCGGCGGTTCATGAAGATCAGATGTTCAAGCGAGGCGCACCGCGAGACGGACGGCGTGAAAGAGGCTGCTCGGATTCGCCTGGCCCTGCCACGCGATGTCGAGCGCGGTGCCGTGATCGACGCTGGTGCGGACGATCGGCAGGCCGAGCGTCGTATTCACCGCGCAGTCAAAGGCGAGCGCCTTCACCGGGATGTGACCTTGATCGTGATACATGCAGACGAAGGCGTCGGTCGCCTTGCGCTTCCACGGCAGGAAGGCGGTGTCGGGCGGCACCGGGCCTTCGACGTCGTGGCCCTTTGCGCGCGCGGCTTCGATGGCCGGGAGGATGATGCGCTCCTCCTCGCGATCACCGAAGAGGCCGTGCTCGCCCGCGTGCGGATTCAGTCCGCAGACGACGATCTTCGGCGCGCGCCCGCGGATGCGCTGCAAGCCTTCGGCGGTCAGTTCGATGACTTCGAGAATGCGCTCCTGCGTGAGCAGCGCGGGCACTTCGCGGTAGCCCACATGCACGGTGACGAAGGTGCAGGTGATCTCTTCCGAATACTGCATCATGCACCAGCGCGCGGCGCCGGTGCGCGCGGCGAAGATCTCGGTGTGGCCGGGAAAATTGATTCCCGCCATGTGCATGGCTTCCTTGTTTAGCGGCCCGGTGGAGACGGCGGCGACCTGGCTCGCGAGCGCGGCGTCGATGGCGCGGTTCACATAGGTGTAGCCCGCGGCGCCGGTGGCGGCATTGCTCGCGCCGGGCGTGAAGGCATCGAGTGCGATGACGCCGAGATCGAGCACGCTCGGGCGCGTGACGGTGGAAAAGTCGCGCGACCAATCCGCGGGCGAAAGCACCGGCACGGCGAAGGGCAATCTACATTTCGCCGCACACGCACGGAGCACGGCTGCATCGCCGAAGACGATCGGCACGCACTCAGCCGCGATCTCGGTATTGGCGAGGAGATGCAGGCAGACTTCCGGCCCGACCCCGGCCGGGTCGCCCATGGTGATCGCGATGCGTTTCATCGTGGAGCTAGCGGTTCTCGTAGCCCTTTTTCTTCGGCAGCGCCTCGCGATCCGGCGCGGGCGGCGGCGGCACTCCGGCGGCCAGCATTACTTCAATGATCGCCTCGATCGTGGGCACGCTCGGCTTGAAGTTCCCCGGGCGAAAGCCCTGCGCGATGAGCAGCGGCGTCCAGCCCTTGTCGTTCTTTTGATTCCACACTTCGACCTTCGCGCCGCGGGCAGCGAGGAATTTGGCGACCTTTGGGAGGCTCTTGTAAGCTGCGGCGTGCAGCACGGTTTGCTGGTTTTTGTCCACGGCGTTGAGGTCGGCTCCGAGGCTGAGCAGATACTCGCAGGCGGCCACGCATTCGTCATCAGTGCCCGGCTCTTCGTCGGGCGCGAAACAGCCGAGGCCCGCGGCCGCCATGAGCGGGGTGGAGCCGTCGGCATTCGGCCGCTGTGGGTCGGCACCGAGGGCGACGAGGAGTTTCATCATCGGCAGGTCGGCGTTGCGGCAGGCGAGGAGGAAGGGCGTGGCTCCGGTGAAGTTGATGGAGCCAGAGGCGCGCGGTTTGGCGCGGGCGGTGAGCGTGGCGTTCGCATCGGCACCGGCGGCGACGAGCGCGCGGATGAAATCGAGACTGGTCAGGCTTCCGTGCGTCTCTGGCGGTGGCTGCCCACTCTCGTCGTCGCCCCGCGGCGGACGGCGGACCCAGGTGAGGCGATGCAAGGGCGAAACTCCACTGCGCTGATCGCTGGGATCGGCGCCCGCTTTGACCAGCGCCATGGCGAGTTCGAAGTGGCCATTTTCAATCGCGAAATCGACGGCGCTGGTTCCATTCGGAGCGTCACGGCCACCGGTTTTCTCCTCGGTGACGATGGCTTCGCGCGGATCAGCACCGGCTTTGAGCAAAGTGGACACCGCAGCGCCGTGGCCCTCTCGGGCGGCGAAAAGCAGCGGGGTGAAGCCGGACTTCAGCGGTGCGCGGAAATCTGCACCAGCCCGGATAAGGGCCTCGATCACCGCCGCATGTCCTGCCGCCGCCGCCCACATGATGGCCGTCTGTCCTTCGTGATCCTTCGCTTCGATCTTCGCTCCGCGTTCGAGCAGCACCTGCACCGCACCGCGTCTGCCGGTGCGCGCGGCGATCATCAGCGCGGTCTCGCCACCGCGCTGTTTCGCGTTGGCATCCGCTCCAGCATTCAAGAGCACTCGCACGATGTCTTCGCTCCCGTTTTGACCGGCGAGGAGCAGCGGCGTGATGCCGTAACGATTCGCCGGATCAGCCTTCGCACCCGTCGCGAGCAGTTGAGTGACGATGTCCAGCTTGTCGTGATACGCGGCCCAATGCAGGGCCGTCGTGCCATCGGCCTGCGCGGCATTCACCTCGGATTTTGCCGAGAGCAGCGCCTCGGTGCGCGCCCAGTCCCGTTTCTCCGCGGCATCCGGAAGCTCGACCGCGAGTGCGGCGACGCTGAGGAGAAACCACAGAAACGTGAAAGCCTTCACAGCACCTCGATCACGCCGCTGCTATCGCCGAATTTCTCCAGCTTCACCCCGGCTTTATCCAACAGCGTGAGATGCAAATTCGCGAGTGGCACGGTCTTCTCGGAACGCAGGTGGCGTCCGCCTTTCGCGCCCGCGCTGGCGCCGCCCGCGACGATGACCGGGAGATTTGTGTGGTCGTGGACGTTCGGATTACCCATGCCGCTGCCGTAAAGGATGAGGCTGTGATCGAGCAGCGAGCCATCAGCTTCCTTCGTCGCGGCGAGTTTCGCGAGGTATTCGGCGAAGAGGCTCACGTGAAAGGCATTGATCTTCGCGAGGCGCTCGATCTTCGCGGGATCATTGCCGTGATGGGAAAGCGGGTGGTGCGGATCGCTGACGCCGATCTCGGGGTAGGTGCGATTGCTGGTCTCACGAGCGAGCTGGAAAGTGATGACGCGCGTGACATCGCCCTGCATCGCGAGCACCTGGAGATCGAACATCAGCCGCGCGTGCTCCGCGTAGCTGGCGGGGACGCCGCTCGGCCGTTCGAGATCCGGCAGGGCGCTTTCGGCGACGGCGGCCTCCGCCTTCCCGATGCGGCGCTCCACCTCACGCACACTTTCCAAGTAATGATTCACGCGGTCGCGATCCTGCGGCCCGAGTTGCCGCGCGAGGCGGCTCATGTCGTCCTTCACAAAATCGAGCAGGCTGCCGCGACGACGCAGGGCGGCCTGCCGCTCGGCCTTGCTCCCGCCATCACCGAAGAGCTGCTCGAAGACGAGCCGCGGATGCGCCTCGGCGGGAAGCGGCGTCGTGGGTGAAGACCACGAGAGGTTGTTTTGATAAACGCAAGCGAAGCCATTGTCGCACTGGCCGACGACTTGCATCAGATCCATCGCCAGCTCGAGCGATGGCAGCTGCGTCTCCTGTCCCATGGCCTTCGCCGCGATCTGGTCGGCCGTGGTGCCGTTAAAGTAGTCGCTGCTCTCGGTGTGTTTCACCCGCGCGGCGCTGAGGAAGGAGGCGTTCGACGTGGCGTGGGTGCCGGGATACGCGGGCTCGAGTTCGAGATTGGAAAGGACGGTGCAGTGCTGCTTCACCGGCTCCAGCGCTCGCAGGATGGGAGAGAGTTCTCCGAGTTGATTCCCGCTGCCGACACCGGGCGTCCAGCGCGTGATGTCGCAACCCATCGGAATATAAACGTAGCCGAGCCGCTTTGCTGGCCGCACGGCGCGACTCGCCGCCGTGACCGCCGGCACCATGGCATCGAGAAATGGCAGCGACAGCGTGGCCCCGATCCCGCGGAGCAGGGTGCGACGGGAGAGGGTGTGGCGGGTGGTGTAGGTGCTCATGGGGCGGAGGATCTCATGGTAAACGGAACACTGGCGGAAATCCCGACAATGATCTCAGAAAATTTCCAGCCATTCTCCTCCGCACGGCGCACGATCTGGCGCACGGCAGGCGCGTCGTGCGCTTCCAGGCCGCGACCGAGGGCGAAGGTGAGAAGTTTTTCGGTGAGCGTGGTCACGAAAAGTTCCGAGCGTTTTAAGAGCACTGCCTCCAAACCATCCACGCCGTCAAACTCGCTGCCATCCGCAAACCCTCCCCGCGCATCGACCTTGCGACCTTCGACGAGATCATGCCAGCGGCCGATGGCGTCGTAGTGCTCCAGCGCGAAACCGACCGGGTCCATGACATTGTGGCAACTCGCGCACGCGGCGTTTTCGCGATGCTTGGCGAGGCGTTCGCGGATGGGCAGGGACTCGGAGATCACGCCATCGAGCGCGGGCACATCCGCGGGTGGCGGTGGTGGCGGCGTGCCGAGCAGGTTTTTCAAAATCCAATGTCCGCGAATCACCGGCGAAGTGCGCGTGGCATATGAGGTGACCGTGAGCACGCTGCCTTGGCGCAGCAGGCCGCCGCGCTGCCATGCGGGCTCGAGCTTCACTTCGCGAAAGCGGCTGCCATGGATGTGCGGGATGCCGTAGTGCGCGGCGAGGCGTTCGTCGAGCCAGGTGCGATCGGTGCGCAGCAGTTCCAGCACGCTGCGGTCGTTTTGCAGGATGTCGTCAAAGAGCAGGCTGGTCTCGGTGCGCAGCGATTCGCGCAGGTTGTGATCGAAGTCCGGGAAGAGGCGCGCATCCGGCGTGATGGATTCGAGATTGCGCAGATACAGCCACTGGTCGGCGAAGTTGGTGACCAGCGACTTCGCGCGCGGATCACGCAACATGCGGCGCGCTTGTCTTTCCACATCGAGCGGTCCCTCTAAAAGCGTGTCATCGGGAATGCTGCTCCAGAGGAAAAAGGAGAGGCGCGAGGCGAGTTCCAGATCCCTGAGGCGGTAGGGCGACTGCGGCTGATCGGCCTCGGTGCGGAAAAGAAACTCGCGACTGACCAGGATCGCCGCGAGGGCCGCTTCGATGCCGGCTTCAAAGCTCGGCGCCTCCTGGGCGAAGGGCAGCACCCGCGCGAGATCTTCCTCCGTCACCGGACGCCGCCACGCGCGGCGCAGAATCGGTGCGAGCACCGCGCTGGCGTCGGTGCGTCCGCTGCCGAAGATCAAACGCCGACTCGGCGTATCACCGGACCCACGCGCATCGTACGGCCCGGTGATCGTCACCTGATAAACCGCTGGCGAGAGTCGCGGATGACGGTGCAAATTGAAGCTCGCCTGGTAAGGCTGGCGCAGTCGCTCCAGCACCGGTGCGCCTTCGGGCAGGAAGGTGACCCCGAGATCGTGCTGACCGCCCGCGATGTGGAGCCGCGCTTTGAGCTGCGCGTCGATCTTCTCGTAGTTCTTATCCTTCGCCGGCTTCACCGTGAACTCCGCCTTGACCTCGCGATCGAGCAGGATTTGCAGACGCTGCGCGCCGTGCATGCCCTCGACCTGCTCATTGCGATCTCGCTGGAGTCGGATCTGCACCTCGTAGTCGCCCTCGCGGCTGAACACCTGCGGGATGAGCACCCCGCCACGCGTGCCGAGCGGCAGCCCCGGCACATGATACTCCTGCGTCACATCACCGCGCACGCGCACGGTCGTGATCTCTGGCTTGTCCGAATTTCCCACCGCCATCCGCGCGATCTTCTGCGCCGCGGTGAGGTAGCGATCGAGCAGCGCGGGCGGGAGATCGCCCACGGTGATGTTGTCAAAGCCATGACTCGACTCATCGGCCGGCAGCGCGGCCTGCGCATCGAACTCGACCGCCAGGAGATCCCGCACGGCGTTTTGATATTCGGTGCGCGTCAGCCGTCGCAGCGTCGCCGTGCGCCCCGGCTCCGGATGCCGCGCCGCCGCCGCATCCAGCTCCGCCGTCAATTCCGTCACCACCTCCGCATATCCCGCCTCATCCGGCCGCTTCTTGCCCACAGGCGGCATGTGCCGCGCATTGAGTTGCTTGATCGCCCTTTCCCAAACCTTCGCGTGCTGCGCGACGTCCTCGCCCAGGATCGCATCCAGATCGACGCCGCCCTTCTTCGCCTCGCCGTCGTGACAGTCGATGCAGTACCGCTCCACGACGGCGCGCGGCGGCGGCGCGGCGCACACCAGACTACCGAGTGCGATGAAAAGGATGCTGGCGACTTTCATAGGAGTTCGTGGAGCGTTCCGGTGCTGTCCGCAAAACGTTCCCGCTTCACGCCCGCCTGTTGTGCCATGGTCAGCCAGAGATCCGCGAGCGGCCGTTTGCCGGCGTAGTGGAAGTGACCGCGCTTCCAGCCGCCGCCGGCGATGAGCACCTGGAGGTCGGCGTAGTTGTGCTGGTCGCCGTCGCTGATGCCACTGCCCATGACCAGCGTGGTCGAATCGAGCAGGTCGGTGGCGCGCAGCCGCGCGATGACGTGGGCGTAGAACTCCATGTGGAAGCGGTCGATCTTCGCGACCGCGGCTTTGGCGTCGTCGCCTTTGGTGTGAGTGAGGACGTGATGATTCTGCGGTTTGTCGAAGAGGCCGTGAAACATCCGCGGCGAATCCCAGCGCTCTGGATCGACGACCAGCGTGGCCACGCGGGTGAGGTCGTTTTGAAAGGCGAGCACGAACAGCTCGGCTTGCAGGCGCAGATATTCGCGGCGCGTCTCGGGAATGCCCGCGGGCGGAGCGATGGGCGGCACCTTCATCCGTGCGGAAATCTTCTCCGCGGTCTCGATCCGCCGCTCGGTGGCGCGGACGCTGTCCAGATATTCGCCGAGCTTTTCCTGGTCGCTGCGTCCGAGTCGCGCGTGCAGCGCCCTGGCATCGGCGAGCACTACGTCGAGCACGCTGCGGGTGCCGGCGGCGTCAGGTTTGCCGAAGAGTCGCTGGAAAACGGCGCGCGGATTTTTCTCCACGTTCGCCGCGTAACCCGGCGCGTACCACGACACACTTTCGTAGTAGCGGGTCTCCTTGTGATCGGTGAAATCGTTGCAGCTCAGTTCCAGCGACGGCAGCAGCGTCGGGCCGCCGATCTCGCGGGCGATGAGTTGATCGAGGGTGGTGTTGGTGGGGAAGCCGCCGTCGAGCGTCTCCGGCGGTGCGCTCGAAGTCAGCCAGCACGAGCCGCACTGCGCGTGGACCCCGGTGCCGCCGACAAATTGCCGGTCGAGCCCGGTGACGAGCGTGATGTCGCCTTGCACGGAGGCGAGCGGTTCGAGCGTGGGCGTGAGGGCGAGCGGGCTGAAGCCCGGGACCACCTTCTCCGGCAGCAGCGCTTTTTGCAGGTAGCCATTGGGCGTGTAGATGAAGGCGAAGCGGCGCGGCGCGGCGACGGGCACGGCCCGCGCGAGGGATTCGAGAAAAGGCAGGCCGAGCGTGACGCCGGCGGCGCGGAGGAAGTGGCGACGATGCATCATGGGGCGCTGCGGGTATGGGTGAATGGATACGACTTCGCGATCTCGATGATGACGCGGTGGAATCTCCAGTCGTCTGCGGCCGAGGCCTGCGCAATCTCCGCGACGGCCAGCATGTCGAAAATCTCCAGCTTGCGCGCGAGCGCGAAGCTCAGCAGATGCTCGACGAAGCCCCGGGTGAACTCCTGCGGTTGCGCGGCGAGGAGCGCCTTGTATTGCGCGGGACCGTCGAAGGGCTGGCCGCTCCACTCGGCGCGCGCATCGACCGGCTGCGCGCCATCGCGTTCGCGCCAGGCGCCGATGGCATCGAAGCGCTCGAGGGCAAAGCCGGGTGGGTCGAGCCGGATGTGGCACGAGTAACAGGCGGGCTCGCTGCGATGCTGCTCAAAGCGCGCGCGCACCGTCTGCGGCTCGGCCTTCGCGTGGGTGTCCTCCTTTAAAACGAAGGCGATCTTCGGCTCCTGTGGCGGACGATTGAAGACGGTCTCGAGCAGCCAGGCGCCGCGCTTTACAGGACTCGTGCGCGTGGGCAGCGACGTAATCGTGAGTGGGCCGGCCATGGTGAGGTAGCCGCCGCGCACGCGATCGGAGAGGGGAGTGCGCACCCAGCGGGCGTTGAGTTTGGCGTCGATGAGGACGTTGCCGTCGCTCGTCTTTCCACGGAGCGCCGGGGTGGCGATGCGGTAGAGTTTTGCCAGGCGGGGGTTCAGCCAGGTGTAATCGGCGGCGAGGAAATCGAGCACGCTGCGGTTCTCGATGAGCACGGTCTCAAAGAGCAGGAGCGCCTCGACGAGCATCGAGCTGTGCAGCGTCACTTTGCCCTGCGGGCCGCTGTAGAAACCTTGGAAGAGCTTCGGGTCGGGCTTGGCGGTGGTGAGTTGATCGAGCCGCAGCCATTGGGTGGCAAAGGATTCGCCCAGCTCGCGCACCCGCGGGTCGCGCAACAGGCGCAGGGCCTGCGCTGCGAGTCCGGCCTCGGTGCGGAGTTCGCCGCGCGCGGCGGCGGCGCGCAGCGCTTCATCGGGCGGCGCGGACCAGAGGAAGTACGAGAGTCGCGCGGCCAGTTCGTAGTCATCGAGCGCGCGGACTTTGCCGCGTCCGGCCCCGGCCTCCGCGAGGTAGAGAAATTCGGGTGAGGTGAGCGCCGCGGCGAGCGCGGCTTTCATCGCACCGTCGAAAGGCGCGCCGCGTTTTCGCGCATCGTCGAAGACCCCGGCATAGCGCGCGACCATGCGCTCCGAGGGCGGACGGCGAAAGGCGCGCGCGAGGAAATCCGTGAGCCGCTGACGCACGACTGCCCCCTTCTCCCGATCGCTGATGCGCCGCGCCGGCCCGGCGATCGGCGCAGGCGCGGTGACGTTTGCGCCGTCGGTGAGGAAGGCGAGATCGTCGAAGAGCACGTAGTTGCCGGAGAACCGCGAGCCGTCCGCCTGCAATGCGACGATGTGCTCCCCGGGCGGCGCGCGGAAGGCGAAGAACGTATTCCCGCGTCCACCGCCCTCGATGAGATCGTGTGCGAGCTGCGCGGAGCCGCCGCCGCTGAACTTCGCCGTCACTTCCACCGTCCCCGATTCCTGGTCCCGACTCAGCACGCAGACCGCGAGTTCCGTGACCCCCTCCGTGGCCGCGCCGCCCTCGAGGCCGAGCGCGAGCGTGAGCGTCTTCTGCTGCTTCGCGTGATTGGTGAAGAGCGATTCGCCCGACGTTTCGCCCGCAGTCGAGAAGCCGGCGATCCACAAGTCTTCGCGCGGCGTCAGCACGAGCGCCTTCGTTGCGCCGGGCCCGAAGCGCACCCGCAGTGGCGTGCCCGCTTTCACCACGAGACTGCGCGCGTTCGCGTCCCACACTCCGCCCGTGCCCTCGGCGGCCGCCGTCTGCATCGCAAAGCGCAGTTGATAATCGCGTGTCACCACCTCGCCGCGTTTCGCTTGAAAAGGCAGATTCAGATTCGGCGCGAACTCCTGTGCCGCCGCCCACACCGGCGCCCGCTCCGTGGCTTCGGCAGTGGATTCCACAGCCTCGGCTCGCAATGGCTGTGCGGGATCGGCGACGAGCGCGCGGAAGCTGCGGCTGAGCTGCGGCAGCTTTGGGCTGTGGACGATCTCGCGCGCGGCGGCGAGATACTGCTCGAGCAGCATTGGCGAGAGATTCATGGCCTCGCCGCGATTGCGGAAGCCATGCTCCGCGCGGTTTTCGCCGGGCAGGCCGAGCTCCGGGAGGAGCACGGGATACTTCAGGCCATACTCGCGCACCGGCACCTCGACCTCCGCACCGAGCGCTCCCGTCGCGGGTTGAAAGTACGCCTTGCTCGAAACCGGCAGCCGCTCGGGAAACATGAACACATCCATCTCCAGTCCGAAGAGATCGCGCACCGTGTTGTTGTACTCCAGCCGCGTGAGGCGGCGCAGCACGGGCTGGCCGGGATCGCGCGCGCCGAGCGCTGGGTCGGGCCGCGCAGCGATGTCGCTGATCCAGGTCATGAATTGCTGCCGATCCCCCGCGGTCGGTTGCGACTTCCGTTTCGGCGGCGGCATCTGGTGCGACTCGATCTTTTCAAACACCGAACGCCAGATCGCGCGGTCCTGCATCGCCGCGGCTTCGTCGGTGAAGCGCGAAAGATCGAGGTCGCCCTTCTTCGCGTCAGCGTCGTGGCAATCAAGGCAATGGGTCTCCAGCAGGGGCAGGATGTCTTTTTCAAAAGTGGCCGCCCCCAGCGATGCCGCGGAGGCAAACACGACGGCGGTGACGAGGAATTTCACGGGCAGGTGGTCAGCGCAAAATGAACCAGGGTGAGCTTGGGGTCCTCGCGGAATGAAGAGAGCATTGCGGAGGTGCGCGGAGAAGAGCGTGCGCAAGGTGGCTTCATGATGGTGGGACATGGATGCAACTCCAACGCGGCGTCGGAGACAATCCTGACCATCGCCATTTCGGGAAATGCAAAGTGCCCGCATCCACCCCAGGGCCATGGCCAGAACGCAGCCCGCGCGGATCCAACAATCAGTTCAGCGCGCGCAGTTCGCCGCGCTCGCGCTGCGATTCCACGGCATTTTCGCGATGAGGAGCCCGAGACCGGTGAGCACGGGGGGAGGGCAAAGCGCGGATCGACGGTCAGCGCGAGGATGGCACCGAGCAGGGTGAAGGCGAACTGGATCGACTGATGACAATCGCCTTTTCCAATCCCGCGCGAGCCGTCACTCTGCCGCTCCTTCATCCCATGAAAACCCTCCTCCTTCTCACCTCGCTCCTCTCCACCGTTGCCTTTGCTGGCGAATACTCGCGCGTCATTTTTGCCGATGACTTTTCCAGCAACGCCTTCGGCCCGCGCTGGGGGCACTACAAGAGTTCCAGCGTCGTGAAGGACGGCGTGCTCGTCGGCATCACCGCCCCGACCTCCGATCACTCGGCGGTCGATAACATCAAGTTCGACGGCGAGCGCGATCTCGAGGTGGCGGTGAAGTTCTGTTTCGTGAGCGACAAGGCGAAGAGCTTTAACGTGTGGTTCGACGACAAGGGCTACAAAGGCTCGCACGCCGGGCACATCTGCCAGGCGACGATCAGCCCCACGTCCGTGAATCTGTCCGATGCGAAGACCGGCGGCTTCACTCTCGAGGGCGGCCTCTACGATCGGAAGAAGGCGAACCAACTTACCGACGAGGAGAAAAAGATGCTCGTCGCGAAAGGCACGCGTTTCCCGGTGAAGCTCGCGCTGAACGATTGGCACACGCTCGTCGTGCAGACGACAGGCGATGAGATCAGCGTGAGTATCGACGGCAAGCCCGTCGGGAGTTTCAAGTCCGCCGGCATCGCGCACGATACCAAGTCGCTCGTCAGTCTCACGACCAATGCGGTGGACGTGCATTACGACGACTTCAGCATCAAAGGCGCTGCGAAGCGCTGAGGCGGCGCCAATCCCTTTCAGGGCACGCTGGCAGCGGGGGAGTTGCAAATTCACTGATTAGGTTCAAACCGTAAGTCATGCACTCCCCACTCCGACTCCTCGCTCTCGCTTTGTTCATGGCCGCTTGCAACGGCGTGGCGGAAACGGTGAAGGATCGGGAAGGCGCCGTGCGGAAGGATCGCGCGGCCATATTTGGCGATGCGCGGTGGATCTACAATGACTTTGAGCGCGGCTTTGCGGAAGCGAAACGCACGGGCAAACCTTTGCTCGTCGTGCTGCGGTGCGTCCCGTGTCTCGCGTGCGCGGGCATCGATGCCCAAGTGCTCCTGCAGGAAACGGAGCTCACTCCCCTGCTCGATCAGTTCGTGTGCGTGCGGTTGATCAATGCCAACACGCTGGATCTCGCGCGTTTCCAGTTCGACTACGACTTATCGTTTTCCACGCTGTTCTTCAATGGCGACGGGACGGTTTACGGGCGCTACGGCTCGTGGAAGCACCAACGCGATACTCAGGATGCGACGACCGCAGGCTACAAAGTGGCCCTGGAGGGAGCACTCGGAATCCACCGCGGCTATCCCGCAAACAAAGCCTCGCTCGAAGGAAAACAAGGCGGTCCGACGCCTTTCAAGATGCCGGTGGAAATCCCCGCCCTCGCGGCTCGCTACCCTCGCGAACTCGATTGGCAGGGGAAGGTCGTGCAGAGCTGCGTCCACTGCCACCAAATCGGCGATGCCTTTCGCACCGCGGTCCGGGAAAAAGGTGAACGGATGCCGCTCAACCTCATCTATCCGCAGCCCTCGCCGGAGACGATCGGACTGACCTTGGCTCCGGACCAGGCCGCGCGTATCGGATCGGTTGCTGCCAGTTCGATAAGTGCGGCGGCGGGGTTCTTGCCCGGCGACGACTTGCTCTCGCTCGCCAATCAGGCGCTCATTTCCAGTGCAGATCTCAGTTGGGTGCTGCACCGTGCTCCGGAATCCGGCAAGCTCGCCGCCGTCGTGGTCCGGAATGGGGTGAAGAAGGCACTAACGATCACTTTACCGGAAGGCTGGCGCACCCGGACCGACATCTCGAAACGAGTGGGTGTCTGGCCGATGCGGGGCATGGCCACGGGCGGGATGGTCCTGGAAGAATTGCCCGATGCAGAGCGTGCTCAGCGTGGCATCGAGAAAGGCAAGCTGGCGCTCTACGTCAAGGGCGTGGGGAAGTTTGGAAAACACGCCGCGGCCAAGAATGCCGGCGTGAGTGCAGAGGACGTGCTGGTCGAGATCGCGGGAGTTTCAAGCCGCATGACCGAAGGCGAGCTAATCGGGCACTTGCTGACCAAACATATGGCTGGCG
The DNA here is from genome assembly GCA_031409655.1 of Chthoniobacteraceae bacterium. Taxonomy (GTDB): domain Bacteria; phylum Verrucomicrobiota; class Verrucomicrobiia; order Chthoniobacterales; family Chthoniobacteraceae; genus JANNXQ01. The sequence continues at coordinate 6,401 of JANNXQ010000299.1, read as the reverse complement.
AAGTCGTATCCGCGACGGTCCTCCGGGGCCAAAAACGCGTCGAGATCAAACTGCCGATGCAGTGAGGCTCGAATCAAGAGCGGAGCTTACTTGATGGCGTTTTCCCAATTGCCGATGTCGTCGGCGGTGTCGGGAATGCGATCCGCGCCAGCGGAGAAGATGTCGTAGCCCGAGGCATTGTGCTTACCGGGAGCCACGAAGAAGTACTCCAGATCCCATGGATCCCGCAGAGGCTGATCGGTCAACTGGCGCCAGTTGCGAGGGCGCGGGTCTGTTTCGGGCTTGGCCACGAGGGCCTTCAAGCCCTGCTCGGTGCTGGGCAGAAACCCGTTTTGCGTCTGATACATCAAGAGCAGCGTCCGGTAGTTTTCGATGTCGCCTTTCACCCGGACAGTTTGCGCCGTTCCGATATGGCCAGCGGTGAACTTGATCGCCATGCCGATGAGGAGACCGATGATCAGCACGACCAGCATGATCTCAAGCAGGGTGAAAGCGGGGGTGTTGCGGCGGAGGGAGCGTTTCATGGGAAAATAATTAAGCAGGAAGGCCGCACGCTCGATCAGTTATTCTTGAGCTGTAACTCCAAGGAACGAACGGCGACAGCCCCTGATTCTTTAGAGAGTTGGACGGTGATTTTGTTCAATCCCAACGCGAGCAACGAAGCGGGAACGGCCTTCTGACAACGCAGCCAACCCGTGTAGCGGAAGCGCACGTCCGCATCCATCGCGCGCACGGTCGCCTGGTACCCGGGATCGGCGAGGTCGGGAAGTTGGAGGGCGACGGGCCCGAGGGCGAAGCCGTTCACGGTGAGTTCCGGCGCGGCGAGCGCGTCGGCATTGAGGATATCGAAAGTGATGATGGCGAGGCGAGGGAGGGCGCCGAGTTCGAATTCCCACGTGCCGCTGTCCGCCGAGCGCGGAGTCAATTTCATCATCCCTGGATCGATCGTCGCCCGGAGACGGCCATAGAGGGACATGTCGTCGGTCACGGGTTCGGAGGACGGCGCATTCTTAAACGGATCCATCAGACTGCTCTCAGGATTGAAATCGAGCGCATGCCAGGCTTCGGATTGCTTGAGCGTCGTGATGAATGCGCCGCGCAGGTTGCGACCTTCGCCCGGAGCCTCGATCTCGATGATGTCGATGCCATTCATCGGCACGGTTATGGTCTCGGAACTCGGAAGATCGAGCCCGGCACCAAAGGGGCCGTGAAGGAATCGAGGAACGCCGCCGAGCGAGGTGCCGGTCACAGTGGGTGCGAGTCCTTTGAAGTCGTCAAAAAAGACGCGAAGGAGGATCTGGTCGTTGAGGTCGCCGAAGCGCCGGAAGGGGAACCGGAAGACGGTTTTTGCGGGTTTGCCGAAGACGTCGGGGATGACGTTGCGGGTCACCGAACCGAGCCAGATTGGGAGGGAAAGCTTCGGTGGGTTTGGCGCCGCCAACATTTCAAGATCGAGCCAGACAGAGAAGGGCGTTGCCTGCACCTTGACGTCCTGGGCATTCGAGACCCAAGGCAGAGCGCAAGCTACGAGAAGGACGCAGCGGAGGAGGCGCGGGAGGAAAGGGGAAGGCACGGGGAGAGGGTTAGTTGGAGTAGATCGCTTTGTCAGCGTTCAAATTTAGCCGAGCTCTGCGTGGAGATTGGGGGATGGCGCTCTCGGGGCGAGCCATCTACTCCCTCGGAAGTTTTTCCGAAACTTCGCTAATGAACCCCACCGCGCAGACCCGAAGTGAGGCCAAAGACGGCGCTGAGAATACCGTAGACGACGAGACCGACGATGGCGGCGATCGCGATCATCACGATTGGCGGGATGAGCGTGGAAACGATTTTGATCTGCTTGTCCAATTCGCGCTCATAAACGTCCGCGATCAATTGCATGGTGCTGCCGAATTTTCCGGTCTGCTCACCCACGGCCATCATATCGATGAAGAGTTCGGGGAAGATTTTTTGCTCACCGAGCGCGATGGAGAGCGTTGCGCCGTCAACGACGGCTTTGCGCACATCGATCATCCGGGTGCGGACATACTCATTTCCGGCCACGTCCTCAAGCAATTCGAGCGAGCGAAGGAGCGTCACGCCATTTTCCACGAGAGTACCGAGGGTGCGGGCAAACTGCGCGTAGAAACGATAGCGGATGATGAGGCTGTAGAGCGGGATCCGCCAGGTGAAGTAGTCCCATGCACGCCTGCCTTCCGGAGTTCGGGTGAAGGCCTTGAAGACCATCACCAGAGCACCGACGGCAAGGATTCCGGCCCACCAGTAGGTGACGATGATGTGGTTGGCCGTGACCAGCATCTGGGTCGCGGGTGGAAGCGCCTGGCCGGTGCCCTTGAAGAAGGTCGTGAGCTTCGGGACCATCACCGTCATGAAAACGACGATGAGACCAAGGCCGGCGACGACCAGGACGGCGGGGTAGATGAGCGCTTGCTGGACGCGGTCCCGCAAGCCCTTCACATCGGCAAGATGAGCGACGAGGCGTTTGAGGATGTCACCCAAGGCCCCGCTGGCCTCGCCCGCGGAGACGAGATTGACGTACAAGGGGGAGAAAATGCGCGGATAATCGCGGAGTGCTTGGGAGAGGCTGCGCCCGTCCACCAAGGCTTGATGCAGACCTTTGGACAGACTGTTCAGCTTCGGATGCTTGAGCCGCTTCTCGAGGACGCCGAGCGCTTCGTCGAGCGTCATGCCCGCTGTCAGCAGATGGGCGAGTTGCTCGGTGAAAAGGTATTGATGACCGTGGCTCAGGGTCTGAAGCGAACCGGCCGAGACGGAAGCTGGCCCCTGCTTCCCGGCATCACTTTTTGCTGCCGGGGCAGCGCTGGGCGTTGCGCTCCCTCCCGAAGTCGCCCCAGCAACGAGTTCAATCTTGATGGGTGTGCAACGGAGTTGTCCGACCTGATAAATCGCCGCCGCACGATCATTACACGTCAAGACCCCGTCGATCAGCTTTCCTGACGCATCGCGAGCTACATACCGGAATTGGGGCATGGTGTTTTTAGGCTATTGCTGAAAACAGAAAAGGCAAGCCTTGCGGCTTGCCTTCTCTGACATTTGAAATTCGAAAACGTTGACGTTACGCCCGGCGACGGCGGCTCGCATAGCCAACCAAACCAACAATCAGTAGAGCTGCGGTTGCGGGCTCTGGAACCGGTGTGAGTCGGAGCGCGCTAGACGATGGAGTTCCCGCTCCGCCGAATGACTGAATAGTAGGTGCAGCGGCCGGAGCGGTGGAGTACGTCACACTGTCACCCACAGTTCCATTGGTTGGAAAGGTCCAAGCGCCGGTTCCAGTAGAACGAAAAATTCCGACCTGATCTGAGCCTGCAACAGTGCCTTTGTTAAACACCCACAGGAAAAGCGGCTTCTCGTTGAACGTGTCAGCAACCGTGCTGCTGTCCGATACGCTCTGTGCTCCACCAATTCTGCCGGTGGATGTCGAGGTGAGCGCCCCAAGCGAAAATTGCCGCCAACCTCCAGACTGCGACATGAGGTCGAAGTTCTGCTGCATTGAGCGCGTCGGGTTCAACAATGAGATTGCTCCTACGTTGTCAAACGTTCCGACCAAGACCAATGCATTTGGGATAGCATTTCCACTGGGATCTTGTAAGATTCTAGCGGTTGGCACCGCAGAGAACGTAATCGCTGCTGCATTTACCTTAACTAAGGATGCGGCAAGTGTAAGTGATATAATTAGTATTTTTTTCATGACGTTAAAATAAATTTGAAGCACTTCCATCGAGTAAAACACTTCGGTCCGACTAGAAACTTGTTGGCGAAGGAAGCGGCCAGTTGAAGCTACCGCCCCCACGACGATTGACGACAATTGAGGTACCAGCCGCAATCGTAACTGTACCACCAATCGGAGTGGCAGTGCTAAATCCAGAGTCGTACCAGCCAGCCAAGAAGCCACCGCCACCCACGTAGTAGAAGTAATTCGTTGGAACGCCCGCTGGCGAATACAAGGTCACCTCGTCAGCTGTAGTCGGGTCATCGGACGGCTTCACGCCAGTCGATAAGTTTCCAGTATAAAGTCCACTACCGTCGAGCGTCAGCCCTTTAGCGGATACGGTCCCAAGCACATTTAATGCGTTCTGGACGGGAGTGAGGGTATTGCCAGTTTTCACCGCACCGATCGAAACGATATTCAATGCCGCTGCAGCCCTCCTCTTGACTACGACACCTTGAAACGGAGCAATCGCAACTTTCTCCGCTTCTCCAGCGGGCAACGCGAAATTCGAATCGTACCAACCGGCCGGGAACCCTCCCCCGCCAATGTAATAAAAATAAGACGCCGCCGTCCCATTACTGTAAATCAGAACTTCGTCAGCAGTTGTCGGGTCGTCTGATGACAGAAATCCAGCAGAATTCGTAGCACCGAAAAAGCTACCAATCGTCACATGCTTCCGAATCCGAATTGCAGCACCCACCACTGCATAACTGCTCATGTCAACATCGGTCGTGATGACATTCGTTCCGGTTGTCACGATACCCGCCCAGAATCCAGGGACTGGATTGGGTGCACCAGTGTTGGAAATAATCTCCACGAAATGAAGTCCAGCAGCGCCGTTGAACTGATTTGCCGTCCATGGAGTCCCAGAGACGGTGAGGGACTTCGCTGCGGAGTTAAAAGCGGTGATCGCGCCCTGCCACGCAACGGGCTGCATGAGGGTCGGCGAGATGAGCGACAATTTCGGGGCGGCAACCGAACCACCACCCGCAACGGTCGCGGTGATAAATCCAGCTGGGTCGGTAGTGGCTGTGGTCTGCGCAAAGGAAGGCGAGACGAGGACGCAGAGGGCTGCGGCGGAGATGCTGAGCAGTTTGGAGGGGTTCATTGATGTGGTTTTTACTTTGATTGTGGTCGGTTGTGCAAGAAAAATCCGATAAAGATTATTTCGCGCGTTGCTGCAGAAGTTTGAACGCAGAGGGGAACGAATAGTTTCAGAAAAGACGCTCGGATATATTTTGTCAAATTAAATGTCCTTTCATGTCGTGTATCACTCAAAACCGGAATTCTGTGTGCGATCAAAACCGGACAGGGTTTTGAGGCAGGGTTAGAAAACCGGAGAATGGAGGAGGATGAGGGGGAGGGAGGATTTTGCGGGAGGGGATTTGAGGAAGAAAATGTCGCCGTCTGGGAGGAGGCAGCGGATGAGGCGCGAGCGTGGCGGGGCGTCCACGGAGAGGCGGAGGGAGCGGACGGGGACTTTGCCGTCGTCGCCGACACGGACGGTGGAGCGGAGGCTCCAGAGGAAACGCCACCAAGGGCAGGCTGGAGGCGGGCGGAGTCTGGAACGGTCTTGGGCGAGGGCCTGCTGGTGTGCGGCGCTGGGAGTGGAGCCGATTTCGCGGTGGATTTCGTGGGCGTTGGCGTGGGCGCGGAGTTGCTCGAGGAGGGCGTTGGCGGGTTCGAGGGCGAGGATGTGATCGGCGGCGAGCAAGGGCGGGAGCCGTTTTTGCCAGTAGTCGTGGCGGCGCTCGATCTTGCCTTTGGCCTGGGGAGTGGGGGCGTAGCGCAGGGCGATGCCGTAAAAATGGAGGGCCTCGCCGAGCTGGGTGAAAGAGTCCGGGGAGTGGGTGAAAAAGAAGGAATGGTAATCGACGTAGAGGGCGAGCGGGAGGCCGTGGGCGAGGAAGACGCGGGAGAGGAAATCGAAGTGGGCGAGGAGCGTCTCGGAAGGGTAAAGACGGGCACCGGTGTTGAGGCGGGTGGCGTCGTCGAGGATGTCGAGGAGGGCTTGTTTTTGCAGCTGGCCGGGGAGCCAGGCGTGAGGGGAGGCGTCGTATTGCCAGAGCGCGCCGTAGTCGCTGGCCTGCCAGCGGCGGACGGGCTTGGCGGGCTTTTTGTAGCGGGTGTCCGGGGCGAGGCGGTGGGTGAGAGCCCAGCGGCGGACACTGGCGCGGTCGGTCTTGAAATGGAGACGGCGTAAGAGCTCGCTGGCGACGGCACTGTAGGAGGAGCGCGGCGAGGAGGAAAGCAGGCGGGTGGCGAGCGCGACGGCCTCCGGCGGCCAGTCTGGATGATGATCGCCGCCCGAAGCGCGCGGTTGCCAGGCGTCCGCCGCACCGAGAGCACAGGCGCGCAGATACCCGGTGCGAAGCTCGTAAATCCGTGTGCGGCCGAGGCCGAGTTCGAGCGCGAGAGCGGAGGCGCAAAGCCTGCCCGCGCAAAGCTCGGCGAGGAGATGGCGGATCAGGTGCGGAGGGAGGCGGCGAGGTCATTGAGGTTTTTCATCGCGCCGACGATGGAGGAGGCCCTGCGGGATGGGGAGAGCGCCACGCAGCGGAGTGTCCGGTTTTGATCGCACCACCACAGCACGGCGCGAACCGCTCAAGCCCAGCGGCTCGCGGTGCGTGCCGTTGCGTCCGGGCTTTGCTCCACGCTTCCGGGGTGACCTCGG
>JANNXQ010000298.1:0-21348 GCA_031409655.1 Chthoniobacteraceae bacterium | reverse complement strand
AGGAACTTCTCCCGCCGGGTGATCTTCTTTTTGCGGCTATACTCGGTCTGCGCGAAACTCCGTTGGGCTTCCATCCCTCTACGACCCCGCACCTCCTCATGACCTTTGCCCACGCGTCTGATTAAATCAGCGTTTCCCTAGCCATTTCCTTTTCCCGGCAGGAGAGTGCCGTATTGATTTTCCGGGAACCGCGCGGGTTCGTCGGCGACGGCATTCATCCCCCCGGAGGCCGCGCGTGGACTGGAGGCAATCCGTCTTGCCTGCCCGGAGGCGCGGGCCAGGCTGGGCGGTATGACTACTGATTCGACTCCTCTGCCTTCTGCTCTGCCGCGCTCATGGCAGATTCCTGACTCTATTCGCAGTCGGCTGGGGCGCGATGCGGGGCCGCAGCGCCCGATGCTCCAGGAGGGGCATCTGCTCCTCATTCTCCACGAAGCCCCGGCGCCGGATGCGGTGGAGCGCACGCCGGCCTTCTTTTGGCGCAGTCCGGGCGGGGAATGGATGGCGCACCGGAAGGTGATGCCGTCCGGGACGCTGGGGGACTTTCTCAATGTGTTCGAAACGCGGCTGCTGCTGGACAGTCAGGAGACAGCGGCAGCTACGGCGGCCGCCTACCACACGATACTGGAAGCGACGGCGCCCGTGCTGCGCACCATCCGCAGTCTGCACCGAGCGCTGCAGGAAGCACGGGACATGGTGAAGGAAGACCGGGAACTCATCAATCACCGGGACCGGGCGGCCTCGCTGGAGCGGACGGCGGAACTGCTGCTCCAGGATGCGCAGTTCGGACTCAGCTACATCGTCGCGCGCAAGGCGGAGACGCAGGCGGCCAGCGCAGCCAGCCAGGCGGCGGCGGCGCACCGGCTCAATATTCTGGCTGCGCTCTTCCTGCCGCTCACGGCCGTGCCCAGCCTGCTGGGCATGGAGATTCACAGCGGGCTGGCGGATACTCAGCGTCATTTCTGGCTGATCGTCGGCGCGTCCATCGCGGCCGGCCTGCTCTGCGCGATCATCATTCGCAGGAAATACTGAATCAAGACACCTGCGGGGCAGCCGGACCCCCTCACTCCCCGAACCCTGTCCGGGGGAGTGTCAACGGCGTCCAAAATTCCCCTCACGAACCGGCGAATAACTGGCGCAGGCGGCGATGGCTGGCGCGTGGCGAGGCTGGAGAAAGAGTTGCCCTCGCAGCCAGCGGACGACCTTGACCGAGCGCACCGTGACGAGGAGTGGCAGATCGGCGGCGCGGCAGTGTGGTGAGGTGGAACCTTCCCTGCTTTGGGGTGTGGGCTTTCCATGTCCCGCAGCACTCCTACGATGGGGCCTCGACTGCCGCCGAGCGCCCAGCCCCACTCCACGCAACCTTTGATGCTGAACGAACTCCCAACTGCGAATGCACAGCACGCGGACCGCTGTCTGGTCTGGGGCGGGTACGGCTGGGGAAATACCGGCGATGACCTGACGCTGGCGATCGCGCTACAAGACCTGCGCAAGGCCCACGGCAGCCAGATGAGCCTGCTCACCCCCAAGCCTGGGCACACCAGCCAAGCTCATCCGGGCGTGCCACTCGTCGGCGCTCCTTGGGATTTGCCTCAGCCGATCATCGAGCGCTGTCTCTGGAAACTGGGCGATCACGCGGCATCGCGGGGACCGACGGACTCCTGGGCTGCGCGCTGGTACCGACTCGCCTTGCGCTTTCATCGCTGGCACCCGACCGAGTGGAACTGGCATGAGGCCTTTACCTCCGCGTCCGGGTTGCATCTCGTCGGCGGTGGTTATCTGACGGACTTTTTTAATCTGCACTACATGCTCCGGCCCATCCGCGTGGCCCGGGCGATGGGACTCCTGATCCGGACCTCGCCAATCGGAATTGGTCCCTTCCGCGATGCCGGCGCGGCCAGGGCGGTGGCCAGGGCCCTGCAAGGCGCGGAGGTGGTGGTGCGGGATGAGGCTTCGCTGGAATTCTGTCGCACGCATGGATTGCGGGCGGAAGTGCGACCGGACGACGGCTATCGCCTCGGTGAAGTCATCGACGCCGCAGCGATCACGGGTCGCGACCGCAATGCTCCTCCGGCCATCGGAGTATGCATCTTTAGGCAATTCGAGTCCGGGTGGTCGCCGCAGGTCGAGCAGTGGTGGGTGGATGGCCTGCGCGCCCTGGTTCGCGCATTTCCGCGCTGGGCCATCCAGGGATTCTGTTTCCACACGGACCGGGAGCTGGATTTCGCCATCACGCGGCAACTCTTTGCCCGCGCTGGTTTGGACCCTGATGCCGTCCAGACTCCCCACTCCGACTACCGCGCGGCGGTCGGCAGTCTGCGGCAATTCAAAGCGATCGTTTCGACCCGGTTTCATGCCGTTGTCGCCGCGTCGGTGTTTGAGATTCCCTGCGTCGCGGTGGCGGGGAATGAATATTACGAGATCAAGATGCGTTCGGCGGTGCGGCAGGCGCGCCACCCCATCGCCCTCCTCGACCCCGCGCACGCACCACCCGAAGTGATGATCCGGCACTTCCAGGCCTTGCTTGGGAACGATGTGGCGTCTGGGTGCCACTCCCCCCAATGATCGTCCACGCGCCGGAGATCCAGACTCGCGCAGGGATGATTCGCGTGGCCACGCGGGTGGAATACCAGACGACCCATCACTCCCTGCCGGAATGGCTGTGGGTCGAGTTTCCATCGGCCCAGCTCCCGGGGCCCTGCGACCGCGCCGATGCCGTTGTGCCCGCCTTGCTGCACCTGGCGATGACGTTGGGAGAATCTCTCGACGTGAGAGGGGCGGTGTGTCCGCGCCTGCTCTATGGCCTCGAACAATATCAGGAGGCCTTCCTCGTCCTGTTTCCCGGTCAGTTCCGGCGCTGCGAGGTGAAGGCCGGCCAAGTCGCATCGGCCCCGCCACCTGAGCAAAGCCCGGTGGTCTGCCAGGCCTTTTCGGGCGGCGTGGATTCCTTTCACACGCTGCGCCAGCATCTGCCCGGCGCACCTTCCGCGCACGGCATGTCCGTCACGCATGCGCTGATGGTGCATGGCTTCGATGTGCCGCTGGCGGACGAGAGTTCCTTTGCCGGGATGACGTCCGCCTACCGGCCATTGCTCGCGGATCTCGGCGTGCAACTCCTCACCGCGCGCACGAACCTTCGGGAAGTGACCGCGCCGGTGAACTGGGAGATCTCGCACGGTGCGGGCGTGGCCTTTGTCGCCTTTTCGCTCGGTCCGGCCATCCGCTCCTTTCTGATCTCTTCGACGCAGGCTCACTTTGAACTCCTGCCCTGGGGTTCCGATCCTCGCTTTGATTACTGGCTGGGCACCCGGCGAACGGAATTCCTGCACTATGGCGCCCACCGCTCGCGCACCGAAAAGTTACTGGAAATTGCCGACTGGGCGCCAGCGCAGCGCGGACTCCGGGTTTGCTGGGAAAAGCCCGATGGAATGAATAACTGCTGCCGTTGCAGCAAATGCTTGCGGACCATGGCCTGCCTGAAATGCGCGGGTCAGTTAGAGCATTACCGGACCTTCCCGTTGCCTTACGAGCGCCGCTTCCTCCGAGGGTTGATCCACGGAGATGAGATCGTCACTCTGGCCGCGCGCAATCTCCTTCAGGTCGCGCGGACGCTCGGGGAGGCCGAGGTGGAGGAGGATGTGGAATATTCATTGCGACGAAGTGAGCGCCACCACCGACTGAGTCGGCTGCGCGGGTGGCTGAAAAGCCGATTGCGGTGAAGGTGACGCCGTGGCTCGAGGGTCACCTGACGCGAACCTACCAACGACACCGCACCTTGTCTGGGTCCGACTCCACGGGCCGGAAGCGAAAGTAATGCTTCGCCAGCGGACCGAGTGGTGGGATCGAGCCGTGCGTGGCAGGATCGGCAGTAGCAAACTCGAACGACTGCCCCTGGCGGCGAAAGACGATCGACATCGGATCAGCCGTGGTCGTTCGAATCCGCCGCAATTCCAGAAATGGAATCTGGAGCCTCTGCTGAGCCAGTGCCGACAAACTGGGGTCGCTGCTTTCGATAATCTCGACCAGGTCCCGCTGCCAGTCGGTCACCTGCAGCCAGTTGGGCATCAAGAGATGATTACTTCGCCCACCCTCCGTCTGCAGATTGCTGAACATCGAGAAGCACATCAGCGTGCGGAAGCCGAGGTAGGGCTGAAGTCCGATCAGGACCAGGAGGAGAGGAAGCGCGGTCAGCGGCCAAAGCCCGCGCAGGGTGCCGGGTGCCGATTGGCGGAATTCGGCGGGGTGTCGGAGCCCGAGCCACCCGATCGTGCAGAAGCCCGCCAGTGCATAAACCAAGGCGGCCTGCATCCCGATCTTGAAAAGGGGCGCGGGCAAAAACGGTTCCAGTGCTCCGCCAGAAAACAAACGGTGTCGGAGGAGCCAGACCGTCAGCAGCAGCACGCCGGCACCTGCCATCGCGGTGAGCACGCGGCGCAGCCAGAGCGGCGCCTGGAGCCGTGTGGCCAGAGACTCCGGGAGGAAGACGGCGAACAGCGCAAACAGGGTGGCCGAGAAGCTATAGATCCCGACGTAAGAGTGCGTCGCGAGGAGTGCATGAAAGACAAAGCCCAGCAAAAATCCCAGCAGCCTCGTGCCGGGCACGGCGATGAGCACGGGAATCAAGATTTCACAGAGGACTGAGCCGTAGATAACCCCGTATTCCGCCGCGGAACTCGTCGGGAGGAAGGGGAATCGGGCGGCCACCTCGTGCAACATCGACACCGCGCAACTCACTTCAGGGTTGAAGTAAGCCGTGTTCAGTTTGTGGAAGACCGTGAAGAAGTAGAGCAGCCCCAGTTCGATGCGGAGCCACGGGGCAAACGCACGCATCCATTCCGCGGCGATCGCGGTGCGGCTGGTCCGGCGAACCAGCGTGACGACGAGAGTCGTCAGCAGCGTCAGATTCACCACCCACGAAAACAGAATGTGGTTGGGCAGCAAAAAGAGGTTCCGGCCGACGGCGACGAGATCCACCAGGAGGAGGCCGGCGAAAACCGGCCACGTGGGACGAGCGAGCGCAGCCAGGGTGGCGATACCGAGCAGGGGTCCGTAGGTGGTCCACCACCGCCAGTCGTGGAAACTCAGCAGGTGAAACACTCCAGCCACCGCCCAAAGGCGCGCAAAGAACGCTAAGCCATCGGCGGCCTCGGAGGGTGAACGCGGTCTCGGCGTGCTGGGCAGTAGAATCACCGGGTATTGGGAGCGATGGCGCGGATCAGAACGCGTGCTTGAGCGAGCGTCGAGGATGGGCCTGCGGCCAGAGTTTGGCATGGCGCGCGGAGCGACGCCATCCACCGAGGATGCGTTTTTAACAGGCCGCTAGCGCCACTCGACTTCAACGCTCTTCCGCTGCTGGAAACGGTCCGTGTAATACAGCTTCCCATGCTCCGCTCCGTATTCGTGGACGAGCTTCGTGCATTTCACATCGTAGCAGCAGTACTCCGCGATCTCGATGAGCTTGCCCTCCCGCCACCAGCGGATCGCATCGAGCCCGTCGGCCGTCTTGCCCACCCCGATCGACGCCGACGCCACCGCATCGAGCCCGAGCCGATGCCCGAGTTTTTTCTCGATGTCCACCATGAGATCCAGCGTGCGGCACTGATGCGGGAGATCCAGGACGGTGTAGCCCATGAGCACCTCGTAGTCGAAGTTGATGACGTTGAACCCGACGACGAGATCCGCGCGGAGGAGCTGATCCACGAGTTCCTGCACCCGCTTCTCCGAGTAGATGTGATACTCGCCGGTGCGAGTGCTGTAGGTCACGCCGATGGACATCCCCATGTCGCGCTTCTTGTCCCAGCCCCCGGCGTCATTGGCCGTGCGCTGGGTCTCTAGGTCAAAGTAAACGATGTCTTGGGACATGGCGGAGATGACGAATGCCGAATGGCGAATGGCGAAGCAATGACGGAATCAGGCCGCGTGGCCTCCGTCATTTTCCGGCCCCCTCCCACTCGTAGTCGCCGGCGTCGAACATCATCATGTTCGCGAGCTTTCCGGCGCGGAATTCTTCCACGGCGGCACCGTCGCTCTGCAGGATCGTGAGCAACTTGCCGCTGCCTTCGCGACCGATCACGGCCCACTTCAATCGCGGGGTTTCGGTGATGCGGCGGAGCGGGAGGCCGTCTGTGGTCTGGAGAAAGCTGCCGCGCGCGTTGACGCCGATATTCACACGGGCACTGGTCGGCTCGCCCTGAACCAGCGGATTGTTGATGAGCTTCACGACAAACTCCTTCTCCGGCACGAAGGGCTTGTCGTCCGGACGCACGAGCAACTCGTTCACCTCGTCGAACGAGGCCCCACGCCAGATGGATTTTTCGAGAACGGTCTTCCAAACCGACGCCGGCTCGGCGGGCGGTGCGGCGGCATCCGCATTCTCCGGCGCCGGCTCCACGGTGCGGATGAGCGAGCGCACGCGCTGCATTTTCGCGTTCTCCTCAAAGAGCAGGATCTGCTGCTCGGAGCGCGACGCGATGATTCTTCGCGGCAGCGGATCGCCGGGCGCGTAGGCGAGGCGCCGGAGAAATTCGCCATCGAGCGAAAACTGCCGCACCTCGGTGCCCTCGGCGTTCTTCACCACGACCCACAATCCGTCCTCCGCACCAATCTTCGCATCCAGCGCGCTCTCACCTTCATCGAGCGGAAATTCGCGCGACTCTGCGCCGCGCACGATCATTACCTTCCCCTCGACGACCTGCGCGGCGACGGCCGAATCCGTCGGCGGAGTGGGCATCGCGATCGTCTCCACGCGCTCGCCCCCGGCGGCGGTCTTTAGCAAAATCTCGATCGTCTCCAGATCGCGCACCCGGAGGTCGGTGACGCTCACTGGCCGTGGCGCGTTGTCCTCTTCGACCCAATCATTGCCATGAATGGCAACTCCCTCGACGGAGACCGATCCGACGACATAACCGCGCACCCCATAGCTGCCCACCGGGACAGTGCGACCAGCGTCGTCTTTCCCATCCCAAGTAGTCATAAAGCCATTGAGCCCGACGGTGAAATTTTTCTCCGTCGCCTCGCGATGCAGCACCCTCACGAGTTTCCCCGTCTTGCTGTAGATCCCCATCGAGACCGTGCCCTCCATCGGCGGCGGGAGAAAGGTGATGGAGACCTCAGCGAGGGAGGAAGGAAGAAGGAGGAAGGATGAAAGGAGCACGGCCAAGGCGACCAACGCCACACCTGGTCGCCACACTTCATCCTTCATCCTTCTGCCTTCATCCTTATGCATAGTAGCGCCAGTCGATCTGCGGGAAGAGGTTGTCGCGCCATTCGCAGTTTTCGAGGAAGGCCACGTCGATGTCATTGGCGCGCACCTGATCGAAGAGTCGCGTGAAACGCAGGATATGATCCTTGGTGCGCTTGGTGGCGTAGTTGCGCGCGGTCCCGGTCTTCATCAGGAAGGCCCAGTCGCTCGCTTGCGCGAGGAGAAGTTCGCGGGCCATCTGCCGCAGCGCGCGCTCGGCCACGGGCGACGGCTTCTCTTTCGCCCAAAGTCGGGCCATGTCGGCCATGCGCTTTGCGGCCATGTGCAGGTGCGGATAGATCCAGGAATTTGACTCATCGAGCCACACTTCCCAATAGCCTTTGTGACCCCAGCTCGAGGCCGACGGCACGAGCAGTTGCTGCGTGTCGTGCGCTTCGAGATAGGCGGATGGCGTGGTGAGTTGAAAGGCGTGCTGGTCGTACACTGCCTTGCGGATGAAGAGATTCAGGAACTCCGGACCCTCAAACCACCAGTGGCCGAACAGCTCCGCGTCGAAGGGACTGACCACGATCGGCGGCACATTCATACTGTCCCGCAGATGCTGAATCTGCGCGGCCCGCGCCCCCATGAAGTGCCCGGCGTGAGAGTCCGCAGCGGCCAGCGCCCAGCCGCGGTGGTAGAGATCCTTGTCCGGTCCGCGTCCGGTGATGCGGTAATACTTCAGACCGGTGAAACGCCGGGTGCCGTCGGCCGGCAGATACGCCGCGAGATATTCCAGCGAGAGATCGAACCCGATGTCGCGGTAGAAATCGCGATATGCCGGATCACCCGGATAGCCTTCCTCCGCACTCCAGACCTGCCGGCTCGAATCGCGGTCGCGCCCGAAGGCCGCCGGCCCGGCTGGCGTGAAGACCGGCGTGTAGATGGCGTAACGCGGCCGCGGATTGCCAAACATGACGCCGTGCGCATCGATCACGAACCAGCGCAGATTGGCCTCCGCGAGGATCTGATCGAGGCTGGCCACGAAGGCGCATTCCGGCAGCCAGATGCCGCGCGGATCGCGCCCGAAAGTCGCGCGGTAGTCGTCGCGGGCGATGAGGATCTGCGCGCGCATCGCTTCCGGAAAATTCTCCATGAGCGGCAGAAAGCCGTGCGTGGCCGCGCAGGTGATGATCTCGATGACCCCACGATCCTGCAACGCGGCAAAGGCGGCGATGAGATCGCGCCCCCAGGTCTCGACGAAATCCCGCCGGCACTCCGTGAGCCGGTGCTGGTAAAAGCGCGCGATCTCCTCCACCGCCCCGTGCCCGCGCGTGCGCACCACCTCCTGCTGGGCGAGCGCGATGGATCGCTCGAGATACCGCTCGTAACGCTCCAGGAGCAGCGGATCGCGCAGCATGTGGCAGAGCGTGGGCGTGAGCGACATCGTGAGCTGAAAAGGCACGCCATCCGCCACCAACCCAGTGAGCACCTGCAGCAGCGGGATATACGTCTCCGTGATCGCTTCGTAGAGCCAGTCCTCTTCGAGGAATTCCTCATACTCAGGGTGCCGCACATAGGGTAGGTGCGCGTGGAGGACCAAGGCGAGATATCCGGTGGGAGCGGCCATGCGGCGGTGTTTGGGATCAGTGGGCAGAAAACAGCGGTCAGTATTCAGTCGAAAGGCCGGCGGTCCATTCTCTTCTCCTCAAGAGGCACTCTGCCCCGTCTTCGGAGCCCCCGCGATCTTCGGACTATTTTTTTCGAGCGCGGCAGCTACTCTCCCTTTCTGAAAATTTCCCGTCCCATGAAGCCCCATCGCTTTCTCCTCCTCACTCTCCTCGCGCTCCTCCCCTGCAGCGCCCTGGCCGCAAAACCGAGGGAGGCGGAAAACTACCCGCCCGACTATCGCGCGGCTCTTGGCGAAATGGTCAAGGCTTTCAATGTGCGCGACTTCCCGGCCGCGCTCGAGGCCATCGACAAGGCGGAAAAAATCCTGCCGCCAAATCCTCACACCATGAACACGCGCGCCGCCGTGTTCATCGAAAAGCGGGAATTCGACGCGGGCAGGAAGCTCTGCGAGGAGGTGCTGAAGATCGACCCAAGGTACTACCCGGCGCGTTTCAATCTCGGCGAGATCCCGATGATGGAGGGGAAATACCCCGAGTCGCGCCTGGTCTTTCAAAAGCTGCTCAGCGAAAACCCGCGCGACGAACTCGTGCAGTTCCGCGTTTTCCTCACCTACCTGCTGGAGAAGAACGATTCCGCGGCGCGCGAAATTCTCGGCAAGTTCAAGTTCCCCAGCGACACGCCAGCCTTCTATTACGCCAATGCCGCCTGGGAGTACAGCCGCGGCAATGAGGCCGAAGCGAAGGCCTGGATCGAGCGGGGCACCTGGGTCTTCGGCGAAGATAAGTCGGTGAACTTTTCCGAGTCGCTGATCCAGATCGGCTGGATGGAGCGGCCGGCTCCGCCCAAGAAAGAAGTCACCACGACGCCCGAGATTCCGACCATCCCGAGCGCCGAAAAGGCCGGTGATCTGCCAAAAGCTTCTGTGGAACTCAAGGTGCAGACCGACGCTCCCGGCCTCGGTGCCGCCCCCAAGCTGGACGACGTGAAGCCCGTGGGGAAGTAGCCGCCAATTCCCTTCCCGGCCCATCGACCGGCTGCGGAATCTCCAACCCGGGCGCTCCCGCTCTGCGCTGGCGCACTTTTCGGCCGCTGCAAAGCCGAACCACAGAAGGAGTACGACGCTCTCAAGGTCGATCACACGCTTCTTCACGCCACCGGCGAACTGACGCGGGGGCCCTCCGAGCGCTGAAAGCGCATTGACCGCCTCGGGGCAGTTCTCGGCGGATGGCGGGGCCTCCTCCGCGGTCCCGGCCGTCTCGCTCTCCGACGACCTCGGCCCCGGCCTCCTGCCGGGCGCCAACAAGCACCTCGTCTGGAATGCAGGCGCGGATTGGGACGGGCAGTTTTCCGGTGGCGGTAAGATTTTTGGGCGGTGGCTTGCCCGAATCTGGCGCTAGTCTTCGCCGATGAATATCGAGTCCTTTCAGCAGGAGATCACCACTTGGGACGATGCGACCCTCCGGCGCCTCATCGCCTACGCGGTAGTCTTGCAGGATCGGAAGGCCGGGCGATCTGCTGCCGATGATGCGGGCAAACTCGACGACCCCGACCCGTCCGGCTGGGTTTCGCTCGAGGAGTTGGATCGCAGGCTCGGCATCGGCCCGGACGATCTGCGGGAATGAAGTACCGGCTCCTGCTCGACATTGAGGCTGTCGAGCCCATGACCGCGCTACCGCGCCGAGATCGCATCCGCCGGGCCGACGCGTGGCCGGAAGAAAGTGGCACAGACTTCCAGTCTGTGTTCTCGGAAGGATCTCCCGTCCTCCACCGCTTCAGAAACGCACACCTTCCGCCCGCAGGACGCGCCGCAGCAGGATCACGTCTGCACGATTCATGTTCAGGACCGCCACGGTCGTTCGTCCAATGGATGTTCTCCCGGCGAGCACCGCGCCCCGCCATTGGAAATGCGCCGCGCAATCGTCCTCCCGCGGATGGAACAGGCGCTCCACTCTCCCCGTGTCCGGATCGACTCCAGAGAGGTTCGGCCCTTTGTGGCTGTTGCAGCGGTAGCACGCCAGCGCCAGATTCCCTGCCGTCGTCGGACCGCGATGCTTCTGCGACACGATGTGGTCGAGTTGGAACCGCAGTTCCGCCAACCGCTCCGGAAAGTGACAGTATTCGCAGCGGAACCGCGCCCGTCTCCGCACCATGGCTTTCAACACTGCGGCCATACCGGCGTTCAGTTCGCCTTCGTCGTCAAAGCTAGGCGCGCTTTGGCTTTCAGGAATTCCAGCGCGGTGCCGACCGAGCGGTAATTCTCCAGTTCCGCAGCTTCCTCAGCCGTCAATTTTCCCGTGCCCGCCTTACCAGCCAGCACATCGGCCCGATCCAGATCGCGTGCGGAAAGCTTGAAACTCAACATGGCTTTCGCAGCGGCCTGGTCCAGCGAACGGCGTGCAGGCTGGATGGTTCTTTCCCAGATGACGGCGCTGGAGCTGCCTGAGGCAGGTGCGTTCATGGCGTGAGGTTAGATTCCCGGCGGACGCGATGCAATTCGCGTCTTCCGTCAACGGGGATTTTCTGCTGGCCCCATTCGGGTGGGTGGTGCCACTCTCCGAACTTCCTGGAGAGCTTCCTCCCACCTATGCGTCTCACCACGTCTATTGGACCGCGAGAGAATGGTTTTGAAAACACTCACCGACGTGGCAATCTCCCTGCCATGAACTCGCTGGCCGATGTCGATCCGAAAGACTTGCGCCCATTGGTGCATGAACGCATCGATCAACTCACCGACGAGGAACTCGAGACCATCCGCCGGGCGCTTCTCGATCTCGAAATCCGCCACCTGCGCGAGTCCGTGGGCCGGGCGGTGGACGAAGCGTACGCCGCCGGCAAATGTGAGCCCGCCGACGTCGAGGTGAGCGTCCGCGAGCATCGCGCCCGGCATCCGTATCGGTGACGGTCGTCATCGATACCAATGCGGTGCTGCCGATGCTCGGGTTGCGGCACCGATTTTCCGCGATCCTCGATGCATGGACGATCGGGCGTTTCGACTGGGCTCTCTCGACGGAGATCCTTTTGGAGTACGAAGAAATCGTCGCCTCGCGCATCGGCCCGGCGCGCTGGCGCGATTTCATTTCCTTGCTCGAGGTCGTTGCGGTGCGCCACGGCAACCTTCGCCGAATCTCCCCGCAGTTTCGCTTCCGCGTCATTTCCGCCGATCCGGACGACGACAAATTCGTGGACTGCGCGATCGTCGCCGATGCGGAGTGCATCATTACCGAGGACGGACATTTCGACGTGCTCGCGGGCGCAGGCTACCGACCACAGCCGATTTCGCCGCAGGAGTTCATCCGCCGGTTCCTGCCGTGACACGGCCCGGTGTCGAGAGAGACTTGCGGAGCGGCTGACTCCAGGCTGCCGCAACCACGCGGGCCGGAGAGTGACACAGCCCGTCCCGGCTTGTGCCTCACCGCACCCACAGCCGGGATGGGTTGTGTAACCTTCCAGCCACCAGAAGGCGCTTGACCATCGCCGTCGTGCTGGCCAGCCTCCGCGCGTGCGCGCTTGCCTCCCAGTGTCGCGATTGGCTGCCTGCGTTTTCCTGGCGGGGATGGGCGCGGGGTTCTGGGTGCCGCGGGCGGGGGCGGCTCCGCCGGTGGTTTCGAATGTGCGGGCGGCGCAGCGGGCGGGGACGGAACTCGTCGATGTCTATTACGATCTCGCGGCGGGGGTGCCGCCGGTGGCCGTCGCGGTGCAGGTCTCGGCGGATGGCGGGGCCACCTACGCGGTCCCGGCCGTCTCGCTCTCCGGTGACCTCGGCCCCGGCCTCCTGCCGGGCGCGAACAAGCACCTCGTCTGGAATGCGGGCGCGGATTGGGACGGGCAGTTCTCCGCCCAGGTGAAGTTCAAGCTCACGGCCACAGACCTGTCGTCGCCGGCCCACATATGAAGACTGTGTGAGCGCGACCCCATTGCTTTACCAATATTGCGGGTCGGAAGGCGGACTCTGTGTCCTAACTGATTTGAAGATAAAGGTGACTCCACCTATTGAATTCAATGATCCGTTCGAGTTCACGCCAAGAATGGATTACGGATTGAGACAAGCGATGCTCGAAAGCTTGATTCTCAATCCGGCCCGTATTGCTGAGGCTTCGGCGGTGGGCGGGGCACCGCCTGACGGTCTTGCGAAAATCCAAGAGCGGATTCGCAGGCATCCCGAACTGATGCACCAACTCTCTTCAATCACCTATCCTGAAAATTGTCGAAAGAGAGTTCGTGAGATTTGTCGAGAGTTCAGCGCGGACTATGGCGTGGTCTGCTTTTCGCGTGCGCGCACCAGTATTCTTATGTGGTCGCATTACGCAGCCAAACACACGGGAATAGTGATCGGATTCGAGCTGCCGGTAGAGGTATCTACACAGCTTCTCGAGGTCGATTACTCCCCTGAACGAGTCTTGTTCGATCCGACTCAACCGATCGGAGAAGAATACACTGAGGCTTTTTCGCGCCAGATGATCAGCACCAAGCACGCGGATTGGCACTACGAAGAAGAAACTCGCCTGCTTGTTGAACTTTCAAAGCTCGATCCGCCTACCGAGCGCCCAGACGGAAAGCGGCTTCACTTGATGCGATTTGGCCCGAAACTGATCAAATCGATCAGTTTGGGAATGCGCTGTTCGGACGAAACGACAGCGAAGGTACTTGATGCTGTTCAAAAGAATAAATTGGCCGCTGTCGTAGAGAGGGCTGCGCCTCACGACCACAACTTCGAGGTCAGATTTGGGCCGCTGGGGTCGAACGATGAACAGTAAGGGTGCCGCGGCCGTTCCGCGCCGACCTCACCACCTGCTTCGCGCGTATAAGGGCGAGCAGTGAATCGAAAGAATCTCCCATGAACACAATCATACGATCTACTCTATTTCCTCCCGTTGCGGCTTTAGTGAGCATCCGCTCCTTTGCCACCTTAGCCTGCGCTGCATTTGCGGCGTTCGGCCATCCGGCAATCGCGGCGCCGGGGGATCTCGACCTCACCTTTGGCGGCACCGGGAAGGTGACCACCGACTTCGGGGGCTATGGCGGTCGCGCTGTAGCTCTGCAAGGCAATGGGAAAATTGTGGTGGCGGGATCTGCAGGTTTCGGTGTCAACAGCCTTGACTTCGCCCTTGTGCGTTACAATACCGACGGCAGTCTCGACACGACTTTTAATGGCTCGGGCATGGTGACCACCGGCGTCGGCTTTTTTGTAGGAGGTAGCCCCCGCAACGATTTTGGCGAAAGCGTGGCCGTGCAAGCTGATGGGAAAATCGTGTTGGGGGATATTCTGATACCTCGACGCCTGTCTTCGCCGTGGCGCGCTACAACGCCAATGGGAGCCTCGATACGACTTTCAACGGCACTGGCACGACGACCACCGCCTTCAGCGGCGCGAACGGTAGCTTCGGAAAAAGCATGGCCGTGCAGAGCGATCACAAGATCGTTTTGGTGGGGTATTCCTCGATCGGCAGCCGCGCAGTCTTCGCACTGGTTCGTTACAATGCCGATGGAAGCTTGGACGGAAGTTTCAACGGCGAGGGAAAAGTTACCACCGCAATTGGCATCGAAGATTATGCGGAAAGCGTGGCACTCCAGAACGATCTGAAGATTGTGGTAGCGGGGTGGACTCACAACGGCGTTAACTCAAGCATCGCGGTGGTTCGCTACAATTCCGATGGGAGTCTCGACACTACCTTCAATGGCACCGGCAAGGTGACCATAGCGATCGGCAGCTCCCCCCGCGCCTACAGTGTAAAGGTAATGAGCGATGGGAAGATCGTCGTCGGAGGCGGGGCCGTCACCGGAAATAATTACGACTTCGTGGTGGTGCGTTACAATGCCGATGGGAGCTTGGATACGACCTTCGACGGCACTGGAAAAGTGACGACCGCCATCGGGAGCGACTCCGACAGCGGCCATAGCATCGTCATCCAGAGTGATGGAAAAATCGTAGTGGCAGGGAACTCCGAAAACAGCCAAAGCGGTTACTTTGCGCTCGTGCGCTACAACACCAACGGGAGTCTGGACACGAGCTTTGGGGGCAACGGAAAGGTGATCACCGACTTTGGCGGCGGTCTAGCATTCGGGTACAGCACCGTGTTACAGCGCAACGGAAAGATCGTGGTCGCGGGGTCGTGTGGAACATATCCCAACGCACGCTTCGCGTTGGCGCGTTATGAAGGCGAGCCCGACACTGACGGAGACGGTATTCTTGACATATTCGAAACCGGAACCGGCATCTACGTTTCTCCCACGGACACGGGCACGAGCCCAACCAATCCCGACTCCGATGGAGACAATCTTCGGGACGGCGATGAACTGGATGCCTACCAGACGAATCCGAACATGCCGGACACCGACGGCGACGGTTTCGACGACGGCTTTGAGGTTTCCACCGGATTTAGCCCGACATCCACTACGAGCACGCCCGATACGCTTTCGACCGCCCTCCCGGCAGTCGAATATCGCTTCAACGCCGCGAATGGGATTAGCTACCGAATCGAAGCCTCCACCGATCTTGTGAACTGGACCACGATCGAGGCGAACATCATCGGCACGGGCGGCGTAATCACCCGGTTCTATTCCATCGAAGCGCAGCCGAGGCGTTTCTTCCGTTCGCGCCGGAATTGAGGGCGGTCGATGCGTGGTAAAGGGCTTGGGGCATCCATCGCCCGGAGCGGGTGCCGCCCTTTCAGGGCTCGCGCATTTCCACGACGAAACCCAGGCCTCCGCTGCGCTGCGGCCTGGGCTATCGACTTTCGCGCCTTTGGCGCTGGGAATGGCTCGCGCATCTTGCCGGACAAGAACGCGAAGGTGGTGCTGGACGCGGCGGGCGGCGTGTATGCGGTGTGGCAGCGCGGCGGCGATCTGGTGATGGATCGCAATTTCCTCGGCGCGCCCGCGGCGGTGTGGGCCGATTCGACGACGCTGGGCTTTGCGGATTTCGCGCTCACGCTCGGCCCCGGCGGCAAGGTGCTCGCGCTCTGGCAGGAGATGAGCGCGGCGGGTTCGGATGCGCACTACCGGGTCTTTGATCCGGCGTCGAATACGTGGGGCCTCGACACGCTACCCTCGAATGACGCGGCGCTCGAAAGGTCGTTCGCGCCGGTTTGAGAACGACGGGTGACGCCCTTTCAGGACTCGCGCATCTTTTCCATCGGAACCCAGGCCTCCGCTTCGCTTCGGCCTGGGCTATCGACTTTCGCGCCTTTGGCGCTGGGGAACGGTGGCGCTCGGCGGGGGTGGATATTCCCGGCGTGCCGCAGCCGGGGCAGGTGGATCTTTTCGCCGCGCGGCGCGCGCTGGTGAAGGATCTCGGCTTCGGCGGCGACGGGCTGACCGCGGAGGGTGCGACCTTTCTCCCCGGCGACGCGGTGACGCTGAAAGCCCGCGTGCGCAACACCGGCAATGTGGCGGTGGAGAATGTGCAGGTGGCCTTCTACGACGGCGCGCCGGGCGCGGGCGGCACGCTGCTCCAGACCGTGACGCTCCCCGGCTGGCTGCGGGCGTCGGACGAGCAGGAGGTGTCGATCGTGTGGACGGTGCCCTCGCCCGCCACAGCGCATACGGCCTATGTCGTCGTCGGTCCCGCCGGGCAGGTCACGGAGTTCAGCGAAACGAACAATACCAGCTCGCTCGCGCTGAACGGCGTGGACCTGTAGCTCGAATACGTCTCCGGGTCGGTGTTGCGCGATGGCTCGGTGCGAGTGGTGGCGCGGGTGAAGAATATCGGCGCGCCTGCTTCCCCGGCGACGAGCCTGCGTCTCTGGCCGAAGCTCGCGCCCGGCGCGAACCCGCTGGCCTCGGTGGAAGTGAGCCTGCTGAATCCGGGCGATTCCGTGGAAATCCCGCTCGACCTGCCTGCCGGAGCGCAGCCCGAGGGCGATGTGGCTTATCGCCTGACGGTGGACGAGGACGATCTCGCCGAGGACATCGACCGAACGAATAACGAGCTCTTCTTCGCGCTGAATCTTTTCATCGACGACGACGGCGACGGTCTCGCGCGGGTGTGGGAACTGGCGAACGGCTTCAGCGACAGTAACGCTGCGGATGCGGACGTCGACACGGACGGCGACGGCTTTACCAATCGGCAGGAATTCCTTGCCGGGACGAATCCGCGCGACGCGAACTCCTTTCCGAATTCCGGGCAGTTCAACGTGGTGCAGAACGCCGCTGGCGGAGAATTTATCAGCACGATCTCGTGGGCCTCGGTGGCCGGGCGACTGTATGCCGTCGAGCGGTCGTTCGATCTCGTAACGTGGCAGGCTGTCGCGGACAACATTAGTGCCACCCCTCCGCTCAACACGATTTCCGATCAGGTCGTGCCTCCCGTCGGGAAGGTCTTCTACCGCATCGTGGCGAAGTAGCCGCGCGGCGGTGCCCAAATTGAAGGGGCGCCAGCACCTCGGGCATGAAAACGCACGCGGTCTGTCGTCCGAGCGCCGCACGGCCTTCGCCCGCGGATGCGAGAGATCCTTCGACTTCGCTCAGGAGGACAGGCTTTGGATTCTTCAAACCCACCCTACGGATTCGACGCCTGCTCGCGGCGGCGGTAGGCGCTGGGTGGCAGGCCGGTGAAGCGCTTGAAGTCCTTGCTGAAAAAGTAGTGATCCCCGTAGCCGACTTGCGCAGCGATTTCCTTGATCGCGTCGCGGGTCTCCACGAGCCGCCGCTTCGCCTGGCTGATGCGCTCGCGCCGGAGCCAGTCGATCGGGGTGGTGCCAAAGGCCGCCCGGAAGAGCCGGGTGAAATGCGAGGTGCTCATGCCGCCGAGTGCGGCGAGTTGGGCGACGGAGTGCTTCTCAAAATAGAAAAGTTTCATGCGTTCGACGGCGCGCTGCAGCACTGGCGGGGACTGGCGCTCGGCGGGTTGCTGCTGGCGACTGCTGAAGGCGAGGGCGATGAGCCGGGCCAGCACCGCGTGGATGAGTGCAGGGGCTTCGGGCCGCGAGTCTTCCATCAGGGCAAAGACTTCGCGGAAAATCGCCACCGCAACGGCGCAGTCGAATGCGACAAAGACCGGAGCGCTTTCCACTTCTAGGACCTCGGCCACGCGGCTGAGGCGCGGGCCTTCGATCCGCATCCAGTACAGTTCCCACGGATCGCTCGCGATGGCTCCATGCTCGTGCGGGCGGTGGCAATCGACCCATGCGAGTTGTCCGGGTCCGACCGCATGCTGCCGCCCGCCGATCTGCGTGTAGCCGCGCCCGCGCAGGCAGAGGATGAGTTCGTGGCCTGGGTAATGATCCCGCTGGATGAAGTGGTCCGGCCCGCCGATGAGGTGACCCGCGCGCACCACGGTGTAAAAGATTTCCTCGTGCAGCGGGTTCGGCGTGGCGAAGAGCGAGACTGGAATGCGCGTGTTTTTCAAGCGGGCAGGCATAGCCGGATACTACAACTCGATTTCCCGTTCGCGCCATTTATCCGCGCACTTCGCTGGGATAGGTTGCCCATGCGTTTCTAAGAGCAACACTCTCCGGGAGTCATCCCGAAGCCAGCAGCCCCCAAAAACCACCCACTCCATGTTCAAATTCTCCGGCAAAGGTTCCATCACCACCTGCGACGGCGTTTCGCGCCGCGATTTCCTCCAGGCAGGGACGCTCGGGGCCATCGGGCTCTCGCTGCCGATGCTGCAAAATCTCAAGGCCCTCGGCGCGGTGGATAAGAGCAAGGATGAGCGCGCGTGCATCATGATTTTCAATCTCGGTGCGCCCAGCCAGATCGACACCTGGGACCCAAAACCGGAGGCAGCGCGCGAGGTCCGCGGGCCTTTCAAGGTCATCAAAACGAATAACCCGGAGATCCAGATCACGGAGCTTTTCCCACACATGGCGAAGCTCGCGGATAAGTTTTCGCTGGTGCGCAGCGTCTATCACACCGCGGCGGCGGTGCATGATACGGGACATCAGATGATGCAGACCGGTCGTCTTTTCACCGGCGGCATCAATACGCCCCACGCCGGTTGCGCGCTCGAGTTTCTAAAAGGCCGCCGCACCGAGTTACCCGCTCATGTGATCCTGCCGGAACCGATGGGGCCGACGGGTGGGAACTTGCCGCACGGCCAGGACGCCGGCTTCCTCGGCAAGACTTACGATCCCTTTGTGCTGAATGGCGATCCTTCGGTGAAAGGCTTCAAGGTGCCGGACCTTCTCCCACCGGCGGAGATCAGTGAAGTGCGGCTCCAGCGTCGTCGCGAACTGCGCGCCCTCGTCGATGATGCGGTGAAAAATTTCGAGGCCAGCGAATCGGCGAAGCTGATGGATACAAACTTCACCGATGCCTACCGACTGATGACCAGCACTGCGGCGCGCGATGCCTTTGCCTTGGACAAGGAACCGCAGAGTGTGCGCGAGCGTTACGGGATGAATCGTTTCGGCCAGTGCTGCCTGCTCTCCCGGCGTCTCGTCGAACGCGGCGTGCGCTTTGTGACGCTGAATACCTTCATCACGGTCTTCGGTGAGATCACCTGGGACATCCATGGCTCGAAGCCTTTCACGAGTATCGAAGGCATGCGCGACCTCGTGGCGCCGATGTACGATCAAGGTTACAGCGCCTTGCTGGAAGACCTCCATCAGCGCGGGATGCTGGAGAATACCCTCGTCTGCAACCTGGCGGAATTCGGACGCACCCCGAAGGTGAATCCTGCGGGCGGGCGCGACCACTGGCCAGGCGTGTGGACGGTGGGATTTGCCGGCGGCGGAGTGAAAGGCGGACGCGTCGTGGGTCGCAGTGATGATATCGGCGCCTATCCCGCGGAGCATCCGGCGACGCCTGCCAATGTCGTGGCGACGATCTATCACTCGCTGGGCATTGATCTTGAGACGGAGTTACCAGGCCCGCAGGGACGACCCTTTCCGCTCATTGATCGCGGATTTGAGTACATCAAGGAGTTGTTCTGATGAGCAGCATTCCTTTGGCGTTTAGCGTTTGGCGTTTGATGTTTGGCGTTTTCTTCCCTCCACCAAACGGCGAGCCCTTGGCCACTGCAAAGAACGCCAAACTTCAAACGCCAAACTTTAAACGCCAATCGCTGGGGCACGCGCTGGCCGCGGGCTTGTTCGCGCTCTCGTCCGTGACTTTACCGGCAGCCACCGATGCCCCCTCCTTCCGCAATGAAGTCCAGCCGATCCTCGCCCGCTTTGGCTGTTCGAGCGGTGCGTGCCATGGCTCGGCTGCGGGTCAAGGAGGGCTCAGGCTTTCGCTGCGTGGTTACGATGACGATGGCGACTATCTCGCGATCGTAAAGTCCGCCCAAGGCCGGCGCGTGAATCTCGACGAACCGGCGCGCAGTCTCTTTCTCCTGAAGGCCACGAAGACGGTGCCACATAAAGGTGGTGAGCGCTTCAAGACCGACTCGCCGGAATACGCCGCACTGGCGGATTGGATCGCACACGCCTGCCCGGAGCCACGGAAGGATGAGGCCCGGATCGAGCGGATCGAGATCGCCCCGCCTCATGCGGTGCTCCGCCCCGGCGCCACCAAGCCGATCACCGTCACCGCCTTCTTCAACGACGGCACCCAACAGGACGTAACCCGCTGGGCGAAATACACGGCTGGAAACACGGCGGTCGCGACGGTCGATGATTTCGGCGTGGTCAAAGTCGCCGGTCACGGCGAGGGCACCATCACCGCGTGGTATCTGAGCCGGCTCGCGATCTCCACGGTCACCGCACCCTATGAGCAGCCGGTAAAAGCAGACGCGGTCGCGGCGTTCCGGCCACGCAATTTCATCGACGAGCGGGTCATTGAAAAACTCCAGGAACTAAATCTTCCACCCTCCGGGCGCTGCACGGATGAAGAGTTCATCCGGCGGGCCTTCATCGACACCATCGGGGTGCTGCCGAAGCCGGAGGAACTGCGCAGCTTTCTCGCGGAAACCACTCCGGACAAGCGCGACAAGCTTATCGAATCGCTCCTCCAGCGGACCGAGTTCGTGGATTACTGGGCGTACAAGTGGAGCGATCTTTTTCTGGTCAATGGCGACAAACTACCGCCGCTCCCGATGTGGAGTTACTACCAATGGATTCGCCGCCAGGTGGAGCTGAACACGCCGTGGGATGAAATGGTGCGCGACCTCCTCACCGCGACCGGCAGCACGCTCGAAAATGGCGCGGGAAATTTTTTCATCCTCCATGATGAACCCACCCGCATCGCCGAGACGGTCTCGGTCGCCTTTCTCGGCATGTCGATCAACTGCGCGAAGTGCCACAACCACCCGATGGAGAAATGGACGAACGATCAGTATTATGCGTTCGCCAATCTCTTCTCTCGCGTGCGCTCGAAGAATGGCACCGTGGCGGACGAGCGCGTGGTTTTCGCGGATACCGTGGGTGATCTCGTGCAGCCGCTGCGCGGCAAGCCGCAGCCGCCCACGCCGCTCGATGGCACGCCGGTGGCGCTGACCTCGCCGGAAGATCGCCGCGCCGTGGCCTCGACGTGGTTGACGTCTCCGAAGAATCCCTATTTCGCGCGCTCGATCACCAATCGCGTTTGGAAGAATTTCTTCTCCGTGGCGCTGGTGGAATCCGTGGACGACCTGCGGATGACCAACCCCGCAAGCA
>JANNXQ010000297.1:0-2081 GCA_031409655.1 Chthoniobacteraceae bacterium | reverse complement strand
CCGCCGCCACAAGGTCACCGGCACGAGCAGCAGCGATGTGTTCTCCAGTCAGGAATTGAAGCAGGCGCTGGATGCCGCGCAATCGGAGGCGGGCAAGCTCAAGGATGATTACATCAGCACGGAGCATCTGCTGCTCGGCTTGCTTGAGGCCGGCGGTTCGGCGCTGAAGCAGATTTTCAAAACACACGGGCTCAAGCGCGACACCGTGTTGAAGGCCCTGGTCGAGTTGCGCGGCAACCAACGGGTCACCGATCAGCAGCCCGAGGGGAAGTTTCAGGCGCTCGAAAAATACGGGCGCGACCTCACGGCGCTGGCACGGCAGGGGAAGATTGATCCGGTCATTGGGCGGGATGAGGAGATTCGGCGCGTCATGCAGGTGCTCACTCGGCGCACGAAGAACAATCCCGTGCTCATCGGGGAGCCGGGCGTGGGCAAGACCGCCATCGCCGAAGGTTTGGCGCGGCGCATCGTGAGCGGGGACATTCCGGAATCGCTCAAAAACAAGCGGCTCGTGGCCATGGACCTCAGTGCGATGATTGCCGGCGCGAAGTATCGCGGCGAGTTTGAAGACCGGCTCAAGGCGTTCCTCAAGGAGATTGTTGCCAGCGAGGGCAAAATCATTCTCTTCATTGACGAGTTGCACACCATCGTCGGCGCGGGCGCGGCGGAAGGTGCGACGGACGCGGCCAACATCATGAAGCCGCAACTCGCGCGGGGCGAGTTGCGCTGCGTCGGAGCCACCACGCTCGATGAATATCGCAAACATATCGAGAAAGACCCGGCGCTGGAACGCCGCTTCCAGCCGGTGCAGGTGGCCGAGCCGACGGTGGAGGCGACCATCGCGATTCTACGCGGCCTGAAGGAGCGTTACGAAGTGCATCACGGCGTGCGGATTCAGGACACCGCGCTCGTGGCGGCGGCAACGCTGTCGCATCGCTACATCACGGATCGGTTTCTGCCGGACAAGGCGATTGATCTCGTGGACGAAGCGGCCTCGCGGCTGCGCATGGAGCTGGACTCGATGCCCGTCGAGATCGACGTGCTCGAACGTCAGATCATGCAGCTGGAGATCGAGCAGAACGCGATGAAGCGGGAAAAGGACGCGGCCTCGCGCGAGCGGCTGAAGAAGCTGGAGCAGGAACTCGCGAACTTGAAGGAGAAATCCTCCGGCCTCAAGGCGCAGTGGCAGAACGAAAAAGCTGCCATCAATGCCGTCAGCATTGTGAACAGCCAGATCGAGCAGGCGAAGATCGAATTGGAACAGTCGCAGCGCAAAGGTGATCTGAACCTGGCATCACAAATTCAATACGGCAAGCTGCCCGAGTTGCAGAAGAAGCTTGCGGGTGCCGAAAAGGCGTTGCGCGAAAAGCCGGCGGGCAACCGGCTGTTGTCCGAGGAAGTCACGGATGAAGACATCGCCCAGGTCGTCGCCGCGTGGACGCACATTCCCGTTTCGCGAATGCTCGAAGGCGAGCGCGAGAAGTTGCTCAAGATGGAGGAACGGTTGGGGCAGCGCGTCATTGGACAAAAGCAAGCGGTGGTGGCGGTGTCCAATGCCGTGCGCCGTTCCCGCAGTGGGTTACAGGACCCGAACCGGCCCATCGGCTCGTTCATTTTTCTCGGCCCGACCGGCGTGGGCAAGACGGAGACGGCCCGGGCGCTGGCGGGGTTCCTGTTCGACGACGAGCAGGCGATGGTGCGCATCGACATGAGCGAGTTCATGGAGAAGCACGCCGTCTCGCGCCTGGTCGGCGCTCCCCCTGGTTATGTCGGCTACGACCAGGGCGGCTCCCTGACGGAAGCCATTCGCCGCCGGCCCTACAGCGTCGTGCTCTTCGACGAGATCGAGAAGGCCCATCCCGACGTCTTAAACATCTACCTGCAGATCCTCGACGACGGCCGTTTGACCGACGGCCAGGGTCGCACGGTCGATTTCAAGAACACGGTCTTGATCATGACCTCGAACATCGGCAGCCAGCACATCATCGAGCTCGGCGTCCATCAGGAAAAGGAGATGCGCGAGCGGGTCACCGCGGCGCTGCGTTCGCATTTCAAGCCCGAGTTCCTGAACCGCGTCGACG
>JANNXQ010000296.1:0-19852 GCA_031409655.1 Chthoniobacteraceae bacterium | reverse complement strand
AGGAACTTCTCCCGCCGGGTGATCTTCTTTTTGCGGCTATACTCGGTCTGCGCGAAACTCCGTTGGGCTTCCATCCCTCTACGACCCCGCACCTCCTCATGACCTTTGCCCACGCGTCTGATTAAATCAGCGTTTCCCTAGTGATTGCAATCCGTCGCTACTTTCCCGCTACCCAACGGATCGTGAGCGGGACCAGGTGATGCAGGCCATCGGTCAACTCGGGATGCGGGCTGAAGCAGAAGACCCGGCCGGTTCCATACTGAGTGCGAACGGCTGCTGAGGTTCTCGCCATCACGCCTTCAGGGGCGCCTTTCAGGGCGATCTCGGTTTTGAAAATGGCGAGGCTTTCGTAGTTCGGCACGTCGGGGTTGTCCCACTCGGGGCGTGCCAGCAAGGGGCCTTGCGCGTAGTGGATGGTCAGATCGATTCCGGTGTGGCCGAAGAGTGCGGCACCGGCGGGCGAGAGCTGCAATTGCACATCGCCGGTACCCCGCGCCCAGTGGCGTTTGTCCACGACCTTGGCGTCGATGAGGTTCAACGACCATTCGTAGTCGTTCGTCGCCAGATAAGCGCCGCCGCAGACGCCGAGATAGCCGCCGCCGCGATGAACGAAGTCCCTCACGGCTTTGCGTCCCGTTTCACCGAGCGCCTTTCCCTGGCCGCCGCCGCTGCCACCAGGATGCACCAGGACATCCACATCGGCCAGCTTACCGCTTTGAATCTCCGCCGCGGTGATCCTGGAGATGTGAAACGGATGCTCTTTGGCTTCTTCGATGGCTGCGATCAATGGCAAGGCACTCGGGCCAACTCCATCGCCATCGAAGATGGCGACGCGAATGGGTTTCTCCGCAGCGAAGAGACCCATGGGTATGAACAGCAGAAAGAGAAGAGTGAGGCGTCGTTTGGAGTTCATTGAGGTCGTTGCTTGGTTACTTCGCATCATCGGGGATCACGCGAATGGCGTGGCTCGCTTGTTTGAAATAGAAGCCGGTGGGGCGAAAGGCGCGGAGGTAGATACCGTCGGGGATTTGCTTGCCATTCGCGTCAACGCCAGCGTCGCCGGTGCTGTCGAGAATCACGGGTTCTTTGTTTGGTGACTTGCCCATCTCACCCACCCAGAGGATGCCGTGGCTGATATCGCCCTCTTTGTTCTTCATGCAGAGGATGTCGCCGGTGCGCAGGGCTTTTGGGAAGTCGGCGTAGTCTTTCGGAAGCTCGATGCGCTGAACGGGCGTGGTGCGGCCTTCCCCGGGGCCGGGGGCTTCAGTCATGGCGCCCAGCGTGCCAACGGCGCTGGGCAGCTTGAAGCCGAGAGCGAGGTTGTAGGCAAAAGAGACGAAGTTGGAGCAATTGAGCCCCTTGGCGACGGGGCGCTTCTTGTTGGGCTCACTCGGCCATTCAGCGGGGGGGACCCAATCTGGAATGTGGTGATGCTGATAGCCTTTTCCGACCATCGTCATCCCGGCGGCGATCACACGCTGGCGCTTCCACTGGGCCTTCTTTTCGCTGAGTCCGGCGGGAGCTGGGTAGTGCCGTGAAGGTGGACCCCAGTAGGTCCAGCGACGTTGATTCGCCGCGTCATACCAGTCCTTGAAGTCCGCGCTGGATTGCTGCTTCGGGTCGGCGCGTTTGCCTTGAACCAAATCACCGACGAGGTCTTTCACGTCAAAAGAGAGCTTGATCGAGTAGGGGGACTTGTAGGTCGCTCGGTCGGGAGCCTGCGCCTGCAAAGACAAGGTAATGAGGAGAAGACTGAACAGGATGAGGAAACGGTTCATGAGCTGGAGGAAGTGACGAGGTATAGAGGCCAATGTTGATACCTATTGTTGCCATCCGTAACCTGATGACACCTCGCCAATATTGGTGAGGCTCACGACTTCCCGAATTTTTTCAGGAACCCCTAAAATCAGGTGCGGCACTTCAGCGCGTGGAGATGCGAAAGAGCTGATCGTGCGTGGAAGGCGGGATTCGATTCGGTGAATTGCACCACGGCGTCGTAGCCGGCGACGACCCCGGGGCTGCCGTTGGTATTGCCGATGGTCCAGCCGACGCTGGGCAGGGCGGGGCGCGGGATGAAGGGCAGGCCGGGTGAGTTGAGCAGGCCGCGATTGTCGGCTTCGTCGATCGCGTTGACATAAAGCGTGTAGGTCCGCCCGGAGACCAGTCCGGTCATGGTGACGGTCGGGGTTTCTCTGTCCGTTTCATAAGCGACCCGGTGCGTGCGGTAGGAGCGACCGTAACGATAGCGCGCGGTGGCGACGATGGTGTAGCCGGCGGTGCGGTCGGCTCCGATTCCGACGGGTGCAGACCAGGTGGCCGTTGGGTTGAGATCGGTCAGGCCGGTGACTTGAAGGTTCAAAACCGGTCCGGTGAAATGAACGTAGAACTCGAGGGTGATCTCGGTGCTGCTGGCCGCATTGGTGGCGCGGACCATCACTGAACGAAGGCCGGCGTCGTCCGGCGTGGGCACCCACGAGAGCTGGCCGGTGCCCGCGTCGATCGTCATGCCCTGGGGAGCCGAGACGATATCATAAGTGGAAGTCGTGTGGCTGGCGTCGAGCACCTGCGCGGCCCACGGAGAGCCGGCGACGGCGTCGCGAAACCCGCCCGCCCCTTGCACAAATTGCACGGAGAGCACCGGCACGTCGGCGCGCACGGTGAGGTTCACGGAAAGGTCGGCGCTGCCGCCGGTATTGGTCGCTCGCATCACCAGCGTGTGCGTCCCGACGTCGGCGGGCGATGGCATCCAACTCGCCACGCCCGTCGCCGGATCGACGGTGAGGCCCGCGGGACCGGAGAGGATGGAGAAGGTGGCCGCGGGATTCGCATTCACCCAGAACTGAAGTTGCAACGGGAAGTTCGCGGGCAGACTCGTCGCTCCCGTATAACGGAAGGACACGGGCGGCGAGAGCGTCTTGAAGGAGACGAGCGGAGAATTCGGCGATTGATTTCCGGCCGCATCGAAAGTCCGCACGGCCTAGGTGTAGGAGGTGAGCGGCGGCAGGCCGGAGATGGTGACCGTGTCGGCGAAGATATTCCCCTGCACGAGCGCATAGCACCGTTTGCTGCCACGCCAGCCGCAACGGTATTGCCGATACACGGCGAAGTGGTCCACGCCCGTCGCATCTGTCGCGCCACTCCACGCGAGCGTCACGGATGTGGCGGTGACATCGACGACGTGGACCTCGGTGGGCGGAGTCGGCGCGAAGGTGTCGGTCACCACGGTGATGTTGAAGGTTTGATCCGCCTGCCCGGAGCGATGGGCGGCTCGGACGGTGACAGGCTGGCTGCCCTGCTGCCCCGGCGCTGGCTGCCACGAGATCAATCCGGTGATGGCATGAATGGTCATCCCAGCCGGAGCGGACACGAGGGAGTAAGTCGGGACGGGACTCCCGGTCGCGTTCACATCGTAGCTGTAGGCCCGGTCCAGCGAGGCGCTGGTGACGGCTGCGGAGGTGATGACCGGCAGGGTGTCGCCCATGACCGCGATGGCGAATGCCTGCTCCGCCTGCCCGGCGCGGTTGGAGGCCCGGACGATCACTGCATGGCTGCCCTGCTGCCCGAACACCGGCACCCACGAGATCACTCCCGTGGCGGCATCGACCGTCATCCCTGCGGGAGCCGCCACGAGGGAGAAAGTCGCCGCCGGATGTCCCGTCGCGTTGACATCGCAAGTGTAAGCCACATCCAGCGCAGCGGCGGTGACGGCGGCCGAGGTGATCACCGGCGCCGCATCCGGCAGGTTGAGGATTTGCGTTTGGAAAACCGACGCCGAGGCATTGCCCGACGCATCATAACCTCCCGCCACGAGGATCCGGGCGTCAGCCCGCAGCACCGCCGCGTGGGAAGAGCGCGCCGCCGGCAAATCCGTGGTCGTTGACCATGTGGCCCCCGCAATGTCGAAGACTTGAACCGTGGCCACCCGGCCCGTGGCGGAGACTCCGCCGAGCACATAGATTCTTCCCTCCGACAACACGGCGGCACTGTTTTTTACAGCCACCGGCATGGCCGCCATTTGCTGCCACGAACCCTGCGCGATGCTGTAGCAATAAGTGCTGGCAAAAATCGAGCCGCCCACCGCTCCACCCATCACATAGACATGCGTGTTTCCCACCGCGACGCCGACTGCGCCTTGCCGGGCCGAGGGCAGCGGAGGTAGCGCAACCCATGAATCCGCGACCGGGTCATAGCGCTCCGCCGACGCCAGCAACTCGCTTTCCTCACCGAGCCCGCCGATCGCATACGCGTTTCCGTTCGCATCGGCCGCGAAGCCAAACTGCTGCCGCACCGTGCTCATCTTCGCGGCATCCTGACTGTCGCCCTGCCAGTAATCGTAAAGCAGCGCCTCATCCGTGCCTGCGCCGAGGTTCTTACTGCCGCCAAAGACCAGAATCCCATCGGCGCCGAAACGCGCCACTCCGGGCGACATACGAGTGGAATCGAGAGCCTGAGCCGTCGTCCATGCCGCGGCGCCGGTCGAAAGTTTCGGCACGACGGTCGCACCGGACGGACTGACCCCACCCAGCAGGATCACCGCATTGTCCGGCGCGAGCACGGCCACGGCCTCGGCCCGCGGCGAAGGCAGGTCCGGCCCTGAATACCAGAGCAGCGAGCCTTGCGCGCCGGCGCGGAAGCCGGAGCCGATCAAGGCCGCAAAGAAAATGAGAGCGCCGAGCCGACGAATGAGCCCGGTCGCGTGGAGTGAATTCGAGGTGTTCATGGGACGCGGTGCGTTGGTCGTTTTGAGAGCCGCGAGGAGCGGAAGGGCTCGGGACGTTTTCATAGGACGCGAGTGGTTGCCGCCCGGGTTTTGGCAGGAGGGGGAACAGGCGAGAAAAAATCCTCCCCCGCATCCGGTCCGAAAGCCATCACCGCGAGATGACAGTGCAGATACTTTGCCCCGGCTCTACGACTGCGCTGCCGCCACCACGTAGCCCGCGCCGCGGCGCGTGTGGACGAGCTTCATCGCGTGGCCGCCGTCCACTTTCCTGCGCAGCCGCATCATCAGCACGGCGATGAAATTATCCTGTGGGGCGCGCCGGCCATGCCACAGCGCAGCGAGCAGATCGGCGGAGGGAACGGGCTGGCCGTGCGCGCGGACGAGATGCTCGAGCGCGACGAATTCGCGATCGGTGAGCGGCAGCGCCTCGCCCGCGCGGAAGGCGCGCCGCTGCGCGCAATGCAGCACGAGGTCTTCGACTTCGAGGCAATCGCCGGACTGGCGCCCCGCGCGCCGGGCCAGCGCATGGACGCGCGCCACCAGCTCCGCCAGGAGCACGGGTCGCACGAGGCAATCGTCCGCGCCGAGGCGCAGCGCGGCGATGCGGGCCTCGGGTTTTCTGTCCGTGGTGAGCGCGAGGATCGGGGAAACCACGCGCCGTCGCCGCAGCCGCGCGAGCAGCTCGACGCCGCGCCCGCCGGGTAACCCGAGATCGAGCACCACCACCGCGTACGGCGACTCCGCCGCGCGCTCGAGGGCGGCTCCAGCGTCAGCGACGACCTCCACCACGAGCGCTTCGCTGCGCAAGGCCGCCCGCGCCGCGGCGGCGAAAGCGGGATCGGCATCGGCGATGAGGACACGCATGGAGGGGGGCGGAAAGAATGAGTGGCGCGCCGCGCGATGTCACGGCGCAGAAGCCCGGCGGCTGGCTTTGGGGCTTGGAGGCGCGGCTGCGTGATCCGCCCTCATCGCCGGCACCACCGCCGGGACATTCGCTACGGATGCTGCAAGCGGAAGAAGCGGACGCCGGCCGGGTTCGGAATCGTCACGCGCTTCTGGACGCCGACCGTCGTGATGGGGCGTGTGGAGTCAGTCCACGATGGCTCGCCGAGCGTCGCACTTTCCTGGAGCACCCAGCCCGCCGCGCTCACCGGCCACTCGAAGCGCAGGGTGCCCGGCGCCGGCGCAGTGAGGGTGTGGACGGGCTCGAAGTGCGCGACCAGCGCGCGGTTCACGTCGGTGTCGAAATCGAAAGTCGCGGCGTAGCTGACCACCGCACCATTGTCGCTCCAGTGCGAGAAGCGCATCCCAACCGCGGGCGACGCGACCACCGTGATGCCGGTGCCATTTTCGTACGGGCCATCGCCGGCGGTCGCGCCGCTGCCGGGAGGCGCGGTAACGGTGTCCACCGTGCTCTGCGGCGGCAGCGGAGCGGCGGCAGCGGAGACGGTGAAGGTGTAGTTCTTCGTGATGAGCGGCGTGGCGGCGTCGCTCGCATTCACGGTGAAGGCGAAGACCCCGGGCTCGGTCGGCGTGCCGGCAAGAAGACCAGTCACCGTGTCAAAGCTCATGCCAGCCGGAAGTGCGCCGGTGGCGTTGGCGGAAAAAGGCACCTGCCCACCGATGACCACGCGCCGCTCGGCATAAGGCGCATCCACTTCCCCGTCCTGCACATGCTCGGTGAGCCCCACCGAGGCATCCGCATCGAAGGCCGACATTTGCGCGCCGAGATAGACGCCGACGACTTCGATCGTCGAGAGGTCGTAGTCGATGCCGTTGGCCGACTTGATGCCGACACCATGCACGTCATCCGGCGCCACGTTATCCGCGATGGCTTCGCCGGTCTCCTCGTCGATGGGACCGGTGTAAGCATAAAACTCGTACCGGCGTGTGATCACCTCGTCGCCATCCGGCAGATCCTCGGGCGCCGCCACCAGCTCGCCATTCGCGCCGCCGTCCCCGGCATTGAAGTCCTCCTGGAGGAGCTGCCACTCCACTTCCACTTCATCCGGTTCGCCATTGCGCCAGTCGCGCAGCGGGGGTTCGGCGGGATCGTCCGAGACCAAATCGCGGAGCTTCACCTCGCGGTCATTGTGCGTCTCGGTGCGAATCTCCTTCACCCACACCGCCGGACCGAATTCGAGCACCTGCACCTCGGGCGGCTCCGGCGGTTCGATGACCGCCTGCACCGCGGCCGGCGCGCCCGCCGCCGGCGCATAGTAAGTGAAAGTGGGCGTTGCCACTTGCACCGGTGGCCCTTGCACGAGATTCCCCGCGCCATCATCGACGAGCCAGTGGTACCGAACGACCGTCGGAGCGCCGTAGTAACCGATGCCAAAGTGCTCACCGCCGAAATTCACCGATGGGTTGGTGAATTGGTGCCCATTGGTGGGTTGAATCGGCGCGCTCGGGACCGCGGTGAACGCCGCCCAGGAGCCATCCGCATTTTTCCGGCTAGCGTAGCGGATGCGCACCTTGGGATGCGCGGGCACAGAGTTATCCTCGGTGATCTCCGGCTTGCCGTAGTGATTCCAATCGTATGTGTAAGTCACATCGCGGCTGTGGAGGTCTTCGATCTCGATCTCAAAGCCGTGGCACCGCGAGCCGGTGTCATTCACGGTGTCGAAGTTATTGATCGTGCCGTAGGCGGTGCTGGCTTGAGCGCTTCCGTGGGTCAGAGCGAGCAGGACGATGAGAGTAATGGGGCGGATGTTCATGGGTATCGGCGAGTGGTTGCGCTTGATCTTGTGCGGACGCAATGGGGGCGCCAGTGACGATGAAGATAGGTAAGCGAGCCGACCGACAGGCTCTTCGCATATCGGTGCAGACCCATCGCGCCGTCGAACCGGAAACGTTCGTCGCACGACAGCTCTGCTTCGCTCATGGACGGGTGGACTTCACGCGGATGAAACGTCGTGCTGCGCTCGCCGCGGGAACGGGATCGCGGGCTTTGAGCGCAGTGCCGGTGTTGGTGAGTACGATCGCGGGCGACCAAGTCGTTAGATTGCCCGAGACTTCGATCGCGACGGTGACATCCGGTGGCGGGAGGAAGCGCGCGATGTCGAGGGTGAGGTAGTTGGCCCCGCCGAAGTTTTCGAGCCGTGGCGCGCTGGCACCGCTGGTGGAGGGGAAGTCGGGCAGCAGGCCGAGTGCGTATTCCAGAAAGTCGCCGAGGCCGTCGCCGTCCCGGTCGCGCGTGAGCATTTCGCCGGCACTGCCGACAGTCACGGAGACGACACCGACGCTGGTGGAGTCCACGTAGCCGCCGGTGTCGCTGGCGGCATAGGTAAAGAGGTCCGGCCCCGCGAAACCTGGCTCCGGGATATAAGTGGCGATGCGGCCGGCGAGGGCGACGGCCCCGTGCGCGGGCTGCGCCACGATCCGGACCGGGCCTGTGCCGGTGGCGCTGAGCGTGAGCGGTGTGGGTACACCTTCGGCGACGGCGAGCGTGGCGTTGCTGACGACCGGTCGAGTCCGCGTGCTCGGGTTGCTGCTGTTTACGCCTTGGTGGCACTCGTAACAGCCGATCTCCTGTCCGCGCCAAAAGCGCTTCGGCGTGCCGTATTCCGACTTCGTCGTAAAGGAACGATCGCCCTGGGCGCGCGACAGCACGGTGCCGCGATAGTCCGTGCCGTGGCAGCTCTGGCACACCGCGAGCCCGACGGCGCGCGCGCGATCCGCATGATCGTCCACCCAATTTTCGCTGATCGAATGCATCCCGTGCGGGCCACCGGTCGTCGTATTCGGCATCGTGGCGTGGCAGGTGAGGCAATCGGTGAGCACCCCCGCATGGCCCTGGAGTTGCACGCTCTGGAGGTTGTCGTTGCGATGGGTGGCAGGGAACTCGGCGTGCGTCGAACCGTGGCACGCACTGCATTGCAGGCCACCGTGGCCTTTGGAAAAGCGATACAACGAGAGACCCGGCGCGAGCGTGTCGGCATTGGTGGCGAAGGTCGTGTTCACCGGCTGACGGCGCTGGCCATTCGAGTCGAAGACGGTGAGATAGCGGACGAGGCCGTTGTTCTGCGTCGCGGTGCCGGTGTGGCAATTCCCGCACTGCGGCTCGTCGAGCCAGCCGATGCGATCCGCCGCGCCCACCTGGCTCATCGTGCCGTGACAGCTCTGGCATTGCATCGACGCACTGCCGTCGCTCGCCACCGCCGCGCCCATCGCTCCACGCAGGCAGCGCGTGGTCGAGCCAGGGTGACAGGTGTAACACGCGCTGCGGTTGGCGATGTTATTGAGGGCCAGTCCATTCTCGGGATTCACGACGCCGGCATGTTTTGCGTGCATCGCACGCGTCAGCGCCGGAGTGCCGGGCGCGCCGGCGGTGCCGAGGGCCTCGGAGGCGTGGCAGATCGCGCAAAGGATCGGCCGTCCGCCGATGGTGGCGGTGGCGTAGAGCCCGTCGGGGCGAAATCCATTCGCCGCG
Organism: Chthoniobacteraceae bacterium; assembly: GCA_031409655.1. Classification (GTDB taxonomy): domain Bacteria; phylum Verrucomicrobiota; class Verrucomicrobiia; order Chthoniobacterales; family Chthoniobacteraceae; genus JANNXQ01. Next base: position 10,700 of record JANNXQ010000296.1, on the reverse strand, counting down.
AGCGCCGTTTGGAAGACCGGATTCGCGAGCTGCTTCTCATCGTGCAGCCGCAGCACATTGAGCCGGTAATCGCGGGACTGGTGTGGATCATTCACCCAGCCCGCACCCGGCATCGCCGCAGGACCCGCGCCCGAGCTGTGGCACGCGCGGCAATTCATTTCCCCCGAGACCGGCAGCACGACATCGGTCGTCGCCAGCACCGCGCCCGCCGCGTTTCTCGCCGTGAGACGCATCAGCGGATAAGGATTGCCGTGCCCCGCGTCGTCGATCGGCGCGATGGGAATGCCGAGCGCCTCGAACCAATTGAAAGCGCCGCTGAAGAGCATCGGCTGCGGAGTATTCGCCGCGCCCGGCAGGTGCGTCCCGAAGAGACCCGCATCCGGCGCGAGCGCGGCGCCATAGCTCGGAAGCACGTAGTCCCAGAAGTTCGATTTCCCGATGGCCGTGCGATTGATCGACCCATCGGGATCAGCCACCGCCTCGAACATCACCGTGACCCCCGCGCCAATTTTCACGAGCTTGCCGGCGGCGTCGATGACTTGGGCATCGACGGTGTTGAATGGCGGCAAAATCGACAGCACCGAGTAGTCGTCGTCCATGCAATGCATCCCGAGATTGTTCCAGCCGATGATCGTCCATTGTCCGTTGCCGGCCTGCGCCCAGTGGCGCGAGCCGGCGGCGAGCAGAGTGATGAAACTGACGAGAAGCGTCCGGCAAAGGAGCGGGAATGATGTTTTCATGGCCATCGGGAGATTTGTCGCGATGGAGCGTGGCCACGCGCCTACGGGAGCGCCAATGACAGCGAAGATAGGAGGCGCGCCGGCGCGCGTGCCGCTGGCCGCGCCGATCCGTACATTTCGTCGCTGCGATTGCCCGCCGTGGCACGAGCCGTCATCTTCGCTGCCTCATGTCTGCAAACGCTCCTTTCTTTGCGCCTGAATTCTTGCGGTCGTTGCGGGACTATCAGCGCGAGGATCTCGGTGGCGACATCGGCGCGGGGCTGACCGTGGGCATCATCGCGCTGCCGCTGGCGATTGGGTTTGCCATCGCTTCGGGGGTGGAGCCGGGGCAAGGGATCTGGGCCGCGATTGTCGGCGGCCTGCTCATTTCGCTGCTGGGCGGCTCGCGATTTCAAGTGGGTGGGCCGACGGGGGCTTTCGTCCCGGTGCTGGCGGCGGTGGTCCATGGGCACGGCTACGCGGGCCTCGCGCTGGCGACGATGATGGCTGGGGCGATGCTCGTGCTCATGGGTGCGCTGCGGCTCGGGGCGCTGCTCAAGTACGTGCCCTATCCGGTCATCGCCGGATTCACCACGGGGATTGCGGTCATCATCTTTCTCGGACAAGTGCCGGCCTTTCTCGGACTGCAATTCAAAGTGCCGGAACACGCGCCCGCGCTCCTGGCGGAAATCGCGCGGCACCTGCGCGAAACCGACTGGCACACTCCGGCCATCGGCGCGCTCTCGCTGGCGATGATGGTGCTCTGGCCGCGCGTGTCGCGGCGCGTGCCGGCCTCACTCCTGGTGGTGCTGCTGGCCACGGCGCTGGTGCATTGGCTGCACTGGCCGGTCGCGACGATCGGCTCCAAGTTCGGCGGCATTCCCTCCGGCTTTCCGGGATTCCACCTGCCGCACGTCTCGCTGGATTTGCTGCGCGACCTCATGGGTCCGGCCTTCACCATCGCGGCGCTCGGCGGCATCGAGAGCCTGCTCTCCGCGACCGTGGCCGACGGCCTCACCGACTCCCGCCACGATTCGAATCAGGAACTCATCGGCCAGGGCCTCGCGAATCTCTGCGTGCCGCTCGTCGGCGGCTTTGCGGTCACCGGTGCCATCGCCCGCACCGCGGCGAATATCCGCAGCGGCGCGCGCACCCCAGTGGCCGGCGCGATTCACGCACTCGTGCTGCTCGTCTTCGTCCTCGCCGCGGCACCGCTGGCCCGGCTCATCCCACTGAGCGCGCTTTCAGCGATCCTCATGTCTGTCGCGTTTCGCATGGCGGAGTGGGATACCTTCGGCGAAGTCTGGCGCGTCTCACGCACGGACTTCGCGGTACTGCTCGCGGCCTTTGCGCTCACCGTCGTGTTCGACCTCACCGTGGGCGTGGGCGCGGGACTGGTCATGGCCGCCGTGCTTTTCCTGCGCCGCATGGAGAGCCTCACGCAGGTCCGGCGGCTCACCTCGGACAACGACACCGAGCACACCGGCGGCAATACCGTCCGTGGCAAAGACGTGCCCGCCGGCGTCGTCCTCTTCCGCTTCGACGGCCCACTCTTTTTCGCCGCCGCCAAGAAACTCGAAGCTGCCCTGCGCGCCAGCGGTGGAAAGCCGCGAATCATCGTCCTGCGGATGCGCCATGTGCCGATGATGGATGTCACGGGCCTGAAAGCCTTCGAGGTCGCATGGGAGAAAATGCACCGCGACGGCATCACCGTGCTCATCACCGCCATCCAGCCGCAGCCGATGAAAATGCTCCATCGCTCCGGCTTCGCCGACCGCATCGGCCTCGACCACTTCTGCGCCGACGTGGATCAAGCCCTCGGTCACGCCCGCCGGCTGCTGGCGGCTTGAAGCGGACCTGCCGCCGCCGCGGCTCGTGCCGGAGCCACTGCGTCCGGCTCCCGCTCGATGTCGGTCCGCGGGAGCGTCACGCGGAAAGTCGTCCACACGGCATCCGAGTTCACCAGCGTGAGGTCGCCGCCGTGGGCGCGGGCGAGTTCGCGGCTGAGGCTCAAGCCGAGGCCGTGGCCGGGGGTGGCGGCGGAATTGTCCGCGCGGAAGAAGCGCTCGAAGAGCCGGGGCTGATGTTCGGGCGCGATACCGGGGCCGGTGTTGGCGATGGTGAGTGTCCACATCTCCTCCTCCGCCGAGAGGCGCACGCGCACGGTGCCGCGCGGGTGATTAAACTTCACGGCGTTGCTCAGCACGTTCAGCAGCAGGCGGGTGAGGTAGCGCTCATCCACTCTTTCCGCAGCGCTCGACGGGAGGTCGAGATCGAAGACGAGGCCCTGCTCCGCGCCGAGGATGCGGGCGTCTTCCACCGCCGCTTCGACGAGCGCGAGGAGATCGTGCGGCTGGCGCTCGAGCGCGAGGTGACCGGCATCGGCGCGCGCGAGCACGAGCAAATCCTGGCAGACGGCGGCGAGGCGGCGGTTGTCTTCGAGCAGACTCGCCAGCGCGGCGGTGGCGTCGGGCGGGAGATCGCGGCGACGCAGCAGCTCCTCGAGACCGGCCGCGATGAGCGAAAGCGGGGTGCGCAGTTCGTGCGAAGCATCGGCGGTGAAACGCACGGCCTGGCGGAAACCGCGGTCAAGGCGCTCGAGCATTTCGTTGAGCGTGTCGGTGAGCTGGCCGAGTTCGTCGTGCCGCGCGGGCAGCGGCACGCGTTCGTCGAGATGCTCAGTGGTGATGCGGCGCGCGGCCTCGCCGATGTCCTGCACGGGCCGCAAAGCCGAGCGCACCAGCCACCACGCGCCGCCGACGACGAAGAGCAGCAGCACCGGCAGCGCGCGCAGATAGGCGCGGCGCACGTCGGCCACCGTGGCTTCCACCTCCTCGAAGCCACGCGCCATGCGGACAGTATAGCCATGCTGGGTCGCGACGAAGACGCGCCACACCCCGAGCGTCTGCGCGCCGGCCACGGCTGGCGCGAAACGTTCCTCCCCCAGCTCGGGCGAAAACCACAGCAGGGCGCCATCCGGTCCGTGGGCAACGAAGCGCGTCGCCTTGTCCAGCTCGGTGACGGCGTGCATCACGCCGGCCGGACCGTGTTCGGCGAGCTCGTGGAAAATAGTGCGCGCTTCCCCTCCGAGTTCCGCATCGAGACTCGCGACCTGATGCTTCCGCACGAGCGAGATGGTGAAGACGCCGAGCAGCGCCACCGCCGTGGCAAAGAAGACCGCCGCCCAGAGCGCGAGCCGGGTGCGCAGCGTCCAGTCTTTCACGTTTCCTCCGCGAGCCGGTAGCCGAGCCCCGGCACCGTGTGGATGAGCTTCCTCGCGTGGCCATCGTCCAGCTTGCGCCGCAGGCGCTGGATGTACACATCGACGACGTTCGTGCCGGGATCGAAGTGATAACCCCAGACGTGTTCGAGGATCTGGGCGCGCGACAGCGTGCGGCCCGCGCAGCGCACGAGGTATTCGAGCAGCCCATATTCGCGCATCGGCAGTTCGACGTTGCGCCCGGCGCGCGCGACTTCGCGAGTGGCGGGATTCAATGTGAGGTCGGCCACCTCGAGTCGCGTCCCTGGCGGCGCACTCGCCCGGCGCAGCAGCGTGTTCACGCGCGCGAGCAGCTCCTCCATCGCAAAGGGCTTCGGCAAATAATCGTCCGCGCCGAGCTGCAAGCCAGCGATCCGATCCTCCGCCTGACCACGCGCGGAGAGGATGAGCACCGGCGTCGCCCACCCGCCCGCGCGGAGCTGTCGCAGCACGCTCAGCCCATCGAGCCGCGGCAGCGTGAGATCGAGCACCATCGCGTCGAAGGGCTGGCCGAGCGCGCAGGCGAGCGCCGCTTCACCATCGTGCGCCACTTCGACCATGTGACCTTCCTCGCGGAGGGCGCGGCGCAGATAGGCAGACATTTTCGGTTCATCTTCGACAACGAGGAGACGCATGGACCGCGAGTATGGCAGAAAGCCGCCCGCCGGGCGATGACTTGCCAGATAGGTACTGTCCCCCGAACCGACCTGACAAATAACGCCCGCCGCGGGTGAACACCATCGGCACCGAACCGTGCGGAGCGGATGGCAGGGCGCCTTCGAAACGCTTTCACTTGCGGGCGGGGCATTCTGCGCGAATAACGACAGGCCATGTCGTTTCGCACCTTTCTTTTTCTCGCTGCTTTGAGTCTCGCGCTGCCGTTGGCCCGGGCGCAGGAGGCGGTGGAGATCGAGATGAAGGCGGTGGCGGGACTGCGGTTTGATCCACCGCGGTTTCAGGTGAAGCCGGGGGCGAAGGTGAAGCTCTCGCTCTCGAATACGGATGACATGGCGCACAATCTCGTCTTCACGACGCCAGACGGACGGATGGAGATCGTGACGGCGGCGATGACGATGCCGATCACACCGACGTCGGACTTTATCCCGAAGTCCGACAAGGTGCTCTGGCATGTGCCGGTGCTGACCCCGGGGAAGGAGGCGGAGCTGGAATTCACCGCGCCGGAGAAGGAAGGAGTCTATCCCTATGTCTGCACTTATCCGGGGCATGGGATGATCATGTATGGCGCGATGTATGTGGCGAAGGGCGGGGCGATGCCGCCGCTGGCGAAGGACACGAATGTGCCGGAACTCTGGCGCGAACTGGGCGGGAAGCTCCACGCCTACGAGCCGCAGCGGCCTTATCTCTACCGGACTTTCATGCGGGATAGTGGGCCGGCGTCGATCGCGGTGGCGCTGGCGCCGGAGCAGAATTTCTGTTGGGACGCGGGGACGTGCCGGCTGCGCTATGTCTGGCGCGGTGGCTTCCTCGATCCGCTGCCGCACTGGACGGGAAATGGCGACGCTTTCGCCGAAGTGCGAGGCCGCATCTACTATCGTGCGGGCACAGCTTTTCCGCTGCGCATTGGGCGAGCGGACAAGGTGCCGGCGCGGGTGGTTTTTCTGGGCTATCGGCTGATCGGGCGGGTGCCGGAGTTCCACTACGAGGTGGATGGGGTGCATGTCTATGAGCTGATCAAGGCGCCGCATCATGGCGCGGGACTGGAGATCACTTTCAGGGTGCTGGAGGCGAAGGCGCCGGTTTTTTACGTGGTGGATTCGAGAGCAGGCGCGGCGTTCGCGTCGGACGCTGGGCGCTTCAGCGGCGGCGTGCTGGAGGTGTCGGCGCAGCAGGCGCGGAATTTCACGGTGACGCTGGCGGAGACGCCGGGGAAGGAACCGCTCGGCTATTGGTCGATGAATGATGTGCTGACGGTGAAGAAGCCGACGCCGGTGGAGGGAGTGAAGGGGCGGGCGGTGACCTTTGACGGGAAGAAGGCGCAGCACGACACGCGGCTGAAGACGGAGGGTCTGGCGCAAGGTGGAACCTTTGCGCTCTGGGCGAAGCTGAAGAAGCCAGCGGAGAAGGAGCAGGCAGTGCTTGGCGGGAAAAGTGCGGCGGGCGAGTTTTCGCTCGGGAGCAATCTGGGCGGCGTGGGCTTGGCCTTCGTGACGACGAGCGGCGGGCAGACGGCGCGGGTGGAGACGAAGCAGCCAGCGGATGACGCGTGGCATCATCTCGCGGCGACGGTGTCCGCGAATGGCGTGGCGCTCTACGTGGATGGGCAGAAGATCGGCACGGCGAGTGGCGCGACGCTGCCTGCGGACACGGCGATTTTCCTGGGCTCGCAAGGTGCCACAAAATTCGCCGCGGCCACGCTCGATGAAGCGCGCATCTACGACCGCGTGCTGAGCGAAGACGAAATTCGCGGTCTCGCTGCGGACCGCAACCCGAACTCCAAATGATCCAATCCCTTTCATCCTCGGACGCTGACCCACAAGGAGCAGGGGCGCCCTCGCCCCGAGTTCCTGACACGGGACGAGGGCGTCCCTACTCCTTGTCGAAGCTGGTGCTCCTCCTTCGCCTCGCCGCATCCTTCGCTATCATCAGCAGTGGGCTAGCCGCGCCCTATAAGGTGGAGATGATCGCCACTCCGCCGGGCCTTTCGGCGGAGGTCGGCGGCGTCACTTTCCTGCCGGATGGACGCCTCGCGGCCTGCTTCCACCGCGGCGAGATTTATCTCTACGACACGACGACCAAGGTGTGGACGCTCTTTGCGGACGGCCTGCACGATCCGCTCGGCCTCGTCGCGCTGAGTAATACAGAACTCGTGGTCATGCAGCGACCCGAACTCACCCGGATTCGCGACACGGATGGCGATGGCGTGGCGGACGATTACCAGACGATCACCGACGACTTCGGGATGTCGGGGAACTACCACGAGTTTGCTTTCGGGCCCGTGCTCGATCGCGACGGAAATTTTCTGATCGCGCTGAACGTCGCCTCAAACGGCGCCGGCATCCGTTCGGAAGTGCGCGGCACCTTAAATCCGCGCTCCACCTACGAGCCCGCGAACCGCATGTACTCCGCAGTGCCGTGGCGCGGCTGGGTGCTGAAAGTGACGCCCGAGGGGAAGGTCACGCCCTTCGCCTCCGGTTTCCGTTCGCCGAATGGACTCGGGTTCGATGCGGAGGGGAATCTTTTCATTCCCGATAATCAGGGCGACTGGGTCGGGACGAGCCCGCTTTATCACGTGCAGGCGGGGAAATTTTACGGCCACCCCGCGAGCCTTGCGTGGAAGCAAGGCGAGCTCCGGAAGCCGCTCGAAATCCCACTCGAGGAGCTCGACGCCAAACGCACGCGCCCGACGATTTTTTTCCCGCAAAACCTCATGGCAAACTCGCCGACGCAGCCGCTGCTCGAGACGACAGGCGGCAAGTTCGGACCTTTCGCAGGGCAGATGTTGATCGGCGAAATGAACAAGGCGCGGATCATTCGCGTGCTCTTGGAGAAGGTGGATGGGCAAATGCAGGGCGCGGCGATCCCGTTCCTCGACGACGGCCTTTTGCAGAAAGGAAATAACCGGATGGCCTTCGCGCCGGATGGCAGCCTGTGGGTCGGGCAGACGGATCACGGCTGGGCGGGCGACAAGGGCCTCCAGCGGATCTCGTGGACGGGGGAAGTGCCCTTCGAGGTCCTGAGCATGAAGCTCACGAATCGCGGCTTTGATTTCACCTTCACCCGCCCGCTGGATGCGGCGATCGCCGCGGAGCCGGCAAACTGGCCGACGAAGCGCTACAACTACGACTACCACGCCGCCTACGGGTCGAAGCAGCACGACCTCGAAGATGAGGACGTGATCACCGTGCATCTCTCGCCGGATCGCACGCGGGTGTCGCTCGGCTACGGCGATCTCACGGCCTGGCGGATCTACGAACTGCGTCTCAACAAGCTCAAGGCCGAGGACGGCACGCCGATCGCCAATCCTCTGATCTGTTACACGCTCAATCATCTCCTAAAGAACACTCCGCCGCCGCCGCCGCCGGGTCGCGAGCGCCGGGGCAACGGCGAGCGCGGGCTGGAGTAAGCGATTCCCCGCTTGCCGCCCCGGCGCGCTTGCGGGATAGATTCCCGATCTTCCTACCCTATGAAACCCATCTCCCTCATCGCTCTCACCGCCGCGCTGTTCACTGTCGCCACTTCCGCCCTGGCGCAGACTCCCGCGGCCTCCTCGACGCTGGCTCCGAAGCTTCCTGAAGCGGACAAAAAGTTCATCAAGGATTTCTCCGAGCAGCACACCTTCGAGCAGGAGCTCGCCAACAAAGCGCGCAGCAAGGAAATGAGCGCGACCCGCGACAAGAAACCGAATCCGCTCACGCCCGCGACGACCACTCTTTACCGGAAGGTCCTCGGCGATCTGACGAAGTCGTGGACGGAGTTTGCGACGCTTTCGCAGGAGAAGAAGGTGGACATCCTGGCCTCCGCCAAACCGAAGGACGCCGCGGAAGCAACGGCGCTGGGAAAACTCACGGGCGATAAATTCGACAAGGAGTTTGTGAAGATCCTCGGCAAGGAAGCGAAGAAGACCGACCTGATGCTCACCACCGCGGCGAAGACCTTGCGCGACCCGGAGATGAAGGCCTTCGTGGACAAGTGGGCGCCCGCCTTCAAAGGCCATCTCGCGGACGTCGAGGCCGCGGAGAGCGCGTTGAAAGCGAAGTAGCCGCCGCGGAAAATTTTCCTGGTAAAATCGGGCGCAGTCCTCGCGGCTGCGCCCGATTTTTTTTGTCATTTGGAAGACGGTGATTTGCTACCGCGGCACGCGCGCGTATCATCAGAGCCGAACGATGGAAGACTCATTCGACTTCACTCCCGCCGACGGTCCGCTCTCTCCGCTCGAGCGCCTGGACCGTCTCATCGCATCCCTCCCGCCGGGCGATCCCCAGCGCGAGGAGTTGCTCGACCTCCGGGTCGATATCGCCGACCTCGAGGACACGATGACCGAAGCCCGGCAGACGCTGGAAAAGCTCGATGCCATCGTGAAAAAGCTCAGCTCGCCCGCCAACCGCATCGGCACCTTCCTCGCCTCGGCGAACAAGGAGACCGCGCAGATCGTCGTCGGCGGCGCCGATTACTACTGCAATGTGGACCCACGCGTGAACCTCGGCGCGCTCCGGCGCGGCACCCGCGTGCTCGTGAACGAGGCCTACGTGATCGTCGGCGATCTCGGCTACGACAAGACGGGTCCGGTGGTGAAGATCAACGAACTGCTCGGGCCGGATCGGCTGCGCGTGGGCACCGAGCATGGCGTGCAATCCACCGTCATCCAGCGCAGCGATCTTTTGCTGAAAGAGAAGCTCAAGGCCGGCGATGAAGTGCGCGTGGACTCAAACTACCGCATCGCCATCGAAGCCCTCGCGCGCCCGCACTCCGACGAGTACTTCCTCGACTCCGTGCCCGAGCTGCCGTGGGACAAAGTGGGCGGGCAAAAGGAGGCGCTCGCCGGCATCCGCGACGCCATCGAGCTGCCCCTGCTCCACCCGGAACTTTTCAAGCGTTTCGAGCACCAGACGCCGAAAGGCTTCCTGCTCTACGGCCCGCCCGGTTGCGGCAAAACGCTCATCGGCAAGGCCACCGCCTACAATCTCACCCAGCAGCTCAAGGAGCAGACCGGGGAGGAGATGCGCGAATATTTTATGCACATCAAGGGGCCGGAAATCCTCAACATGTGGGTCGGTGAAAGTGAGCGCATGGTCCGGGAGATTTTCTCCACGGCGCGGGAGAAGCGGAAGGAGGGTTTCCTGCCTTTCCTCTTCATCGACGAAGCCGAGAGCATCCTCGGCACCCGCCGCGCGTCGCGCTACTCGAACATCCTCTCCACGCTCGTCCCGATGTTTTGCACCGAGATGGACGGCATCGAGTCGCTCAGTGAAGTGGTCATCATCCTTGCCTCGAACCGCGCCGATCTCATCGATCCCGCGATCCTGCGCCCCGGCCGCATCGATCGGAAGATCAAGGTCCACCGCCCCGACAAGGAAGGCAGCCGCGAGATCTTCAAAATCTACCTCGCGCAGAATTTGCCCTACGATCCGGCGCTGGTGAAAGAGACCGGCAGCGTGGCGGCCGCCGTGGGCGTGCTCGTCGATCGCCTCGTCGAACTCGCCTTCTCCCATCGCGAAGAAAACAAGTTCCTCTCAATCACGCTGCGCAGCGGCAAGAAGGACACGCTCTTCCGCGGCGACCTGATCAGCGGGGCGATCATCGCCTCGATCGTCGAGCGGGCGAAAGGCCTCGCCATCAAGCGCGCCATTTCGACCGGCGCCGAAGAAGGCATCTCCGAGAGCGACCTGCGCCAAAGCTTCGACGCCGAATACGGGAACAACGACATATTCCCCCCGAGCGACATCACTGAAGACTGGCTGCACCTCATCGACTACGACGCGGAGAATGTGGTCAAGGTCTCGCCGGTCAAGGCCGGTGACGCCAAAGCTGCCCGGCACGCCCCGGTGATTTAGCGGGGAGCGGCATCCCGGGAGCGCCGCCGTCCCGTGCGGCAAACCTAACCACGCGCGCAGCGCCCATCTGCCACGTAATTTATGCGGGTCAGTGGTGATACGATGCGCATGCGGGCACGCCAAAAAAAATAAAAATTATCGTATATTCATTTATCCTTATAACCATTCTTGCCATAGTTTCGTGGTTTGTAATTCCACGTTTAATCTTTC
>JANNXQ010000295.1:0-18261 GCA_031409655.1 Chthoniobacteraceae bacterium | reverse complement strand
GCCTGCGCTCTCTCAGCCGATGCAACAAGGCGCCGAACATGCCAAGCGCCGTTTCGGTTAGACCTTGGTCCGCCCCGTCATCGCGCGACTGAGCGTGAGTTCATCCGCGCTTTCGAGGCCGCCGCCGGCGGGCATGCCTTGGGCGAGGCGGGTGATTTGCACGGGGCTTTCGCGCAAGAGGCCGGCGAGGTAATTGGCCGTCGCTTCGCCTTCCACGTCGGCGCCGAGGGCGAGGATGATTTCCGTGGGTTGCTCGGTCTTGATCCGGTCGAGCAGCGCGGCGATGCGCAGGTCGTCGGGGCCGATGTGATCGAGCGGCGAGATGCGTCCGCCGAGCGCGTGGTAGTAGCCGCGGAAGGCACCGGTGCGTTCGAGCGGGAGGATCTCGGTGGGCTGCTCGACGACGCAGATGGCGTGAGCGTCGCGGGTGGTGTCGGCGCAGATTTCGCAGAGCGCCTCGGTGGTGAAGAAGCCGCAGCGCGGACACGGCTTCACGCTCTGCGTGACCTCGCCGATGACCCGCGCGATCTCCCCGGCCCTGGCGTCCCGCGACTGGATCATCCAGAGCGCGATTCGCTCCGCGCTGCGCGGGCCGACGCCGGGCATGCGCTTGAGTTCGGCGATCAGCGATTTGATCGCCATCGGATATTCGATGCGTTTCATGGAGCGCGAAATCCAGCAGTGGGAGGCATGAGGAAAACGCTGGCGGATGCGTGCGGTGCTGGCAAGTCACGACGGACTCGGCAGATTTCCGGCCCTATTCCTGATGGCGGCAAGCGGCCTCCAGCATCCGCATCACGCCGGGGGTGACGGCCCGCAGGTAGCCAGTCGCATCCCGGCGCCAGAGGTCGCGCACGAAGTCGAGATGCGTATCGAGCAACTCATCGGGACGCGCTGCCACCGCGGGATCGTAGGGAAGCTCGAGGGTGATCATCGCAGGCGCGGTGCCGTCGGGATACTCCAGTCCGTAGCCGCACCATTGGCCGAAGGAACCGGGACACGCCGCATAGATGTGTTCCAGGCGGCGCTGCCCGCGGCCCGGCTCGGTGACGCGCAAGCGATATGGCCCCCGCTCGATTTCACTCATTGCGCTCCACATGGCCTGCGCGAGCGCGGTGGAATGGTGGCCATCCGCGTCGATTTCCGCGAGCGCCCAGTGCAGGCTCACGATCTTAGCCGGGCGGACGGCAAGGATGAAATCGCGCAGTGCGCACGTCTCTGGCTCGGACCACGGATGCGGCCCCGGCGGCTCATCGGCATCGGGCCGCCAGTTGAAATCGCAGTTGCGATTGAGGTCCACGCCGCGCGCATTCAGGCGGGTACCGCGCGCGAAGGCATCGGGATTGTGCAGCGGCAGTACCGCGACGGGTTCTGGCGGCACGGCGCGGGAGAGAAAGTCTTCGAGCAAGCGGACCGTCGCAGGCTCATCGCCATGCGTGCCACCGACGAGCAGCGTGACGCCGCGCGGCCGTTCGAGCGCCGGGTCGAAATTTGCGTGAACGGTGATCTCGCGGCCTTCGACGGATCGGCTGATGCGGTGTTGAAAATTTGGCCCGTCGCGCATGGACTGTGACGCGCACTGAACGATGAAATACCGGGGCCGTCGAGGAAGAGCGGCGCTGCTTGGGCGGAAACATCGAACATCGAACATCGAACGCCCAACATCGAGCGATCGAGTGGCCGCAGGGCGGACGGCAGCCGCCTCGATTGAAGGTTGGATGTTCGATGTTCGACGTTCGATGTTCGATAATCCCACCCCTCCACCTCGTATGCCCCTCCACTGCCAGACGATCGAACTCCATCCGCGCCGCGAATTCCGGATCAGCCGGGCGCGCAAATCGACGCTGCGCAATGTCTTCCTCCGCTTCGAAAAAGACGGCGTGACCGGCCTGGGCGAAGCCTCGCCGAATGCCTTCTATGCCGAGACTTGGGAAGGCGTGACCGCGAAGCTCGAAGGCGCGGCGGCGTTCATCGAGGCGCTGGCGATTCGCTCCGTCGCGGACATCGAGCGGGCGTGGGCGGATGCCTGGCCGCGGCTCGCCCCGTCGCGTGCCGCGCAGGGCGCGCTGGATCTTGCGCTCTGGGACTGGCTCGCGCAGCGGGAGGGCGTCGGCGTCACGGAACTCGCCTGGGGACGAAAGCCGCGCGCGGTCACGACGTTTTGCACCATCGGGCTTTCCTCCGCCGAGGAGTTGCCGGCGAAAGTGGAGGAGTTGCGCGGCTTTCCGCAGATCAAGATCAAGTCCGACAGCAGCGCGAGCCTCGACGCCGTGCGCTCCGTCCGCGAGCGCACCGCGGCCCTGATCGCGGTGGATGCAAACTGCGCCTGGAACGCCGCCGACCTCGCCCCGCTCTCGCGTGAACTCGCCGCGCTGGACACCACTTTCATCGAGCAGCCCCTCCAGCCGGCCGAGGATCACTGCCTGGCCTCAGCGGGTTCCTGCCTGCCGCTTTTCGCCGATGAAAGCTGCGTCACCGAAGACGATGTCCCGCGCATCGCTGCGCACTTTGACGGATTCAATATCAAGCTCGTAAAGTGCGGCGGCCTCACGCCCGCGCTGCGGATGGTGCGCCGCGGACGCGAACTCGGCCGCAAACTCATGGTCGGCTGCATGCTCGAAAGCAGCATTGGCATCGCTGCCGGTGCGGTGCTCGCGCAGGCGACAGACTTCGCCGATCTCGATGGAGCCTGGCTGCTCGCGGACGATCCTTTTGACGGTTGGCATTTTTCCGCCGGCACCCTCACTCCGCCGAGCACTCCCGGTCTCGGCGTGCAAGAACGGTAAGCGCGCGATCAAGGAATAGGGGCGCCCTCGCCCCCATGAGCCACTCGAGGCGAGGGCGCCCCTGCTCCTTGAAAGGTCCGCTCACACCGCGGCCAGCGCCCGCACATGTGCGGAGGCCGCACTGGCGAGACCGGTAAGATTGTAACCACCTTCCAACAGCGAGACGACGCGGCCATGCGCGTGGCGTTCGGCGATCCCGGAGACGATCCGCGTGAGGTCGGCGAAGTCTTCATCCGTGAGGCGGAATTGCCCGAGTGGGTCATCGATGCGCGAATCGAAACCGGCGGAGATCATGACCAACTCGGGGCGAAAGGTTTCGACGGCGGGCAGGAGCTGGCGCTCGAAGGCGTCGAAAACTTCCGCACGCCCGGAGCCCGCGGGGAGCGGACAATTCAACGTAGTGCCGCGCCCTTCGCCGTCCCCCGTTTCATCCGCGCGCCCAGTTCCGGGATACCACGGAGACTGATGGGTATTGAAAATGAAGACGCTGCCGTCGCGATAGAAGATGTCCTGGGTGCCATTGCCGTGATGCACGTCCCAATCGACGATCAGCACGCGCGCGATCCCATGTCGGCGCTGCGCATGGCGCGCGGCGATGGCGATATTGTTCACCACGCAGAAGCCCATCCCCTTCCCCGCCGAGGCGTGATGCCCCGGAGGCCGCACCACGCAAAAGGCGCGCTGCACTTTTCCCCCGAGCACCGCATCCACCGCGGCGAGTCCAGACCCAGCAGCCCGCCGCGCCGCGTCCCACGAGCGCGGGCTCACACTCGTGTCGCCAGTGCTCAATTGATCCGCGCCGCCCGCGATCTCCCGCTCGGCAAGCTCGAGATAGGCCGGCGTGTGCGCGAGCCGGAGATCTTCATGCAGCGCGTCGCGCGGGTCGATGCGCGTCAGCTTGGCGGTGATGTCGTCCCGCTCGAGCTTCTGCAAGACCGCCGCAAAACGCGCCGGCGCCTCGGGATGTCCAAGCCCAGGGTCATGCTGCTGGCAAAGAGGATCGGCGAGGAGAGCGGTGGGGATCATTGGGGGAAGTGTTAGTGAGCGCGCGGCCATTGACCACAACTCATCAGTCGCTCGATTCCAAAAGATTTCCGGCAAGTTCTGCCGAGTTACCCGTTAAAATAACAGAGGAGGCAAGCGGCAGATGAATGATGAGGCCCCGGGTAATAGGATCCGGGAAATCGGAAAAACACCGCACTGCGTCAGCAGTGCCAACTCTCTTCCTGGCTCAGGTCATCCGGAGTGGGAAGCCAGGGAATAAACAAAACACAAAACACAGACAAAAAATGAAATCAATTACTCCAACAATCTGGCAGTCGTTCCGTGCGGGTTGCACCGCCGCCACCTGCCTTACGCAAAAACAAGCCCGGATGCCACTGCTCGCACTGGCCCTCGGCGCCGCCACCATCATTCCTGCCTCGGCGCAGGATCCCTTCAATATCCTCGCCAATGATCCGGACAATCATTTCAAGCCAACGATCACCATTACCCAGCACTCCTGCGAGAAGTTGGTGGTGGAGCGAAGCGAGGAGGGCCCGAGCTTCAGCAAGGACGAAAAAGCCGAGCAACTGACGGCCGTCATCGTGGCCAATCTCGTCGAGTTCAACTTCTCCGAAATTGCCCCGGACATGGAAGTCGAGTTGAACGTCGGGGGCTTTGAATTCAGTGCCGCCCTCGAGGACGCGACCAAGCTCGACTTGCTGGGGAAGTCCGCCCGCTACGCGTTGCTCGGAACCTTCCCGCCCGCGAAGCCGGAAGGGGAACCGCGCATCCGCACCGTCGGCTCGGTGATCTTCTCGTGGACCTCCAGCACGCTCACCGTCCGGCTCGCCCTCGCCAATGCGCAGGCCGCCGAACTCGCGTCGATCGTGCCGCTGGACGATCTCGTGACCGAGGGAAGCTTCGATGAGGAGAAGGGCGGCGTGAGGAAATTTGCCAACCGGCCCGTGAATGTGACCGTGGCCTTCGGGACGGCAACAGGCTTCCGGTCCGCATACGCTGCGGGGCAGATCGCGAACACGAAAAAGCGGTTGGGCTCTGAGAAACGCGGCAACCTCACCATCGTGGATCTTAACTCCGCCGTGCTCATTGGGCGGGCGGATACGGCGAATCCGCTGGTGGCAGCCGACGTGCCGAACTTGGATGAAAATCGCGACGGTAAGGTCAGCTTCAATAGCGTCATCACCGACCTGCCACCAAACACCCTCAGCGATGAGGCCAGCCCCTTGAGGATCCGCATCGCCGTGGATGACGTGGAGATGCTGCCGATCTCCAGCGAGCCGGAAGAAGGGGACGAGGCAGGAACATACATCCTGCAAACGGGCGGCACGGATGCCAGGGGGCGCACGATCATCTCGGTGAAGGATCTCCCGCTCACCGAGCCGTCAAACGTTCAACCCGGTGCGCGGAGAACCTGCACCGTGGACATCTACATCTACGACGCCAGCGGTAACTTGAAGAAGACAAGCAAGCAGATCGGTATTCCCGGTATCTTCTAAACTAGCGCACCTTTTCGGGGGGAAGGCCCGGGCGAGCTTTGTCTCGCCCGGGCTATTTCCTATCCCGGAATGACCCTGGGATTACGCGATCCGCAGCGTTGCTCGCGCGAAAACTCTCCGCATCCGCAGCGCATCGCGCAACATGCGCAGGCTGTCGCGGACGATGCGGACCTTGCTCTCCGCGGAATTGATCCACTCCACCGGCAGCGCTTCGATCTGGTACCCGAGCTGCGTCGCCAGCAGGAGCACCTCCACATCAAAGGCAAAGCCGTCGAGTTTTTGCCGGGAGAAAATCTCGCGGGCGGCGTCGTGGCGGAAGGCCTTGAAGCCGCACTGCGTGTCCTTCCACGGCACCAGGGAGAGGCGTTGCAGTACGCGATTGAAAGTCTGGCCCATGCGCTCGCGGAGCCAGGATTGACGCCGCGTGATCCGGCTCCGCGGATGCTGCCGATCACCGATGAGCACGGACGTTTGCGGGTTCCTTTCCAGATGCAGGAGGAAAGGTGCGATCTCGGCGAGCGGCACGCTGAGATCGGCATCCAGGTAGAAGATCTGCGCCCCGCGCGCCCGCAGCATCCCGGCGCGCACCGCGTGCCCCTTTCCGCGCTGCGGCCCATTGTCGATCACTTCGAAGCCCCGCCGTCCGGCAGTAAATTCACGCGCCAGGGTCAACGTCGCATCCGGACTGCGCTCCACCACGATCAGCACCTCCACCACCGGTGTCGAGGCGCTCACATACGCAGCGAGTTTCGCCAGCGTGGCGGGCAGTCGCCGCGCCTCGCCGTAGGCGGGGATGACAATGGAGAGAGCCGGGGCCATTCGCGGGGAGAATTTTGGAGGCTGGATTTTTGGTTTTGAATTTCCGTGAGGATCAGCGGAATCCGGTGCCGTTCGTCATTCACCAATCATCAATCATCATTCATAAGTTCGTGGAATGTCTTTCCGTTCCCGCCTGCTCGCCTTCGCGATTATCGCGCTCGCTTTCGCGTTGCGCGTCGCCTGGCTGGACCTGAAGCCAGCGCATTTCGACGAAGGCGTGAACGGGGCCTTCGTGGATGCGATGACGCATCAGGGCTACAACGCCTACGACCCGACGAACTTCCACGGGCCGCTCCATTTCTACATCCTCTTCGTCTCGCAAACGCTCTTCGGCCGGAGCCTCTGGGCGCTGCGGATGCCGCTGGTACTCTTCAGCACGGCGAGCGTCGGGATGATGCTGGCCTTCCGCCGCCACCTCGGCATCGGCGCGTGTCTGCTCGCGGCCTTGGCCATGGCGATCTCGCCAGCGTTCTCTTTCTATGGACGCTACGCGATCCACGAATCCGCGTTTGTCTTTTTCCTGATGCTCGCGACTTGGGGGCTCGCGGGCTTGTGGTCAAGAGGGGCGACGACGCATCTCTGGGCGACCGGGCTCGGGATCACCGGTGCCGTGCTGACGAAAGAAACCTACGTCGTGCATCTCTTCGCGCTGGGCGGAGCCGCGGCCGTCGTTTGGTGGAGCGGAGGTCGCGCGCGGGTGGCCGGGCAGCAGTGGAAAGTGGGCGATCTCGGCGCTGTCGCCGCGGTGTGCGCAGGGCTCATCGTCTTCTTCTACTCCGGCGGGTTTTTGAATTGGGAATCCGTCCCTGGTCTCTGGCGCACCTTCGCCCCATGGCTGGCCACTGGCACGAAAGGCGAGAGCGGGCACGAGAAGGATTGGTGGTATTGGCTGTCGTTGCTCGGCCGTTACGAATGGCCCGCGCTCCTCGGTCTCATCGTCACGCTGCGCATCTCCTGGCGCGGCACGAATCTCATCGCCCGCGGCCTCGCCGTCATGAGCCTCGCCACCTTGGCCGTCTATTCCGCGATCGCCTACAAAACGCCCTGGTGTCTCATCGCGCTCGCGTGGCCGCTGCACCTGCTCTTTGGCTACACCGTCCTGCGGGCCGCGCGGCGCGTGGATGGCTGGTTTCCATGGCTCATTGCAGGGCCCGCGCTCGCCGTCTCCCTCGCCCTCGCGCTGCAACTCAACTTCCGCAAATTCACCGATGAAACCGAGCCCTACGTCTATGTGCAGACGCTGCCGGACATCGAGAAAGTGCTCACGCCGTTGCGGACGCTCGTCGCGCGCGATTCTGTGGCGCGTCATCTCCTCGGTCACGTGGTCATGGCCGACACCCATCCCCTGCCCTGGCTGCTCGGCGACTACCCACACGTCGTATTTTTAGACTTCGACGCACTCCCCGAATCCCTCGACGCCGCGTTTTTGCTGATCGACGAACAGCTCCAGGAAACGATCGAGCCGCTGCTGCGCCACACCTACTTTTTCGAACCGCTGCGCCTCCGCGGCCAGTCGGACGGGACCGCGCTGCTCTATCTGCGCGTCGCGGAATTTCGCGATCAATTTCCAGGCCGCACTCCGGAATTCACGCCCGCGCCCGCCGCGCCATGAGACTCGCCGCTTCACTCCTCTACGGCGTGGCCACGAGCGTCCTCTCGGGCCTCGCGCTGGCCTTCGCCTCCGGCGGACTCCGCCCCGTACTCGCCTGGGCCGCGCTCGCCGCCGGTGTCTTCGTGAAGCTCCTCACGCTCGGCACGCGCTGGAAACGCAGCTCCCCTTCCGCTCGGCCAGACGCCTGGGAGTGGGGCGCGATCGTTCTCTTCACGCTCTTCACGCTGCGGGCTTTCCTCTGGCTCGTCGTCACTGATGGCGACGTCATCGCCGTGCTCTCGCCGAATAATCTCGGCGACCTCTCCCTGCACCTCACCTACATCCGCCATCTCGCGAGCGGCGTGCCTTTCTGGCCGGAGAATCCGATCTTCAGCGGCGGCCCGCTCGTCTATCCCGTCGGTGTCGATCTCCTCAATGCGCTGCTCCTCCTCGCCGGCGTCGATGCCCTGCGCGGCCTCGTGTGGGTCGGGCTGCTCGGCGCGGCGCTCACTGGCGCGGCGCTCTGGCGCTGGGGCCGCGGCTTTGCGCTCCTCGGCTTCCTCGCCAATGGCGGGCTCATGGGCTTCGTCTTTTTCGCCACCGGCGAGTTCGCGGATTTTCAGACGGAGCTCGCGTGGAAAAGTCTGCCACTCGCGCTGCTGGTCACGCAGCGCGGGCTGCTCTTCGCGCTACCGGCCGGCCTCCTCCTGCTCACGAGTTGGCGCAGCCGCTACTTCGGCGGCGACGTGCGCGATCGTCTGCCCTGGCTCGGCGAATGGCTGCTCTACGCGTCGCTCCCGATCTTTCATCTGCACACCTTTTTTTTCCTCTCTCTCCTCCTCGCCACTTGGTTCGCACTCATTCCCGCGGCGCGGCGCGGGCTCGCCGGGCTTGTCGGTGCTGCCTTTGCACCCGCCACCGCGCTCACGCTGCTCGTCACCGGCATGCTGCGCGGCGCCTCCGTCATCGGTTGGAAAGCGGGCTGGATGTGGGACGACGCGCCGTGGGTGGAATGGTGCGCCGCGCACGTGCCTGGTCCGCCGACCACGAACGCCGCGCTCCTTTTCTGGCCGGTGAATTTTGGCATCCTGCCCGTGCTTCTCGCCATCCTGTGCTGGCGCATTCGGCGCGACGTAGCGGCTCGCGCCTTTGTCGTTCCAGCACTCGGAATTTTCCTCCTCTGCTGCTTCGTGAAGTTCGCGCCGTGGGAATGGGACAACACCAAGATCATGCTCTGGTCGTATCTCGCGGTGCTGCCTTTTCTGTGGGAGGCACTCATCGCGCGCTGGTCGTTCCCCGCCCGCCTCGTCACCTGCTTTGTGCTCTTCTGGTCGGGCTTTGCCTCGCTGCTCGGCGGCCTCGATGCCACCCACACCGGCTACGAGATCGCCCGCCGCTCGGAACTCGACGGCGTGCAGCAAGCCGTCCGCAATCTCCGCCCCGAACTGCGCTTCGCCGGCTACCCCACTTACAATCACCCGCTCCTCCTCGCCGGTCGCAAGCTGGCCCTCGGCTACCCCGGCCACCTCTGGAGCCACGGACTCCCGTATCAGGCCGCCGAGCCAAAGCTCGAAGCGCTCATGAACGGCGCACCCTCGTGGCGCGCCGAAGCCAAGGCCCTCGAGGTCCGTTACGTCTTCTTCGGCCCGCGCGAGATCGAGCACTATCCCGACTCCGAGCAGCCGTGGAAACAAGAGTCGCGGCTCATCGCCGTCGGTGAGTGGGGCGAAATCTACGACCTCGTGCAGCCGCCGCTGGCCTCACACGCGATGGTCGAGATGGATCGCATCGAGCGCCGTCTCGAGTAGCCACCGCCACGCGCTTTGCTGCCCGCAGTCGAGCCGCACCCGGCCCGTCGAGCCTGGCCGGGCCAGCATTTCCGCGGTCTCGATGGTGAAGCGCGCGACGTGGGTGACTTCGGAGGAAAAGACTTTGCCCGTCGCATCCACGGCGATCTCCCCACCGGCCAGCGCGGTGAGTGCGGGGGGGAGGTCGTCGCCTTTGATCCGCAAAGGCGGGGCGCTGATCCGGCCTGAGTAAGTGGTGCCGGGCGCGGCGCGGAGACGCAGCGCGAGCACCGCGCCTTCGTGAATCCGGCGCGCTTCCTTTTCGCTCAGGGGGAGCAGGCACTCGCGCAGTTCCGGGCCGCCGATGCTCAGCACTTCGTCGCCCGCGCGCACGCGCTGACCTTGCCGGCGCTCGGTCTGCCGCGTGAGCACGAGGCCGTCGCAAGGGCTGGTGAGGAGCAGCGATTCCGTGCGCCGCGCCGCCTGCTCGGAGTTCGCACGCGCTTTGTTAAAGTGTCGCAAGTGCTGCTCGACTTCGACGGCGCGACTTTCCCCGGCAGCGGAAAAGAGCGCGATCCTCGTCTGGCCGACTTCGAGCGCGGTCCGGTCCTGCGCGAGCGTGAGACTGCGGTTTTCGATCCCTGCCAGATGCTGGCCGCGCTGCACGCGCTCCCCTTCCCGCACCAGCATCTCGACCACCACGCCGGGCTCGGAGGCTCGCAGCACTCCCGTGGACGGCACGGCGACGACGCACGCGCGCTCGACGCGGATGGGCACCGGCACAAAGGCCGCAGCCCCGAGCAGGACGACCACCGCCGCCGCGGCGAAAAGCGGACGCGGGCGCCGCGCGGCGTCGAGCCGCAGAAGATCCACGAGCAAGGTGCGGAAGAAGCCAACGATCGGCACGAGCATCCCGATGAGCCACGCCGCGATGAGCACTTTACCCGCGCCCTCAAGCCCGAGCGGAGCGAGCGCGCGCTCCAGAAAACCAGCCACCGCACAGACGATCCAGACGAGGTACACCGTGCTCGCGATGGCGTAGAGCATGAGTCGGCCGCGCCGTGGCGTGACGGCGCGCGGCACGAGGCGACTGCCGAAGATCACGCGGCGCAGAGCATCCGTGAGCGTGGCAAACGCGTGCTTCCGCAGATGCGGTTCCCGCCAGAGATCGGCGAGGATGTGGTAGCCGTCGTAGCGCATCAGCGGATTCGCATTGAAGAAGACCGCGCTGACGCTGGCGACAAACATGAGATTCAAACAAAGGTCGCGCGCAAACCCCGGCGCGAGCAGGCACCAGAGCCAGAAGAGCAGCGCGGCGACGATCATCTCCGCACCGAAACCGGCCGCCGCCACCGCGATCCGACGGCGGCGCTGCGGCCACATCCAAGTATCGGAGACATCGACAAAAAACGTGGGATGAAAGGCGAGCAACTGCGCGCCGACTTCCGGCACCTGGCCGCCGAGCGCTTTACAGACGAGCGCGTGGCCCGCTTCATGGATGACCTTCAGCGCGAGGATGCCGAGGTAGAGCGCGAGCGCGTGCTGCCAGACGAGGAACCACTCCGTGTGCATCTCCATCTCGCCAGCATGGGCGATGGCCGCGACGAGCGTGACCGCGACGAAGAGCGCCGCGACTCCACAGGCCGTGCGGGAAAAAAGCGGACGCAGCGCGCGGACGACGACTTCGAGAAACGCATCCGGATCGCCCATCCGGAAGCGCAGGAAGAGCGGTGCGCTGATCCGCCGCGCCAGCCGCACGAACCACGCGCTCCACTTCATCCGCACCGACGTTGAGTTCGTCTGCGCGGGCGATTCGCAGAGTCCGAGATGGCGCAGTTCCGAGCAGAGGCGCACCGCGCGCCGTTCGAGTTCCACGTCGCCGCGGGCCCGGCAAAGTGCGGGCAGTTCACGGCGCCAGGTCGCGGCGATCTCGCGGGCGGTGGCGCCAAGATTGATGCGGGTGGCGAGTTGATAGTCCTCCGAGCCCATCTCGAAAAAGCGCAGCGTCAGCGGGTCTTTGATCACCGCGCGATCGAGGCCATCGCGGCGCTGGTGCGAGACTTCGAGATCGCGGCGCAGCGCGGGTCCGATGCGCTTTTCGCCCGAGCCACTCGCGCTCTCGCCGAGCACGCTCATAGCCACCAGTGGAGCCGGAGGTATTGCACAAAACGCCGCGAAAGCGTGCGGCCCCAAGGCTGCGTCTCGCCGTCGATTTTTGCGCGCCCGGAAAAGCCGGGCCGCAGATCACGCGACAACTCCGGGGGCAACCCGACGGCAGGCACTGTGATGAAGACCACATTCCGCCCGGCTACTGGATACGCCATCTCGCTCACCTGGCGCGGCGCCTCGACGGCGGCGGCGAGCGCAAAGGTGGAGCCGGCTTTCAGCCGATAGGCGACGGGCAGTTGGCTGCGCCGCGCGAGTGCGCCGAGGAAGGATTCGAGATCTTCCTCCGGCAGGGCGATCTGCACGTTCCAGCCATCGAGCCCGCCGATCTCGCAGACCGTGTCGCCGGGATGCAGCACCGTCCCGAGCTTCTGCGGGAGATCCTTGGTGAGCACTCGTCCATCGATCGGCGCGACGATGGTGCAGTGGCGGATATCTTCGAGCAGCGCCGCCTCTTCCTGCCCGGCTTGCTCGGCCTTGATCCGCGCGAGGCGGTAGCCCGTCATGTCCTGCTGGCCCTGGAAACGTCGCGCCTGCGCCTCCTGTTCCTGACGCTGCTCGCGGGCCACTTCCAGGCGCGTCTGCAAAGTGGTCGCGTCGAGTTCGACGATCGCCTGCCCGGCCTTGACCACCGCCCCTTCCGCCACGGGCACGCTGCGGATGCGGCCTTCCACTTCCGCCGCCACGGTGAAACGCTGCATGGGTTGCAATTCGCAATCGCCGTCGAAGGTCTCGGTGACTGGGATGAACATCGCGCCGACGGCGAGGACGGCGATCGTGGCGAGCACCCAGCGACTGCCGCGCGGTGAGACGAGACGCGAACGCCGGAGCAAACTGCGCGCGACCGAAACGCGCCAGCCCGTGGCGCCGAACTGCGGCAGCACGCGCGCGGCGATCTGAAGCACGCCGGCAAGACCTTTGCGGACCTGCGCTTCATTCGCCGCGTGCCCTCCCTCAAAATCGAGGAGCAGCCCCCAGTCGTCCGCCTTGTCCACGCGGAAGGCGAGCGCCTTGTCCGTGCTCGTCTTCGCGGCGAGAAAATCGGGCGCGGCGAGGAGGCGCGCCATCTTCTGCTCCAGCGCGCGGGAACCGGCGCTGCGCCGTTGGATTTCGCCGGCATTGGAATCCGCCACGAGTCGCCAGCCACCGCTCTCTTCGCGGAAGAGCGCGGCGGATCGCGCCCCACTCTGCCGCCGCAGATGCGCAGTGAGGATGGTCGGCCAATCCGCGGAATGCGCGTTGGCCAGCAGCGCCTCGGAGCAGGCGTGATCCAAAGTGGCAGCGGCACCTGCCGGTCGCTGCAGATGCAGCCGCGTGGCCCAACCCGCGAGCATCGCGAGACGCCGGCCCGCCGCGGGCACCAGCGCAGCATCCCCGAGCCAGGCGACGCCGAGGCCCGCCCCATCCCAGACCAGCGGCAGCAGCATCCCGAGGGCGGCTCCGGTGCCCGGCCCGGCGGGGACCATCTTTGGCTGCCGCTCGGCGATCAACTCCTGCATCCGCTCCCGCAACCATTGATTCCACTCGGCATTGCGCGCCGGCAGACCGCTCGATGCCTTTTCGGAGAGCCCGTGGCCACGCGCCGTCCGCGCCAGCAGCCACAAGCCACCGCTGGCCGCGCCGCTCTGGGCGCGGAGCAAGTCGAGGAGACGCGGAAAGAACTCCGGTTCACCCGCGTGCAGCGCGAGCCGCAGCCATTCCGCCGGCACGTCGAAGCCAGGCGAGATCTCACCTTTACTCAATCGAGCAGCGGCAGAACTGGGGAGGGTGGACATGGGTGAATAAACTGGCGGATGAAACGCGGAAACGGGAGTCGCCCATTTTCTGGACAACTCCCGCTCCCTGTCGGTGTCGGGGGAAGGCGCTTAGTTCCCTTCCTTCTCCCGACGGGATTTTGGGTCGCGGTTCATGGCGACGGTTCCAGCGAGCGCTGCGGCCATCAGGCCGTGGCGCAGATTGGTCGAAGAGCCCGCGCTCAGCGCGCCGGCATCGGCGGTGACTTCCGCGTGATCGGTGTCCGGGGCGTTGCCGGTTTCGACCTGTCCGAGGAGCGGCTCAGTGATGAGATCCGTGACGGCGTCGTCCGCCTGATCCTCCACTGGCACCCATTGATCGACCGTCCCAGCAGCAGCGCCGGTGGGTGTCGGAGCACTGGCGAACTGAAGGTCCTGATCCGCGGATGCACTCTCGTCCGCGCCATGCTGAAGTTCGGCGGATCGAGATCCGTCATTGGTCGAATCTTGAGCCGCCGAGAAAACCGCCGAGGTCGAGCCTGCAACATGCAATTCGAGGTGGTCCAGATGCACGATCTCCGGTGCGCTTGTCCTGGCGCTGCTGACTTCAGGAGCGCTGCCCGAAATCTCGGGTGCGGAAGTCTCCGCGGAGACTGGAGTCGCGGGAGTCGCTGGCCCGTCGGCCGCGTACTTCGCTGGCCCTTCATGATCCGGATTGCCGGTGTGATCTCCGGTATCTCCACCTGCCGCGGACTCGAAGATACGCGGATCGTTTTCATCCAGCACCTCGATCTCGTTATCGAAGATCGGACTTCCGGCATCCAGCTCAACGCTATTGCCGCTCAAAACGCCGCTACTATTCCCGAGGGTATTTAATGTCACCACGCCAGCGCCGCCCGCCGCTGGATTTTCAGCACCCGGAGCCACCGACTGCCAGAGCACCCGAGGATCAAACGGGACACCATCTTCACCTGTTCCCCACTCAATGCCCTCGGCCATTTCGTCGAAGTTCATCGGCAGATTGATGAAGGCCAGATCTTCGTCGTCGATGAGGATCAGTTCGTCGCCGAATTCGGCATTGTCGATCGCGCCGTCCTCCGCGGCCGGCCGGACGTCGTGCTGCGCGTCGTGATCATCGGCGAGCGGAAGAATGGGCAGCGCAAAGGCCGCGCCGGTGGCGGAGGGCACGCGGCGCTGTTCCAGCGGCTGAATGAGGGGTTCCTCGGAGTTCAGATTTCGCAGCGGTCGGTCAGTATTGTCTTTCATCTTGAATTTGGTTTGTGGCGAAGCCTGCGGTGTGAGGTCTTCGTAAAGTTCACGAAGTTGCTCGCGCATTTTGTCTACGCCGTAGCGATAGCGGCTCGCGACGGTGTTGATGCTGAGGCCGGATTCCCGCGCGATTTCGTCGAAGGTGTGCCCTTGCCACAACCGTGCATGCACGACCTCGCGCTGGCCTTCGGGGAGCTGCGCCAGACCCCGCGCCAGTGACCCGCGGAGCAGCGCGGCATCGGGATCTTCGGCGGGTGCATATTCGTGGCGGCGCTGGGCCTCGATGGAACCGAGGATGCGGTCCCGCACTTGATTCCGCCGGGCCTGATCCACGACTACATTGCGCGCAAAACGCAGTAGATAGGGCCGCGCCGCACCGTTCAGATTCGCGATCAGGTCAGGCTGTTTCGCCAGTCGGTGGAAGATGTCCTGGAGAAAGTCGCGGGCATCCGGCTCGCTGCGCGTCAGCTTCAGGAGGAAGGCATAGACGGCCCGCGCGTGGTCGTCCCAGATCTGGCGGAGCTTTTCGATGTTCATTCAGTGCGAGCACGGATGAGCGGTGCGCTTTTGTCTCCCAATTCGCGATCACCGAAACGCCAGACCCACGGGTTCAAATTTCACCCGCACCGGCAATCCCGTCGGGATGCGCAGGTCGGCATTGTCCATCTGCAGGCGCACGCGACTGAGCCCGCTGCCCGGCTCGATCACCGGATCGACGATGAAGACGTGCGCCAGCTTCGGCACCGCCCCGATCGCTTCGCCGCTCACCTCTGCTTTCTGTCCGGGCTTCACGCCGCGGAGAAATTTCGCATCGAGATACACGTCCACGTAGATCGTCGAGTAGTCGATGAGCTCGATCACTTTCTCCGCGCGATTCACCGTCTCGCCGGTGCTTTTCCCGACGCGCAGGATGCGACCATCCCACGGCGCGGTGAGCGTCTTGTCGCGAAGATTTGCCTGCGCGCGGGCGAGTTCGATCCGCGCCATCTCGAGATCCGCTTCGGCACCGACGACTTCGAGTTCCGCGATGCCGTCATGCTTCTTCAGGCGCAGCTTTGATTGATAGTTGAAGTCAGCCTTTTTGATCTGCGCCTCGGCGCGATTGCACTCCAGCTCCTCGGCCTCCGTGTAGAGCACCGCGAGCACATCGCCCTTGCGCACCGTCTGCCCTTCTTCGGCCCATACTTCCCGCACCCGCGCCTCGATGGCGACGCTCAGATTGGCCCGATGGCGCGGCAGCATGATGCCATCCACTTCCGGCACCACCGGCTCCTCCGCGGCGAAAATTCCAGACGTCGAAACCAGCGAAAGGAGAGCGAAGAGCAAGGAGAAACGCATGCACGCGGCGATAACACACGATGATTTCAAGCGCCACGGATTTCTCGGCGCGCCGAGGTTCCGCGAACTCTGAATAGGCTCAGAGCGCGGCGCGGGCGCGGGTCGGAATCTCCGCGGCCTCTGGCAGGGTTTTCGCCCGAGCCGGATAGCTCACCAAGCGCGCGCGGAAACCCGCCGCCACGATCTTCGCCGCGACGGCGAGGGTGTGTCGCCACGAGACGTGCGAGACCTTCTGCTCACCCGCGATCCGGCCCCGCTCGCGCACCGGGATCTCGACGATCCGCGCGCCGAGTCGCACCGCGCGGATCTGCGCCTCGATCGTCCAGCCGTAGGTCCATTCGCGCAGCGCCAGCGCGCGGAAAAGTTCGCGGTCGATGAGCCGCAAGGGGCCGAGATCGGCAAACGGACGGCCCGTGAGCAGGCCGCAGAGCGCGCCGAAAAAGCGATTCGCGACGACGTAGTGAAACTGCGTCGGCAACCAATTTCCCGGCGTCCGCGTGCGGCACCCGAGGACTAATGCCGCCCCGCGCCGGTGCTCGGCCACGAGACGAGGGATGTCGCGCGGATCATTCGCGCCGTCGGCGGCGACAAAGATGTAGCCATCGAAAGGCGGAAACTCGTGCTCGAGAAGATCAATGGCCGCCTGGCACCCATGGCCATACCCGCGCGCCGCCGTCTCCGCGACCACCGCACCGGATTCGCGCGCCATCTCCGCCGTGCGATCCGTCGAGCCATTCACCCCCACCGCGATCGCAAACTGCGCCGCCGGCAGCACCGCGCGTAATTCCGCAAGCACTTGCCCGATGCACGGCTCCTCATTGCACGCCGGGAGGATCACGGCATAGCGGCGGTTTGGTTCAGGGTCAGTCATCGGCGTTCTTTCGCACGGGAGAGAGACGGCAGCGAATGCGGATTATTCCCGGGAGCGCCGTCCGGGAGCGCCGCCGTCCCGGGCGGCAATCCTCCCCAGCGCGCGCAGCGCCACATCTATGTAGTATGGCGCTCCGCGCGAAGGATCACGACTGCCGCACGAGACGGCGACGCTCCCAGGCGGCGCTCCCGGCACTTTTCCCCTTCACTTGCCCACGGCTTCTGGCTCTCCTTCCGCCCCTTCCCACACTATGAGCACACGCAAAGGAATTCTCGCTGGCGGCAACTGGATCGTCGATGCCGTCAAGATCATCGACACTTGGCCGCAGCAGGACGCCCTCGCCAATATCCTCTCCGAGGCCAAAGGCACCGGTGGCTCCCCTTTCAATGTGCTCGCTGATCTCGCGCTCCTGGGCGCGGACTTTCCGCTCGATGCCGCCGGGCTGGTGGGTGCGGATGAAAATGGACGCTGGATCGTCGAACGCTGCGCCAGGCTGAACATCGGCACCGCCGCGCTGAAATACACCGACTCCGCGCCGACCAGCTACACCGACGTGATGACCGTGCAGAGCACCGGCCGCCGCACCTTTTTCCACGCCCGCGGCGCCAATGCGCTGCTCGACTCCCCGCACTTCGATTTTACCGCCACCGACGCCCGCCTCTTTCATCTCGGCTACCTGCTCCTGCTCGATCGCCTCGATAGCCCGAGCGCGACCCACGGCACCGTCGCCGCCGAAGTGCTCGCCCGCGCGCAAGCCGCCGGCCTCAAGACCTCCATCGACGTCGTCAGCGAAGACAGCGAGCGCTTCGCCCGGATCGTCCTGCCCGCGCTGAAGTTCGTCGATGTCTGCATCATGAATGAATTCGAAGCCGGGCGCGTCACCGGCCTGAAAATCCGCGACGGCGAGCACCTCGACCGCGCCGCCCTGCGCACCGCCATGCAGCAAATGCTCGCCGCCGGCATCCGCGAACGCGTCTTCGTCCACTTCCCTGAAGGCGGCTGCGCCCTCGGCACCGACGGCCAGTGGCACGAACACGGCAGCGTGCAGCTCCCCGCCGACTACATCAAAGGCGCCGCCGGAGCCGGCGACGCCTTCACCGCCGGCGTCCTCCTCGGCTGGCACGAAGCCTGTCCCATCGACGAAGCCCTGCGCTCCGGAGTCTGCGCCGCCGCCGCAAATCTGAGCGACGAGACCTGCACCGGCGGCTTGCGCTCGCTCACGCAATGCCTCGCGCTCGGCGAGCGCTACGGGGTTCGCGGCTAGCAGACTGTTGAAAAACCTCCCGGCGCTCGGTGGATGGCGCGCTCCGTCGCCCCATGAGAACATCTGCGCGCAGCGCCATACTGGGAAGATGGGCCTGCGGCGCGCGTTGGGCATGGCGCGGCGGAGCGCGCCATCC
>JANNXQ010000294.1:0-24445 GCA_031409655.1 Chthoniobacteraceae bacterium | reverse complement strand
GAAGACGGCGTCGTGAAAGCCGTTCACAATGGCCGCGACTACCACATGCAATATGTCTGACTTCCCATGCTAAAACGTCTCTCTGTCTGGCTCGCGCTGGCCGGCATCATTGCCGCCGGCTTCCTCGTGAAACGTCTCCGCGACGAGCCGCCCGCGCCGCCGCCGGTCGCGGTGCCGGCGAGTTCGCCGTTTCCCGATTCCATCGGCGCGCGGGGGATCATCGAGAGCCTGGATGAAAATGTGCGCATCGCGCCGGCCGTCGCCGCTCTGGTGACGAAGGTGAATGTAAAAGTCGGTGACGCCGTGAAGCAGGGTGACGTGCTGCTCGAGCAGGATACTCGGGAAGCTGCGGCGCAAGTCGGCGCGCAGCGGGCGCAGCTCGCGACCCTCGGAGCGGGCATCCGTGAAGCCGAGGTGACGCTCGCGGATCGAGAAGATCAATGGGCGCGGATGGAAAAGCTGACCGAGAACAAAGTCTCCAGCGTCGAGGAGCGGCAGCGCGCGCAGTTCGCCGTGCAGGCCGCGACGACCAAGCTGGAGAGCGCCCGGGCCCAACTCGCCTTTGCCCAGGCGCAGCTCGCGAGTTCCGAAGTGCAGCTCGAACTCCTCACCATCCGCGCGCCGCGCGATGGCACTATCCTCCAGGTGAATGTGCGGGCCGGCGAGTATGCCGGAGTCAATCAGAACGCCGAACCGGTCATCCTGCTCGGTCAGGTGAGCCGCTTCCAACTCCGCGCCGACGTGGACGAGGACAATGCCTCCCGCGTCCGCCCCGATTGCCAGGCCGTGGCCTTCATCAAAGGCCGGCGCGATCACCCGATCCCGCTCGGCTTCGTCCGCATCGACCCCTACATCGTGCCGAAGAAATCCCTGACCGGCGAAAGCAGCGAGCGCGTCGATACCCGGGTGCTGCAGATCATCTTCCGCTTCGACCAGCCCGGCATCCCGGTCTATGTCGGCCAGCAGATGGATGTCTTCCTCGACGCCGCCGACCCCAAGGCGGAAGCCGCGAGCCGTTAGGCCAGCTTGCGCGCCGTCGCTCCCGCAGGCTCGGCACCTTTCCGCGCCACGGCCATGCAGCCGACGAAGAGGAGCGTGAAGAGCAGATCGCTCGCGAGCGAATTGCGGAAGAAAACGAGGGTGGGTGGATAGCCAGGCAGCCCAGTGGTCAGCGCCTGCCAGAGACCAGCGGCGCTACGCGGATAGAGCGGCTCCACGAGCCAGGCGGCCGAGTTGGTGATCACGTAAAAGGCGATCGAGCCCACGACCGTCGCACCGAGAATCCGGGCGAGTTGCGGTGTTTCCCGCAGGCGCAGACCGAGCGCCACGCAAAGGCCGAGTGCCAGGTAGCCAGGGAGCATCGCGAGGCTCACGAGCGCGATGCCGTAGTGGGCATTGAGGAAAAGATCCGAGACGAAAAGCGCGACGAGCGGGACGGCGATCGCCAGGCGGCGGGGGAGATAAAGCGCGCCGCAAAGCGCGATGGCGGCGAAGGGCGAGAAATTGTGCAGCCAATCCAGATGCGCGCTCCCGGCGATGCCGAGGACGACCCGATAGATGACGGCGACGAGGACGAACAGAATGGCAAGGATCATACGCCGGGCAGGGTGGCGCGCCTCGCCCCGGCAAGCAATGTGAATGTGCGCCGCCCAGTCAGCCGCTTCCATCTTCTGCCTCAGCGCAGAATGCGCGGGTGTTCGCAAACCGGAGTGGACTTGGCAGCCGTCGAGCGAGTCTTCGCGCAAAGGGTCGGGCGTCGCCGCCCGGAATCTACCTTGCCGCGCGCGGGTTCCGCTGGTTTCGTTAATTCCTACAAATGAGCAACGACAGCGCGCCCCCGATGGTCGAACTCCGCGGCGTCTCGAAACGGTTCGGGAGTTTCGTCGCGGTGGCGGATGTGGATCTCAAAATCGGCGCAGCGGAGTTTCTCACCCTGCTCGGGCCGAGCGGCTGTGGAAAGACGACGCTGCTGCGGATGATCTCCGGCTTTGAAACGCCGACGGAAGGCTCGGTGCATATCGCTGGCGAGGAAGTCACCGACCTCCCTCCTTATCGGCGCAATGTGAATCAGGTCTTCCAAAGCTATGCGCTTTTCCCGCACCTGAATGTGGAGGAGAACATCGCCTTCGGCTTGAAGATGAAGAAGACGCCGAAGACCGAGATCGCGGATCGGGTCCAGCGCGGGGTGCAGCTCGTCTCGCTGGGTGGATTTGAAAAGCGCAAGCCGAGCGAACTCTCCGGCGGCCAGCGCCAGCGGGTGGCACTCGCGCGGGCGATCGTCTGCGAACCGAAGGTCCTGCTCCTCGATGAGCCGCTCTCCGCGCTCGATGCAAAGCTCCGGCATCAGATGCAGATCGAGCTGAAAAATCTCCAGCGCCGGCTCGGTATCACCTTCATCTTCGTGACCCACGATCAGGAGGAAGCGCTGACGATGAGCGACCGCATCGCCGTGATCAACAAAGGCCGCATCGAGCAACTCGGCGACGTTAACGCCATCTACCACGAGCCGCGCACCACCTTCGTGGCAAACTTCATCGGCGAAGCGAACATCCTCCCGGCCACCGTGGTCTCGCGCGCCGGCGATCAGGCGCGGATCAAGCTCGACGGTAAACTCGAGTTGACCATCCGGGACCTCAATCTCTCCGCCGACGCGAAGGAAGTTCTCGTCTCCATCCGTCCGGAAAAGATCCACATCGAGAAGCAGCGACCGAAAGCCGAAGTGAATGTCTTCGAAGCCGTGATCTCCGAGGAGATTTTCAAAGGCGCGACCGACGAGTTGACCCTGCGGCACGAGAGCGGGCTGGAACTTTCCGCCTGCGCCGCCAACGAAAGCGCCCACGAGGAATGTTTCAGCAAAGGCGACCGCGTCTATTTCTCCCTGCATCCGAAGGACGTCGTGGTGGTGCAGGAAGAGTAGCGGTCGAGTGCGATTGAGACCCTACACCTCCGGCCTGGGCCAGAGCTTGCCCCTTGCGCACGTAACGTGGGCTTGAATCGCGTTCACAGACAAAAAATCATCGATCAATGAAGGGATACCTGTACTTTTTGGCCGCGGATCAAACAGGAGATCAAGGCGTCTGTCGGACGCCTGTTCCGAGCGGGAACAGTAAGCCCTTGCCTTAACTCCTACCTCATATGACCCGCGTCTCCATCATCATTTGCACGCGCAATCGGGCGTCCAGTCTCGCTCGGACACTCGATGCCCTCGGCCGCGTGACGATTCCCGCGAACATGACCGGCGAAATCCTCGTTGTGGACAATGCCTCCACCGACGACACGGCGGCGATCGTCGCCGGCGCACAAGGCGATCCTAGGATGCCAGTCCGCTACCTCCGCGAACCTTGCGGCGGACAATCTTATGCGCGCAATACTGGCCTCGCCGCTGCTAACGGCAACATTATCGTCTTCACCGATGACGACGTGATCCCCGCGGCGGACTGGCTAGTAAAACTTTGCTTCCCCATATCATCCGGCGAGGCCGATGCCGTGACTGGCAGAATCCGCCTGGCGCCCCATCTGGAGCACAGCTGGATGACCGATTATCACCGCGCCTGGCTGGCCAGCACCGATTCACTCGATCCGAAAGATCCAAGCCGCATGATCGGGGCCAACATGGCTTTCTCCCGGGCGGTGCTGGCAAAGGTCCCCGCCTTTGATCCCGAACTCGGCCCCGGGGCGATCGGATTCGGAGACGACACACTCTTCTCGCTGCAATTGCGCCAGGCTGGCTACAGGATCGCCGCAGCCTTGAACGCGGAGGTCGAGCATCACTTTGACGAACGCCGCCTCGCGAACTCCCAATGGCTGGAGAACGCGCGCAAGATGGGCCGCACCGACGCCTATCTTTCCTACCATTGGGAAAACGCTGACTGGGTAAATCCGCGGCGTCACTTATTGAAGGCTGCGGTTCGGCGTTTTATGGCGTTCGACGCCTTGCTGCCGCGGGCTCACCCGCCGGAACGTCTCCTCTTGGCGACGCGCCACCTGCATGCCTGCCTGCAGTATCTGCGGGAACGCCGGCGCTCTCGTAACTACACCACGCGCGGTCTTGTGAGACTCGTTCCGGACCCGTTTGCCTCGTGAGTGACATTGGGGATGGAAATGGACCAGATGCCAATGCCGCGTCGTATCCGGGAGTCGTAGAATTCCTGTCGATTTACACTCAAGTTCATCCCGTCTTCGGCGAGCGAAGTGCCTGTACCAATCAGGGGTGGAGGACTTTAAGATGACTATTGCACTGGTAACTCAGTTCCACCGCAGTTGGACCAGACCGTCTTCAGAAAAGAAGGAATCGGCCGATTTGCTCACATCCGGCAGTAGGCGAGCGCAAAGCTCAGGACTGAACTCCATGGACTCGATGCTAAACCCAAGGCGCTCATGGAAGCAGGCTACTGGCTGGTAAGAACGGGGCAACCGGAACGGCTCAAGGGTGTCTCCGGAGCGCCCCAGTTGATTGTTCGACCCTTGAACTTTGAAGTCGTAGGCTAGAAGACTCCCGGGCTGGATGTTTTCCCGCAAAAGCCGCAAGAAGTCACAAAACGTTTGCTCTTTAATGTAAGGGCTTACGCCCTCCATCAGGACCAGGGTCTTTTTGCCGGCGCGTCCCCGGAGCCAATCCGCGAACTCGGGCCAGCGGGAGGCGTTCAAATCAAGCGCCAAGTAACTGACATGCGCGGAAAGCCATCGCCGACCAGCGCTTTCTCGCTTAATCCCGATAACCTCGGGTTGATCGCATTCCAGAACAGTTGCGCCTTTGCTGCACAGAATCTGACTGAAACGATGGGCGCGCGTGTCGGTTCCGCAGCCAATGATTATAATCTGCAGCAGATCCTCAGAAATGCCTTTAAGCATTACTTGATCGTAATAAATGGAACGCGCGAGCAAAAAGTAGTAAAATGGATCAGCGCGGAGATTTGCGAGTGTTTTTTTGCTTAAGAACCTCGCACGCCATCGCGCCATTGCCGGAATAAGCTGACCTACCAAGTTGTCCGGATTGCGGCGTGTCTTCGGTTCGTGAAGAGATTGGATGTATCTTAACCAACCAACGTACATTAAGTTACACACGTCTAGCGAGTCTGCAGTGAACTGGAGGAACTTGTACATTATTTCATTTAGCGGTTGATCCTTGGCGCGGCCGCGTCCCCAATTGCCGAGGGGTCGCACGTGAGACTCAGATCCCGTTCATGACGATGCAGATGTGGTGCCATCGCGAGGGATCGAATGCCGTGATGGAACGCGCTAAGAAGATGACGCGCTCCGGTGCGACATTGAATTAAGCCGAATGCGCCGATGGCCATTTTTATTCGTTCCTTTGCCATAAACCGCTCCCAAGCCGGCCACCCCTCCCGCAGGATCCGCTTCTGCTCCTCCGAGTTTTCCGACGAAGTAACTGTTTTATTCTGAATCGCCAGAATCCAATCCTGACTCTTGCTGTGGTCTCGGGACAGATTCGACTCATGCATTCGATAAAATAGAATGACGCGGTTTAGGAATCGAATAGGTCCCTCTCTGCTAATCCGAATCGCTAGATCCCAGTCCACGCCGCGTTGTAGCGATGCATCAAAAAGACCGACCCGCTCTAAACACTTCCGCCGCGTCAACAGTAACCCCGGTGGGAACATACGAAACGCCCAGATCAGAGATTCGAAACAAGTAGCCTCGGATGAGTCCCATGCTCGAATGCGCTTGTTCGCGTAGCCGTAGCGAGTTGCGCCAAACTGCGCAAACGCTCCGGGATTTTTGACCACTCCAGCTTCGTCGATGATTTCGGCAAGTGCATGTGCCCCAATTGCCTCATCGTGGGTCTCCAGTTCATTTCGCAAGGACTCCAAGGCATCTGGAAGCCAGATATCATCCGCATCCATGAAAGTAACGTACTTGGATTCTTTGTGAGTTTGCGAGAACCCAAGGTTTCGTGCAATGCATTGATTCTTTTCCTCGGTTGAAAGCAGGCAGAATCTTGGATCTGCCCGTGACCAATCGGCAGCGATTCGTGCGGTGTCGTCAGTCGAGCCATTACTTACGATTACGCATTCCCAGTCCTGCACGGTTTGCGCCTGAATGCTGGCTAGGGTGGCAGTGAGGAACCGGCCCGCGTTCCAAGCGGGAATGATGATGCTGACGGAGGGCGGCGTTTTCATTCCCGGCGCATGACTATTTTCCTCACGACCGGTCCGTTCCTGGGAATTGTGGCCCGGGATTGCTCTTCAGCGCGCCCGGACGGAAGCCAATCGGACAAATGACGATGTGAGCGTGGAGACTGGGAGAGCGGGGCTGCGAAACCTTGATCGTGGCGCGAAAATGGCCGAACTGAAGTTGTGGACGCTGGGAGTCTGGCGAGGTTTTCGGTGAAGAATGGCGTGACAAAAGCATTCATGGCCTGACTTGAGGGTTGATGGTGGCTAGTCTCCTGCTGTTTTGCAATAATTATGTAGTTTAGAGTAGGTCATAGACTTTGGCGGAAGAAGGAGTTGAGCATCAAGGTGAGGGGCGCCAGCAAATGCCCACCAGCCCGTGAGTTAGAACGCCATTTACAACCACGAGCCAGACGATGATTGTGGCCGGTCCATGCAAAAGTGCGTTTCTCGGCAGGGTGCAATTGAGCCGCTCTCCGCGCTCGACGCGAAGGAAGCTCTCGTCTCCAACGGCCCGGAAAAGATCCACATTGAGAAGCGGCGACCGATAGCCGAAGTGAATGTCTTCGAAGCGGTGATCTCCGAGGAAATTTGCGAAGTCGCGACCGACGAACCAACCCTGCGCCACGAGAGCGGTCTGGAACTTTCCGCCTGCGCCGCGAACGAAAGCGCGCACGAGGAATGTTTCAGCAAAGGCGACAGTGTCTATTTCTCCCTGTACCCGAAGGATGTGGTGGTGGTGCAGGAGGAGTGAGCAGAGCGGGTGCGGTGAAGCACCGGCAGGCCCGGACTGGGGTGGGAGAAAGTATTTTGTCACAAGAGCCCGCGAGTCGGGGAAGTATGGGGTGATGTCGGCACCCGCTCTCTCCGCCTCCGATGCCGAATTGCTCGCGCGTTATCTGCGTGAAGGTTGCGAGGCGTCGTTCGGGGCGCTCGTGGCGGCGCATCAGCGGATGGTGCTCGGGGCCGCGGTCCGGCGCACGGGTGATGTGGAGCTGGCGCGCGATGTGGCGCAACAGGTCTTCGCGTTGCTCGCGCGCAAGGCGGCGTGGCTGGCCGGGCGCGAAAGTCTCGCGGGCTGGCTGCATCAGGCGGCGAGCTATCTCGGGGCGCGTGCGGTACGGAGTGAAGCGCGGGCACGAGCTCGCCATGAGGCGCTGGCTCGGGAAGGCGCGGGCGTCGCGCGGGATGCGGCCCACTGGACGGCGCTGGATGAAAGCCTCGCCGCGCTCGGGGCAAAGGAGCGTGAGGCGCTGGTCCTGCACTACTTTGAAGATCGCAGCTACGCCGAGATGGCGACGGCGCTCGGCGTGAGCGAAGCGGCGGCGCGACAGCGCGTCTCCCGCGCGTTGCGGGAGCTGGGTGCCCGGCTGCGTCGCCGCGGGATCGGCGCATCGGCCGCGGCGCTGCTCACCGGCGGCGCGGCGCTCCAAAGCACTGTGCCGGCGCAGGCGGGGCTGGCCGCCGCGGCGCTCTCCACCAGTGCCAGCACTGCGCCAGCCGCACTCCTTCTCACCACGATCATGTCCCACACCGCCGCCAAACTCGCCGTCGCCGCCATCGTCCTGGCCGCGCTGCCCGTCGCCATCCTGCAGCGAACCCATGGACGCCTCGTGGTCGCGCGGGCTGCTCAGGACGCCGCACCCTCGCGCGCCTCCACTCCGCCGATGAGTCGAGGCGCGTCCCAGATCTCCACGGCCTCGGGTGGCGAGGTGCTCGCGGCCTGGGAGCAGCTCCGGGCCAAGCAGGCGCGGCGAGTGCAGGCCGAGGAAAAACTCGCGGCGCTCCAGCGCAAAGTCGAGCGCGTCGAGACCGAGGTGGTGGTCTCCTACGGCCAGGTCGAAGATCTCGCGCGCAAGGTGTCGGCCAAGTTCCGCCAGATTCGGGAATTCAAGAAGCGGATCGAGCAGGCGGACGTCCAGGATCGCGCGCGGCTCGCGCAGCAATTCGGCGCGCAGATGACGGACTTCGGTGAGCTCTACGTCGTCGAGCGCGAGGCCCAGAAAATGGAGTCCGAACCGGAGAAGGTTGCGCGCTTTTACGCCACCATGGTCGGCGAGCTGGCCGGACTCGACGAGGCCGGGCGCGAGCCGCTGGTCCGGGTGGCGCGCGACCGTTTCGTGGCGCTGGCCCGCGCTGGTCTCGTGGCCGCGCAGCGTCCGCAGAGTGAAGACTCTGCGTGGCTGGAGTCGCGGCGACTGGCTTTTGGCGAACTGGAAGCGGAGATGCTTGCGGCCCTGCCGCCGGAGCGGAAAGAGGAGGCAGAGAGTCTTGGCGAAATCTTTAAGCTGACCGGCGGCGACCCTCGCCCGCAGCGCGTTCCGGGGGAGCCGAAATGAAATCCACCCGCGCTTCCGGTCCATTCTGGCTGTGGCCAGTGACGCTGGCGATCGTCGCGTGGCTCGCTCACAGCGGCTGGCGCCTGCGGAGCGAGAACGAAAGCCTGCGCCGCGCCAAAGCCGGAGCGCGCGGGGCCGACGCACCGCCCGCCGCGCGGCCTTCCGATCCCGGGCTGCCGGAGGATCGGCCGCCGGAGGCTCTGCGCCTCGAAGATTTGCATGCTGAGACGCAGCGCGAAATCGCCGCCCGCGAGGCTGCCGAAGCGAAAATCGCCGAACTCGAAAAGCACCTGCCGGCGAGCGACGGCGAAGTGGTCGTCTCCTTCGGGCGCATCGAGCAGATGGGGCAGCGCGCCGCGAAGGCCGTGACCTTCCTCTCGCGGGAGGCAGCCAAACCGCAGCGTGGAGCAACGCCGACGACCCCGTCGATTGAGGAGCAAGCGGCGTTGAGCGAGTTCTTCGGCCAGCAAAGTGAAATGCGGGCGATGGAAAATGAACCGCGCGAAATTGCCCGCTTCCTGGCCGCCACCTTGCGCGACGTGCTCGGCCTCGACGCCGCCGCGACGCAGCGCGCGACCGCTTTTCTCGAGACTGAATTCGCGCGGATCACGGACCAGAAACTCACGGCCACCTTCCGTCCCGAAAACGAACCCGCCGAATGGGACCGTCGCCGCGACGCCACG
The DNA here is from genome assembly GCA_031409655.1 of Chthoniobacteraceae bacterium. Classification (GTDB taxonomy): domain Bacteria; phylum Verrucomicrobiota; class Verrucomicrobiia; order Chthoniobacterales; family Chthoniobacteraceae; genus JANNXQ01. The sequence goes on along the minus strand of JANNXQ010000294.1, from coordinate 15,289 downwards.
ATGACCGACCTCGCCGCGCGCCTCCGACCGCTGCTCCCCGCGCCGCACGCGCAGCTCCCGCTGCTCCCCGGCATCCTCAGCCTCGGCGGCGGCCTGCGCCCCGAGGTGACGATGAAAGCCGACGGCCACGGCTCGGTGAGAATGACCCTCCCGCTTTTCCCAAATAACCCGGGATTCTAGCGAGCGCGACCGAATCTCCCGACGTGCCGCCGAAGCCCAAACTCATCGCTGCCAGCGCCACTTTCGCGCTGCGTCTCGCGAGACCGCTCCTGGTGTGGGCGGATGGCTTGATTATGCTACCTGCGAAGGGCGGAGGTTTGATGGAGTTCGGCAAGTTTTACGCAGATTGAGTTTTTCAATCCCGGATGCTTTTCTAATGGCGCATCCGGTTTGCCGGTGTACATCCGGTGAAGGCTTTCCCCCGAAACTCTTGCGCGGACCGTTCGGTTTCTGCCGCTTCCGCAAGCGTCAGCCCGTCATCGGCTTGGCGCAAACATGGGGCCGGCCCTTCCGCATCCAACCAGATTCCGCCCACCAGACTGAGTTCCCTTCTGCCATTCTCCCGCCATCATGAAGAATCTCACCCCTCGTCCTCTCCGCCGCCTGGCCCGTGTGCCCGCAGCCGGCTGGTTCGCTTTTTTCGCGTGGTGTTTCGCTGCGACGCTCCCGGCGGCCATCGATAATTCGATCACCCAGACCGCCTGGCGCATGAGCTACGGCGTTCTGGCGGCGCAGATGGCCGATCCCGTGTGGCTGGGCCAGGACGCGGATATGGACGGCGAGAGCAACGGCGATGAGTGCGCGGCGGGGACGCATCCTTTCCAAGATTCTTCGATGATCGCGATCTCGGGACTCGCGATCAGCGGCAATGTCACGCAGGTGAGTTTTCCGACGGTGCTCGGAAAGCAGTATCTCGTGCAAAAGAACGCCAGCCTCTCGAACGCGAACTGGACCGCGATCGCCACTGCGCTGCTGATCGGCGACGGCGATCCGCGGACGGTCGATGTGCCAAAGGAAGCGAACATGTTTTACCGCGTGCTGGTGCAGGACTACGACACCGATGGGGATACCGTGGGCGACTACGCGGAGCAGGTCTTCCACTACAATCCGGCGTCGGCTTACACCGGCGGGCCGGGCGGACCTGGCGATGCGGCGGCGCTGCTCGCGGCGATTAATCTATCGAGTGTCGTGACGGTCACGCCGGAAGAACCGACGGCGGCGGAAGATGGGGCCAAGCCGGGCGTCATCATGGTCCGGCGCACGGGCGGTCTCGAGGCGCTCACGATTCCCATCGCCGTCGCGGGCAGCGCCACCCCGGGTGCAGACTACACGGCCTTGCCGGCAGCGGTGACGCTACCTCTCGCGGTGAACTCTGTGGCGCTCCATGTCACGCCGGTCCCCGACGCGATTGCGGAGGGGGGCGAAGTGGTCACGATCACCCCATCGGCGGCACCCAGCTACACCTTGAGCGGTCCGGCGAGCAGTTCCGTGCTCATCACGGATGCCACGACTCCCGGCGGCACCGGGCTCACGGGACGTTACTACGACACCAGCAACGCCACTTACACTCACCCAGATAACTTTAACCCCGCCCAGATCAAGGCCACAAGGGTCGATCCCACGGTGGACTTTATCTGGAATACCGGGGTGCCCACCGCCAGCACCCTCGGCACGGCGGCTAATGAAAACTGGGCCGCGCGTTTCGATGGCTTCCTCGTGCCTTCGGCCACTGGCGACCACACCTTTGACATTCAGGCGGATGACGGCGCGCGGGTTTATGTAAATAATGTCCTCGTGATCGATGCCTGGGTGGCGGGTACAGCCACGAGCACGCCGATGGCCAGCGCTGCCGTCAGCCTCACTGCGGACGTGGCCGTGCCGATCCGGGTGGAATACTATGACATGACCGGGAGCGCCTCGGTGTCGCTGCGCTGGATCACCCCCGGCTCCGGGTTGCCGGTGGCGATTCCCGGCGCCAATGTCTTCCTCGACGCCGCCGTGACCACCAACGGGTGGACCGGACTTTACTGGGCAAACACGGCTTACTTTGGCCTGCCGCGCTTTGCCGACTATCCGACGGCGATCAACCTCAACTGGGGCGCTGGACAGCCCACGGGCACGCTGCCTTCGGTGGATAACTTCTCAGCCAAGTGGGAGGGATACTTCCGTGCTTCCGCGACCGGCAACTTCACCTTCGATGTGCAGGCCGATGAGTCGGCGCGCGTCTTTCTCGATGACGTCCTCATCATCGACGCCTCGACGGCCGGTTCCTCAACCACCACGCCGCTCGTGAGCGCGCCGATCGCGCTGACCACTGGCCTGCGCTACCCCATCCGCGTCGAATACTCCGACACCACCGGCAATGCCTTGATCAAGGTCCGCTACAAGACACCGAGCGCGACCACCTTTGTCCCGGTCCCCGTTTCCGTGATCTTCCGCGTGGCCGATCCGCTGGTCGCGACCACGGGTTACTGGGCTACTTATTACAGCAATGCCACTGGCACGGGGAAGCCGCACTACTCGGTGCAGGACACGGCGACTAATTCCATCACTTACGACTACGTGGCCGGGATGCCCGTCGCGGCCAATCTCGGCACGGTCGTCAACGATAACTGGTCGGCCCGGATCGACGGCTGGCTCCGCCCGACGACGACCGGCAACTACAACTTCAACCTCCAGGCCGATGATGGAGCGCGCCTCTACGTGAACAATGTCCTGGTCCTTGATGCCTGGACGCCGGGTTCCGCGGCGACAGCAATGGTGAGCGGCACCGTCGCCCTCACCGCTGGCGTCGCCGTCCCGGTTCGCGTTGAGTATTATGAGTTGAATGGCAGCGCCGTCCTGAACGCCAATTGGAAACTCCCCGGCGCCGGCACTTATACCCAGATCCCGGCAGCCAATCTTTTCCAGGACGCCGCCGCGACCATTCCTGGCTTGACGGCCAACTACTGGCGCAACGCCACCCAGACGGGCGTGACCGCGTTCACCGATCATCCGACCGGTCTGAACACGGCTGGAACGGTGACGCTCAACTGGAGTTCCGGCCAGCCATCGTTCGCCCTCGTCGGGACTAACTACTCGGCCAAGTGGGAGGGTTACCTCGCACCGACGGTTACTGGAAATCACAGCCTCGACATCCAGGCCAGCGATGGCGCACGCGTTTATCTCGATGGCAACCTGATCATCGACGCCTGGACCGCGAATTCCTCCGCCGCCATTCCGCTGGCCAGCGCGCCGATCGCCCTTACCGCCGGCTCCCGGTATGCCCTCCGCGTCGAGTTCTACGACGCCACGGCGGAAGCCGTGACCCGGCTGCGCTGGCTGCCGGCCAATGCCACCGTCTTTGTCGCCATCCCGGCAGCGAATATCTTCCGCGAAGCCGTGGGCACGGCGGCGGGTTACCTCGCTACATACTACCAGAACACGACGCTCACCGAGCCTTCCTCGCACTCCGCCGTCGAGAGCGCCATCACCTACGACTTCGGCGCGGGCACTCCCGTCGATCCCGCGATGCAGCCGGATACCTTCTCGGTGCGCTGGACCGGCCAGGTGCAGCCGCAATACAGCGATGAGTACACCTTCGTGGTGAACTGCGACGACAGTGCCCGGCTCTGGGTCAATGGCCAGCCGCTCACCCTGCTCCGCGCGGATACCAATGTGGTCATCGATTGGCCCACGAATGCGACGACCGTCGATCGCTACGCCCGCATTTCGCTCGTCGCCGGGCAGCGATACGACCTGCAACTCGACTTCTACGAGGCCACCGGCACCGCGACCTGCCGCCTCTATTGGTACTGCTCCAGCCAGTCCCGGCAGATCATCCCGCAAGGCCGGCTCTACCCGACCACCGTGACCGCGGCGCCTGCGATGGTCATGAGCCCGACTACGGCCAGCGCGCTGGTCGGCGGGCCGTTTAGTTACCAAGTCCGGGGCAGCAATGGCTCCGCGATTTCCGTGACCGGGCTGCCCGCATGGCTCGCCTATTCGGGCGGCGTCATCAGCGGCACCCCGCCGGTGGGTTCGGAAGGGACTTACCAGATCGTCATCACTTCGACGAATGCTGCCGGCAGTTCCCAATCGCTCCTCAATGTGAGTGTTGCCGATACTGGTCGGACGATTACCCGCGAGCATTGGAATGGTCTCGCGGACACCAGCATCGCCTCCATCCCCGTGGGCACCGCACCGACCGGCACCTCCGCGCTCAGCAGTCTCGAAGGGCCGACGGACTTTGGCGAAGACTACGGCGTGCGCATCCGCGGTTATCTGACCGCGCCAGTGAGCGGCAATTACTACTTCTGGATCACCGGCAGCGACACCGCCGAACTCTGGATCTCCAACGACGACGAACCCATCAACAAGATCAAGCGCGCCTCGGTCCTCTCGGGCGCGGCGGGCCTCGGGTGGAATGCCGAGCCGAACCAGAAATCCGCGTGGCTCGCGCTCGAAGGCGGACGGCGCTACTATCTCGAAGTATTGCACAAGGCCGGCACGGGTTCCGGCGACCGCGTCGCCGTCGGCTGGGCCAAGCCCGGCGAAGCCTCCAGCAACCCGAGCGAGGTGGTGCCCGGCTATGCGCTTTCGAACTACGTGCCGCCCTCGACCACCTCCGCGCCCGGCACGCTCTACGTCGCCACCATGCTCTCGCAAGTTGGCGCCGCCACTTCCGGTCGCGGCACCTCGACCCTCCGCGTGAGCGACGACGAGACGGTCGCTTACATGACTTATGAGTATGTCGGTCTGACTGGCCCCATCGTCTCGCAGCACATTCACACCGATCCCTTCCTCCAGCACGGGAGCACCATCGTCTTCGACATCGACACGCCAGAGACTCCGGGCGATGGCCTCCAGCCGGACGGCACTTACAAGTGGACGATCACCGCGCGCGGCACCCTCTCCGTGGCCGAGATTCGCGAAGCGATCCGGCAGGGGAAGACTTACATCAACCTGCACACCGTGGCGTATCCCAATGGCGAAATCCGCGGCAATTACACTGCCGCCGGCGGCTCCCGCACCTTCACTCCGCCGCCCGCGCCTTCGGCCTGGGCCGATGACAGCGACACCGACGCCGGCGCCGCGCGCTTCCTCACCCAGGCGACCTACGGACCGAGTCCCGCTGACATCGTCGCGCTGAAAGCCATCGCGCCATCGGGGGGCAAGACCCGCTACGAGTTATGGATCGAGGATCAGTTCACCAAGCCGGCCAGCCTGCAGTTGCCCGACGTGCTCGCTCGCGCCCTCTCGAATTATAACAACCCCTTCGACGAGTCGCTCACTTACAATGCCTGGTGGCTGAACTCGATCTCCGGCCAGGATCAATTGCGCCAGCGCCTCGCCTTCGCGCTCAGCGAAATCATGGTCGTCTCCCACCAGGGTCCGCTCAATGACAATTCCCCAGCGGTTTCCTACTACTACGACAAGCTGGCGGAAAACGCCTTCGGCAATTTCCGCGACCTTCTCGAAACGGTCAGCCTCGCACCGGGCATGGGCCGCTATCTCGATGCATTACGCAACGAAAAGCCGGATAAGTCCATCGGGCGCATCCCGAACGAAAACTATGCCCGCGAGATCATGCAGCTCTTCTCGATCGGCCTTTTCCGGACCTGGCCGGACGGTGCCCTCCAGTTAAACTCCAAGGATCAACTCGTGCCCACCTACGGCCAGGATGAAATCGTCGGTGTCGCCCACGTCTTTACCGGCTGGGATTACGGTTACGATGACGTCGCGCCGCGCTCCACCTTCAGTGCTTCGACCAATTGGATGCGGCAGATGAGGGCCGTGCCCGCCCGGCACTTTACCGGACCGAAGCGCATCCTGAACAACGAAGTGCTGCCCGGTCTGGCCATGGTCGGCGGCGCGCCGCTCGATCCGCACGCCACCCATGTCGCTTCGCAATACAACGACCCCGCTTACCAGGCGCTCGTCGCGCAGGAACTGGACGCGATCCACGACCAACTTTACCAGCATCCGAACACTGGCCCCTACATCTGCCGGCTGCTCATTCAGCGGCTCGTGACGAGTCATCCGTCGCGCGATTACCTCTACCGCGTGGTGCAGAAGTTCAACGACAACGGGGCCGGCGTGCGCGGCGACCTGCAGGCCGTCGTGAAGGCCATCCTGCTCGACTACGAGGCGCGCAGTCCCGAGTCCTCTGCGAAGCCCGCTTTCGGCAAACAGCGCGAAGCGGTGATGCGTGTCGCGGCAGCGGCCCGCGCTTTCCGCACCGAGCCTTACACCGGCACCTGGTCGCAGAATGGCACCCGGACGATCAGTGTCACAACCAGCATCCCGCATCGTCTCGTGAGCAATAACAGCGTGTTCCTCGACTACTCGACGGGAACACCGCTGCCGACGCCAGGGGTCCACGCCGCGACGGTGACGGGTAACAATACTTACACGGTGCCGCTCGCCGAATGGATCGGGGCCGCTAATACCACTCCGATCACCGTGGGGAGCAGCGGCACTTACCGGCAACTTGCTGGTTCGACCACCGTCACGGTGTACCTGAGCAACCACTGGATCGACTACGGTCTGCGCATTTACCTGAAGTGCCTCACCGGTCCCGGCATCGGTTTGCTCGATGGCCTCCAGTCGGTCACCAGTTATTACTCGGGCTCGACCAACTCGTTCACCTTCGAGGCGGCCGGGCCCGCTCCGGCCACGGAGCGTTCGGGCAACATCATGGCCCAGCGCTCCACCGGATCTTATGTGGTGACCAACTCCGGCGTTGCCGCACCCAACGACAAGCGGGTCACCTTTAATCTCTTCCGCTGGCACAACCTCGCGGTGGGCGATCGGGTCTCCGTCAACTACAGCGTGGGCAATCCCGTGCCTGTCGATGCCGAATACGTCGTGAATACCATTGTCGATCAGGATACCTTCACGGTCCTTGCCCCCTCCGCCGGCACCCTCCTGAGTAACCAGCAGGAAAACACCGTGTATGTCTTCCCGCATCCGCCGCTTTCCCTCGTCCGCAATGGCAACCTTGCCGTGCGCGCGAGCACCTATGCCCTCGGTTCGACCGAGGCCGACGTTTCCCAGTCGCCGCTCAATGCCCCGACGGTCTTCAACTACTTCCTGCCCGACTACAAATTCCCCGGCACGCTGGCGTCCCAGGGCCTGACCACGCCGGAGTTTGAGGACACCTCGGATACCAACGTCGTCCGCCAGGCGAACTTCTTCTACAACGGCGTCTTCAATCCCTCGAATACCAATGGCCTGAGCAGCTTCCGGTCGGGCAGTAATGCGCTGGTCATGGACCTCGGTCCGTGGATGGGAAATGCGACGGATCTCGGTCTCGGTGCTGGTGCCAACCCCGCGAAGCCCTGGACGAACAACGAAAATCTGAGCGTCCTGATCGATAAACTGAACCTGCTCCTCACCGGCGGCCAGATTCCGCCGGGCGGCAAGGCGATCATGCAAAATTTCATCAGTTATGAGCGGATTGTCAGCGCCATTTCCCTGGCCAATCCCTGCACGATCACAACGTCTGCGCCGCACAATCTGCAGACGGGCTACACAGTCATGATCAGCGGGGTGAGCGGCGGGACTTTCACGCCGACGATCAATGCGGCCTATGCCGTCGCCGTCACCGGTGCCAACACCTTCACCATCCCCGTGAGTTGCACCAGCGTCGCGGGGCTGAATCTGACCAGTGCCCGGATTCAAAACGTCGGTTACAATAACACCACGCCCACCGACACCCACAAACGCGACCGTATCCGGAGCATCCTGCACCTGATCCTCACCTCCGCCGACTACACCATCCAGAGATAGCCACCTATGGACTCCGAGAAATACTTGAAACCGACCTCCCGTCGCGACTTCCTCCGCCAGGCTTCGTGCGCCGCGGTCGGAACCTTCGCGCTCAGCAATACCATCCGCGACCTGCGGCTCATCAATGCTGCGCTCGCCCAGGGCACCTTCACCGATTACAAGGCGCTCGTCTGTGTCTTCCTCGGAGGCGGCAACGATGCCAATAACTGGATCGTCCCCACCCAGAATGCCGACTACGCGCCTTACGCCCAGATCCGCGGCAATCTCGCCCTTCCTCAGTCGGCGCTGCTGCCCCTGCGCACCGGCCCGAATGCCAGCGACCCGGCCTACACCGATTCGGACGGTCACACCTTTGGGTTTCATCCCACGTGCGTCGAAATGCAGACGCTCTTTGGCGAAGGGAAACTCGTACCGCTGCTCAATGCCGGCTCCCTGGTCCGCCCGATCACCCGTGCCGAGTATCTCTCCGGCGCCACGGGCACCCGTCCGCCGCAACTCTTCTCCCACAGCGATCAGGTCACCCAATGGCAGACCTCCATCCCCGACCGTCCCCCCACCACTGGCTGGGGTGGCCGGCTCTGCGATCTGCTGCACGACACGGCCAACCTTGGCGGACAAATTTCCATGTCCGTCTCGGTCAATGGCACCAACACCTTTGAAGTTGGCCAGCTCGTCAACCAATACCACGTCTCCACCACCGGCGCGGCGACCCTAACCGGCCTCACCGGTGCGCGCCTGCAGGCGGTAAAAGACTTGCTCGCGCTCAACCACGTCAATCTCCAGCGCACCGCCTTCGCGGATGTCAGTGAGCGCGCCATCGCCACGGGTGATCTTTTGAACAACGCCATCCAGAGCACCGCGATGTCCACCGACACGCCCCCCGGCACCTGGGTCTGGAACACGCCTTTCCCCAACACCACCCTCGGCAACCAGCTCAAGATGGTCGCGCGCCTGATCGAAGCCGGACCGCGTTCCTCCAGTGGGTCACCTCCCGGATTCAACATGAAGCGGCAGATTTTCTTTAGCTCCGTCGGCGGCTACGACACCCACACCAATCAGGTGACGCTCACGCCGAACCTCAACCCCACCACGGGCTCGCACACCAATCTGCTCAATGAAGTGAGCGAGTGTCTCTTTGCCTTCCAGCGGGCCATGGAGCAGATCGGCCAGGCGGACAAAGTCACCGCCTTCACCGCCAGCGATTTCGGCCGCACCTTTCCGACGAATAGTCAGGGCAGCGACCACGGTTGGGGCAGCCACTGCATGATCATGGGCGGTGCCATCAATGGCCGCCGCACTTACGGCAAGATTCCCACCTTTGCGATCAATGGCCCTGACGACACGGGCGTCGGTCGCTGGATCCCGACGACCGCCGTCGATCAGCACGCCGCCACCCTCGCGCGCTGGTTTGGCGTTTCCGAAGGGGACATCCCGATGATCTTCCCGAACATCGGCCGCTTCGCCACGTCGAATCTCGGCTTCATGCTTTGAGGGCTTCCTGAGAGCCAGGTGTACCCTCCGAATCCCGAGGCGGGAAAGAAACCTCCCGGGAAAAAAGGGCCTCTTCATTTTGCGCCTGGCGTCGCGCGGCGACAAGGCGTGGGTGGTTGCGCCGCGGGCCGTCGTCTTCCTCCTTTCGCGTTTCGGCTTCACCCCTTAGTGTCCGCGGATGCCTGAACAAACACTCTGGAGCGGTACTTCTTCGCAGTGGAAGAACCTCGGTCCCTTTCTACTCTGCCTGCTCGTGATCCCCATCCCGTGGGCGATCTATCGCTGGCTCGTCGTGAAGACGACCAAGTATGAGCTGACGTCCGAGCGGCTGATCACGAAGCGCGGGATTTTCAGCGTCGCTACGGACACACTTGAGCTTTACCGCGTGCATGACATGGCGGTCACGCAGCCATTCTTCCAGCGCGTGCTCGGCTTGAAGACGGTGCAACTCGTCACTGGCGACACGACTTCGCCGCGAGTGCTCATCGACTACATCCCGGCGAGCCTCAATTTGCAGGACACCATCCGCAAGCAGGTCGAGGAATGCCGGATGCGGAAACGCGTGCGGACCGTGGATGTGGAGGGTGGTGATCACCTTCACCCCGAAGACGGCGGTGCCCTGAACTGAGACTATGAGCATGATTCATTTAGACAAAGACGAGGGCGGAGGCGGTACTCCCACGCGGGATCAGGTGAAACTGGAGGACACGTGGGATCTCACGCTGCTCTATCCGACGGCAGAGGCCTGGCAGGTGGCGTTTGCCAGCATGCAGCAGGACTATCCGCAAATCGCGGATTGGAAGGGCCGCGTGGGCGCATCTGCTGCGACGCTCCGGGCGTTGCTGGAGTTTGAAAAGGAGCTCGGTCTGCGCATCGAACGGCTCGGGCATTACGCCGGACTGAAGACTTCGGAGGATGCTTCGGACTCTGCGCATCTGGCGCGCGAGGGGCAGTTTGAAAATCTGCTGACGCTGATCGGCGAGTCCCAGTCCTTCGTCGAGCCGGAGATCATGGCGATCGACGACGGTGTCTTCGACACGTTCTTGAAAGACCCGGTCCTCGCGGATTGGGTGACTCCCTTGCGGAAGCGTCGGCGCCTGAAGCCGCACACGCTCAGCACCGCGGAGGAACGGCTGCTTGCGCTTGGCGGCAGCGCGCTCAGCGGACACAGCGAGACCTTCTCGCAGCTTACCAATGTGGACATGAAGTTCGGCATGCTCACCGACGAAAAGGGCGTCGAGCGCGAGCTCACGCAGTCGAGTTACTCGTCCTTCATGGTGAAGCGCGATCCGGAGTTGCGGCAGCGCGCGTGGCAGCAGTTCTACGCGGAGTTTGACGATCACAAATTCACCGTGGCCTCGACGCTTGCGAGTTCGGTGAAGGCGGACGTCTTCCGCGCTCGCGCCCGCAATTATCCTTCCGCTCGCGAAGCCGCGCTCTTTCGCGACGACGTGCCCGTCGCGGTGTACGACAATCTCATCGCTTCCGTCCGCGGGAATCTTTCGCCGCTCTTCCGCTACATCGAACTGCGCCGCCGGGTGCTCGGGCTGAAGGAAGTCCACGCCTACGACATGAACGTGCCGATGGTCGCGAGCATCGAGACCGACACCTCGTGGGACGAAGCCTGCGCCAAGGTGCTGGCCGCGCTCGCGCCACTCGGCGACGAATACGTGCGGACGCTCGGCGAAGGTCTGCGTGGCCGCTGGTGCGATCGCTACGAAAACAAAGGCAAGCGCAGCGGTGCGTTCAGTTCGTCGAGTTACGGCAATCCGCCCTTCATCCTGATGAACTACAAGCGCGACGTTTTCTCCGACGTTTACACGCTCGCCCACGAAGCCGGCCACTCGATGCACACCTGGTATGCTCAGCGCGCGCAGCCCTTCCAGACTTACGACTACCCGATCTTCCTCGCCGAGGTTGCGAGCACTTTTAACGAAGAACTGCTCACGCACTTCCTGCTGGAGCAGACCAGCGATCCGAAGATGCGCGCGTATTTGATCAATCGGCAGATCGACGACATCCGCGGGACGATCATCCGGCAGACGATGTTCGCCGAGTTTGAAAAGATCACCCACGCGATGGAGGAAGCCGGCGAGCCGCTCACCCTGGATAGCCTCCGCCGCGCCTATCGCGGCTTACTCGACGCTTACTTTGGTCCCGAGTTTTCCATCGACCCCGCGCTCGAACTCGAGGCCCTGCGCATCCCGCACTTTTACTCCGCCTTCTACGTGTACAAATATGCCACCGGACTGAGTGCCGCAGTAAGCCTCGCGCAGCAGGTGATCCAGACGGGCGACGCGACGCGTTTCCTCGGCTTCCTGCGCAGCGGCGGCTCACAATTTCCCATCCCCACGCTCCAGGCCGCGGGCGTGGATATGTCCAGCCCCGCGCCGGTCGAGGCCTCGCTCCAGGTCTTTGCGCAGCGCGTCGAGGAACTCGAGGAACTGCTCAAGTAAGACGGCGTCTCCGGCCACTGGCACGGAGAATGATCATCGCAGAAGCAATGTCCACTGACTCAGACCCCGCGCTCGAAGGCCACGAAAGGTGCCTGCTCGCCGCGCAGGGTTACAGCGAACTCGGGATGCTCGACGAGGCGCTCGAAGAACTCGACGCTCTCCCGCCGAAGGTGCGCAAACATCCCGCCGCGCTCGAACTCCGCCTGCTCGTGCGGATGCAGGAGCGCGACTGGAAAGCCGCGCTCAAGGTGAGCCAGGAACTCTGTCACGTCGCGCCGGACCGCAGCGCGGGTTACATCCACAGCGCCTTCTGCCTCCACGAACTCGGCCACACCGAACAAGCGCGGGAGATTCTCCTCGGCGGCCCGGAAGCCCTGCACAGCGAGCCGACTTATCACTACAATCTCGCCTGCTACGAATGCCGCCTCGGCAACCTCGACCTCGCCCGCCTGCACCTCGAAAAAAGCTTCGCCCTCGACAAGAAATTCCGCGACTTCGCCAAGTCCGACCCGGATCTGGACAAGCTGCGTGTTTGAGGAATGGAGCCTCCCCCGTGCGGACATCGGTGAGCCTGCCGCCTTCATCGTGTCCGATGTAACCGGGCGGCGAGCCGATGAGCTTCGAGATGGAGTGCTCCTCCAGGTATTCGCTCATGTCGAAGTGCAGCGGGTTCGCCTCCGAGCCGAACAGGAATTCCGCGCGCGCCGCGCCTGTTCCGTTTTGTCGGTGCCCGTCGGGCCGGCGAAAAGGAGCACTGCCGTCGGCTTGCTCGGGTCATTCATGCCAGAGCGGGCCACGCGGACGGCATCGGCCACCGCGCTGATCGCCTGCGCCTGCCCCTTCACCCGCTCGTCCAGCGTCGCCTCGATGCGCAGCAGTCTTTCACGCTCATTGCCGGCGAACTGCGTAAGTAGTCAGCGACTTCAGTCGGTCAAACCGTGGCAGCGCTCTTGCCGACTGAAGTCGTGGACTACTTTCAACGACCGCAGTATCGCCATCGCGCAAGCCTGATCCACCAAGTCGATGGCCTTGTCCGGCAGCCGAAAGTCGTGGAGGTAGGGGATGGACAAATCCACGGCGGCCTCCAATGCGTCCGGCGCGATCCCGACCCCGTGATGCACCTCGAAGCGCGTGCGCAGCCCGCGCAGAATCTCCACCGCTTCATCGCGCGTCGGTTCCTCCACCCACACGGCTTGGAAGCCGGGTCTTTTTCAATGTCCCGGCGATACTCTGCCGTAGTCGTCGCCCAGATGAGCCTGATGCTGCCACGGGCCAGCGCGGGCTTGAGGATATTGGCAGCGTCCATCGTCGAACCGCCACCCGCGCCAGCGCCCACAAGTGTGTGGATTTCGTCGATAAAGAGGATCACTTCCGGCTGCTGCTCGGCCTCCTTGATGACCGCCTGCAATCTCTCCTCGAATTCTCCGCGATACTGCGCGCCAGCGATGAGCGCGGACATGGAAATTTCCACGATCCTCGCGGCGCGCAGAAACTCCGGGCACTCGCTCGATGCAATCCGCTGCGCCAGCCCCTCCACGATCCCGGTCTTGCCGACGCCCGGTTCACCGCCGAGGACAGGGTTGGCTTTGCGCTTCTGCGAAAGAATCCGCGCCACCCGGAGAATCTCGTCCTTCCGACCGATCACCGGCTCCAATTTGCCGCGCCTCGCGAGTTCGGTGATGTCCCTGCCGAAAAACGCGAGCGCCGACTTCTGCTGCTTCCTCGCCGGGGCGATACCCTTTGCTGCCTTTCCTAGTCACCAAGTTGAGGACTTGGTGACGCACTTGCGTGGGGCAATTCCATTGCGCGGTGTGGGGCGGTCGGTTCACGCGCCGCCACCACCCGCGAAGCAGAGCTTCCCCGGAAACTGTCCATTACGAAGCCCTCAGCTTCGTAATGAGAGCGAAAGGTGCGGTCGTCTTCCCAGCGGGGTTTGCCAACGAAATCGGGGAGAACGCCGCGGCTGGAGTTGACCACCGACCTGCCGCCGGGATTCATGGGCTGGGCGAAGACAATGCGGAGTTCGGAAAGACTTGGATTGACCTCCAGTTCGTTGTTGCCCGGAGTGGCTTTCACGACTTTGGGCGGAGCGGCCAAGGCGGGGAGCGTGAGGGCGACAAGCAGTGCGAGCAGGGTGGAGAGTTGTCTGGTCATGGGAGTTCGCACGAGAAATGCACACCGACCGGCAACTGCGCAACTGGGCGCGACACGCATTTCGTCTTTGCAGACAAAAACCCCCGCACAAAAGGACAGGTCAGTAGTTTCCGTGAGCCTGTAAAGTGGCGGACAGATGCCCGTAACCTTTCCCCTCCAAAACGTCAGGCATCTGCGGCATGCTTTCGCCAAGCCCCGATGACCACTGAACCAACGCCCGTCACGACCAGTCCTCTGCCACGGGAGCGGCTTGGCGAGGACTTTCGGACCACGCGGTGGACGCAGGTCAGCCGCGCGAAGGCGGAATCGCCCGAGGGACGGCGGGCGCTGGTCGAGTTGTGCGAGGCCTATTACGAACCGGTCGCCGCATTCCTCCGCTGCGAACTGCGCGACGCGGATGGCGCGCGTGACCTCGCGCACGATTTCTTTGCGAACGTGCTGGCCGGCGGGGCCATCGCCCATGCGCAGCAGGATCGCGGGCGCTTCCGCTCCTATCTGCTCGGCGCGGTGAAGAACTTTCTTTCGCATCATCGTGAGGCGGCGCGGCGGCTCAAGCGTGGTGGCGGTGCGGAAAACATTTCGCTGAATGACACAGATGCGGGCGAGGCGCGCTCGGTGGTGGACGCCAGTGTGCTCTCACCAGACGCGGCCTTCGACCGGCAATGGGCGATCACGGTGCTGGCGCGCGCACTGGAAGCGCTGCGGCTGGAATGCGTCGCCGAGGGACGCGCGGAGTTTTTCGAGGGAGTGAAACCGTGGCTCACCGGCGAGGCCGCACACGGCGACCAGACGGCGCTGGCGGCCGGTTGCGGGATGAATGCGAACGCGCTGAAGGTCGCGGTGCATCGGTTGAAGCGGCGTTTCCGCGAGGTGCTGAAGGCGGAGGTCGCGGGCACGCTGGATGACCCCGGCTCGGTCGAGGCCGAGATGCGCGCGTTGTTCGCAGCCTTGGGAAGTTGAGGAAACAATCTTGGTAACCAATCCCCACCAACACGTCAGGACAGGGGCATGAGCGAATCCACTTTATCTCCGAACTCCTGCCCGAAGTGTGGAGCCGTCCTGCCCTCGGCGGCCACGGCGGGACTTTGCCCGCGCTGTCTCATGGCCGAGGCGATGGAGGCGACGCAGATCGATGCGGAGCCAGCCTCGTCGCAAAAGACGCTCTCGCCGGAGGAACTTGGACCGTATTTCCCGCAGCTCGAAATCCTCGAATGCCTCGGACGCGGCGGCATGGGTGTGGTCTATAAGGCGCGGCAGAAATCGCTGAACCGGCTGGTCGCGCTGAAGCTGCTGGCACCGGAGCGGGCGGATGATCCGCAGTTCGCGGCGCGCTTTGAAAAGGAGGCGCAGTCGCTCGCGGCGCTGAATCACCCGCACATCGTCGCGGTGCATGACTTCGGGCACGTCGTCGCTGC
>JANNXQ010000293.1:0-31250 GCA_031409655.1 Chthoniobacteraceae bacterium | reverse complement strand
AGATCGCGATCAAGCTCGTGGGCGGGCGCGTGGGCGGGATCCTGTACGTCGATCGGCTGCGTTCGCACCCCGCGGGCCTCGGGCTCATTGTTTCATTTGCGCGCGCGGGGCGGGGTTTCCCGTACCCCCACGAGCCGGCCCCGCTCCCAGGTGTGGCTCACCACACATGTCGAAACTCCGCCGTGGCCATGAGCGCTTGCGCGAGGACGGCGACTCCCTGCTGCCTTTCGAGGCTCGCGAGCAATTCGCGGGCGGCGGCGACCTCCGAGGCATCCGGCTCGCGACAGAGAACCCGCTGGTAAGCGGCGCGCACCAACTCGTCGTCCTTCTTTGCCCCAGCCTCGATCAAGCGCGCCGCCGTCTCGCGGGCCGTCAGCAGCGCGAAGTCGCTATTCAGCGCGAAGAGCGCCTGCGGAGGCGAAGTCGTGACGTAGCGCTCGCCTTTGATCTGCGTCGGCTCAGGAAAGTCAAAGGTGCCGTAAGCGTCGGGCAGTTTGTCGCGGAGCACCGGCAGATAAACCGTCCGGTAGGGCGCCTCGAGATCGAGCAGACTCACCGTCGAGCCCGCGCGTCCTTTGCCGCCGTAACCCGCCACTTGGATTCCTGCGGGCCGCTCCCCTTTCAGCACCCCCGCAATCTGGAGCATGGTGTCGCGCAGCGGTTCGAGTTCCAGCCGCCGCGGACTCATCCGCCAGTAAAGTTCATTGTCCGGATCTTTCTCCCGCGCTGCCGCTGCGCTCGCACTGCTCAGCCGATACGGGCGGCTCAGCAGCAGCTCGCGGACCGTCTTCTTCATGCTCCAGCCATTCTCGAGGAGGCGCGTCGCGAGATGATCGAGTAACTCGGGATGCGAAGGTGCAGTGCCAGTTTTCCCAAAGTCATCCACCGTCCGCACGAGCCCGCGCCCGAAGAGATGCTGCCAGAGACGATTCGCCAGCACCCGTGCCGTCAGCGGATGAGTCGGCGAGGCTATCCAGCGCGCGAGTTCCAGCCGGCCGCTCGCGGCTGCGGGCACGGGCGGGAGCGTCGGCAGGCCAGGGATGCGCAGGTCGCCGCGCGCCGGTACTTCCCCTTTTTCAAAAGGATCCCCGCCGATGCGGATCGCGCAGTCGCGCGCCTCGCCTTCGACCACGCCGAGGGCAAAGTGCGGATCGAGATCATAGCGCGGCGCTTGCTTGAGCCCGCCCCCGAGCGCCATCGCATCGCCCATGGAGTGGATGCCAGAGGGGAGTTTTTTCGGCGGACCGACCACCGCATCGAGCCGCGTCGGCAGATCGACGAGCAACTCCGGATCGACGTAACCCGCGCCCGTCAGATCACCCCCGTGGCCCTGTCCAGAAAGCGTGCGCGTGCTGGAGAAGATGCCGGCGAGCGCATAGTAGTCACGCTTCGCGATTGGTTCCGTCTTGTGATCGTGGCAGCGCGCGCACGCCACCGTGAGCCCGAGGAAAGCGCGCGTGACCACATCGATCTCATCGTCCACGCGATCCATGGCAAAGCGCTCGAGTTGCCCCCCAGGCAACTCCATCGCGCCAAGTGCGAGCAGGCCAGTGCCGATGATTTGGTCCCGCCGCTGCTCGACCGTCTGCGCTGGCAGAAGATCACCCGCGATCTGCTCCGCGACGAAGCGGTTGTAGGGTTTGTCCGCATTCAGCGAGTCGATGACCCAGTCGCGATATTTCCACGCATAGGTGAAAGGCGCATTCCAAGTGCGGCCCACGCTGTCCGCGTAGCGGACCACATCCAGCCAGTGTCGCCCCCAGCGTTCGCCAAAGCGCGGCGAGGCGAGATACGCATCGACCACCCGGGCGAAGGCCGCGTCGTCGGGCGCGGGATCGCGGAGGAAGGCGTCGATCTCCGGCGCGGTCGGCAGCAAGCCGGTGAGATCGAGCGCCGCACGGCGGACCAGGGTGCGGCGATCGGCGTCGCCGTTTGGCCGCAGTCCGGCTGCTTCGAGCTTGGCCAGGATGAAACTGTCGATATCACCCTTCGCCCAAGCCGCATCCCGCACGGCGGGAGCTGCGGCCCGCACGACTGGTCGATAAGACCACGGGGTCTCCGCGAACGCCGCGGTGCTGAAAAAGACGACGAGCAGCCACCAAGAGCAGGGACGCCCTCGTCCCGTTTTTGCCACTCGGGGCGGGAGCGCCCCTACTCCTTGGGCCGGTCGCCACATAGGTCACCGCGCGGCTGCGGGGCGGATCTGGGCGTTCTTCGCACCGCTGTCCCGCGCAGCGTCGAGCACCTTGCCTACGGCGGCAAAGGGCGTGGTCGCATCCGCATCGATCACCACCGGACGCCCCGCCTTGTCCACCAGATAGCCGGAGAGGAATCCGCGCAGTTCGTTCATCGGCACGGTGCGCTCTGCGATCCGCACTTCGGCCCCGTTTCCGAGCACGCGGATCTCGATGGGCTGCCCACCAGTCCCCTCGCCCTCGCGCATCTTTTCGCCCTCGCGCGCGCGTCCCCCTTCTCCTTCGCGCGGACCACTCTTCGGCCGCTCGCCATCCCGTTCGCCGCTGCGCGGGCGTTCGCCATCACGCACGCCACTCTTTGGCCGTTCGCCGTCGCGTTCCCCGGTCTTTGGACGATCACCGTCCCCTTCCCGCGCCCGCGGCTTTTGCCCATCACCCTCGCGCATTTTTTCTCCGCCTTCGCGCGGCCGTTCGCCTTCCCGCACCGCAGGCTTTGCTCCCTGCGCTTCGGGGCTGCGCTGGCCCTCACGGGTGCGGTCTTTTCCCGGCTCCTCCTCGGCGCGCGCGGAGCCAAAGGAGAGACAGACGAGCAGGCCGAGCGCTCCGGCGGAGAGGACTTGCCGCGCGGGCGTGGAGGTGGGTGGACGGGTGATCATGGTGAGGCGTTGATGCAGGGCGGGGTTTTTGCGCACGCACGGCGCCAGCCCTGCGCTGGCGGGCGGTGCGAGAAAGTCTTCGGAGATCCGGAGCAAAGTGCGGCCATAGGCGATCCGCTCCCCTGGGGCCAGGCGGCGGAGCGCGCGCGCGTCGCAGCGGAGTTCGCGGTCTGCTTGAAAGCGCGACGCGGCGAGCCAGACCAGCGGATTAAACCAATGCACCGCGGCGACGAGCGCGGCGAGCCAGTTCCAGACGAGGTCTCGGCTGCGCAGGTGCTCGAGTTCGTGGAAGATCACCTGGCGCAGCGCCTCGCGATCGAAGCGTTCCCGCCAATCTGCGGGCAGCAGGAGCACCGGCGAAAAGAGGCCGGCCAGCGCCGGGCCGGAACGCTCCGGCAGCAAGAGCACTCGCGGCGCGCTCTTCACCCCACACAGCACAGAGCACTCGCGCACGAGCGCGAGCAACTCGCGATCTTCGCCCACTCGCAGGCCACGCAGGGAGCGCCGGAACCGCGCCTCGCGGATCAGCAGAGCCACGATCACGCCCACCGCTCCCACAGCCCACAGGCCCGCGAGCACGCTCTCAAATCGAGGGGTTGTGGAGTTGCTCCAAGGAGTTGGGGCGCCCTCGCCCCCAGCGAAAATCTCGGAGCCGAGGCTCCCCACCGCCACCAGCGGCCCCCCCGCGACCTCGACCCGCGCGCTGAAAAGTGTACCAAAGCCCACGCCCAACGGCAGCGCGGCGGGCACGAGCAGCTTGCACCCGACGACGACCCACAGCGCCACCCGCGACCGCGGTGAAAGATAGGCCGCACCAGCCCAGCAAAGCGCCAGCACCAGGCCAATGAGCAGCCCGCCTTCGACCGTCGTGCGGAGCAGCCAGGGCCAGAGCGAATCGGGCAGAGTGCTCATCACTTCTTTCCCGTTTTCGCCGGGCGCGCAGACTTGCTTTCCGCGTCGTCGAGGAGTTTCCGCAAGGCCGCGAGTTCATCCCGCGAGACCTCCTCGCGATCCACCATCGAAGCCACAAACGGCGCGAGCCGACCATCGAAGACGCGTTGCAGAAAGGAGCGCCCTTCGTCGCGCTGGCAATCCTCCTGCGCCACCGCTGGATGGTAACGAAAGTCCCGACCGAGGCTCTCGGCCCGCAGCGCGCCCTTGTCCACGAGCCGGCGGATGAGCGTCTGCACGGTCCGCGGCTTCCAATGCAGCACGCCCTCGAGCGCCTTCATCGCCTCGCCCATCCCCATCGGGCCGAGACTCCAGAAGCACTTCATCACCGTCCATTCCGCATCGGAGATACGGGGTGCGCGTTCGGGTTCGGAGAGGCTCATTGGGGGAGAAAGCGGGGACGTGAAACAGCTATGGATTACAGACGTAATCCACGCAAGGGAAATCTCCGGGAGCGCCGCCGTCCCGTGCGGCCTCGTCCTGCTCGCGCGCAGCGCGCCACCTGCGCAACTTTGCTCTCTGAGATGGCGCTGCGCGCACAAATGTTGCCGCACGAGGACGGCGGCGCTCCCAGCGGTCGCCCGCTACTTCATCCGGTCGAAATTCTTCTTCAAGATCTGCCAGTCGGCGAGCCCTTCGACCTTCGCGCGATGGTCGGCGACAATCTTCGCTTCATTCGCGTTCTTCGTTGGGCGAGTGGCTTGATAGAAGATGCCAAACATCCCCGGCCACTCATTGCCGGCGAGCTTGTAAGCGGCGACCTCGTCCGTCACGTCGTGCTCGGCGGGCACTTCGGGGAAGGTGCCACCCTTGCGCGGGTTTGCGCCGTCAAAGGCGCCGGGGTAAAACTCGATGCACTCGCTCAAGCACTCGATGTAACTAAAGCCGTCGTGATCCATCGCGGCTTCCATCATCTTCAGGAGTTGCGGGATATTCGTGGCCGTGGAGCGAGCCACAAAGGTCGCGCCCGCGGCGATGGCCTGCTTCAGCGGATTGATCGGGCGATCCTGCGAACCCCAGACGTCGGTCTTCGACTTAAAGCCGATCGGCGACGTCGGTGAGGTCTGCTTCTTAGTCAGCCCATAGACAAAGTTATCCATGACCACATAAGTCATCTTCACGTTCTTCCGCGCGGTATGGGTGAAATGATTACCGCCGATGGAAAAGGCATCGCCATCGCCGCCGAAGACAAAGACATGGAGATCCGGACGCGAGAGCGACACGCCACTGGCAAAGGCCAGGGCTCGCCCATGGATGAAGTGCGCCCCGTGCGCCTGCACAAAATACGGGAAGCGCGACGAGCAACCGATGCCCGCGATGGTGCAGATCTTCTCGTGCCAGACTTTCCGCTTCTCGATGAGCTTGTAGTAGAGCGCGAGCACCGAGAAGTCACCACAACCAGGGCACCACGTCGGGTGATCGGCGGCGGTCTCTTTCTTCGTCAGCCCCTTGCGTTCAGCCTCCGGCGGGATGGGGCCGGCAGCGGGTGCATCGGTCGTGCGAGTGAGGGATTCAGCGGGAAAAGCGAGCGTGCTCATGGTCAAGGTTAGGTCTGGGAAAATGTTACTTCTTACTCGTGAGCGAGAGGACGCGGTTGAGGATTTCGCCGACTTTCCAGGTGAGGCCATCCGTCTTCGTGAGGCCTTTGATGCGCGCATCGCAGTAACGCGCGCGGAGGATGGCGCAGAGCTGGCCGTAACCGTAGAGCCCTTCGTCATTCAGCTCCACCACCACCACGTGGGTGAAGCCGCTGAAGATCTTCTCCAGACCATTCGGCAGCGGGTTCAGATACTTGAGATGCAGACCCGACACGGCTTCGCCCTGGGTGCGCCCTTTCTTCACCGCTTCTTCGATCGGCCCTTTCGCCGAACCCCAGCCGACCAGCAGCACGTGCCCTTCGGAGGCGCCGTAGATCACTGGCAGCGGCAGCTCGGCGCCCAGCTTCTTCAGCTTATTGCGGCGCTTCGCATTCATCTGCGTATGCACTTTCCCCGATCCCGTCGGGTGGCCGAGTTCGTCGTGCTCCAGCCCGGTGACCACGGGATACTTCCCACTCTCCACGCGCGTGCCCGGCGCGAGGTGGCGGGTGATGCCGTCCGTCGCGCTCAGGTCGTAGGGCTTGTGATCCGCCACCGGTGAAAAGTCCGGCGAGATGTCCTGGCAGACTTTCTCGAGGTCCGGGTACGGGAAGGCCTCGATCCGCGTGGCGATGCCCTGATCGGACAAGATGAAAACCGGCGTGCTGTATTTGCGCGCGATATTCACCGCCTCGATCGCGGTGTAGAAACAATCCTCCACACTGGATGGCGCGAGGACCACGCGCGGGCTATCCCCGTGGCCACCGAAGCACGCGATATTCAGATCACTCTGCTCCACATTCGTCGGCATCCCGGTGCTCGGCCCGCCGCGCTGCACGTCGATGATCACCACCGGCACCTCCGCCATGGAAGCCCAGCCCAGCGCCTCCGTCTTCAGTGAGATCCCCGGCCCGCTCGACCCCGTGACCGCCACCCGGCCCCCGTAACTACCGCCGATGGCCATGGAGATCGCCGCGATCTCATCCTCCGTCTGGATGAAACTGCCGCCATACTTCGGCAACTCGCGCCGAAGCAGCTCCATGATGTCGCTCCAAGGCGTGATCGGATATCCCGCGCCGAAGCGCACCCCCGCCGCGATGATCCCGAAAGCCAGCGCCTCATTGCCACTCATCACCACCTGCTGCCGGCCGCCTTTGTCCGCGTGTTGAAATTGAAACGCGTGCATCAAACCCTGCACCTCATGGCCGTAGCCCGCGGTGAAACAGGCGAGTGCATTTTGCACCACCGAGGGATCCTTCCCGCCGAAACGTTCTTCGATCAGTTTCGTGAGCTTCGGCACATCGAGATCAAAAATCCGCGCCAGCAAACCGAGCGAGTAGATATTCTTCCCCTTATCCCGCCCCGTGCCGCCGACCGCCTCCACCGTGAGCGACGAGATGGGCACCCCCACATGCCGGTAAGTGCCGAGCATCTCCTCCGCCGGCGTCACATGATCGGAATCATAAAGCACAATCCCGCCCGTCTTCAGCGACGAGATGTGATTCGCATAACTATGATCGTAAAAACAAAGCAGCACATCCGCCTCATCCCCTGCGCTCAGCACCTCGCCCGAGCCGATGCGCACCTGAAAGATCGAAGGCCCGCCCGAGATCGTCGAAGGGATCGTCATGAACGTCATCACCTCCTGCTCACTGCGCCCCGCGAGCCGCGCCAGGAAACCGCCGATAGCCTGGATGCCGTCCTGCGAATTTCCCGCGATGCGGATCACGGCTTCGGAGATCTTGAAGACTTTGGAGCCGTCGTCGGAAGTGGCGGCAAGAGAGGATTCGCTCATGGCGTAGATAGGATGAAAAAAGGTGGGGCAGACAGCCTCCCGGGAGCCGGGAGGGACGGCAAACTAGCAAGCTCGCCCGGAGCGTCAATCTCCGGGAGGCCCGGAGCGGCGCACCTCTTTCCTGCGGTCCGACGAGAAGGCTGTGGAAAGACCTCTCGGCGCTCGGTGGATGGTGCGCTCTGTCCCGCCATGCCAAACGCTCGCCGCAGGCCCATCTGCGCAGGGTGGCGATGCGCGCGGATGTGCTCATGGCGCGGCGGAGCGCGCCATCCACCGAGGCCGGATATTTTAACAGGGCTCTTAGCGCCAAAATCAGGGGACTCCTCCGTTTCTCATCCCCCATCGGGTTCGGCGTTTCGGTGTCCTGGTTCGGCGTTTCGGACTTCGGGTTTGGCGTTTAGGTCTGCAGGTTCGGGATTTGTTTCGCGGAAAATGGGGATTTACCGCCACGGGACGGCGACCTCTGTCGTTCTTTTACCAAGTGTGGCGAATTATCCACCGTTCGGTCTCGCTTCCGACGCCGGTCGGGGAAACTGCGCACCGGCACCCGCCAGCCGCCCGCCGCGGCGCGTGGGTCTCCCCGTTTTGTCCACGGTGGTTTGCTCCATTTGGCGGGCTCCTTGCACCAGGCGGCTCGATTTCTCCCTCGCCGCATTCGTCCACGGCAGCTACTTTCAAAGGATACGGGCCGCCGCGCCCACGCATGACTTCGATACCTGACGGACTCAAACAACAGCTCGAGCAGAAGCTCCAGAGTTCGCCTCTGCTGCATCGGGTGCGCCGGCTTGCGGGATTCCTCGGGCGGCGGGTGATGGGCAAGCCGCGGACGGTGATGGAGAGCCCGAATCTGCTGCCGCATCTCATCCATGTGCTGGCGGCTTTCTCAAAGGCGAATGGAGAGGTCATCGAGGAGGAAATCGATTCCTCGCTCGGTTTTCTGCGCTACGACTATCCGGAGGC
Source organism: Chthoniobacteraceae bacterium (assembly GCA_031409655.1). Taxonomy (GTDB): domain Bacteria; phylum Verrucomicrobiota; class Verrucomicrobiia; order Chthoniobacterales; family Chthoniobacteraceae; genus JANNXQ01. The sequence goes on along the minus strand of JANNXQ010000293.1, from coordinate 23,116 downwards.
GGTCTATGCGGAGCTGCGGAAACTTTTCCGCCAGGCGCTGAACGAGCAACAGGATCTGAGCGCGATGGCGGCGAAGCTCGCGACGGAACTTTCCACGGAGCGGAAGGTGATGCTCGGGGTGCAGCTCTACGATCTGATCTCCAAGGCGGGCATGGATCAGCAGCAGGTCGTGACTTTCTACGGCTTCATGACCCAGCTCGGCATGGCCACGCAGGCGATCGACATCGTCTATCAGCTCAATGCTGCGGATGACGCGGACCGCAATATTTTCCAGCAAGGGCAGTCGCCGCTGGAGTCGCTGACCTTCGGGGCGAATGCGCGGGCGGATGTGCGGCTGAAGGGGCTCGAGGGCGCGGAGCGGCTCGTGGCCTTCCGCTATCACGATCTGATCCTGCTCAAGAATCAGACGAACAAAGGCATCGTGGTGCGCGGGCGGCCGCTCGGGCCGGGTTCCTTTTGCCGCGTGTATTCGGGCCAGCGCATCGTGCTCGGGGAGCAGGTGCTCACTTATCAGGATCTCGCCTACTATTTTAATGCGAAGAAGAACGTCTCGCTCGCGCAGGTGTATCTGAACATCGACGCCACGGACGAAGTGGAGCTGGATAAAGTGCGGACGCGCGAGTCCTGCCTGGAGGTGAAATTCGGCCTGAAGGTGCAGGTGCGCGCCCTCAAGGATGTGGACGCGCTGCTCAATGGGGTGGCGCTCCGGCAGGGCGTGACGCTCGACGCGACGCTCGATGACCGGATCGTCTTTCACAATAACTCCGAACTCCCGCTGAGCGATCTGCGGCGCCGCGCCCGCGCCCTCGGCGGTCGCTTTCAACTGAAGGCTTACAAGTCCGGCTATCTCGTCTCGAACAACCCCTCGCTGCTCGATCAGGACGACATCCTCCTCTCGCCCGGCACGGGTGGCGAGGTGCTGCTGAAGATCCTCTGCGACTACGAACACAAGGTCGGCAAGCTGGAGGTGCTGCACTCGGACCGGCCAATCCAGATCGGCGATGTGCCGGTGAAAGGCACCGCGGATCTGAAGGACGGGGACACCATCCGCATCGACACCGGCCAGGTGCTGCGCTGCAACTTCACGGACCGCATCGTGGAGGAGGAGCGGAACATCATCTCCTCGCTCGATGTGCGCGATGTGACGCATAAATTTCGCCGCGACCAGACGGCGATGGACGGGATCTCCTTCAGCGTGAATCGCGGCGAACTGGTCTGCGTGATGGGCGCGAGCGGTTGTGGAAAGAGCACGCTGCTCCGCAGCCTCGCCGGACAGCTCCAGCCGCAGCAGGGCGAGATCTTGCTCAATGGCCAGTCCTTCTACGCGGATCGCGATGCGCTGAAAAAATTCATCGCCTACATCCCGCAGGACGATGCCTTCGACGATCATCTGACAATCGAAGAGAACATGGAATTCGCCGCCGCCATCCGCTCGCCCCATCTCTCCGGGCGCGATCGCACGCGGCGCATCGAGGGCCGACTCGTCGAGTTGGGTCTCGTGGAGCGGCGTGGCGCAGTGGTCGGCAGCGCGGTGAAAAAGCGCCTCTCCGGTGGCGAGCGCAAGCGCCTGAACATCGGCCTCGATATGATTTCGAGCGCGGACGTGTTCCTCTTTGATGAGCCGACCAGCGGCCTCAGCTCGAAGGACAGCGAGCACGTCATCGAGATCATCCGCTCCATGGGGCACAACAAGATCGTCATGGTCACGATCCATCAGCCGACGAGCAAACTCTTCCAGATGTTCAGCAAGGCCCTGCTCCTGGATAAGGGCGGCAAGATGGTCTTCTACGGGACGCCGAGTGAGATGCTGCAATACTTCGCCGCGGCCGAACACGAGCAGCACTTCGGCACCGAACTCGGCGGCTGCCCGGCCTGCGGCACCACGCGGCCGGAGTTCATCTTCGACGTGCTCGAGACGCCGCTCCGCGACCTGAGCGGCGACATCATCTACGAGGAAAACACGCAAGGACAACTCGTGCCCGCGCGCCGCTTCTCTCCCGACTACTGGCGGGACAAATACGAGAGCCATCGCCTCTACCAGGACATGCGCCTGGTGAATCTGCGCAAGCAGGCCGAGCGCGCCGCGACGGTCCCGGAGGAGCCGCCAGTGCGGCGCCGCGAGTCGATCCGCTGGCGCGACGAGTGGACGCAATTTCGCACCCTCATGCGCCGCGCCTTCATCTCGAAGATGCGCAACCGCGGCAATCTCATCATCACCGCCGTGGTCCCACCAGCGCTCGCCGCGCTCATCGGCTGGGCGCTCTTGTTCACCGACGACGAAGCCGTCAAGACCTACGAGTTCGCCAGCGCCTTTCACATTCCCACCTACATTTTCATCGCGCTGCTCGTGGCCATGTTTCTGGCCCTCATGAACTCCGTGGACGACATCATCCGCGATCGCGTGGTGCTGCACCGGGAGCGCAATCTCGACGTCCGCCTGCCCTACTACATCTTCGCGAAATTCAACACCCTCGCGCTTTTCTCCGGCGTGCAGTGCGCACTCTTCGTGATCGTCGGCAATTCCATCCTCGAGATCCGCGGCATGCTCTTCGAGTACTGGTTCTTCATGTTCATCACGGCGATGAGCGGCACGAGCCTGGGTCTCGCCATTTCCTCGCTCGCACCAGACGGGAAAGCGGCGGCAAACATCGTCCCTCTCGTGCTCATCCCGCAGCTCATCTTTGGCGGCGCGCTGATCAAGTACGAGGAGATGAATCGCAACCTCGACAGCATCTACACCTTCAAACGCTGGTTCAGCACGCACGCGAATCCGGCGACCGTCGCGGATCGCGACGACTCCCGCCTGCAAGTGCCGCTGATCAGCCGCTTCGTGGCCACGCACTACACCTACGAGGCGCTCATCGTGGCGCAGGCGAAATTGAACCCCCTCGCCTCGCGGCAGGATCGCATCCAGCGGCAGATCGATGCGCTCGTCGCGAAACGCCCGCGCGCCTCCGCCGATGATGACCGGCTCGAAGATTTGAAAGATACCCTCGCGCTCCTCAGCGGACTCGAAAGCGCGACCCTCCCCGAGATCGAGCGCCGCCTGCGCCGGGTGGACAAAGTGATCGGCGGCGGACCGCTCGACGCTGCCGAACTCCGCAGCAAGACCAGCGGCCTTACAGCCGAGCGACTCTACACGAATCAAAAGGTCAACGACCTCGTGGCCAAGGCCGAGACGGAGCAAAGCGACTACCGGCGCCAGCGGATGATCAACGTCTTTTTCAGCCCGGAGAAGCACCACCACTTCTTCACGCTCACGCCGCGCTGGCTCAAGTTTCTCGGGTTGAAGGAAAGTCTCGACGTCAGTCTGCGCACGAGCGTCTATATTTTCAACACCGGCATCCTCGTGCTGACCTCCACGGCCCTGCTCGCCCTGCTGCACTACGTGCTGAAGCGGCAATTGCGCACGCGCGGGATGTAGGCTTGGAGGGACAGGCTCCGTCATGTCCCATACTTCGGGGGCGAAGGCGGTGCGGAGCGACCGTGCGCCCCAGCTCCGCGCCGCCTCCGTCCTCTTGATCAAGGACATGACGGAGCATGTCCCTCCATGGCCTCGATCTCCGTGACCGCCAAGCCCCGCGCGGAAGTGGTGCGAAACACGGCGGTCGGTGGTTGGGCGCAGCACCGCCGCGTTTCGCGTTCCCGCGCGGGGCTGGGCGGCCCCGCTGGTCTGGACTGAATGGTGATCGGTGAATCGTGGATGGTGGTGGAGCGCAAACTCCATTCACCAATCACCAATCACCATTCACAAAATCTTCTCACGCGGCGCCGTTGGCGACGTTCTCGCTGTGCAGGTCGCCGCTCTTGCCGAAGGTCTCGGCGACGCTCGGGATGTGGCCGCCGGTGCTCGAACTCATCACGTCTTCGCCGCCGTTCCCGTTTGGTTCGCGGCTGCTGAACTTCACGCCGACGAGCTTCGAGACGCCGTGCTCTTCCATGGTCACGCCGTAGATCGCATCGGCGCGCGCGATGGTGCGTTTGTTGTGGCTGATGACCACGAACTGACTCTGCGCCACGAACCGATCGAGGATTTTGATGAAGCGGCTGATGTTCGATTCGTCGAGCGGCGCGTCCATTTCATCCAGCACGCAGAAGGGCGACGGCTTCACCATGTAGATGGAGAAGAGCATCGCGACGGCGGTCATCGTCTTTTCGCCGCCCGAGAGCAGGGTGATGGACTGGAGTTGTTTGCCGGGCGGCTTGGCGATGATTTCGATGCCGCACTCTAGCGGATCGCTTTCGTCGGTCAGGACAAGGTTCGCTTTGCCGCCGCCGAAGAGCTCGGTGAACATCTCGGCGAAGTTCGCACGGATCTTTTCGAAGGTGTCAGCGAAGAGAACTTTGGTCGTCTGATTGATCTTCGTGATCGTGTCCATCAACTCGGTCTTCGCGTTGATGAGGTCGGTGTTCTGCTGCTCCAGGAAGGTGTGGCGCTGCTCGAGTTCGTCGTATTCCTGGATTGCGTCCATATTCACCGGGCCCATGGAATCGAGCTTGCCGTCGAGTTCGCGGACGAGCGCATCCACGCGTTCCCAGTCGATGGCGAAGGCGTCTTCGGTGAAGCTGGTCGGCTCGCTGACTTCCGCCGGTTCGTCGCTCGCTGCGGGCGCTTCGGCGGATGGTGAAACGTTGAGTGCTTCTTCGCCGCCGGAGATTTCGCTGCCGCCGTTGCGCTGGCGCTTGGCGAGGTCGCGGATGGCGACGCGCAGGCCGTGGAGGTCGCGTTCGAAAGTTGCGAGGTCGAGTTGGTAACGCTTTTGCACGTGCTCCGTCAGCGCAGTCAGCTTCATCTCGAGCTGCGTGGTCTTCACTTCGAGCCGGCTCCGGCGGTCGTGGCACTCGCTGAGTTGGTGGCGCAGGATGCGCAAGGTGTTGCCGAGTTCTTCGGCGGCCGCAGCGATGTTCGCGCGTTCGTCGAGCAGGCTGGCGACGGCGAGTTCGGCTTCACCCGTCCGACCGCGCAGGCCTTCGAGACTGGCTTCGATCTCCGCGCTTTCCGCCGCGGTGGATGCGGCCCGCTGGGTGTAGGTGGTGATGTCCGCCTGGCGCTGGACGATGAGGTCGCGCAGTTCCTCGAGCCGCGCTTCCATCGGCGCGCGCTGATGATGCAGCGAGGAATGCCGCTGGCGTTCGGTGGCGACTTTGATCTTCAGTTCATTGAGCTCACCGGCAACCTCGGCCTCCTGAGCGCGCAAGATCTCGAGCCGGCTCTGGGCCTCGCTGCGGCGCTCGCGCAGGCCCACGGATTGTTCTTCGAGCGCGAGGGATTCGATCTCGAGCTGGACGAACCGCGCGGCGGCTTCCGCGTGCCGGGCTTCGCTGCTGGCGCGTTCACCATCGAGGCTCTGCTGCTTGCGCTCGGTGTCCTTCGCTTCGCGTTCGAGGAGGGCGAGTTGCCCGCGGAGCGTGGAGACGAGCAGCGTGGCATTCTGCTTTTCCTCGCGCGCTTCCTCGAGCCGCGCGACGCCGGTCTCGATCGCCGCCAGTAGGATCTCGCGCCGGCTGGTGAGTTCCGCGACCTGGGCCCGAACGATCGCTTCCTCGGCTTCGAGCGCGGCGATTTGATTCTTCCGCTGGAGCACCGAGTTCGTCGCTTCGCCCGTGACGCCGCCATGGAGCACCCCGTGACCGGTGAGGACTTCGCCCGTGAGGGTGACAAATTTCAGATCGCCGATTTCAGATTTCAGACTGGCTCGCAACCGGAGCGCGGTTTCGAGGTCGGCGACCAGCGCGACTCGATCGAGCAGGTGGGAAATTAACCACGCCACATCTTCACCCGCTGCGGCGTTCACTTTGTCGATCAGCCAGCCAAGCGCGCCTTCGGGTAACGCGGTTCCCAATCTGAAATCCGGTATCTGAAATCTGAAATCCCGCAGCGCTAGCGCCGCACGGCCCATCTTGTGGGAAGTGAGTGTCCTGATCGCCGACTCGGCGACCATCGTATCCTTCATCACGATGGTCTGGAGATTGGCTCCCAGCGCGGCTTCCACGGCGGTGACGTATTCCGGAGCCACGTCGATGAATTGCGCCAGCGCGCCCAGCACGGCAGGGCGAAAGAAGTCGGGATTGTCCAATCCGCGCAGCACCGCCTGCGTGCCTTCGGAGAAACCTTCGCCCCCGGCGTTCAGCGCGCGCAGCACTTCGAGCTTCGATTCCTTTTCGGCCATCACCTTCTGCGTCTCGCGCAATTGGCGATCCACTTCGCCGAGCCCAGACTGCTCTTCGCGCAGCGTGTGTTCCGCAGCGGTCAGGGCCGAAGTGCGCGCCTCGCTGTCGGCGAGCGCGGCGTCGAGGTCGGACTTCGTGGTGTTCTGCTGCTGCGTGAGTGCATCAAAGGCAAAGGTGAGCTGGTCGCACTCATTGCTCAGCACGGCGAGGCGCGCTTCGGCGCCGTCGCGCTGCTGGAGTACACTACCGATCTGTCCGCGCAGTCCGCTCAAGCGGCTCTCGAGACGCGCCGCTTCATTCGCGGCAGTGGAAATTTCCTGCTCCGCCTCCGCGCGCTGACCGGTGAGGGCAGCCGTGGCAGCCTGCTTTTCCTCCATGCGCCGGAGCTCGCCCGCGAGCATCTCGGTGATCTGCGCCAGCTCGGCATCGGTGTCGTGAAGCTGCGTTTCAGCGACGCGCAGCCGCTCCTCGGAGCCCGCGACCTCGGCGCTGTAGCGCTCGGCGAGGCCGGAGAATTCCAGCACGCGCTCCTGATTGAAAATGATCCGGTTTTCGTGATTCGAGATGCGCGTGCGCAGTTCGTTCACCGCCTGCCGGGCGACGTTGAGCTTCTGCTCCATTTCCTCGAGTGCGGCGCGTTGCACGGCCACTTCACTTTCCTGCTGCTCGATCTCCTGCTCATGCTCTGCCTGCCGCGAGGTGAGCGAAGACAGCTCATCCGCCGTCGCCGAACGCTGCTCCTCGATGCTGTCGTATTGCCGCTTCGCATTATGGGTCTCGAGCAGTTTCAGATCGCTGAGCAGGGACTGATAGCGCCGCGCCTTGCCCGCCTGCCGCTGGAGCGAGCCGATCTGCCGCTTCACCTCGCGGATGATGTCGGTGATGCGCAGAAGATTCGCTTCCGTGGCCTCCAGCTTCCGCAGCGCCTCCTTCTTCTGCGACTTGTACTTCGTAATGCCGGCGGCTTCTTCGAAGATGGCGCGGCGATCCTCCGGCCGGGAGGAGAGGATCATGTCGATCTTCCCCTGCTCCATGATCGAGTAGGCGGAGCGCCCGATGCCCGTGTCCATGAAGAGCTGGTGGATGTCCTTGAGCCGGCAGGGCGTTTTGTTCAGCAGATACTCGCTGCCGCCGTCGCGGAAAACGCGGCGCGTGATCGTGACCTCCCGCCAGTCGAGCCCGAGTGCCTCTTCGCATTCGTCAAAGGTCATCGAGACCTCGGCCATCCCGACCGCCGCGCGGGAGTCGGTGCCGGAGAAAATGACGTCCGCCATTTCGCCGCCGCGGAGGGCCTTGGCGGACTGCTCGCCGAGCACCCAGCGGATGGCGTCGAGGACGTTCGATTTACCGCAGCCATTCGGCCCCACGACGCAGGTCACGCCGTCGTGGAAGTTCAGGACGGTCCGGGCGGCGAAGGATTTGAAGCCGAAAATTTCGAGGGATTTGAGATACATGGACGGGGAAAAAGGGCGCTGAGTGGAGGGAGCATCCTCAAGCGGCAATTTGCAGGCAAGCACTATTCGGAGTGGTTGCGTAAATTTTAGGGCACAAGATGTAGTGCTTCGGCAAATCCACGGCGGATTGGGCACCCGAGCGCTCTGCGGCGCGGGGAAAACGCCAAACTTCAAACGCCAAACTCTAAACTTCAAACGCCGACGGCATCGCGAGACGTCGGAGCGGACTCGAGATAGCTCCGTTTAGAGTTTGGTGTTTGGCGTTTGAAGTTTGGCGTTCTCTTCCCGCTCCAAGACGCAACCCGCCCACGCCGCAGTCTCAGCGAATCGGCCGCGCAACGATGATCCCCACATTGCTTTTGTAGCGGACGAGATATTCCGAGAGCCGCGCGTCGAGCACCACTTTGCCAAAGTTCCGCGGCGCGGAAGCGTGCATAAAACGGAGCACGCCCGCCTCATCCCGCACGGCGATGCCGACGTGCGAAGTGCCCACGCCCTCGCCGTCCTTTGAGCAAATGCCAATGATGTCGCCAGTCTGGAGCCGGCCTTCGATGCCAGGGACGCGAGCATTGGGGATGTAGTAGAGCGGCGTTTCGGCAAACCGAGCCTCCATCTCCGCGATGGCAATCCGCAGTTCAGGATTTTTCACCATGTAGCGGTAGTTCTTCCATCCGCGGGTCATTTCGCCGGTGGCGTGCGGGCCGCGGATGCCACCGAGGTCGCGCGTCAGATCGCGGACCAGGCGGCGACGCTCGTTGTCCGCTAGCCAGTCTTCGAGATAGTGCAGACGCGACAGGTAGTTCCCATCGCACCGGCCATTGCGGTAGCGATCGAGTTCGATGTAGCGGAGCAGCATCTGCGGCGTCCAATCCTCCCGCGGGCAGTAGAGCATGCGGGCAAAGGCGAGCGAGATCTCAAAGAAGGTCCAGCAATCAAGGCCCGTGAAATTCACCGAGGGCGCCTCGATGCGGTCGTCGATCTCGAGGGTGTAGCCTTTGTAGGGCGTGCCCACGAGAGACTTGCCGACCACGGCGGTGCGCTCGCCGATGGGGAGCGCTTTCCACTGGCCGGCTTCGGCCTCTCTCACGAGGCGGTCGAAAGTGGCGCGCCCTTTGAAGACGGTCTCAAACGGCAACTGCGCGCTGGCCGCGAGCGGGCCGAGCAAAAGGAGAAGCAGAAAAACGAAGCGGCGCATGAGCGTGGAAAATCGGTGGAGTTCGTTCCATTGCAAGCGGCGTGCCGCTGGGAGCGCCGCCGTCGCGGGCGGCATCGTGAACGAATGCGCGCAGCGCCCTTCTGTTCTGATCGCGGCGCTTCGCGCGGGTGGTTTCGATGCCGCACGGGACGGCGGCGCTCCCAGCGCTAGATCCAGGAACCCGCCGCGATGGTCCCGCCTTTCGGCACGATCACGATGCCGTCGCGGATGAAATAATTCGGCCCATCGAAGTTCGACGGCTTGCCTTCCGGTGTGACCACGGCGCCGTCGCCGACGCGGGCGTTTTTGTCGATGATCGCGTGGTCGATCACGCAATTCCGCCCGATGCCCACGGGTGGGCCGCCGCCGGCTGCGGCGCTGTCCGCTTCGTAGAAATCCGCGCCCATCACGATCGAGTTGCGGATCGTGGTGCCCGCGCCGATGAAGCTGCGGATGCCAATGACCGCGCGCTCGATGTGCGCGTCGTCGATGATGCAGCCATCGGAAACGATCGCCTCCTTGATCGTGGCCCCGTTCAGCTTGCTGCCGGGGAGGAAGCGCGCGTGAGTGTAGATCGGCGACGCCGTGTCGAAGAAATTAAACGTCGGCACCTTGTCCGTGAGCATCAGGTTTGCGTCGAAGAACGAGCGGATCGTGCCGATGTCTTCCCAGTAACCTTGATAGATATAGGCCATCACGCGGTTCTTGTGGATGAGTTCGGGGATCACGTGCTTGCCGAAGTCCACGTAGTTGTTGTCGAGCGCCGCCACGAGCGATTCGCGGTTGAAAATGTAGATGCCCATCGAGGCCTGATAGAGATCGGCGTCCGCGGGCTGGCCGAGTTCCTTCAGCAGTGCTGGCGGGATCCGCAGCGCATCGAGCTTCTCGGGATCCTTCGGCTTCTCCACAAAACGGACAATCTTCCGCTCCGCATCCGTGTGCATGATCCCGAAATCCTGCGCGGCCTCCCGGCCCACGGGGATGGTCGCGATGGTCAGTTCCGCTTTCGTGGCGATGTGCTGGGCGAGCACTTCGCGGAAGTCCATGCGGTAGAGTTGATCGCCCGAGAGGATCACGAAGTACTGGTAGGGATACTGGAGGAAGTCGCGGAGATTTTGCCGCACGGCATCGGCGGTGCCTTGATACCAGGTCGTATCCGTGGGCGTCTGCTGGGCGGCGAGGATCTCGACGAAGCTGCGCGAAAAGGTGTCAAACTTGAACGCTGAGTGGATGTGTTTGTGCAGGGAAGCGGAGTTGAACTGCGTGAGCACGTAGATGCGGCGCAGGCCAGAGTTGATGCAATTCGAGATCGGGATATCGACGATGCGATACTTGCCGGCGAGCGGCACGGCGGGCTTGGAGCGTTCTTTGGTCAGGGGGAAAAGCCGCGAGCCGGCGCCGCCGCCCATGATGACGGCGAGGGTTTTTTCGGTGATGGAAGGCCAGTTGGTGAGACTCATAAAGCAGGGATTGACCGAGATCATGCTCACTTCCCCCAGCATCTGTCAGCTTTCGCTTGGGAAAAATTTGCCCAAGGCGCTGCCCTTGCTTCCCGTCCGGCATTTCTGCCACGCTCCTCAACCTCGGAACACTGACTCTTCATCTCTATGTGCGGCATCATCGGCTATATCGGTAACAAAACAGCAACTCCCATCCTCCTCGACGGTCTGCGTCGGCTGGAATATCGCGGCTACGATTCCGCCGGGGTGGCCATCCTCGAGGGAGGAAAAATCGAGGTGCGCAAGTGCGTCGGACGGATCGCAAATCTCACCGAGCTGATCGCAAGTTCGCCACCCCACGGCTCCGTGGGCATCTCGCACACGCGCTGGGCCACGCACGGCGGCGTGACGGATCAGAATGCGCACCCGCACAGCGACCAGAGCGGTCAGCTTTTCCTCTGCCACAATGGCGTGATCGAAAACTACGCCGTGCTCAAGGAGCAGCTCGTCAAGGAGGGCCACACCTTCCTCTCGCAGACGGACACCGAGGTCCTCGCCCACCTCGTGGGCAAGCACTACGACGCCATCGGCGGCGCGCCCAGCTCGGCGCATCTGGTGGAAGCGCTGCGACGGGCGCTCAAGCAGGTCGTCGGCACCTACGGCATCGTGCTCGTGCATCGCGACGTCCCGGATGCCATCGTCGGCGCGCGGCGCGGCAGTCCGCTGGTGCTCGGCATCGGCAAAGGGGAAAACTTTCTCGCCAGCGACGTCAGCGCCATCGTGGCCTACACCCGGGAGGCGGTCTATTTGAAGGACTTCGATATCGCCACGATTGAGCGGGACAAATTTGAGATCAGCAGCCTCGTCGGTGGCGAGAGCGGCTTTGAGGTCAGCCAGGTGGAATTCAGCGAAGCCGACGTGAGCAAAGGCGACTACCCGCATTACATGCTCAAGGAAATCTATGAGCAGCCCGAGACGCTCCGCGATGCGATGCGCGGCCGCCTTTCCCGCGAGGAAGGCACCGCCAAGCTCGGCGGCCTCGACATGACGAATAATCAGTTGCGCGACGTGGACCGCATCATCCTCACGGGCTGTGGCACCGCCTGCCACGCCGCGATGTGCGGCGAATATGCGATCGAGACGCTCGCGCACGTGCCGGTGGAGATCGAGTTCGCGAGCGAGTTCCGCTACCGCAATCTGCCGATGACCAAGGACACTCTCGTCTTCTGCATCAGCCAAAGCGGCGAGACCGCCGACACCCTGGCCGCGATGCGCGAAAGCCAGCGGAAAGGCCACCGCACCCTCGGCGTCTGCAACAACGTCGCCTCGACGATCGCCCGCGAGAGCGACGGCGGCGTCTATATGCACGCCGGCCCCGAGATCGGCGTCGCCGCGACGAAATCCTTCACCTCGCAAGTCACCATCCTCACGCTGCTCGGCCTGCTCTTCGGCCGCATCCGTCACCTTTCCCACAGCGAAGGTCTGCACATCATCGACGAACTCGAAGCGCTCCCGGACAAAGTCGCGCGCATCCTCGAGCAGACCGATCACATCAAAGCCGTCGCCGAAAAATACGCCCACGCGAAAGCGATGATGTTCCTCGGCCGGCAGTTCAACTACCCCGTGGCCATGGAGGGTGCGCTGAAGATGAAAGAGATCAGCTACATCCACGCGAGCGGCCACCCCAGCGCCGAACTCAAGCACGGCGTCATCGCTTTGATCAGCCCCGAAGTCCCGAGCGTCTTCATCGCCCCCGACGATGCCATCTTCGATAAAAACGTCTCGAACATCGAAGAAGTGAAAGCCCGCAAAGGCCCCGTGATCGTCATCGGCACCGAAGGCAGCACCAAGCTGGAGAAAATCGCCGACGACGTTATCTACATTCCGCGCTGCGCCGATTTCGTCAGCCCCATCCTGACCGCCATCCCGCTCCAACTCCTCGCCTACCACACCGCCGTCGCCCTCGGCTGCGACGTGGATAAGCCACGGAACCTGGCCAAGAGCGTGACGGTGGAGTGAAGGTCGCCGCAATTCGCGGCTCGTCGCCCGCAGTCACCCTGACGCGACTTCGGCTCCCATGACCGCGCCGTCCCCCCAAAGTGCAGCCGCACCCGCCGGCGCCGCGCTTTCACCGCGTCTCGCCTCCCTCGACGCCTATCGCGGGATCATCATGCTTTTGCTGGCCTGTTGGTGGCTATATCGGCGGAAAATTTTCCTCCGCATCTAACTGCTAGAATCCGTCCGCAGCCGGATCGGAGCGCCCCATCTCAGGCCGTAGCTGCGGCGCTTGTGAAATATTTCACAAATTCCTTGCGAGCCATCCGAGCCCTTCGCATTCTCACCAGCATCGTGCGCCGCATGACTCTCACTGTCCTGCTTTCCATCCCGCTTTTCGCCCTCACAGGCTGCGGGCCGCGCATCACCAACGCGAATATTGCCGTGGTGAACAAGCAGCGCGACGCTCTGGAGAAGGTGGGTAAAGGCGTGAGCCCGAAGGAGGTGGAGTCCATCCTCGGTCTGCCGAAACAGGTGGAATCCACGAAGCTGCCGCTCGAGACGCAGAAGAAGGAGGTGGATGTCGTCCGTTATTTCTATGAGCAGGATGGCGAGACCGTGGTCCTGCATTTCGTGGACAATAAACTCGTCTCCGAGGTGCAACTGCTCGGCAGTCCAGCGCCGGAGAAACCAGTCAAGTGAGCAGCACGTATCGCCCTACATGAATCTCCCTGCTGACCTGCTCTCCCACATCGACGACGCGATCACGCATTACCCCGCGGATAAAAAGCGCGCGGCGTCGCTCCCGCTGCTGCATTTGTGGCAGGAGCACTTCGGCTATGTGTCGGACGATGCCGTGGCCTGGATCGCGGCAAAGCTCGGACTCTCGCCGATCAATGTGCTGGAACTGGTGACCTTCTATCCGATGTTCCGCCGGCAACCCGCGGGCAAACGGCACATCCGCGTCTGCCGCACCCTCTCCTGTTCGCTGGCCGGCAGTCTTGGCTTGCGCGATGCCGTGGCGAAAGCGGCGGGCATCGACATTCACCAGTGGGAGCACGAAAACGCGCATCACGCGAACAAGGAGCACGGCAACCCGGTGGCCGTGAGCGCGAATGGCGAATACAGCATCGAATTCGTGGAATGCCTTGCCTCCTGCGGGAGCGCGCCCGTGGCGATGGTGGATGACCTTTTCAAAGAGAACATCAAGCCTGCGGACGCACCGGACCTCCTGAAGCTGCAACGCTCGGATGCCACCTTGCCAAAAGTGCTGCCGCCGCATCCGCGCGAGAAGCGACTGGTCTTTAAAAACATCGACCGCGAGGGCTGGACGAACGACATCGAGTGCTACCTCCACAATGGTGGCTACACTGACTTAAAGAAGGCGCTCGGGATGAAGCCGGAGGAAATCACCGACGAGGTGAAGAAGAGCGGACTGCGCGGCCGCGGCGGCGCGGGTTTTCCGTGCGGGGTAAAATGGGGCTTTATCAAACGCGGCGGCCCGAAGCCGACCTATCTGATCTGCAACGCGGACGAGTCCGAACCCGGCACTTTCAAGGACCGCTACATCATCCATCAGGATCCGCATCAGCTCCTGGAAGGCATGATCATCTCGTGCTTCGCCGTCGGTGCGAGTCTGGCGTACATCTACATCCGCGGAGAATTCCCGGAAGGTGCGCGGATCCTGGAGACTGCCCTCGCGGACGCCCGCAAGCGCGGCTTTCTCGGCAAGAACATCCTCGGCAGCGGTTTTGACTGTGAGATCCACGTGCATCGCGGCGCGGGAGCGTACATCTGCGGCGAGGAGACCGGACTCATCGAATCCCTCGAAGGCAAGCGCGCTTATCCCCGCATCAAACCTCCCTACTTCCCAGCCGTGCTCGGCCTCTGGATGTGCCCGACGATCGTCAATAACGTGGAGACGCTCTGCGACGTGAAGCACATCATCGCGATGGGTGGCGGCGAGTTTGCCAAGCTCGGCAAGCCGAACAACACCGGCACCCGAATCCTCTGCGTCAGCGGCGATGTCGTTAAGCCGGGTTATTACGAAGTGGAGGTAGGCACGGTGACGATGGGCGAGTTGATCTACGACATTTGTGGCGGACTCCAGCCGGGACGGAAGCTCAAGGCTGTGATCCCCGGCGGTTCATCGGCCAAGGTTTTGAAAGCTGGCGAGAAGTACAAAATCAAGGACCAGGAGATGACCCTCGAAGATCTCCCCATGGACTTCGACACCCTCGCGGCAGCGGGCTCGATGGCTGGTTCTGGCGGCGTCATCGTCATGGATGACTCGCGCAACATGGTCGAGTGCCTGAATAACATTAACACCTTCTACGCTCACGAAAGCTGCGGCCAATGCACGCCCTGCCGCGAAGGCGCGCAGTGGATGCGAAAGATCACCGATCGCATCCTCGCCGGCGGCGGCACCGAGCAGGATCCGGATCAACTCAAGAAAATCGGCGACAATATCGCCGGTAAGACCATCTGCGCCTTTGGCGAAGCCTGCTCCTGGCCGACGCAATCCTTCGTCGCCAAGTTCCGCGAAGAATTCATCGCCAAAGCGCACAAGCCGCTCCCGCCACCGATGCCACCGGAGTACACCTCGGAGGAATTGATCGCCAACGAGAAAATAGAAGCCATCCCAGCCCCGCGTGGCAACGGACACGAATTTATGGCTCCGGCAGCAACGCGCTAACCCCGATGACCACCGAAATCGCCGCGCCTGTCCAAATGGTCAACGTCCAGATTGACGGCGTCTGGCTGCAATTTCCCAAAGGCACCCGCGTAATCGAAGCCTGCAAGCAGGCCAAGAAATTCATCCCGCATTACTGCTACCACGAGAAGCTCTCGTCGCCGGGTAACTGCCGCATGTGCCTCATCGAACTGGGCACCCCGAAGATGACGCCGGATCGGAAGTTAGTCCTCGGCCCGGACGGCAAGCCGGAGATCTCCTGGATCCCCCGTCCGCAAATCTCCTGCGCCCAGGACGTGAGCGAAGGAATGGGCGTGCGCACCGACTCGCCAATGGTTCAGGACTGCCGCAAGGGCGTGATGGAGTTCCTGCTCATCAATCACCCCCTGGACTGTTCGATCTGCGATCAGGCTGGCGAGTGCAAGCTGCAGGAATTCGCCGTTGAGTATGGCAATGGCGAGTCGCACTTTCTCGAGCATAAGGTCAAGAAGCCGAAGTCCGTTGATCTCGGACCGCGCGTCACGCTCGACGCCGAACGTTGCATCCTTTGCACCCGCTGTATCCGCTTCATGAAAGAGGTGGCGGATGACGACGTGCTCGGCATCGTCGAGCGCGGGAGCTTCAACTCGATTTCCTGTCACCCGAATCGCACGCTCGATAACAACTACTCGCTCAACACCGTCGATATCTGCCCGGTCGGTGCGCTCACCTCGACCGACTTCCGTTTTAAGATGCGCGTCTGGTTCCTGCGCGAGACGCCGACGATCGACGTCAATTGCGGCACTGGCTCGAACATCACCATCGGCTCCCGCGAGAATGTCATCTACCGGATCACCCCGCGGGAAAATGGTGATGTCAATGGCTGCTGGCTCCCGGATTCGCATCGGCTGAATTTCAAATACGTTGGGGACGAGCGCCGGCTCAAGACACCGATGGTCAAGGGACAGCCCGTCGATTGGCGCACGGCAACCGCCATAGCCGCGGAGATCCTGAGAGCGCACACCAAGGAGCAAGTCTGGCTCGTCGCTTCCGGGCGCGCGACCAATGAGGAACTCTTTCTCGCCAAACGCCTCGTCACCACCTGCAAGATCGCCAATCAGCACGACATCCTCCCGCGCCTCGCCGAGCCCGATCAACTCCTGATCGCCGCCGACCGCAATCCGAACACCACGGGCGCCAAGT
Source organism: Chthoniobacteraceae bacterium (assembly GCA_031409655.1). Taxonomy (GTDB): domain Bacteria; phylum Verrucomicrobiota; class Verrucomicrobiia; order Chthoniobacterales; family Chthoniobacteraceae; genus JANNXQ01. Next base: position 6,988 of record JANNXQ010000293.1, on the reverse strand, counting down.
TACTCGGTCTCGCCAGCGACACTCCCGGCTCGCGGCTGCCGCAGCTCGTGGAAGGGATCCGCGCCGGAAAGATCAAGACCGTCATTACCTTGGGCGAAGACCTTACTAAAGCTGGCCTCACCGAAGCCGATCTTAGGAAGCTCGACGCCATCATCGCGCTCGACATCCTGCCAAACGCCACCACCGCAAAGGCCACCGTCCTTTTTCCCGCCAGCGCCTGGGTCGAAAAGCGCGGCTCCATGATCAATCTCAAAGGGCGCCTCCAGCGTCTCAACCGTGCGGTGAACCCACCCGGCAATGCTCGCGACGACTGGGAGATTCTGCGCGATTTTATCCAAGCCTTCAGTGGCTCGAATGGCATTGCCGTGATCGAGGACGTCTTCCGCGCGATGGCTGGCGAAGTGAAGGAATTTGCCGACCTGAGCCTGAGTATGATCGGCGACCAAGGGGTACAACTAGTCGGAGAAGCCACGCCAACGGCTGGGTGAAGTAATGGATTTCCTGACCTCCTTCGACTTCTGGTTTCAGATCGGCACCTCGCTCGGGAAGACGATCTTCCTGATCTTCCTCGTGGTGCTGCCGATGGTCAGTTACACCGTCTATGCGGAACGCCGCGTCTCAGCCTTGATCCAGGATCGAATCGGTCCGAACCGCACCGGCTTCCCGCTCACGCTTCTTGGCTTTAAGAAAGACTTCTCGCCTTTCCTCGGCGGCCTCGGTCAGCCAGTCGCTGATGCGGTGAAGTTCCTCCTCAAGGAGGACTTTGTGCCGCGGCACGTGAATACGATCTACTTCTGGCTCGCCCCGTGTCTGGCGATGATGCCAGCCATCGTCACCCTCGCGGCGATTCCCTTCGGCAGCACTTTCCTCGGCGTTCCGATGGTCGTCGCAGACATCAATGTCGGCCTGCTTTTCATGTTCGCGATCTCGAGCGTCGGCGTCTATGGCATCGTCCTCGCCGGTTGGTCGTCAAATTCCAAGTACCCCTTCCTCGGCGGCATCCGCAGCACCTCGCAGATGATCAGCTACGAACTCTGCATGGGGCTGAGCGCGGTGCCCGTCCTGCTCATCTGCGGCTCCACCCAACTCAGCAGTATCATCAACTACCAGGTAAATCACGGCTGGTTGCTCGCACCGTTCACGGACGGCGGTCTTAACGGACGCGACATCCTCCTCTGGATTCCGGTCATCATCGCCTTCATCACCTTCACGATCTCGATGTTCGCGGAGACGAACCGTCTTCCTTTCGATCTTCCGGAGTCGGAGACGGAGTTAGTCGCCGGTTATCATACCGAGTATTCGTCGATGAAATTCGCCCTCTTCTTCCTCGGGGAATACACCGCGATGATTGCCGGCAGCGCCCTCATCGTCGTCCTCTTCTTTGGCGGCTGGCACCTGCCGCTCATCCCCGATGGTGCAAATACCATCGGCTTGGCTATCCTGCACAGTGTCCCCGGTTGGGTCTGGGGCTTGGTGAATATTGCGACCTTCTTCGGCAAGGTGAGCCTGCTTCTTCTGTTCTTTATCTGGGTCCGCTGGACGCTCCCGCGCTTCCGTTATGATCAACTTATGAAGCTCGGTTGGCTCTATCTCTTCGAAATTGCTTTGGTGAACATCTTCATCACCGCCGGCATCCTCGCCTTCACGAAATGAACATCGAACGTCCGACATTGAACGTCGAACATCGAACTGGGGAACCATCGCCCTTTCATTCGATGTTCGATGTTCGACGTTCAACGTTCGATGTTCGCCTTTCCTCATAACCAATGGCCTCCTACGTCGTCCCTCGCCCCAATTTGACCTGGAAGGAAAAGATCTATCTTCCCTCCATCGTCGCTGGCTTGGTCATTACCTTCAATCACCTCAAACGCATGCTGCAGGGAAAGACGAAAGTCGCCATGCAGTATCCCGAGGAGAAGTGGGACGCCAACATGCCGGAGCACTATCGCGGCGCGCCGACTCTGGTGACCGACGGGCATGGTCGCGAACGCTGCGTCGCCTGCCAGCTCTGCGAGTTTATCTGCCCGCCGCGAGCCATCACCATCACCCCGGAGGAAATCCCCGCCGATGACAAGTGGGCGAAAGTCGAGAAGCGTTCGAAGGAATTCAAGATCGACATGATCCGCTGCATTTACTGCGGCATGTGCGAGGAAGTCTGCCCGGAGCAAGCCATTTACCTGCGGAAGGATTACGCCATTACCGGCATCACCCGCGCCGAAATGGTGAATGACAAGCGCAAGCTCTACGAACTCGGAGGAGTTTTCGACGGCCTGGTCCACAAATGGAACCCTCTGAAGTGAATTTCAGATTTCAGAATTCGGATTTCGGATTGAACGGTGCATCCGAATCCCTCGCCGGAGGTCCAACGCTGCGACAACTGCAATCTGCAATCTGCGATCTGCAATCCTGCCGATGAATCCCCTGCTCTTCTGGTTCTTCGCCATCCTGATGCTGGGCTTCGGCGTGGCCGTCGTCGCCAATCGCAACCCCGTCGCGTGCGCCCTTTGCCTCGTGGTTTCCTTCCTTGGCCTCGCGTCGCTCTTCATCGGCCTGGATGCCTACTTCATCGGGGTCATTCAGATTCTCGTTTACGCGGGCGCTGTCATGGTGCTCTTCCTTTTCATCATCATGCTGCTGGATCTCAAAGCCGAAGCGCGGCGGAAGAATAACGTGATCGCCTGGGCAGGCGGCGGGCTCGTGTCCGTCGTCTTCATGCTCCAGATCGCCCTCGTCCTGCGCCGTTTTCCCGAAGGCCAGAAGCCCTTCCCGCCGCTCAATCTGGAAAGTCTGCCCGGACAACGCCTTGATGACGTCCGCCAAGTCGGCGAGACCCTGTTCTCGATCCACACGCTCCCTTTCCAAGTCATCGGCGTGCTCATCCTTGTGGCCACGATTGGCGTCGTCGTCCTCTCCAAGCGCGAACTGAAATGATTCTCACGCTCAACGACTACCTGCTCGTCTCCGGCCTGCTCTTCGCCATTGGCTTCGCCGGCGTGATGCTGCGGCGGAATATCATCATCATCTTCATGTGCCTCGAATTGATGCTGAACGCCGCCAACCTCTCGCTCGTCGCGTTTAGCCGCTTCAACGTCGGCGCAAATGGCCTCCCTGACTACAACGCGCAAGTCCTCGTCTTTTTCATCATCACCGTCGCCGCCGCGGAGGTCGCCGTCGGTCTGGCCATCATCGTCGCCCTCTACCGCGCCCGGCAGACGACCCACGTCGAGGACATCAACTCGCTGAAATTTTGAAAATGCAGAACATCGAACATCGAACGTCGAACACTGAACGTCGAAAGGAAGAGGGCCGCATTCATCGTTCGATGTTCGATGTTCGACGTTCGACGTTCGATGTTCCTTTTAACGCAACCGGAGGACGCCAGCACTCCGCATGAACAGCCACTTCCCTTGGTTCATCCTCGGCGCGCCATTAGTCAGCGCGTTCCTCATTCTGCTCTTCACGCGGCGGTCGCATAAGCTCAGCGCTTCGATCTCGGTAGGCGCGGTCTTCTTTTCCTTCCTTGGCAGCGTCTTCGCCTTCGTCGGGCCCGACACCCACGATACGATCACGTGGCTGGATTTGGGCTCCGCGTTCCAGGCGCCGATCGGTGTCACCGTCGATGATCTCAGCAAGCTCATGCTCCTCGTCGTCACCGGCGTCGGCTTGCTCGTGCATATCTACTCGACCGTTTACATGAGCCACGACGAGAGCGAAGGGCGCTTCTTCGGCTGCCTTTCGTTGTTCATGTTCTCGATGCTCGGCATCGTGCTCGCGGATAATTTCGTCATGATGTTCATCTTTTGGGAACTCGTGGGCGTGAGCAGTTATCTGCTCATCGGTCATTGGTTCACGAAAGACTCGGCAGCGGAGGCCGCAAAGAAGGCCTTTCTGACCAACCGCATTGGCGACTTCGGCTTCATGCTCGGCATCCTGATGTTGTGGTCCGTGACGGGCGCGATTGGCTTTGCGGACCTTCAGCAAAAGGTGGAAGTCGCCACGCTCACGCCCACCTTCCTGACGATCGCCACGCTCGCCATTTTCTGCGGCGCCGTGGGCAAGTCCGCCCAGGTGCCGCTGCACGTCTGGTTGCCCGATGCCATGGAAGGTCCGACACCCGTCTCCGCCCTCATCCACGCGGCGACGATGGTCGCGGCCGGCGTTTACATGCTGGCCCGGGTCGCCTTCCTTCTCGATCTCAGTCCCACGGCTCGGACCGTCATCGCCGTGATCGGGGTCGTCACCTCCCTGCTCGCCGCCCTCATGGCCACGCAGCAGGACGACATCAAGCGCATCCTCGCTTACTCCACCCTCTCCCAGCTTGGTTACATGGTCATGGCCATCGGGGTCTCCGCTCCCGGTGCGGCGATGTTCCATCTCTTCACCCACGCCTTCTTCAAGGCGCTCCTCTTCCTCGGTGCCGGCGCCGTCATCCACGCGCTCCACCATGAGCAGGATATTTGGAAAATGGGCGGACTCAGTTCGCGCATGAAGTGGACCTTCCGGACCTTCGCCATCGGGACGCTGGCCCTCACGGGTTGCCCTTTCCTCGCGGGCTTTTTCTCAAAGGACGCCATCCTGCTCGCGGCCTACCAAAAGAGCCTCCCCCTCTTTGCTCTCGCGCTGCTCACCGCATTTCTCACCGCTTTCTATATGACGCGCCTCGTGGTCGTCGCTTTCCTCGGCAAGTCGCGCTCGCCCGAAGCCGAGCACGGCCACGACGGTCCTGCGGCCATGACCATGCCCCTGGTCATCCTCGCCGTCCTTTCCGTCATCGCAGGCTGGCCCTTCATCGAGCACCGCGCCCTTGGCGAAGACCTGGTGCTCAGCCTCCACCAACTCCACGAAGGCCGCGGCGCAGGCCTCGTCATGACCCTGGCCACCCTCGCCTTCCTCACCGGCACTGCTGGCGGCTGGCTCCTCTACTCCGGCGCGGCCAAGGACCCCATCTTGATTCCCGTTTTCAAGAATAAGTTCTACTTTGACGAACTCTACGCCGCACTCATCGCCGGCACCCAGGACGTCCTGGCCAGCGTCACCGCCTGGTTCGACAAATGGATCCTCGACGGGGTTATCGTCCGCGGCCTGAGCGGCGCGACCTGGGGCACCGGCTTCGTCCTGCGCTTCCTCCAATGGGGCAATCTCCAGGGCTACGCCTTCCTCTTCGGCGCCGGCGTCATCGCCTTCATTTACTTCCTAGTCTTCAAGTAATCCGATTAGACCGGGGCCGGCCCTTCGGCGGGAGAGCACGACACGCTCTAGCAGCGTTTTGAAACACGCGGCGACGCGGCGGAGCACAGCCGTCCCGGCGGTGGGGCCTGGGGCGTCCCGCCTGCAAACCCAGCATTCATCGGTCTGCGGCGGGCGAAACCCAGAGGCTGGAAGCCTGTGCTCCGGGGCGTCGGGGTGTTCCTCAAAAGGCTGCTAGGTTGACGGACGACCAATGGAGCTTGGCAGTTGAGGAATTGCGCGCAGATTCTCGATCCCCACGCGTCATGTTTATCCCCAATCAAAAGGTCGTCTGTATCGATGCCAAGTTTCCGCTCGGCATTGAGAAGCTCTACAATCAATTCCCGGTGAAGGATCAGATCTATGTGATCCGCGATGTGGTGCCGGGTCAGGCGCTCTCGGGCGCGGAGGGCGAGGTGGCGGTGTATCTGATCGGGGTGGTGAATCCGACGAACAAGGTGGGCGTGGAGCGCGGGTTCAATGCGGAGCGGTTTGCGCCGCTTTCCTACCAGGAAGTGGACGACGCGGTGGCGGTGGAGGAAGGCGAAGAAGTCTTCGCGCCGACGAATCCGTAGGGCGGCGCGGGAGTGTCTGGCCAATCAGGCAGAGGAAAATGCCGCGGCCGGCACCGAATCGCGGGCGCGGCAAAGGGCCGGTCGCGGTGCGCTCAAACCCGGAACCAAAAAGCCTTGCCGCGAGGAAAAATCCCCGGCACCTTTCGCCCCCCTCGATGCGCCCGGAAACGGGAGCATCCGAGCGCGAAGCGCGGTTAGCTCAGTGGTAGAGCACTACATTGACACTGTAGGGGTCACAGGTTCGAACCCTGTACCGCGCACCACGCCACGGCCGCGGAGGCAGGACTCACGGAGGTGCTCCCGGGCTGGCAGCGCCGCGGTTTGTTTCCTGGCCATCTCAGACCTCGATGAGGTCCTTCTCCACGCGGAGGTTGTTGATGATGAACTCCTGCCGCTCCTGCGTGTTCTTTCCCATGAAGAACGAGAGGAGTTCGTCGGAGCTGTAGAGGTGGTGGAGGTTGATCGGGTCGAGGCGGATGTTTTCGCCGATGAAGTCCTTGAACTCGCCAGCGGAGATTTCGCCGAGGCCTTTGAAGCGCGTGATTTCGTGGCTGGCGCCGAGCGCGGTGACGGCGGCCTGTTTCTCCTGCTCGCTGTAGCAATACTTCGTGACCTTCTTGTTGCGGACGCGGAAGAGCGGCGTCTGCAGGATGAAGAGGTGGTTGTTGCGGATGACGTCGGGGAAGAACTGCAGGAAGAACGAGAGCAGCAGCAGGCGGATGTGCATGCCGTCCACGTCGGCGTCGGTGGCGATGACGATCTTGTTGTAGCGCAGGCCGTCGAGTCCGTCCTCGATGTTGAGGGCGGCCTGGAGAAGGTGGAACTCCTCGTTTTCGTAGATGACCTTTTTGGTGAGGCCGTAGGTGTTGAGCGGTTTGCCTTTCAGCGCGAAGACGGCCTGCGTCTGCACGTCGCGTGTGGCGGTGAGTGAGCCGGCGGCGGAGTCGCCCTCGACGATGAACAGCGTGCTCTCCTCGGCGCGCGGGTTTTTGTCGCCGAGGTGGAGGCGGCAGTCGCGCAGCTTCTTGTTGTGGAGCGAGGCTTTCTTCGCGCGTTCCTTGGCGATGTTGCGGATGCCGGCGAGTTCCTTCCGCTCGTGCTCGTTCTCCTCGATTTTCTTGCGGATGATTTCGGCGGTCTCGCGGTTCTTGTGCAGGTAGGTGTCGAGCGCCTGCTGCACGAATTTG
>JANNXQ010000292.1:0-1851 GCA_031409655.1 Chthoniobacteraceae bacterium | reverse complement strand
CGGCCTCGACGGCCTCGCCGCTGGCTGCACCACCACCGTCGCCTTCACCTACGGCATCCTCGCCTACATCGCGGGCAACTGGAAAATCGCGCAGTATCTCCAGCTCCCGTTTTATCCCTTCGCGGGCGAACTCGCCGTCGTCTGCATGGCGCTGGTCGGCGCGTCCTTCGGCTTCCTCTGGTGGAACGCGCATCCGGCGAAAGTGTTTATGGGCGACACCGGCTCGCTCGCGATCGGCGGCATGCTTGGCGTCGTCGCCATCTGCTGCAAACAGGAGATGTTGCTCGTGCTGGTCGGCGGCGTCTTCGTCATGGAAGCCCTCTCGGTGCTCATCCAGCGCACTTGGTTTAAGATCACGAAGAAGCGTTACGGCGAAGGGCGGCGCGTCTTTTTGATGAGCCCCATCCATCACCATTTCGAGCTCAAGGGTTGGAAGGAAAACACCGTTATCGTCCGCTTCTGGATTCTCTCGATCATGTTCGCCTTCCTCGGGCTCGCCACTTTGAAACTCCGGTGAAAACGCCCCTCACAGATCAGCCAGTGGCCGTCCTCGGGGCCGGCGAGAGCGGCGAATCCGCCGCCCTACTGCTGCGCCGTGAAGGAGCGCAGGTCACGGTGCTCGACTCCGGCGCGCCGGATAAGCTGAGCGCGAAAATCACCGCACTCGCGGCGCACGGCATCAGGCTCATCGCTGGCGAGGCCGCGGAGCGCGAAGCGGCAAATGGTGACTACGTCTGCGCGATTCTCAGTCCTGGCATTGATCCCGCCGTGCCGCTGGTCCGCTGCTTTTTCGAGCGCGGCATCGAAATCGTCGGCGAACTCGAGCTCGCGTACGTGCGTTGCCAGTGCCCGATCGTCGGCATCACTGGAACCAATGGAAAGACGACGACCACTCAGCTCGTGGAAAAAATGCTCAATGCCTGCGGCGTGAAAACCGTGGCCGCCGGCAACATCGGTCCCGCCTTTTCCGCGCGCGTTTCGGAGAGTGCCGCACTCGATGTGATGACCCTCGAAATCAGTTCCTTTCAACTCGAGACCATCCGTACCTTCCGCCCGCAGATCTCGGTGTGGCTGGGCTTCGCGCCCGATCACCTCGATCGCTACCCGTCGATGGACGAGTACTATCGGGCGAAGATTCGCATCTTCGAAAATCAGCAAGCCGAGGATTGGGCGATCGTCAATCTGCGCGACCGACTGCCAGAACTGCGGGCGCGCAAGCTGACCTTCAGCGCTTACGCGACCGGCGGTGACTTCGAGTTGCGCGACGGCGTGATCCAACATCACGGCCAGCCCGTGCTGCGCCTGGCGGACACGAAACTGCGCGGCTCGCACAATGCCGAGAATCTCATGGCGGCACTCGGAGTCGGGGTCGCTCGCGGTCTGACCTTTGACGCGATGAAGACTCCGCTCTGCGAATACCGCGCCCTGCCGCATCGCTGCGAACTCGTCCGCACACTCGATGGCGTCGATTGGGTGAATGACTCGAAGGCCACCAATCTCGACTCCGTCGAAAAGGCCCTCGCGGGCGAAACGCATCCCGTGGTGCTCATCGCCGGCGGCAAAGACAAGGGCTACGAATTCGACAGCCTCATCGATCTCGTCGCAGAGAAGTGCCGCTGCGTCGTGCTCATCGGCGACATGGCGGCACGGATCTCCGCGAAGTGGCAGGATCGGGTGCGCTGTATTCACGCCGGCCGCTCGCTCGCCGATGCTGTCGCCATCGCCCGCCGCGAGGCCCGGCCCGGCGATCAAGTACTGCTCAGCCCCGGCACTTCTTCCTTCGACATGTTCAAAAACTACGTCGATCGCGGCGATCAATTCCGCGCCCTCGTCCAAGCGCTCCCAGCCCAA
>JANNXQ010000291.1:0-1610 GCA_031409655.1 Chthoniobacteraceae bacterium | reverse complement strand
CAGACCGAGCGCCGCCGCCGCGCCGACATTCCCGAAGCCCTGGATCACCGCGGTGCATTTCTCCGGCTGAATCTTCAGCACATCCAGCGCGCGCTCGATCAAATAGACCACACCCCGCCCCGTCGCCTCGCGCCGCCCGACCGTGCCACCGATCGCCACCGGTTTGCCCGTCACGATCTCCGGCACCGCGTATCCTTGATAGACCGAATACGTGTCCATGAACCAAGCCATGACCTGCTCATTCGTGCCCATGTCCGGCCCCATCACATCGGTGCGCGGCCCGACGAAAGGAATCATCTCCTGCATGTAGCGGCGGGAGAGCCGTTCAAGTTCGCCCGAAGAAAGGCTGTGCGGATCGACCGCCACGCCACCCTTCGCACCGCCGTAAGGCAGTCCGGTCAGCGCGCATTTCCAACTCATCCACATCGAGAGCGCGGCCACTTCGCCCAGGGTCACCGACGGATGAAAGCGCACCCCGCCCTTGGTCGGCCCCATCGCCAGATGATGCTGCACCCGATACCCGCGAAAGACCTCCACGCGGCCATCGTCGCGATGTAGCGGCAGGGTCACAGCGATGGCCCGTTTCGGATGCAACATCCGCGCGCGCATCAGGCCATCGAGATTCAAGTAATCCGCGATGACGGCAAACTGCTCGGTGGCCATCGCGTAGGCCGGGTCGGTGTAAATATCCATGGGGCATCTTGTACTCATCCATCGACGGAGCTACAAACTCTGCCTCCACGATTCTCCGGTTTCGGCCGGCGATTCGTTCCGGAAAAACTGCGAACGGGGAATCCGAGATTGGCGCAGCCGTCTCCAAACAAAGGGCGTCCTGAGCGAGGCAACACGGTGGGGAAGGGTCGCGTGAGGAGCGGCGGGCCGCCCAACGAAGAGTCTCCGACTTCGAGAGGCGAAGGTCGAGGGGGAGTTCGCGTGATGGCGCCGCACCACTGCCGCCCACGATGATCAGAGGTTGCCTGCCGCACCGCGCGCCGCCGTCTCCGTTCCGCACTCAAAGTCCAGTGCCTTTGAGGCGTGTCATGCGGCCGGCGACCGGTAATCTTCAGCAATGCGAACAGGTCCAGCCCACGGGAGACGCCAAGGCAGCACCGCCACCATCGGCTTCGAGGCCAAGCTCTGGCTCACCGCCGACAAGCTGCGCAACAACATGGACGCGGCGGAATACCGCCGAGCGGAGCGAGACAGATCGCCGAAGGCGACCCGCAGGGTGGGCGCGGAGGCGCCCATCAACCACGTCGTCCTCGGCCTCATCTTCCTCAAATACATCTCCGACACCTACCGCGCCAAACTCCTCACGGGGAAGGGCGACTACGCCGGGGCCAATGCCGAAGACCCGGACGAATACAAAGCCGAGAACGTCTTCTGGGTTCCCGTCGAGGCCCGCTGGTCCCACCTCCAGTCATCGGCCAAGCAACCCACCATCGGCAAGAGCGTCGATGACGCCATGGTCGCCATCGAGCGCGACAACCCGCGCCTCAAGGGCGTTCTGCCGAAGGATTACGCCCGCCCCGGCCTCGACACTGCCCGGCGCGACAGCGCCCTCTCCAAACGCGAAGCCACACCGCAGAGCCTGAGCGCAGCGAAGGATA
>JANNXQ010000290.1:0-1984 GCA_031409655.1 Chthoniobacteraceae bacterium | reverse complement strand
CGGGAGAACCCTTCTCCACTTTGGTAATGGCAATCTGCCGAGCGTCCGAGGTCACCATCTTATCGCAAAATATCCAGCCGCGCGCGCCGATGGCACCAAGATTCCAGTCGTGCTTCGCGCCTGCGGGAATGGCCTCGCCCTCCGTGAAGTCGGGCATAGTTACCGCCTGGCCGGCACTCGCGGCAAATACCGGGACGGGCGTGGCGAGGATGGCGGCGAGCGCGAGGGAACCGATTGCACCGCAGAGACGGGATGAGCGCAGAGATTTCATGAGTGATGGATGACTTGTTCTTGGATGGTGGACGATGGCAGTTGGTGTAAAGACTCTCGCCCCTCACCATTCTCTGCACTCATCCCGCCTCTGTGGTGCAAAATCATTTTGTCTTTTTGAGTTCCGCCAGCGCCTCAGCCAGTCCCTTCCCAACGCCGCCGAGGATTTTTGCGGAGCCGAGATAGTGGAATTCGAGATTCGAGATGCCCTTCTCCAGCCCCAGTCGCTCGCGCTCCGTCAGCCCTTCCGTGCGCAATTTCTCCAGCGCCGCTTTTTCTTCGGCGGGTTTCAATTTGCCCTCGGTCGCGAGCTTCTTCGCGCGCTGTTTGATTTCGTTTTCCTTCGCCCGTGCCGCCTTCAGCTCGCGGTCCCAATACTTCTCCGCCAGCACCGTCGCCACGTTGCCTTTGAACTCCGGCAACAGCGCCGGGGCCGCCATCGCATCGCGGAAGTTTTGGTGAGTCGCTTTGTAGCGCTGCTGGTCGGGGCCGTAGTCCGCCGTCGGCCCGCCCACGCCGAGCACACCGATGACGAAGGGCAGCTTCGGCGCGTTCAAATCCTTGCGCACATCGCGGATGAAATGCGCCATCGCCGTGCTGTAGGCATCGTCGCCGCGGGCTTGTCGCGCTGCGGATAGGTGCTGCCGTCCACGAGGTCGTTCCAGCCTTGGAACCACGCGAGGCCCGCCAGCTCGTAGCCCTGCGCCGCGTCGTAACCGGGCACCGCGCACTTGATGTCGCCAAGCACCTTCTTCACATGCTCGACTATGAGCCGGCAGCTCACGCCCGTCGCTTTTTCCTTCGCCGCCTTCACCGCCGCCACGTCCTTGCCCTGCTTTTGAAAAGCCGCGAGCTGCATGTCATTGAACACATACGGCCCCGCGCTCGGAGGGCGGAAATCCGTGTTCAAGCTCTTGCCGCCCCACGAGGTCTTGATGAGCAGGATGGGTGCACCCGTGAAGTTCTGCATGGCGAGCCCGAACGTGAACTCCGGCCAGAATTTCTCGGTCGTCGCGCCAAAGCCCGCCCTCAGCTTCCCCGTCTGCTCCGCCTCCGCGCAGCCGATGGGCGAAATCCAAACCCGCTCGCAGACCTTCGGTTTCCCATCCGCGCCTAGCATTTCCGCCAGCATCGGCTTCGTCGCCGGGTCCATGCCCATGTGCTCGAAGGTGCTCACCTTCCCGTGGCCCTGCATGTTTGACTGCCCGGCGAGGATGAAGACTTGGAGTGGTTTCCTCTCCGCCGCGAAAGCTGAGCCGCAAAGGCGCGCTGAGAGTGAGATTAAGAGTTTTCTCGTATTACCTTGGGTGGGTGTGAATCGCTCTGGTGAGCGTGGCCGCATTCAATTCGACAGGACTTGGAGACGCAGGAAGTATTTTGGTGGAATGCAAAGGGTAACCGTGAAGGAGATGGTGGTGGTAGTGTTCACATAACCTGCGCCTGAAACGTCGGCCCAGGCATCCGTGACGCCGAGGTCGGTGGAGTCCTGGATGGCATAGGTGAGGCCGCTGGTGCCGGGGCGCTTGGTGAAGCTGAGGGTGCTTCCGTTAAAGGTGCCGACGGAGGGATTCGTCACCGTCGGATCCTGACCGACCACGGCGTATTCCAGCAAGTTGCTGATGCCGTTCATGTCGGGATCGTCCATTGGGCCTCGTTTGTCCGCTGGAAGGGTCGCGCCGCCGGCGAAGGTGCCGGTGATCCATGAGGAGAAAGG
>JANNXQ010000289.1:0-54095 GCA_031409655.1 Chthoniobacteraceae bacterium | reverse complement strand
CACAGCGCCATACTGGGAAGATGGGCCTGCGGCGCGCGTTGGGCATGGCGCGGCGGAGCGCGCCATCCACCGAGGCCGGGTATTTCAACAGGCGGCTAGAGAGGTGGTGCGGGCGGCGGTGGGATCGGTGTCGGGAGGTCGCCGAAAAGTGAGTCCTTGGCGGGTTTGGGAGGCGCGAGCGGGTCGGGTGCGGTGGCGGCAGGCGGAGCGGGCAGCAGGCCGGGTTCGGCGGCGGGTGCGGGCGGGAGGTCGTTGACGTTCGTCGAGGTCGCGGGGACAAAGATGGTGTCCTTGATGTATTGCACGCGGAGCCAGGGGCCTTCTTGCGCCAGGAATTTCACGGTCGTGCCGGCCGGGAGGACGACTTTCCCGAAGGCGAGTTTTACCTCGGCGGGTTTGGTGAGGCGGATCGGAGTCATCGCTGGCGGAGGTGCCGATGGGACGGTGCGCGCTGCGGGTGCACTGTCGGTCGCTGGCATGACCGGTGGGGCAGCGGCTGCGGGCGCGGTCATTTCGCCGGAGGAGCTGGCGGCAGCGTCCGGAGTCTGCATCGTCTCCGGCGACTCGGCCGGGGCCGTGGTGGGTGAGGGCGGGGCCGCATCCGCGGTTGCGGACGAGGCCTCGGCCACGGCCGTCGCGGCGGGAGCGGGGGCGGTCGCCTTTGCGGATGACGCGGCGCCCGGGCCAGCCGCATTTGCGTCCGCACCCGTCAGCTTCTTCCGCACGAACCACGCGACTCCGAGGATCAGCAGCCCGAAGAAAATGCCGCGGGCCATGGCCATGATCGGGAGACCGCCGGAGCGCGCGGGTGGCGGGCGGAGGGCGGGCGTTGGACCAGCGAGTTCGGGCGTGCCTTTCACGCCGTTCGGATAGTGGAGCCGGCCCTGCCACTCCGGCTTCACGTGTTGCGGAAATTTTTCGGCGATCGCGGGGAAGAAATAGTCGCGAGCGGCGGTGGCTTCCTTTGTGTCCCAAGTGGGGAAACTGAGGTCCAGGTAGCTGACGAGCGCCTGGGCGTGGGGTTTGGCGAAGTTGACGAAATACGCCGCACCCTCCGTGTGCGCGAGATGGTGAAAGTGGTCGGCGCGGCCGGCGCGTTTCGCCTGAATCTCCGCCGCGAAAAGATCCGGGTGGAGGGTGAGCCGCTCGGTCTGCCATTGGCTGAAACGCCCGCTGCAGGTGGCATCTTCCATGGTGTCGCTGATGATCAGCGCGGCCTGGGTGCGCGAGAGCAGGTTTTCGACGGCGATGCCGAGAAAGGCGAGGAGCGCGCGCTGCTTGCGGGTTGCGGACTCGAAGGGAGCGTCCGAGATCTCGTTCGTCGCGGCCTGCGATTCCGCGGCGGCGATGCTCTCTTCTGGCTCCGAATCTTCCGTGGGGAGCGACGAGATGACTTCCGAAAGCGGGAGCCATTTGGACATCCCCGGGCACCACGAGAGATCGGTCATGCCGATGCTGCCCTGGTTGAGCAGGGTGTGCGTCTTGGCTTCGTTAAAGGGGCCGATTTCCTGGCCTTCGCGGAGAATGTAGATGTCCATGGCGTGCGCTGTTCCTGAATTGATTCTGGTGGCGGGCGGGCCGCCAAACGTCTGATCTCCTGAGGGCTCTGCTCTTAGTCGCTATTGCGCGTCCGCTTCAGGCGGCTTGCAGCGCGGCGTCCTTGTCCGGGAAAAGTTGAAAGACTTGATCGAGCCGCGAGATTTCGAAGATCTGCCGGACGGAATCGCGCAGGCCGAAGAGTCGGAGCTGGCCGCCGTAGGCTTGGATGCGTTGGAGGTTTTCGATGAAAAGAGCGAGGCCGGAGCTATCGATGTAGCTCACGCCGGTGAGGTCGAGGAGGACTTGCGGGACCTGCTGTTCGACCACGCTGGCCAGTCGTGCGCGGACCTGCGGGACATTGTGCATGTCGAGTTCGCCTTCGATGCTGAGGATGCGCGGAGCGTGTGGCATGGGATTGGGTCAGATCCGTACCAGCAAAGCACCGGCCCGGCAAACTCTCGGATGGGGGAGTGGTCGCTGCTGGTGGATGGTGCGCTCCGCGGCACCATGGGTGTTGCTCCGTCCGGAGGCCGCTCAAAGGGCTTGGCGCTGCGCGCGGAGTTTTGCCATGGCGCGGCGGAGCGCGCCAGCCACCATCAGCCGACGACGATGTTCACGAGTCGGCCCGGCACGACCACGATTTTCTTCACGGCTTTGCCGGCCAGGTGCTCGATCACCTTTGGCAGGGCGAGCGCGAGCGCTTCGATCTCCGCGGTCGGCGCGTCCTTTTTCACGATGATCTTTTCGCGGAGCTTGCCATTCACCTGCACGGGCAGCTCCCACTCGTCTTCGATGAGCGCAGCAGGGTCGTAGGCCGGCCAGGGCTCGTGGGCCAGCAAGGATGAAGGAGGGGGGATAAAGGATGAGGGATGAAGGATGAAGGATGAAGAAGATGGGCCTGCGGCGAGCGGAGTGGCTTCATCCTTTCCGCCCAGGCGCTGCCAGAGTTCCTCGGTGAGATGCGGGGCGAAAGGATTGAGCACGACCAGCAGGGTGCGAATGGCGGAGAGCGGCCGGGGGTTCGCGCCGGTGAGCGCATTCGTCATCACCATCATTTGCGCGATGGCGGTATTGAAGCCGAGTTCCTCGATGTCTTCGCCGACTTTCTTGATCGTCGCGTGCAGCACCTTGGCGATGTCCCGCGGGCACTCGATGTCCTGCACTGCGGGGCTCACGATCCATTCGCCGGCCTGGTTCTCTTCCATGACGAGCCGCCAGACGCGGGCGAGGAAACGCGCCACCCCTTCCACGCCGTTCATGCTCCAGGGTTTTGTCGCTTCCAGTGGTCCCATGAACATCTCGTAGCAGCGCAGCGCGTCGGCGCCGTACTCCACGATGACGTCGTCGGGGTTCACCACATTACCGCGGCTCTTGCTCATCTTCTGGCCGTCCTCGCCGAGGATGAGGCCTTGATTCACGAGCCGCTGGAAGGGTTCGGGGGTCGAGAGATGGCCGAGGTCGTGCAGGACTTTGTGCCAAAAGCGCGCGTAGAGCAGATGCAGCACGGCGTGCTCGGTGCCGCCGACATACAAGTCAACGCCGCCCGGCTTGCCGCCACCCATCCAGTAGCGTTCGGCCTCCGTGCCGACGAAGCGCCCGGCATTCTGCGCATCGCAGTAGCGCAGGTAGTACCAGCAAGAGCCCGCCCATTGCGGCATGGTGTTCGTCTCGCGCGTCGCGGCAGCGCTGTAGCGGAGCCATTCGGTGGCCTTGCTGAGCGGCGGCTCGGGCGTCCCGGTGGGTTTGAAATCGTCCATCGCCGGCGGCACGAGCGGCAGCTCTTCTGCGGTGAGCGCGCGATGTTTCCCGCCTTCCCAGACGATCGGAAAAGGCTCGCCCCAGTAGCGCTGCCGCGAGAAAAGCCAGTCCCGCAGCTTGAAGTTGATCGTCTTGTGCCCGAGCCCGGCGGCTTCGAGACGACGGGTGATCTCGGCCTTCGCTTCGGCGGTCGGCAGGCCGTCGAGCGGGCCGCTGTTCACCGCGAAGCCTTCCCCGCAGAAACATTCCACCGGCTCGGTGTCGCACGCCGCTTTGTTGCCGACGCTCACGCGCGGAGTCGCGCTCACCACTTCGCGGATGGGCAGGGCAAACTTGCGCGCAAATTCCCAGTCCCGCTCGTCGTGCGCCGGCACGGCCATGATCGCTCCCGTGCCGTAGCCGAGCAGCACGTAGTCCGCGATCCAGATCGGGATGCGCTCGTGGTTCACCGGATTGATCGCAAAGGCTCCGGTAAAGACGCCGCTCTTCTCTTTCGCCAACTCGGTGCGTTCGAGGTCGGATTTGCGCGCCGTCTTTTCCCGATACTCCTCCACCGCGGCAAGCTGCTCCTCGGTGACGATTTCATCCACGAGCCGGTGCTCCGGCGCGAGGACCATGTACGTCGCCCCGTAGAGCGTGTCGGGCCGCGTGGTGAAAACAGGGATCGTCTCGTCGGTGTCCGCGATTTTGAATTTCACCTCCGCGCCTTCGCTACGACCGATCCAGTTTTTCTGCAAAAGCTTGATGCCCTCGGGCCAGTCGAGGCCGGCGAGTTCGTCGATGAGCCGCTGCGCAAAGGCCGTGATCCGCAGCATCCACTGCCGGAGCGGACGCCGCTCCACCGGATGCCCGCCGACTTCGCTCTTGCCATCGATGACCTCTTCATTGGCCAGCACGGTGCCGAGTTCCGGGCACCAATTCACCGGTGCCTCCGAGACGTAAGCAAGCCGTGCGTGGTCGGGATCAGCGCCGGTGTAGGTGGCGATCGGCTCCGCACGATTCGTCGCGGGATTGAACCACGCGCCGTAGAGCTGGAGGAAAATCCACTGCGTCCAGCGGTAGTAGCCGGGGTCGGTGGTATTCACCTCGCGCTGCCAGTCGTAGGCGAAGCCGATGCGCCCGAGCTGCCCCTTGAAGTTCGCGATATTCTGCGCCGTCGTCACCGCCGGGTGCTGCCCGGTCTTGATCGCATACTGCTCGGCGGGCAGGCCGAAGGCGTCCCAGCCCATCGGATGCAATACATTGAAGCCGCGCATTTTTTTATACCGGGCGATGATGTCCGTGGCCGTGTATCCCTCCGGATGCCCCACGTGCAGCCCCGCGCCGCTGGGGTAGGGGAACATATCGAGCACGTAATACTTGGGCTGCGCGGGATTGAAGCCAGCCTCGCCGGGATTCGGTGCGTGGAAAGTCTGCCGCTCGTCCCAGACGCGCTGCCACTTCGGCTCGAACTGGTCAAAGGGGTAGGGCTTGCGGCGTTCGGAGATGCTCATTCGGCGGAAGGGGAACATCGAACATCGAACGTCGAACATTCAACCTTGAACTGAGGATCGCACGGTCCGGGTCCATTCGTTCGATGTTCGACGTTGGAAGTTCGATGTTCGAAGTTCATCACTTCGCCCATGCCCCGCCTGCTCATCGCCACCAAGAACGCCCACAAGACTGCCGAGATCCGCGCCCTGCTCGGACCCGAATGGCAGGTCACCGATCTCAACGCCCATCCCGAAGTCCCGGCGCCGGATGAGACCGGCGAGACCTTCGCGGAGAATGCCGGGATCAAAGCCGTGGCTGCCTCAAAGCTCTTCGCCGGCCTGGTGCTCTCCGACGACAGCGGCCTGGAAGTGGACGCCCTCGGCGGCGCCCCAGGCGTCCGCAGCGCCCGCTACGCCGGCCCCGGAGCCACTGACGCCGACAACCGCGCCCGCCTCATCCGCGAACTCGAAGCTGCCAGGGTGCGCGGCAAGGCCCGCACCGCGCGCTTTCGCTGCGCGATGGCTATTGCCGAGGATGGGCGAGTGCTCGGGAATTTCGACGGCGCGGTCGAAGGCATCATCGTGAACATGGAAAAAGGGGACGGCGGCTTCGGCTACGACCCGCTCTTCGTGCCCGCTGGCCACTGCGAAACATTTGGCGAACTGCCGGCAGCGGTGAAAAACAGACTGAGCCACCGGGCGAATGCGCTGCGCCAGGCGGCGGAATGGATGGCGGCAGAGTATCCGGCAGGATAGGAGACGATTCTGGTGGATGGCTTGGGGCGGAGAACGGGGTGCTCCTGCCGCGTCGAAAGAGCGAACCACGCTCGCTCCTATAGGCTCGGTGCCAAGGTCCGCTTTACCTCCTCGAGTGGGACGATCTTCCCATCCGGGAAAACGATGCGGTTGCCACCTTCGTGACCGCCCCCTCGTTCAATGAACCACGGTTGCGTGTTCCATTTGTAGGGCGATCGCGGGTCTGCGTCGAAGGGGCTGGCGATGTAGTCGATGCGCGTTTTTTCGGGCGCATTAAAATCCGGGTTGCCGAGTTCCCGTTGCACGGTCGGGCAGAGCCAGGACTGCCGGGAGATTTTGTAAGGCGCGAGAGCCGTGATCCAGGCGAGCGCGTAGTCGGTCTCTCCTCCCGCGAGCAGCTTCGGATCGACCTGCGGCCAGTGACCCTGATCCTGAACGAAGGCGCTCGCGCCCACATAGAGACTCTTCAGGTTTTGTTCGCAGGATGCGGTCTCGGCGCGGTTCCGCAGCTTCTGAAATGTCCCGATCAGCATGGTCGAAAGAATCAGAATGATGACCACGCAGGTCAGCAGTTCGAGAAGCGTGAAGGCAGCGCGCAAACCCATGGTTCGAGAGCGCATCTTCACAATAAAGACGGGGGACGGGTTCGGGGGTGCCCGGCAGGCTGGGAAGCAGGCCTCGCGGCGCTGGCGTCCCCCGACGGACGCGCGCTCAACGCCATGTCACCGATCCTCCTACTGCTGGCGGAAACCCGTCACCGAAAGGAAGGCATCTCCACTGGCCGGGAAGCCATCTTGATTTCCGAAGGGTGGTGCGGGCGCGCGGACGATGGAAAGAGTCGCGTCGCCTTTCAATCGCGCCCCAATAGCTGCGACATCCGTCGAGCCCTCGGCCGCCTTGACCTTCGCCTCCAAGGTTCCCGTGGCGAAGCCTGAGCCGACCGTGGTGAGCGCCGAGTTCGTGGTGGTGACAATGACGCCGCCGGTCGTGGTGGTGGTGACCGTGGTGATGTATTGCCGCGAAGTCGCGGTCGCACTGAGAGAGGCGGTGATCGAATTGTCTTCGGGATCTCCGACGCCCGTGATCGTTCCCACAAAGACGCTCCCGTTCGTGAAGTAATTGAAAGCTCCCGAAGAGAGCCCGCTGGTGGGCACCGTCAGGGAAAAGATCCCGATCGAAGTATCGCCGAAAATTCTGGGAGAAAGGACACCTGAGAAAGTCCCGACCACACTCGCCACATTTCCCGGCGTATCAAAGACCGGCCCACCACTGAGCGCCCAAGTCTGCGTTTGCAAAAGCACGTAAGAAACGAGGAGGGAGAGAACCTTTTTCATGCAACGCACAGAAACAACCAGCACCGGCGAGTGTCAACCGGTTTCTCCCCGCGATCTTTTGCCCTTGTGCGGGGCTTCGCGGCCACTAGGCATGGGCGCGCCATCTCCCGTTTGAAAACACCCTTCAGCCTTTTCCTCGCCCTGCGCTATCTCCAGCCGAAGCGCACCTTCGTCTCCGCGATCACGATCATTTCCATCCTCGGCGTCACCCTCGGCATCTGCGTGCTCATCCTCGTGATTTCGGTGATGACGGGCTTCGATCAGGAACTGCGGCGGAAGGTGCTCGGCTTCGATGCGCATCTGCTCGTGAGCAGTGACACGACGATCGACGACTGGCGCCCGCTCATGGAGACGATCCGCCAGACGCCGCGGGTCGTCGCGGCGGCACCCTTCGTGCAAGGGCCAGTGATCGTGGAGTGCGAGGGGCGCCGGCTCGCGCCGAAGATCCGCGGCATCGACATCGTGCAGGAGGAGCGGGTCACCGAGATCCGTTCCGCTATCGTGGAGGGCGAACTGCGGCTCGGGAGCGACGAATGCGTGATCGGCAGCGAACTCGCCACGCAGCTCGGGGCGCGGGTGGGGCAAAAGGTGATCGTCTATTCGCCGGGGAATATCGGCGAGATCATGGACGCGCTGAACAAGGCCGAGGGGGAGACCGACAATAAAACCACGCTCTCCGATCTGCGCTCCATGGTGCTGCCGCAGGAGCTGACGGTGGCGGGAATCTTCTCCTCGGGGCGCTATCAGTATGACGCGGAGTTCCTGCTCGTCGCCCTGCACATCGGCCAGGAGCTCTACGGCCTCGGCGACGGACTGCACGGCATCACCATCAAAACGGAAGATCCCTACGAGGCCGCGCAGCTCCAGACGAAGCTGGAAGAGGTCGTCCCGCCGACGCTGCGCATCTACACTTGGATCGACTTGAACAAACAGATCTTCGACGCCATCCGGCTGGAGCGGAACACGATGTTTTTCCTGCTCCTCTTCATCGTCATCGTCGCCGCCTTCGGCATCATGAGCACCCTCATCACGGTGACCGTGCAGAAGACCCGCGAGATCGGCGTGATGAAAGCGCTCGGGGCCACGCCCGGGCAGATCGTCTGGGTCTTCCTCGCGCAGGGCATGGTCGTCGGCTTCTTTGGAAACATCACCGGTCTCGCCGCCGGGATGGCGCTCATCCGCTGGCGGAATGAGTTCAAGGACTTCCTCGCCACCGCGCTCGGGATCGAGATTTTTCCGCCCGGCATCTATCAATTCAGCGCCATCCCCGCCGAGGTCGTCCCGGGCGACGTGGCGATCATCTGCGTGAGCGCCTTCATCATCTGCTCCCTCGCCGCGCTCATTCCCGCGTATTTCGCCGCCCGGCTCGATCCGGTAAAGGCGCTGCGGTATGAATGACGGAAGTTGAGAGTTGATGGTTGAGAGCCGAGCGAAGCGAGACAGCCGATCCATCTGATTCTGAAAACAAACATCGGCAATTGAGTGTCGCTCGGGTTTGAATCCGCACCCTCGGCTTCAGAACGGCTCGGCTCTCAACTCTCAACGCTCAACCATCCACTTTTCCAATGCCTTCATTCGACATCGTCTCGGAAATCGACGTCCAGGAAATCGACAACGCCATCAACCAGGCGCGCAAGGAACTGGCCACGCGCTTTGACTTCAAAGGGTCCACGGCCTCGATCGACTGGCAGGAAAAGGAATCGACGATCGAACTGAAAGCCGAGGATGCCTCGCGGCTGAAAGCCTTGCACGACATCGTCACCGGCAAGCTCGCGAAGCGCAACGTGGACCTGCGCAACGTGGAGCGGAAAGACCCCGCCATCTCCCCGCTTGGCCACGCCACCCAAGATTTCGTGATCAAGCAGGGCCTCGACGGCGACAAGGCCAAGGAGATCGTGAAAGCGATCAAAGCCCGTGAACTCAAGGTCCAGAGCGCCCTTCAGGAGCGGCAAATCCGTGTGACCGGGAAAAAGCGGGACGATCTTCAGGACGTGATCGCCTTTTGCCGCAGCCAGGATTTCGGCGTGGCGCTGGCCTATCAGAATTTCCGCGACTGACCAGCAGCCCGGCGAAAGTGGTTCTCTTGGCGGTTGGAGGCTCCGCTTGGAGCAGGCTTGTAGGGCAACCGCTCCGGTTGCTTCGGCAGGCGGAGCGCCTGCCCTACAACTCACGGCAACCTCAGCTACTGCTGTCTTCCCGCTTGCAGCCGCGCCGCTTTCCGCCCACCTTCACCGCCCGCAGCCGGCAAAAAGGATGGGTGGCAGAGTGGTCGAATGCGCACGCCTGGAAAGCGTGTTTACCGAAAGGTAACGAGGGTTCGAATCCCTCCCCATCCGCCGGGCGCTGAGGGAGCTGGGCATGGCGAGGTGAGGTGCCTCGCATCTAAGATCGTCCGTTTCTGGAGGTAGGTCGCAGTGCGCCGGTGCACTCCTCCCTCAATGTCTCCGATTCCACGCTCCCTGCTCCTCTTCGCGGCTCTGGCGATCATGGTTTCAGCGCGTGCGGAGGTGGTGGAGCTGACCTTTGAGCGGGATGTGCGGCCGATTGTGAAGCGGCATTGTTTCCACTGTCATGGCGAGGGGGAGAAGCTGAAGGGGGGCGTGGATCTGCGGCTGCGGCGGCTCATGGAAATGCCGTCGGACGAAGGCGCGCATCCGCTCGTGCCGGGGAAGCCGGAGGAGAGCGAAATGCTGACGCTGGTGCGCGAAGGAGAGATGCCGGCGAAGGGCGACAAGCTGACGGCGGCGGAGATCGCGACCCTCGAGAAGTGGATCGTCCAGGGAGCGAAGACGGCGCGACCGGAGCCAACGGAGGTGCCGACGTTTTTCATTACCGAGGAGGAGCGGGAGTTTTGGGCCTTCCAGCCAATCCGGCGGACGGCGGTGCCAAGGAGCAACGGCGATTGGCAATCGCCGGCGGCGGTTGAAAACCGCCGCTCCTTGAATCCAATCGACGCTTTCCTCCTCGCGAAGCTCGCGGAAAAAGGGCTGGAGTTCGCGCCGGAGGCGGATCGACGGACACTGCTGCGCCGGGTGACTTTCGCTCTCACGGGCATGCCGCCGACGCCGGACGAGGTGGCGACTTTTCTCGCTGACACGGCGCCTGGGTCCTATGAGCGGCTCGTGGATCGGCTGCTCGCCTCGCCGCACTACGGTGAGCGCTGGGGGCGGCATTGGCTCGATGTCGCGGGGTATGCGGATTCGGACGGTTACTCGGATGCTGATCCGGTGCGGCTCTGGGCGCACAAATATCGCGACTACGTGATCCGCGCTTTCAACTCGGACAAGCCCTTCGACGAATTCATCCGCGAGCAGCTCGCGGGCGACGAGATGGTGACTGGTCCGCTGAAAAATCTCGCGCCGGACGCGATCGAGAAGCTCTCCGCCACCGGCTTCCTGCGCATGGTGCCGGATGGAACTGCGGGCGCTGCGACCGCTGAGCAGAAGATCGCGCGCAACGCGGTGGTCTCCGAGACGATCAAAGTCGTGTCGTCGTCGCTGCTCGGGATGACGGTCGGCTGCGCGCAGTGCCACGATCATCGGCACGATCCGATCCCGCAGACGGACTACTACCGGATGCGCGCGATCTTCGAGCCGGCGTTGGATCCGGAAAAGTGGCGCGTGCCGGCGGCGCGGCTCGTCTCGCTGATGCCGGATACCGAGCGGGCGAAAGCGGCGGAGATCGAGAAAGAGGCGAAGGCTGTGGAGGCCGAGCGGAAGGTAAAGGAGGACGAATTCATCGAGAAAGTGCTCGGCTGGGAGCTCGACGCGAAGCCGGAGGAGGTGCGGGAGCCGTTGCGCGCGGCCTTCAAGACGGAGGCGAAGAAACGCACGCCGGAGCAGCTCAAACTGCTCAAGGCGCACCCGACGATCAATCAACTCAGCGCCGGATCCCTGTATCTCTACGACCGCACCTACAAGACGAAGCACGAGGCGGAGTTGAAGGTCTTCGCCGACAAAGCCGCGGAGATTCGCAAGCGCAAGCCGGTGGAGGAATTCATCCCGGTGCTCAATGAAACGCCCGGCGCGCCACTGCCGGCCACGCACCTCTTCAGTCGCGGCGAACCCACTCAGCCGCGCGAGCAGGTGCAGCCAGGTGAACTCACGATCCTCGCGTCGCTGCGTCCGACGGAAATTCCGCAAAAGGACAGCGCGCTGCCGACGAGCGGACGACGCCTCGCCTTCGCCCGCAGTCTCACCGATGGCCAGCATCCGCTCACCACGCGCGTGCTCGTGAATCGAGTCTGGCACCATCATTTCGGACGCGGCCTCGTCGGATCCGTCGCAGACTTCGGGCATCTCGGCGACCGACCGACGCATCCGGAGTTGCTCGACTGGCTCGCGAGCGAATTCGTCGCGCAGGGCTGGAGCATGAAAAAGCTGCACCGGCTCGTGCTGACTTCGGCGGCGTATCGGCAGTCGTCCGTGCGCGATCCGCGGAAGGAGCGCGAAGATCCCGACAATCTGCTCGTCGGTCGCATGAATGTCCGGCGGCTCGAGGCGGAGAATATTCGCGACGCGATGCTCGTGGTGAGCGGGAAAATGAACCCGAAGATGTTTGGCCCGCCGGTGCCGGTGCGGACGGATGAAGACGGACTGATCGTCGTCGGCGTCGATACGAACGACACCGCTGGACGCCCGTCCGGAAAATACGTGCCGCTCAATGGCGACGAGTTCCGGCGCAGTCTTTACGTCCAGAATCGGCGCACCAAGCCGCTCGGGATTTTGGAGACTTTCGACATGCCGCGCATGGAGCCGAACTGCGAAGCGCGCAACGCCTCGACCGTCGCGCCGCAATCGCTGGCGATGATGAATGGGGAGTTCACGCTCGCGCAGTCGAAGTTCTTTGCCGAGCGCGTGGCGCGCGATGCCGGTGCGAATCTCGAGGCGCAGGTGAAACGCGCGTGGCTGCTGGCGTTCGGCAGTGAACCCGCGGCGGGCGATCTCGCGGAGTCCGTGGCGTTCCTGAATGAACAAGCCGCGCACTTCAAAGAGCATCCGGTGAAAGCGCCGGCCCTCCCGAAAGGCAAGGAAGCCCCGCCCGCGACTCCGGAAACGCAGGCCCTCGCGACCTTCTGCCAGGCGCTGCTCACGGCGAACCGGTTTTTGTATGTGGACTGAAAGAGAGCGTGCGGGTCGAAGTTCCCGGGAGCATACGCGTCTCGCGTGTCGGTCGGCGCGTCTCGCGGCGACGAACTTTCATCGGCGACCGCATCCCCGAGGCGTTCCGGGAAACGAAAGCCGAATCCCAGTGTCTCACCGGCAAAATTCAGGAAGTTTGTTTCGGCGGGACGCCGCAATCAACACGCGAGACGCGTATGCTCCCAGGAGTTTGCGGTCGCTCTCAAATCTCCATCCATGAACACCTGCTACTCCCGCCGTCATTTCCTCGCCAGCGGTGGCTTTCATCTCGGGGCCTTCGGGCTCGCGTGGCTCTTGAAGCAGGACGGGCTGCTCGCGAAGCCGATCGACGTCGGGCCGCGCCACTACGATCTACTGCCAAAGCCGCCGCACTTTGCGCCGAAGGCGAAGGCCATGATCTCGATGTTCATGCAGGGCGGGCCGAGCCACATCGATCTCTTTGATCCGAAGCCGGAACTCGACAAACTCGATGGCCGGAAATTTCCCGGCGAGGTGAAGTATGACGACGCTGCGCACGCCAGCACCAAGGTACTGGCGAGTCCGTGGAAGTTTAAGCAACACGGCGCGTGCGGCGCGGATGTGAGCGAGCTGCTCCCGCATTTCGCCGGCGTGGTCGATGACGTGTGCATCCTGCGCGGCATGCAGACGGGCGTGAACAATCACGGGCAATCCATCTACGCGCTGCAAAACGGACGCATCCTCGGCGGACGACCCACGATCGGGAGCTGGCTGACGTACGCGCTCGGCTCCGAGTCGCAGGAACTGCCCGCCTACGTCGCGCTCACCGATCCGCGCGGGCTTCCGGTGCTCGGGGTGGAAAATTGGACGAACGGCTGGCTGCCGTCGCTCTATCAGGGCACCGCGGTGCGCGCCACCGAGCCGCGTATTCCGAATCTCGACGCGGCCCCGCACCTGCGCGGCGAAGCCCAAAAGCGCTACCTCGGTTTCCTCGAAAAACTCAACCGCGAGCACCTCGCGCAGCATCCCGGCGAGACTGATCTAGAGGCCCGCATCTCGAGCTACGAGCTCGCCGGCAAGCTGCAGACTTCAGCGAAAGAAGCGCTCGATATTTCCGGTGAAAGTGAGGCGACGAAAAAACTCTACGGCATCGACAATCCCGCAACGGCGGAATTTGGCATGCGCTGCCTGATCGCGCGGCGGCTCGTGGAGCGCGGCGTGCGTTTCGTGCAGCTCTACACTGGCAATCAGACTTGGGATCATCACAAGGGAATCATCGGGAGTCTGCCGAAGGCTTGTGAGTATGTGGACAAAGGCTCCGCCGGACTCGTCGCCGATCTCAAGCAACGCGGGCTACTCGATTCGACAGCGGTGCATTGGGGCGGCGAAATGGGTCGCCTGCCGGTCATCCAATACGAAGGCAACCTCGATGTCGTCGGCCGCGATCACAATACCTACGGCTTCACCATGTGGGTCGCGGGTGGTGGCTTCAAAGCGGGCACGACCTTTGGCGGAACGGACGAGTTTGGCCACAAAGCCGTGACGGACATCGTGAACCACCACGACTACCACGCGACGTTGATGCACCTCTTCGGCATCGACCACACGAAGCTCACCTTCAAACGCAACGGCGCCGACGTCTCGCTCACTGACAACCAAGGCGGCCGGCTGGTGAACGAGATCCTCGCCTGATCGGCGGGCGACTATCCGCCCGACATTTTCGCCGCGAGCCGCGTGTGGATGCCTGCGGGATCGAAGTCGGTCTCTGCCAGTTTGCGCGTGGAACGGGCGGCGGTTTCCCAGCTCGCTGGATCTTTCAACGCGGCCACGAAATCAGCGATCCCGGCTTCCTGATCGGGCGTGAAATTGTGCGGCACCAAGTGCGCGACATTCCACCGATGAATGGTGCTCGCCGCCGGGGAGACGAAGAGCATCGGCAGCCCTGCGTGGCTGAACTCCACGACCTTGCTCGGGAAGCTGCTGCGAATCCACGGCATCTCTTCCACACGGTCGCAGTACGCCGCGAGGAAGCCGGCGGCTTCGGCGGCGACGAAGTCGAGCGCGTCGGCATTCGAGGGCAGCAGCGCTTTCAGGGTGATCGGTTCGCGCGTGCAGAGTTTGCGGAGAGCGGGCGTTTCGCGGGTGAGGAGAAGGAGGTGACCGCCGGCGCGATCGATGATCCGCGCGAGGCGGGTGAGCAGGGGGATCTGCTCATCGTAAAGAAAGCCGGCGGAGACGATCAGTGGGCGCTGCGCAAAAGAGGGGCGCCACGCGGTGCGACGATCGGTGCCTTCGGGAATGGGGAGGAGCACGGAGTCCTCGCCGCCGGGTTGGCCGTAGGCTGCGGCGAGTTCTTCGGAGACGAACCAGTTCCAGTGCGCCTGTTTGAGAATCCAGCGGTAGCGCTGCTGCGTGACTTTGACTGCCGCAGGGTCGGCGGAGGGAAAGGCGGCGACGTCGTCGTGGACGATGGTGCTCAGCGGCAAACGAAAGCGCCGCGCGTAGTGGGCCGCGACTTCCGAAAGCAGGCCCGAGTGAGAGCCGAGATAGGTGAGCACGGCCGACGGTCGTTCGCCAAGCACCCGCGCACTTTCACCCGCCCAGAGGCGCATCCGCAGGGCGCGCAGCCAGTCGTCATTTCCACCGAAGGGTGGCCACCAGAATCGCCGATGCGGAAGTTGGAAGACGGGCCACTCGCTGGCGGACGGCGGCCCCCACTCCTCAATGACCGAGATGCGATGCCCGTCCGCGGCGAAGCGCCGCAGGTGCCGGAGGATGGTGATCGGACTGCCCGTGCCCTGGCTGGGGGGCTGTCCGAAATAGACGAGGTGCATCGTGATCGAAGGTGCGCCGGGACTAGCCTTGGGGGGCGCGAGGATCGAGCCTGGATACTGGGATGCGGGTCATGGCGGGGCCGACGAATGCCACGACCGAAGCCGCGATGAAAGATGCAAAGCCTGCGGGCGGCGACTAGCGGGATTCCGCGAGGCGCGGGACCGAGCGGGGGAGCCTATCGAGCAGGTCCGTCTGCTCCGGGGCGACCCACGCGCCACCCCCGCGATTTTCCAGGCCGAGCTTCCCCTGGCTGATCGTGACCAGCGTCACCACGCTCTCCTTTCCGAGATTCACCCGGCCGACGACTTTGCCGTTCAGGACGGCGGGAAAGGACACCGTGCTCTTCAGGCGGACCGTGGCCGGCCAGGTGGCGCGGTTGTTGGCGAGTTCCTGGAAAAGATCACTCGGGGTGCGCTCCGGTTCGGGAGTGGTCATGGCCAGCGGTGCTGCGGGCGCGCGGACGACCGCGACTGGTTCGGGGAGCGGTGCGGGCTCCTCCATCGGCTGCACTTTTGGTTCCGGTGCGGGCTGGGGCGGCGGGCTGGCTTTTGCGGTTTGCCCAAGCGCCACGCGGTCTTTGGCCCAGGGCCATTTTGCCTGCACGGACTCCCTGAACTCTGGCACTCGCACGTAGTAGGCGACTGCGACTGCCGCCCAGGCGAGGGCGATTCCGTATTTCGTGTAGGTCTTCATGTTCGTTCTCTTCTTGTTCGTTTCTTGGTTCCATTCCGGGGAGAACGACGGTGCGTGTCGTCAAAGACTCTAACGCGGCTGGGGGGGATTCTTTCCCGGATTCCTGCACCGTCCAGCAGGATGTCGGGACGGTTCAAATGCGTGGCACCGCGAGCTTCCGGGTCGCTGCGGAAACGGAGTGAGATTGCGTTTGAATTGCTGGCGCGGGGTGTTACTTCTCCCGCACATTTTTAATCCCAAGACATCATGGCCGAACTTCTCACCCCTCAGGACATCAAAGCGTGGCTCAAGAAACTCCCCGAGTGGGAGCTGGACAAAAAACACATCGAACGCGTTTACGAATTCGATGATTTCAATGGCGCGATCGATTTCGTGAACAGCGTCGCGGAAATCGCCGAGGAGGATGAGCATCATCCCGACATCGACATCCGCTACACCAAGGTGCGGATCGCGCTCTCGACCCATAGCGAAGGCGGGATCACCGATCTCGATTTCGAGACGGCAGAGCGCATCGACACGCTCGTCGAGTAGCTGGCGATGGCTGCGCCGGAGGCTCCGCCGACCCGCGGGCGGATGATCGCGAGCGGCCTCGTGGTGCTCGCCCTCGTGCTCGGTCTGTGGTGGTGGATCGAAGTCCGCAGCGCCGCGCCGCCGCCGCCGCCGGTGACGCTGCCCGCTCCTTAGGGTTGGCGATTCATCCTCACCGACACGGAGGAAGAAGATAAGAGCGGGGGCGGAGGGAGGTCTCCATTTGGTCATGCCTGGTAGTCCGACTCATTTTCACGAAGCCGTCCTCGCGCACACCCGCTCGGACTTTGTCCTGCTGCGCAAAGGCATGTCCGTCGAAGATGCGCTGCGGGCGATCCGGGAGCAGGGGATCGGGGGAAAGATCATCTACTTTTACGTGGCCGATGCGGACGGGCGGCTCGCGGGCGTGCTCCCCACCCGAAGCCTGCTCCTCGGGCAACCGGACCAGCGGATCGCCGACCTGATGGTGCGGCGCGTGGTGGCGATCCCGCAGCAGGCCACGCTGCTTGAGGCCTGCGAGCTTTTCGTCCTCTACAAATTTTTCGCCTTCCCGGTGGTCGATGCGCAGCGGCAGGTGGTGGGCGTGCTCGACATCGGCGTCTTCACCGAGGAGGTGCTCGATCTGGCGGAGCCGGACAAGGCGACCGACACCTTCGAGGTGCTCGGTTTTCACATCGAGGAGGCGCGGGGTGCTTCGACGTGGCGGGCCTTCCGGCTGCGCTTTCCGTGGCTGCTCGCGACCATCGGCAGTGGCACCGTCGGCGCGCTGCTGGCGGGAGCCTTTGAGGAAACGCTCGCGCGCACGGTGCTCGTGGCGTTCTTCCTGGCGCTGGTCCTCGCCCTCGCGGAATCCGTGAGCATTCAATCCATGACGCTCACTCTTCAGGCGTTGCGGGTGCGGACTCCCGACTGGCGCTGGTTTTGGAAGAGCGCGCGGCGGGAGGTCGGCACCGCGTCCTTGCTGGGTTGCGGGTGTGGGCTGCTCGTCTTTGCGATCGTCTTCCTCTGGCGGCAGACCGTCCCGGGTGCGGTGGTCGTCGGGGTGAGTGTCACGGGGTCCGTGGGGATCGCTTGTCTCGCCGGGCTTGGCGTCCCAACGCTCCTCCATGCGCTGAAGCTCGATCCGAAGATCGCCGCCGGCCCGATCACGCTCGCCATCACGGATGTGCTCACGCTGCTCCTCTACTTCTCGCTGGCGGCCTGGCTGCTCTGATGGCGGGAAGTTGAGAGTTGAGAGTTGCGAGCCGGGTGGCGCAGTATTCGGACGGCGCCCGCGCTTCTCCGCGGCGCAGCACTCCATCTTCAACTTTCCACTGCTTTGCCTGCCATCGTCATCGCTCCCTCCATCCTCGCCTGTGATTTCGGTCGGCTGCATGACGAGGTGCGCCGGGCCGAGGCCGCGGGCGCTGATTGGCTGCACCTCGATGTGATGGACGGGCATTTCGTGGACAATATCTCCTTCGGTCCGGCCTTTGTGGAATCCGTGGCGGCGGTGGCGACGAAGCCGCTTGACGTGCATCTGATGATCGAGCGGCCCGATCACTATTTTCCCCGCTTCCTAAAAAGCGCCGCGAATATCACCGTCCACGTCGAGGCCAAGCACAACGTGAACAAGACGCTGCGAGCCATCCGCGAGAGCGGCAAAACGGCCGGTCTCGCGCTCAATCCCGCGACGCCCTTCGAGGCCGCGTTGCCGTATCTCGACCTCATCGATCTGCTGCTCGTGATGACGGTCGTGCCTGGATTTGGCGGGCAGCCTTTCATGGCGGAGATGATGGAAAAAGTGCGGCTGGCGAGTGCCGCGCGGGAGCGGATGGGGAAAAAATTTCGCATCGAAGTAGACGGCGGCATCAACGACGAAACCGCCGCCACGGCGCGCGCGGCAGGGGCGGACACGCTGGTGGTCGGGACGTATAGCTTCCGTGCGGAAGACATGGGCGCGGCGTTGGCGAAGGCGCGCGGTTAGATTTACTGCTCCGAACGCTCTCGCGGGGCCGAGGCCGGGTCGAAGTGCGCGAGGGCTTCACCGATCAGGAAGAGGGAGCCGGCGATCAGGATTTTCTCCGGAAAAAGGTGCGCGCGTTCGAGGCTCGCGGCAAGGCTCGCGGCTGGCTCGCAAGGAATTTCGTGGTTGCTGGCGCAGAGTTCTTCGGTCGAGCAGGCGCGCGCGTTTTGCACGGGCACGGCGATGATCCGGGCGGCGATCGGACGCAGCGCCGCGAGCACCCCGGCCACATCTTTGTCTCGCATCGCGCCGAAGATGAGCGTGGCCGGGGCGTCACCAAATTCCTGCCGCCAAGTCTCCGCGAGCTGAGTGGCGGCGTGAGGATTGTGCGCGCCGTCGAGGATGATGCGTTCGCCGATCCGCTGGAATCTCCCCGGCCATTGCACATTGGCGAAGCCTTCGGCCAGAGCTGCGGCGTTCACGGGTAAGCCGGCCGCCGCCAGGGCCTCGCGCACGAGCGCGGCATTCCAGCGCTGATGCGGCCCCGCGAGATGCACGCGCCACTCGTCTCCAAGTGGTGCGGTCACGAAACGCAAAGGCGCGCCGACCCGGGTGGCCTCGGCCCGGAGCACGGCTGCGGCTTCGGGAGATTGCGCTGCGGAGACCGCGGGCACGCCGGGTTTGAAGATGCCGGCTTTCTCCGTGGCGATCGCGGCGAGCGTCGAGCCGAGCCAGGCCTGATGATCGAGCCCGATGGGCGTGATCACGCTCACCGCGGGCGTGACCACATTCGTGGCGTCCAGCCGCCCGCCCATGCCGGTCTCGAGGATCACGACCTCCGCGCCGCGCCGCTGAAACCACGCCAGCGCCAGCACCGTCACGATTTCAAAAAACGTCGGCGGATATTCCCAGCCCGTCATCACATCGCGAATTTCGCTCAAGCCCACCGCCACGTCGGCCTCCGAGATCATCTCGCCATCGAGCCGGAGGCGTTCGCGGAAGGTCACGAGATGCGGCGAAGTGTAGAGCCCGGTGCGCAGTCCCGCAGCGCGGCAGGCCGCATCCGCCATCGCGCAGACGGAGCCTTTCCCATTCGTCCCGGCGACGTGGATGAAAACCGGTCCCGTTCGATGATCGAACGTCGAACGCAGCGCCTCCGCGCCGACGAGCTTCCCCGCGAGTTGTTCGATGCTCTCCAGCCCCAGCTTGATGCCGTGGAGCTGGGTGCCGTAGAGCCACCCTACGGCTTCCTCGTAGTTCACGTCGTCGCGGCCGGCGCGAGGTAGCCGATGAGGTTGCTCAAGGTCTCCCGCATCTTTTTCCGATGCACGATCATGTCGATCAGGCCGCGCTCCTCGAGGAATTCCGCGGTCTGAAAATCCGGCGGCAAATCCTGATGCGTCGTCTCGCGGATCACGCGCGGCCCGGCGAAACCGATCATCGCCTTTGGCTCCGCGATATTCACGTCGCCCACGGTGGCGAAACTCGCGCTCACGCCGCCGGTCGTCGGATTCGTGAGGATGGAAAAGTAGGGGAGTTTCGCGGCGGCGTGGAGCGCGAGGGCGCCGCACGTTTTCGCCATCTGCAGGAGACTGAGCACGCCTTCATACATCCGCGCGCCGCCGGAGGCCGAGACGATGATCACGGGGAGCCGCTCCTTGGTGCCACGTTCGATCGTGCGCGTGAGTTTTTCACCCACCACCGAGCCCATGGTCGCGGCGAGGAAGTTGAAATCCATGACCGCGATCGACACGCGATCCCCTTCGATTTTCCCGACCCCGGAAATCACGGCGTCCTTGAGGCCGGTCTTCTTTTGGTAGCTCTTGAGCCGGTCCGTGTAGCTGGCCATTCCGGTGAATTTCAACGTATCGACCGACTTCATCTTCGCGTCGTGCTCCACGAAACTTTTCGGATCGAGCAGCATCTCCAGTCGTTCGCGGGCGGTCTGGGTGAAGTGATGATCGCACTTCGGGCAGACGCGGAGATTCTGCGCGAGTTCGAGGTTGTGAATCATCTCGGAGCAGGCCGGGCATTTCTGCCAGAGGCCCTCCGGAAATTCGCGTTTCTTTTCGGAGCTGAAGGGAGGTTTGGAGAAGATGCCCATGGTTGCGGGAGAAGGGTTGCGGAGTTGCGGGATTCAGCCGCGCGCGACGGTGAGGACGCGCACGGAGGCGGCTCCAGCCTGCCGGAGGACGCGCGCGCATTCATCGACGGTCGAGCCGGTGGTGAAGACGTCGTCCACGAGAACGAGATGGCGCAGGAGCACGGCGGCAGTGTCGCGCACCCGGAAGGCATTGCGCAAGTTTTCCATCCGCTCGTGGCGGTCGAGCACGGTTTGGGTGGACGTGTAGCGGATGCGCCGCAGGGCGCGGAGCAGCGGGGTGCCGGTGCGTTGGGAGAGGAGTTTGGCGATTTCGTCTGCCTGGTTGAATTCGCGCTCGCGGAAGCGCGCGGGATGGAGCGGCACGGGAACGAAGGCGTCGATCGGTGGGGCAGCCAGGCGGGTGTCAGCGAGCCCGTCGGCGGCCCATGCCGTGAGCGGGTGGCGGAGGTAAAAGTGGCGGTCGTATTTAAAGCGATGGATCAATTCGCGCACGACGCTGCGGCTGAGATAGGGCGCGACGGCGCAGTCGAAATGGAGCCGCCGCTCCGCGCAGTTCTGGCAGGTGAAGGTGGAGGTGATCGCACCCGCGAAAGGCTCCGAGCAGGTCTGGCAAAAGGGCGCGACGATCGGCCGCGCCTTGGCCGCGCAGCGTGCGCAGAGATGCACGCCCGCCGAGGTATCCGCGCCGCAGCCAGCGCAGTGCGGCGGGTAAAGCAGCGCCGTCAGCGCCTCACTGGCTCGCCGCGCGAAGCTTGCGATCTTCATATTCCAACCACAGCCAGCAGAGCAGACCCGCGATGCCGATGACGGCGAGGGCGCCGAGCCCGACGATGATGTCATCCCCGAGCCACGGCAGGGTGTCGTCGATCTTGCGTTTGGTGAGTTTGCTGAAGCCGAATTTTGCGAAGACCAGCCCCGCGTGCAGCCCGATGCCGAGCCAGAGCGCCCGGGTGCGGAGGGCGGACCAGCCGAGGATCCAGCCGAGGAGAAAGAGCGTGGTGAAGCCCGCGCCGAGGAGCGCGGGCTCGGCGAACTTTTCAAAGCACGACGGCAATACGCGGAAGCCCGTGAGCCAGTCGATCTGCTCCGGGGCGAGATCGACGCGCGGCGGTTTCACGAAATGCAGGATCGAGTAAATCGCCGAAACCCAGAAGACCGCCGTCCACTTGCTCATCGCGCGCCGGAAGATGCCGAGGAAAGCGCCGCGAAAAAGCCACTCCTCGAGCAGCGCGACGACCCCGGCCGAGAGCGCGATCTTCCCGAGATCGCCCCACGGCGGGGTGGACTTGAGTTTGTAAACGCCGAGCTGGAGCGCGACCACGGCGAAGAGCCCGAGGCAGACGAAGCCCGCCCAGAAACCCACGGCGAGGTGCGTCCAGCCGCGCAGATCGGGCTCGATCCCGAGCTCTGCGCGGCTGCGGATGTGCAGGGTGCGGATCGTCGGCCAGAGCAGCGCCACTGCGGCGATGAGCACCGCGCGATCGAAGTATTGCGCAAAGTCCGGCTCCGCGAGAAAGGGCACGATGCCGCGTGCTGCGAGCCCCCGTCCGCCCCAGAAAAGCCATGGCGCCAGCAACGCTCCGAGCAGAGCGCTACCGATCAGAAAAAGGAGGATCGAGCGGGTTTCTTTCAAGGACGGGCGTTGCTTGCTGCTTCCGTGGGTAACGGCTATGACCCCGCCCGTCATGCGCAATCTTCACGTCTGGAAATCCCGAACCGAGGACGGTGAGAAGCGGGAAGTGCGCGCGGAAAAGTTTGGCAAGAAGTGGCGCATCCAGGCGCAACTCGCGAGCGAGGAGCACTGGACCTACTACGACGTGCCTTTGATGGATGACCTCGTCGCCCTGCGCGGCGTGCTCTGGCGGAAGTATCAGCGGAAGCATCTTTCCTACGAAGACGTGGCAGCGATCGAGAAGTTGATCGTGGATCGCGGGGGCACTTGGGAAGAGGCGGACGCGGAGGACGAGAAGGAGTAGGCAGTGGTCAGAAGGGAAAATCGTGGGTAGGTTTTTGCCCATGAAAGCGACCACCCTCTCCACCGCAGCCTTCGCCCTCGTGGCCGTCGCTGCTCAACCGGCTTCGGCGAAGATCAAAACGGAAGTCGTCGAATACAAAGACGGCGAGACGATCCTCGAAGGATTCGTTGCCTACGACGATGCGGTCGAAAAACCGCGGCCCGGCGTGCTCGTCATCCACGACTGGACGGGCCTGCAAGATTACGCGAAGCGCCGCGCCACGATGCTTGCGGAACTCGGCTACATCGCGTTTGCCGCCGACATTTATGGCCAGGGCGTGCGGCCGAGCGATCCGCAGGACTGCGCCGCCGAGGCCGGCAAATATAAGGGCGACCTCCCGCTGCTGCGTCGCCGCGTCACGCTCGGCTTTGACCAATTGCTGAAGCGCCCCGGCATCGACGCGCGGAAGACGGCGGCGATCGGCTACTGCTTTGGTGGCACCACGGTGCTCGAACTCGCCCGCAGCGGTGCGCCGGTCGCGGGGATCGTCAGCTTTCACGGGGGCCTCGGCACCACCCTGCCGGCGGCAGAGGGCGGGGTGAAAGCGAAGGTGCTCGTCTGTCACGGCGCGGACGATCCTTATGTGAAGCCGCCGGAACAGGCCGCCTTCAAAGAGGAGATGGTGAAGGCGAAGGTGAGCTATGAATTCGTCGCGTATCCCGGCGCGGTCCACAGCTTCACCAAGCCCGAAGCGGGCAACGACAACTCCAAAGGCAACGCTTACAACAAGGCCGCCGACAAAAAGTCGTGGGAGGACATGAAGGGCTTCTTCGCAAAGGTGCTCGGGAGGTAAATCCAAGGAGTAGGGGCGCCCTCGCCCCAAGTATGCACTTGGGGCGAGGGCGCCCCTACTCCTTGAAGCCAACGCCTATCTCCACGCTCCGCAGCAGCGCTTCCGTGAGTGCGCGTCGGGCGACGGGGAGGCTCCGCACGAAGCGCACGAAAGGCCAGATCGCCGACGGCCGGCGCCAGACGTACATTAGCAGTCGGCGGGGCCGCGGGCGTTGGCGGGCGAGATCGAACCACTCCGCGAGCGGCGCTGGGAGCGGCGTCTGCGCGGGGTCGCTGATCGCCCGCACGGCGAGGAGCGGCACTCCGGCGCGGGCGCACGCTGCGGCGATCGCTGCGGTCTCCATGTCCACGGCGATGGCGCCCGTCTCGCGATGGAGCGTGGCTTTTTCCTCCACGAGTTCCGCGGGGCGTGCGCGGCTGACGAGTTGGCCGCGATGTGCGGCGAGGTCGAGGCGGGCGAGCAGCGCCGGGCTGGAAAAATTCTCCGCCACAACCACGTCGCCGAGGCGCAGTCGCGGATCGAGGGCGCCTGCAAATCCCCCGCTGATGACCCACCGGGGGCGCACGCCGACGAGCAGGGCTTCCGCTGCCGAGGCCGCGGCTTCGAGGCCCATGCCAGTGTGAACCACCGTCACGGCAGCGTCGCCGATGCGGCCAGTCCACCAGCCGGGATGCGTCGCGACCGGGCGGCGGTGATGGAGGGCGCGGAGGAAATTTCTACTTTCTTCAGGCAGGGCAAAGGTGACGGCGAGCATCGCGAGGGGTGGAATAGAAACCACAGCCGGTTGCGAATGGACATCGCCAAGAAAGGCTCGGTGCGCGGCGAC
Source organism: Chthoniobacteraceae bacterium (assembly GCA_031409655.1). Taxonomy (GTDB): domain Bacteria; phylum Verrucomicrobiota; class Verrucomicrobiia; order Chthoniobacterales; family Chthoniobacteraceae; genus JANNXQ01. Next base: position 30,398 of record JANNXQ010000289.1, on the reverse strand, counting down.
AAAAGAATTGGTCACGGCGCGACCGCGACACTATCGTCCCAGACCCTCGCCAGCCGCCTATGAAGACCCATTTCCGATCCCTCGCGCTCGTAGTTTTTTCCGCCTTTGCGGCGCTCCTCGCGGTCTTGCCGCAGACGGCCCGGGCGCAGGCTCCGGCAGCCGCGCAGCCGCTCGATCTGAAAATGTTCGACGACGGCCTGGCGCTCGCGAACGACGGCAAATACGCCGATGCCATCACGCTCTTCGAGACGCTGATCACGAAATATCCGACATCCGGCGCGATCCCGCAGGCCCAGTTCCGCGTCGGCTACACCTACTTCCTCGCGGGCGAGTATGACAAAAGCGTGGAAGCGCTGGAAAAGCTGCCCGCGTTGAAGAACGTGGACGCGCAGACGAAGGAACTCGCGGCCAACATGATCCCCCAGATCCTCGTCGCGAAGGCGACCAAGCTCCCGCCGGGGGACAAGGCGCGCGAGGTGGCCTTTGCCGACGCCGCGAATCAGTTCGACACGTTTATCAAAAACTATCCGAAGAGCCGCGAGGTGGAGTCCGCGAACTACTCGAAGTCCATCGCGCTTTATCAGATCGCGCGCTACGACGAGGCCGTGACCGCACTGCGGTCGAATATCCAGGCCTTTGCGCAGAGTCCGACGATCCTCGACAGCCAGTATCTCCTCGGTCTCACGCTCGGCACGCTGGCTAATGTGGCGGCGGAGAAAGACGGCGCCGATCCGGGGGCGAAGAAGAACTACCAGGAGGCGGAAAAAATCCTCCGGGAGATCATCGCGAAACCGACCAGCCTGGCGCTCGTTTACGAGTCGCAATTTCAGATCGGTGAACTGCTCTTCGCCCGCGCCACGCACTTACCGGAGAAGGAGAAGCCGCCGATGATGATGCGCGCGCTCGAGGCCTACCGCGGCGTCTTTCCGAAGGATCGCGTGGTCGAAGCACAGAAGCTCCGCGTGCAGCAGTACCGCGCCGCCGCGAAGCAGGCCGTGACCGTGAATCGCGATCTCGCCGCCCGCGACTACTACAATCGCATTGCCGACAAGGAGGCCGAAAAAATTCCCACCATCGAAGGCCGCCCAGACCTCACGGTGACGGCCAAGGTGAAGAGCGCGATGGTCTATTTCCAACTCGGCAAACACGACGAAGCGCGGGTGATTTTCAACTTCGTCGATCCTTACGTCGAAGACGCGGAACAGAAGAAGCAGATCCTCTATTTCACGACGCTGGGCTACGCGATTCAGAACCAGGTCGAGAAGGCGGTGGAGAAATACGAAGCCTTTCAGACGGCCTACAAGGCGGACCCGATGGCCGAAAATCTCGACCTCGTGATGGGCAGCATGTTCCTCACGCCGGGCCAGGAATTCACGAATCCCGAGAAGGCCATCGAGTTCTTCCAGCGGGGTGTCGAAACCTATCCCACCGGTCGCTACATCGCGGAACTGATGATGCAGCGCTCCATGGCGCAGGTCGGCCTGGGCAAATACGAGGAGTCGTTAAAGAGCCTCCAGGATTTCCTGGCAACGAAGCCAGCCAAGGAACTCGCGGTCGCGGCGGAATTTGCCGTCGGGATCGTCTATATGAAGACGGACAAAACGGCCGATGCCGTCGCCGCCTTTAAGAGCGTGCGCGATAGCTACAGCGGGACGCCGCAGGCCGAGGACGCGGCGTTTTACGTGGGGCAACTGCAACTCAGCGGGGACATCAAGGAATCGGTGAAGGAACTGCAGGGCTTCATCGAAAAATTCCCCGACAGCAAGCTCATGCCGGAGGCGCTCTACGCGCTGGCGCAGGGGCAGATGAATACGGGCGAGAAGGAGGAAGGCTTCAAGAGTCTGGAGAAGCTGGCGGAAAAATTCCCGGAGAGCGCCCCGGCACCCTTTTCCTACTTTGAGCGCGCGCGCTCTCTCGCCGGCGAGCAGAAGTACGAGGAGGTCGCCGCGCTCATGAAGACCTTCACGGAAAAGTATGCCGAGAACGATGCGCTCTATCAGGCCTACGACTTCATGGCGCAGATCCAGACCAGCCAGGGTAAAGGGATGGAGGCGATCACGACCTACGAAGAGTTTGTGGAGAAAAAGCCGGCGCACCCGACCGCTGCGGATGCCCTCGTGAAACTGAGTGGGCTGTGGAAAAGCTACGGAGAATCGCAAGGCCCCTACCTCGCGCTCGATGAAGCGAAACGCGGCGAGTGGCGCAAGGGGGTGGAGAAGAGCCTCGCGGCATCCGAGCGGATTATCGCGGATTTCCCCGAAAGTCCGGCGGTGGCGCTGGCGCTGAATAATCTGCTCGATGTCCTGCGTCTCCAACTGCGGGTGAAAATCAAAACGGTCGAAGACGTGGACGCCTACTTCGCGGCGCTCCTGGAGAAGTGTAAGGAGAATCCGAATCTCTCGAGCAAGGTCGCCTTCACGCTCGCCGGTTACACTTTCGAAAGGGACAAGGCCAAGGCGCTCACGCAGATGGAGGCCGTCTTCCGCGACGATCTGCGTTTCGGCTCGGGGGAACTCGATCTCTATGGACGCTCGCTCATCGAGAACAAGAAGTACGACGAGGCCGCGAAGGTCTATGAGAAGATCGCCCAGGACTATCGGATCCCGGCGAATACCGAGCCGGCGAAGGCCCCGCGCGACGTGCAGGAAGCGCAAGCCATCGCTCTTTTCGGCAAATCCAAGATCCTCCAGGCGCAGGCCGCGCAACTCAAGGCGGAGGGGAAGGAGGGCGAAGCATCCGCCAAATCGACCGAGGCCGGGACCGTGTCCGAGGAATTGAAGAAGCTCTACGGCTGGTCGAAATACGCGCTCGAGGCGAACTTCCCCATCGCCCAGGGCTTGCACGAGCAGAAGAAGGACGACGAAGCGAGCAAGCTGCTCCTCGAAGTGATCAAGGCGAAGGACGCCACGTCCGAACTGCGCGCGCGCTCGATGCTCCTCCTCGGCAAGATCCACGAGGGCAATGGGCGCTTCGAGCAGGCGATCGACAACTACATGAAGATCGCTGCCTACTATAGCGCAGTGAGCGACGCGGCCTCCGAGGGTCTCTGGCTCGGCGCGCAACTCCTCGAGAAGCAGGCGAACGGCCAGATCCCCATGCCGACGCCGGCGGCGAAAAAGGAAGCTGCGCCAGCGAAAAAGTGAACCGCTTTCGAGGAAACGTCAGTCTCGCAGAGGCCTGCCGCGGCGCGGGTTATTTGTGTCCATCGACGGGGATTCGTGCTTAAAACTGCCGGCGCTGGCGGCCCAGCCGCGGCTCCCCTGATCCCTTCCCTCATGCTCCGCAATATCTTCGCCCTCCTCCTGTTGGCCTCTTTTGGCAGCAGCCTGATCGGCTGCAAGAAAGAGAAGACCCAAGCCGAACAGCAGGCCGAGAAGGTGAAAGTATTCCGTGATCGCCAGAAGAAAGCGGCGGTCCGCGCTTATCAGGACATCGTGGAGAAGTATCCCGACTCGCCCTTTGCCGAGCAGGCCAAGCAGAAGGTGGAGGCGCTCGGGGGCGTCGGAGCCCCCACGCCGAAAGCGAAGTGACGCGCGCCGAACGCGCCACCGCCGTGGTCGCCGCGCTGGCGCGCACTTATCCCGACGCGCACTGCGAGCTGGACTACCGCAATCCGCTGGAGCTGCTCCTGGCCACGATCCTCTCCGCGCAATGCACGGACAAGCGCGTGAACATCGTGACCAAGGAACTCTTCCGCGTCTGCCAGAGTGCGCAGGACTACGTCTCGCTGCCGCAGGAGCAGCTCGAGGAGATCGTCAAAACGACCGGCTTCTTCCGCGCCAAGGCAAAGAACCTCAAAGCGTGTTGCACGGCGCTAGTCGCCCGGCACGGAGGGGAAGTGCCGCGGACGATGGACGAACTCACGCCGCTCGCCGGCGTCGGGCGCAAGACGGCAAACGTGGTCCTCGGGAATGCGTTTGGGATCAATGTGGGCGTCGTCGTCGATACGCATGTGCAGCGTCTTTCCGCACGGCTCGGCCTCACGAAGCAGACGACGCCGGAGAAGATCGAGCAGGACTTGATGAAACTCATCCCGCGCGAGCAATGGACGCTTTTCAGCCACTGGCTCATCTGGCATGGCCGCCGCCGCTGCATGGCTCGCAAGCCCGACTGCGCTGCGTGTGAGATCGCGAGCCTCTGCCCCAGCGCTGGCAAAGCAAAGTAGCCGCGCGGAAAAAAGGAATTCACCGCGAAGAAGCGAAGCAGCGAAGGGAAGAACGATGCGCCCTTGTTGCTCTGCACTCTTTGCTGCTTCGCTCCTTCGCGGTGAATTTCCCCTTTAGCTCAGCTTCACCTCGGGATCGACCTCGGCGTCGTAGTCCACGCCCGCCATCCCGAAGCCGAAGAGCCGCAGGAATTCCTGCCGATATCCCGCGATGTCCGAGACGGTCGGCAGACTCTCCGTCGTCACCGACGGCCAGAGCGCGGCAACTGCCGCCTGGATGTCCGGCCGCATCTCCCAATCATCGATCCGGATACGCCCTTCGTCGTCGGGCTGGGGCGCGGCGCCGTTGTAGAGCCGGTCGGCAAAGAGTCGCTGGATCTGCTCGATGCAGCCTTCGTGCAGTCCTTGCGCTTTCATCACTTTGTAGAGGAGCGAAATGTAGAGCGGCACCACGGGGATCGCTGAACTGGCCTGCGTGACCAGCGCCTTGTTCACGGAGACATACGCCGCGCCGCCGGAGCCGGAGAGCTTTTCGTGGAGCCGTTTTGCGGTCGCTTCCAGATCTTCCTTTGCCCGCCCGATCGTCCCCGCGCGGTAGATCGCCCACGTCAGATCCGGTCCGAGATAGGAATACGCCACCGTCTTCGCACCCGGCGCGAGCGCACCTGCCGCGGCGAGCGCGTCAATCCACATTTCCCAATCCTCGCCACCCATGACGGTGACCGTGTCCGCGATCTCCTCCTCGCTCGCGGAGTCGATGGTGATGTCCGAGACCGTGCCTTTGTCGGTGTCCACGGTCTTCGCCGTGAAAGGCGGGCCGACCGGCTTCAGCACAGACTTCGCGGTCACGCCGGTCTTCGGATGCGTGCGGCGCGGAGAAGCGAGGCTATAAACGATGAGGTCCACCTGTCCGAGGTCCGCCTTGATGAGGTCGATGGTGCGCGTCTTGATTTCCTCCGAGAAAGCATCGCCATTCACGCTCTTCGCGTGGAGGCCGGCGGCGTGCGCTTCCTGTTCAAAGGCGCACGAATTGTACCACCCCGCGCTTGCCGGCTTGCCGTTCTCCGAGGGCTTCTCAAAGAACACGCCGACCGTCGCCGCGCCACCCGCAAATGCTGGCACGATGCGGCTCGCCAGCCCGTAGCCCGTCGAGGCGCCGACCACCAAAACCCGCTTCGGCATCTCCCGCAGCGCGCCTTTGGAACGCACAAAATCGATCTGCCCCCGGACATGCGCCGCGCAGCCGGCCGGGTGAGCCGTAACGCAGATGAAGCCGCGGATTTTGGGTTTGATAATCATGCGCGCGACTCTGCGAAGCGCCGTCGAGCCGGTAAAGAAATTCCTCACCCTGGGAGCGCCGCCTGGGAGCGCCGCCGTCCCGTGCGGCAACCTCCCGATTGCGCGCAGCACCACATCTGAGCGGCGCTGCGCGCGCGAGTGACGATGCCGCACGGGACGGCGGCGCTCCCGGGGCCGATGGACATTCGCTTTGAATCCCGCCGTCGGCTCGCTAAGTTCGCACGTCGGATGCATTCCATGAAACCGCTCCTCGCGCTCCTCGTCGCGCATTGCTGGGCCGCTGGGGCTTTGGCCCAGGCGGCTGAGACGCCCACGGCCATCGACGCGCTCAAACTGCTGCCCAAAGGGGAGTCGAAGAAACTCGCGCGGATCGAAGCGCGCGACGGCACGCCTGATCCAGAACGCTGGTATCTCCTCACGCACGACGAGAAATCCGAAAACGGCCTGCGCGAATTTGTCATCGCCGCCGGCGAAGTGGTCGCCTCGCGCAATCTCTCCCAGTTCGTCGAGAGCGTGCAGCCAGCGGATGTCTTCGGGGGCGAAGCGTTGAAATTTGATTCCGACAAGGTCGCGAAAATCACCCAGCAATATGCGCTCGCAAACAACGCGAGCGTCGCCGTGATGCACTACGAACTCCGCAAGGATGGGCCCGAAGCCGTGCCGCTCTGGACGGTGACCTGCGTGGACGACGCGGGTGCGGAACTCGGACGCATCGTGGTCAGTGCGGGGAAGGGGAGCGTCATTTCGCACGATGGCTTTCCGGTCGATCCGCCGTCGCCACTCGTCACCGCAGCCCCGCCCACGCCCACGCCGGTGCCGCGGCCGAAAGTGAAACCCAAGACGCAGGCGACTGCCGTGGTCGCGGTCGAACGCGAACCGGAGATCCGCCGGGCCGAGCCTCTTCCGCCGAAAGAACCGGAACCGAAGCCGGGATTTCTCCAGCGCATGAGCGGCAGCATTCAAAAAGCCCTGGGCGGCAAGGGGACTGAGGAACGTTGAACGTGGCGGCGAATCCGCGGATGCCCGCACCTCTTTTCGCAAAGCAACTCGCCCGGCTCATCGGTCCCGAGCAGGTGTCCGTGGCGACACAGACGCTCGCCGAACATGCGACCGACAAGTGGTTCGCGAGCCGCGCGCCGGATGTGGTGGTCTTTCCGCGCACGACGGAGGAGGTGAGCAAAGTCCTCCGCTTCGCCCATCGGCGCGGCATCCCGGTCACGGCACGCGGGGCGGGTTATGGCTACGTCGGCGGTTGCGTGCCGCTGCACGGGGGCATCGCGCTCTCGCTGGCGCGGATGAATCGCATCAAAGAGATCCACTTTGCCGACGGCGTTGCGGTCGTCGAACCGGGCGTGATCACTGGCGTGCTGCAAGCCGCCGTGCGCGCGCAGGGCCTCTACTATCCGCCCGACCCCGCGAGCCTTGCGGACTGCAGCCTCGGCGGCAACATCGCCACGAATGCCGGCGGCCCGCGCTGCCTGAAGTATGGCGTCACCCGCCACTACATCCTCGGTCTCGAAGTGGTGCTCGCCGATGGCCGCGTCCTCCGCACCGGCGGGCGGACGCACAAAAACAAAACCGGTTTCGACCTCATCGGAATCTTTGTTGGCTCCGAAGGCTTGCTCGGCGTCGTCACCGAGGCCACCCTGCGCCTGCTGCCGCTCCCGCCCGCGCGCGCCAGTCTTTCCGCCAGCTTCCGCACCTTCCGTCAGGCCGCGGATGCGGTGCAGAAAATCTTCCACGCGGGCTTCCTCCCGGCCGCGCTCGAGATAGCCGATAGCTTCACGCTAAAAAGCGCGCGCGAGCATCTCGGCGCGGCGATCGTGCCGGCCGGTGAAGGTCACGTACTCATCGACCTCGACGGCCAGCCTGCATCTGTGCGCTCGGAGACGCGCTCGCTTGCCGCGCTCTTGCAAAGCCTCGGCGCGCTGCATCTCGCGACGGCGCACGGCGAGGTCGCGTGTGAGAAGCTCTGGCAGTTGCGGCGCAAATTCTCCGAATCGCTGAAGTCCACCGGGCTGATCAAGCTCAACGAAGACATCGTCGTCCCGCGCGGACGGCTCGTGGATCTCGCCAATTTCGCCGCGAAACTGCGCAAGAAATACGGCTACCCGATCGCCTGCTTCGGTCACGCGGGCGACGGCAACATCCACACGAACATCATGGCCGCGAACTATCACAGCGACCCTGCGGTGAAGGCGAGAGTCGGCCTCGCGCTCGATGAGCTTTTCACCCAGGTGCTTGCCTGGGGTGGCGCGATCACCGGCGAACACGGAATCGGCGTGGCGAAGGAACGCTGGTGGCCGCAGGCGGCGAGCGCCGTGAGCCGCGAAGTGCATGTCGCGCTGAAGACCGCGCTCGATCCGAGCGGGCTGCTGAATCCCGGCAAATTTGTCCAGACGCGCGCGGCGCAGTGACGGTTCGGCGCCGCTACTGCAGGTTCACATTGTACACCCGCAGCGAAGTCCCGGTCTGCCGATAGTATTCCGAGACCGCTTTGTTGTAGTCCGCTCGGGCGCGGATTTCCGCGGCCTCCGCCTCCGCCAGCTTGGCTTGGAGTTCGAGCACCACGAAGGTCGTTCCGACGCCCGCCTTCAAACGCTCCTCGCCCGCATCCAGGCTCTCGCGGGCGAGACGGCGCGCTTCCTCATTCGAAACGATCCGCTCGCGGGAGGTGACCACCTGCCCGCTGGCATTGTCCACCTCGACGACGATCTTTTGTTCGAGGCGCTTCAGCTCCACCATTTGCTGGGCGACTTGCAGGCGGGCGGCGGCCTCATTTCCGAGCGCCTCTCGATTGGGGATCGGGATGCTGACGACCGCACCGACGGTCCAAATCGTCTGATCTCGCCGCGGGGTGCGCTCCACGCTGGATCCGAAGTTGGTGCCCAGGCCGAGCAGTTCGAGCGAACCGGTGAGGTCGAACCGCGGCAAAGTCGCATTGCGCTGGAAGGCCAGCGTGACGTTGCGATTCTTCAAAACGAGCAACGCCTGCTGATAGTCGGGACGCAGACCAAGCGCGTCATTGATTCCCCGGGGCACATCCGGGGCGAACGACGGAGACGGTGGCGGCTCGATCTCGACCTGAATCGAAAGCATCGACTCGAGATCATTGGTGACGAGTTGCTTGAGCAGGTTTTCGTTATCGCGCACCACCCGCCGCGCCAGGATCACGGCTTCCTCACGCGCCGCCGCTTCCGCTCGTGCTTCGGTGACGTCCAGGGGCGATTTCACCCCGATCTTCAGCCGCGCTTCGTTGTCGGAGTAGAGTTGCAGAGCCAGCGCCCGCGACCGCTCGGCGACTTTGAGATTCTCGAGCGCGAAGTGCAGGTCGTTGTACACGAAATCGGTCTCGGTCAGGGTGTCGATGATCTGCTGGCGAAACGCCCACTCGGAGGCAAAGGCGTTGTTCCGCGCGATCCGCACCACATCGAGATTCACTGCTGGGCCGAAACCGCGCAGCAGCGGTTGCTCGATGGCGAGCCGGGTGCTCGTGGCGAATCGATCGTCGCCCGAGCTTGCGGTTCCGCTCGAAGTCGTGCTGCCGAGCCCGAGATCGTAGCGCAGGCCCCACGGGGTGAGCCCACCGAAGCCGACATTCCAGTCGTCCGTGCGCGAACTCGACCGCGCGAGTTGCACCCTTGAATCCACGAACTGGTTCCGGCGGGTGTTATCATCGCGGTCCCATTTTGCGGAAAGCACGGGATCGAATTCGCCCCACGCGCTGCGGACCCGCTGCTCGGCGACCTGCGGCGCGAAGCGCTGGACTTGGATGGCGAAGTTCTTCGCCAGCGCCATCTGCATCGCGGCTTCGTGCGTGAGGAGGAGCACGCCGGGACGGGAGATGGGGCGCTCACCGGCAAAGGCGGCAGTGGAGAGGATCAGAGAGAGCGGGAGAAAACGCAGGAGGCGGAGCATGGGACGGGCAGCAAAGAATAGAGAGAGCGAGAGTGCCGGGGGAAACTTAGGTCGTCATCTCTTTCCGCACGCTCTGAATCGCCGCGAACACGGCCTCTGGAACCGCGGGCGATGGCAGACTCACGCGGCGGGGCGCGGTGCCAAAAGAGGCGACGGCTTCGCGCATCGCTTCGCGCACGGAGATCGCGAGCATCAGCGGCGGTTCGCCCACGGCTTTGCTGCCGTGGACGACGTTCGGTTGCTCGGCATTTTCAAAAAGCGCGACCCGGAAATCCGCAGGCGCATCGCTGATTGCGGGAATCTGATAGGTGCTCGCGCTGTGGGTGAGCAGGACGCCGCTTGGGTCCCAGCGGAGTTCTTCGGAAGTGAGCCAGCCCAGGCCCTGCACGAAGCCGCCTTCGATCTGGCCGCGGTCGATCTGCGGATTTAGCGGATGGCCAGCGTCGTGCAGGATGTCCACCCGGCGCACGCGGCTCATCCCGGTGTCGCCATCCACCTCCACCTCCGTGACCGCCGCCCCGCAGGCGTAGTAGTGAAAGGGGCGGCCCTGACCCGCGGCGCGATCCCAGTGGAGACCCGGCGTCGCATAGAAGCCCTGCGCGCTGAGGCTCACCCGCTGCAGGTAGGCGCGCTCGACGACTTCCGCGAAGGTCGGCTCTTTTCCGCTCTGGCGCAGCTCGGCCTCGATCGGCGCGAGCCGCGCGCGGAGCTGCCGACACGCGTCCTGCACCGCTGCGCCATTCAGATCGGAGCCGCTCGACGCCGCAGTGGCCGAAGTGTTAGGGACCTTGTCCGTGGCCGTGGTCATCATGCGGATGGACTCGCGCGGCACGCCGAGTTCGCGCATCGCGATGCCGAGGATTTTCGTGTGCAAGCCCTGGCCCATCTCGGTGCCGCCGTGATTCACCTGCACGGTGCCGTCGCGGTAGATCAGCACGAGCGCGCCGGCTTGATTGTAGGGCGTGAAAGTGAAGCTGATGCCGAACTTCACCGGCGTGATCGCCAGACCGCGTTTGCGGCCGCGGTGCGTGGCATTCCACTCCGCAATCTCCGCGCGGCGCGCGGCGAGGCCGGACGTTTCCTTCAGCCGATGCCAGATCGCCTGGATGCGGTTGTCGCCGATTTCCTGGCCGTAGTGGGTTGTATTCGTCGCACCGGTCCCGTGATAGAGATTCCGCTCGCGGACGACTTCCGGCGGGAGCCCGAGCTGCCGCGCGATGCGGTCCATGATCTCCTCGATGACGAGCATCCCCTGCGGTCCGCCGAATCCGCGGAACGCCGTGTTCGACGCGAGGTGCGTCTTTGCGACGCGCCCGCTCACTTCCACGTTCGGGAGGTAGTAGGCATTATCGAGGTGAAACATCGCGCGATCCGTGACTGGCTGGGAGAGATCGAGCGACCAGCCGCCATTCGAGATGAGCTCGCACTTCAGCGCGCGGAGCTTTCCCTCCGGATCGAAGCCAGCGTGAAAGTGCGTGCGAAAGGGATGGCGCTTGCCGGTGAGTTGCATGTCGAGATCGCGGTCGAGTTGCACGCGCACTGGGCGACCCGTCTTGAGCGCCGCGAGCGCCACGAGCGCCGCCCAGGTATTCCCCTGCGTCTCCTTGCCACCGAAGCCGCCGCCCATCCGCGGCGCCTGGACGACGACGCGATGACGCTGCAAGTGCAGCACCTCGGCGACGATCGTTTGGATCTCCGTGGGATGTTGCGTCGAGGAGGAGACGAGCACATTCCCCTCCCCATCGACCTCGGCCCACGCGGCCTGCGTCTCAAGATAGAAATGCTCCTGCCCGCCAAACTCGAAGACGTCTTCGATCCGATGCGCGGAGCCTTCGAGCGCCGCGCGCCAGTCACCGCGTCGCATGAAGTTTGGCGCGGTGTGAAAGCTGTCCGCCGCGATTGCTTCGGGGATCGTGAGCACCGCCGGAAGCGGTTCGTAGTCGATCTCCACAAGCGCCGCCGCCGCACGACACGCCGCCAATGTTTCGCCGACGACGATCGCGACGAGATGGCCGTGGAAGAGCACTTCGGAATCCGCGAGGAGCACTTCGTCGTGGTGGCCCCCCACGTCGTTGTGACCCGGTACATCTTCCGCGAGCAGCACCGCCGCGACGCCCGGCATCCGCCGCGCCGCGGCCGCGTCGCGCCGGAGAATCTTTGCATGCGCGTGCGGCGCGCGCACCGGCCACAGCTCCAGCATCCCCCGGCGCTGTGCGACATCGTCCACATACTCCGCGCGGCCGGTGACGTGCCCCACCGCGCTCTCATGCGGCAGCGCCCGCGAGGCATCCGTCGCCGACCAGACTTCGCTCGGCGAAAACTTGAGCGAATCCTCCACGTCACCACGCACGAACTTCTCCCACAGGCTGATGATCAATCCGCGCCGAAACTCCGCACTCCCCCGCGCATCGTCGATCGGCGTGAACGCCTCGCGCAACGTCGCCGCGACCTCCGCCGCACCTTCCTCCAGCGTGCGCCCGAGCAAGGCCCGCTCGGCGTCGAGCGCCCGCATCGGCGTCGCCGCGACACCGCCGAACGCCAGCCGCGCCTGCGTCACCAAGCCCTGCGCATCGATCTCGATGCAAAACGCCGCCGCGACCGTGCTGATGTCCATCTCGCGCCGCTTCGAGACCTTGAAAAATGCAGTGCGCGTCCAAGGAGTAGGGGCGCCCTCGCCCCGTGACTCAAACTCGGGGCGAGGGCGCCCCAACTCCTTGCGCGGCACCACGATCGTCCTGATGACCTCATCCGTGCGCAAAACGGTCTTCCGGTATCCCGTAAAAAATTCGCTGAGCGGCACGGTGCGTTCGCCGGCTTCGGAGGCCAGGACCAGCGACGCATCGAGCGAAAGCAGTACCGGTGCGCTATCGCCGATCGGCGACGCCGTTGCCAGATTTCCGCCAAGCGTCGCGCGACTGCGAATCTGCCGCGAGGCGAAGAGCCGAAGCATTTTTCCGAACGACGACAACTCGCCGCCGAGCGCCTCCTCGATCGCCGTGAGCGTTGCCGCCGCGCCGAGATGCCACGCGTCGTCGGTCGATACGATCGTACGCAATTCCGCGACCGCTTCCGTCGAGATCAGCTTAGGAAAACGCTGATGCCGCTTGTTGATCAGTACACCGATCTCCGTCGCGCCGGCCACGAGCACCGCGGCGGGATGCTGACGCTTGAGCTTGAGCAAATCCGCCAGCGTCGCGGGACGGTGAAACATTTCTGTCTCGCGCTCGAAAGTGAACGGCGCAAGCGGTGCCGTCTCCCGCGCAAAGCGCGCGTCGGGCGTTCGCTGCGCGAGAGCGTCGAGCATCGCGTCGCGGATGGGCCGGTAGCCGGTGCAGCGGCACAGATTGCCGCTGAGTTGATCCGCGATTTGCCACGGCTCATTCATGTCGTCCCGCTGAAAGCCCTCGAACATCGACATGACAAAACCCGGCGTGCAGTAGCCGCACTGCGAGCCGTAGTGCTGCACCATGCAGGCCTGCACCGGATGCAACTCCGCGCCATCGGCCACGCCTTCCACGGTCACGAGTTCGCGTCCGGCAAACATCGGCAGCAGCGCGATGCACGAGTTGATCGCGCGCCAGGCGGGCCGGCCCTGCGCGTCGGTCTCGAGCAGCGCCACCGTGCAGGCTCCGCAGTCGCCTTCGTTGCAACCGCATTTCGTCCCCACGCGCCCGGTCCGGCGCAGCCAGTCGAGCAAGGTCGTATCGGGCGCCGCGTCCCGCACCTCGACCCTCTCGCCGTTGAGGGTCAGCGTGAAGGCGGCTGAGCTCATCATTTCCTCCGCCCCAGCAGAATTTTCAAAAAGGAACGCGAGCGGATTTCCTCGAGCGTCAGCCCAGTGGCCAGCGCTTCGGCTTCGGTGATCGCGCCGCAGGTGATGCCGCGCAAGAAGAAATTCAGCAGCCCCTGGCCGGTCGCGGCGTCGTCAAAGACATCGCCGCAGAGCGACGCGAGCGCGGCTTTTTCCATGAAGGCTTTGAGCCGGCGCGACGCGGCTTCGAGTCCGCCGAGGAAGAAGGCATAGACCGCGGCGTAGCGCGGGATGAACTGCGACGGATGCAGGTCCCAGCCCTGGTAGATGCCGTTGCGCAGCGAGTGGCTGGTGTCCTCGAAGGCGAGGCGCCAGGCGTGTTGCACGGTCTCGCGGGAGCCGACGGGCAGGATATTCGTGGCCCCATCGGAGAGAAAAATGCCGGTGCCTGCGAGCGCCACCGCCATGATCTCGCGGGCGAAATCGCAGACCGCGTGGCTCATGCCCTGATAGGCCGCGGTGATATTGCGCGAGGCGGTGTAATCATAGACGCCGAAATGCACCGCGACGCACCGGCCCCGCGCCGCAGCGAGCAGCGTCGGCAGGGTGAGCCGCCCGTGCTGGTCGATGATGGCTTGGGGCGTCTCCAGCATCAACTCGATCTTCAGCGCCCCGACGGCGAGACCGTTTTTGCGTTCGAGGATTTCCAGGAGATGACCGACGGCGATGACCTGCTCGGGGATCTGCACTTTCGGGACGGTGATGACGAAATTTTCCGGCAGCCGTCCGCCCGATGCGGTAAGCAGCGTGGTGAGGAAAATATCGAGCGTGCGCGTGGCCCGGGCGCGCAGATCCTCGTTCATCGGCTTGATGCGGATGCCGATGAAAGGCGGCAGCGTGCCAGCGGCCAATCCGCTGGCGACTTCGCGGGCACCTTGCGCGGCGTGACCATCTTCTTCGGCATCGAGCCGGTTGCCGTAGCCGTCTTCGTAATCGAGGCGGAAGTCTTCGACCGGTTCGCGCCGCAGCTTTTCGCCCACCCGATCATGGAGCGCCTGGAGGAAAGCGGGGTCGCCGCTCAGCCCGAGCGCGGCGGCGAGCGTCGCGGCATCGGGTGCATTTTCCTGGAAGGAACGCAGCGCCAACTCGCCGAGCTTGCGCGCTGAATCCGCCTTGAAGAGATGCCCGCCGCCATAGAGCACATGCACCGGCTGGCGGTGATTCGACTCGCCGGGATAGTGGACGAGGAAGTCGCGATTCGCGGCGCTCAAGGCAGCCGCGATCGGGGCCACTTCGTCGGGGGTAAAGCTCATGGAGGGTTCGTTCATGGAGTCATGTCGGGAGGAGCAGGCGCCCGTGCGGCGCGCCGGTGACTTTGCCATCCACGCAGACGGTTTGCCCGCGCAAAATCGTGCGCCGGACGCAGGCGCGCAGTTTTCTCCCGACGTAAGGCGAGTGTCGGTGCCGATAGAGAAGCGCCTCGGCGGTGACCTCCTGCGTGCCGCCGATTTCGACCAGCGCGACGTCCGCATCCGCGCCGACGAGCAGCGCGCCCTTGCCGGCGAGGTGGAAGCGGCGCGCCGGATGCAGGGCCGTCAAGGTCGCGCAAATTTCGGGGTCGAGGCCGGCGTCGAGGAGCACGGGCAGGAGATGCTGGATGCCGGAGATGCCGCCCCACACTTTGAAGAAATCCGAATCGCTCTTCAGCGACCACGGCGACGGCGAGTGGTCGCTGCCGATCGTTTGCACTCCGCCCGCGAGTACGCGCGACCAGAGCTTTTTCCGCTCGTCGGAGCTGCGCAGTGGCGGCGCGCATTTTGCCACCGCGCCGAGCGTTTCCATGTCCTCCTCGGTGAGCACGAGATGATGCGGGCAAGCCTCGCCCGTCACGTCCACGCCGCGGGCTCGCGCCTCGGTGATCAGGGCGATTCCCGCCGCACTGCTCACGTGGACGACGTGCAGTGCGCAACCCGTCTCGCCGGCCAGATCGATCGCGGCGCGGATGGCCTCGCACTCGGATTCGATCGGGCGGGAGTCGAGGAAATCGCGCACCGTGGTGCCGCTGCCGGTTCGCTCGCGATCGAACTCCGCATGGACCGCGACCAGTCGCCCGAGCGCCGCCGCGCGCTGCATCCCGGCGCGCAGAGTCGCCAGGTCCGCCTTTGGAAAGTCGCTGATCCCGCTGCCGGACATGAACGCCTTGAAGCCGATCGCGCCGCGCGCGGCGAGGGGCTCGAGATCGTCGAGATGCCCGGGAATCAGGCCGCCCCACAGGGCAAAGTCACACGCGCTTTTCGCCCCCGCGGCAGCGCGCTTGGCGTCGAAGGCTGCTACGGTGACGACCGGCGGCGTGGAGTTCAGCGGCATGTCGCAGACCGTGGTCACGCCACCCGCGAGCGCGGCGCGCGAGCCCGTCTCCCAACCCTCCCACTCCGCGCGTCCCGGTTCATTGAAATGAACGTGCGCATCCACGACGCCGGGCAGGACGAGCAGGCCCGTGGCGTCGATCGTCTCCCGCGCGCTGCCCTCGGCGAAGGCCGCGAACTTGCCATCGGCGATTCCGATCGCCGGATGCGGGTGCGCACCGCGGATGAGCAGATCGAAATCAGGCATGAGCGGATTTCATCGTCGCGCGTTTAGCCAAGGAATCCCCAGAGCCGCAGCCGCGACACGCCACCATCGGGGAAAATATTGAAGCGCACGTGCGACACGATGCCGAGATCCACGACTTCGGCGGCGAAGGGATGCTCGTGATCCATCTGCAGCTTCTGCTCCGGGAGCAGCGTCGGCCAGAACATCGACTGCGTGATTAGCGAGTCGCCCGTCCCGCCCTTCACCGCCGCCGCCTGGAGCGAACAGCGATCGGGAAAATTTCCTTTGAAGAAAGCGGTATCGACGACCACCCGGCGGATGGAGCCCGGATGCGCGAGCGCCACGATGCACCAGTCATTCCCCGGCTCGCGGCGCCGCCTCGTCTCCCAACCATCGCCCATATTGAGCCCGCGCCCCGGGAGGAGCAGTGCCGAGGCGAGGCCAAAGTGCTGGTTATTCGCCGCCACGATGTACGCGCCGTTTTCCACCGCGGCGAGATCGACCAGCGTGTCCTTTGCCAGATCCCGCCACTCCACTCGCGGACGCCCGTAGATCCGCAGCCGGGCGATCCCACCGTCGGGGAAAATATTCAACCGCACGTGGGTGAAAGTCTGCGTCGAGGACGCGGCGAGGTAGTGGTGGCTCTGGCCCTGCAAGGCGCTCGCCGGCACGATCTCGAGCCACTCGGTGGCGTCGGACGGATGCCCTGCGGCGACCTGACACGCCTCGACCGAAGCCGCGGGCGGAAAGTTTCCCGTGAAGTGCGAGGTGTCGAGGTCCACGCCTTCGATCGTTCCCGGACGCGCCAATTTCACGACGCACCAATCGTGCCCCGTCACCCGCCGCCGCCGGCTTTCCCATCCATCCATCCACTTGCCGTGGTCGTCGTATTTTCCGGGGATGAAGATCGCCGGCTCCGGATTCAGCATCCGCTCTTTCGGCGCAAAGAAATCGTCGCTCGCCGCCACCGCCTCCGCGCCCAGTCGGCGGTCAGCGAGATTGACGCAGCGCCGGGTGAAATCGGGAGCGGAAGGGTCGAGAGAGATCGCGGCCATGGAGTGGGATGACGGGGGCGCGGGAGGCGCGTGGGGGGATTTGTGGCTGGTCTCGCTCGGCAAATCAATCGTCGGGAGGAAGCGGTGCTGTTTCTGAATGCGGCTTTTTTTAAAAAGACCCCGCACGGGACACGCCCAACTTTGTCCGTCACGCTTGCCTCATTTCCGTCCCCACGCGCACAATCACGGCCTGTGAAAGCGCCATGACCAACTGGGTATTGCAGGCACTGCTCCGGGCGCGCGAGGCCCGCACTCCCTGCGTGCTGGTGACCGTCGCGGCCACCAGCGGATCGGTGCCGCGGGAGGCCGGAGCCAAGATGATCGTCTATGCGGATGGCAAGACGGACGGCACGATCGGCGGCGGAAAATTCGAGGCCTTGGTGATCGAAGACGCCGGCAAAGTTCTTCACGAAAAAGGTCCAAGCTTGCGGCGTTACCCGCTGCACGAAAACGACGCGGACTCTTTTGGCGCCATCTGCGGAGGCGAAGTCACCGTGCTCCTCGAGCCCCAGATCGTGAACGAGGCCATCTTCCTCATCGGCGGCGGACACTGCTCGCAGGCCATCGCGCGGCTCGCGTCTGAAACCGGCCTGCACGTCACCGTCCTCGAAGATCGCCCTGAGTTGCTGAGGGATTTCACGCACGCTCACCAGATCATCAGCGACGTTTCACCCGCCGACTTTATTGCCAGCCGAACGTGGCGATCGGATGAGGCGCTGGTCATCGTCAGTCGCAACTATTTGATCGATCAAGAGGCGCTGGCCGCCGCGCTCGATCGATCGGCGCTCCGCTACATCGGCATGATCGGCAGCCGGCGCAAAGTGTCGCGAGTCTTTGAGGAGCTGGAGCGCCGCGGCCTCGCCCCGCGCCAGGCGCCGAATCTTTACGCACCCATCGGGCTGGATATCGGCGCGGATTCCCCGGCGGAAATCGCGATCAGCGTGCTGGCCGAGCTGTTGCCGATTTTGCGGAAAAAGCCCGGGGGTCATTTGCGCCGGGCGACTGGCGGAGACTGACGCGCAGTCCAAAGTCGCCTCCCTGTTGCCTCACGCCGACCGTTGCACGATGGCCTCGATCTCGCCGTGCGGTTCGTCGGTCGGAAGGAAGACTTCGTTCGCGTTTTCGCGTCCGAACGGCGCGAGGTCGATGCCGAGATAGTGCTTGTTCGGCAGTTTTATTTCGACCGCGGCAATTTCGCTCACCGCCTGCAACGCGGCCTCACCCATTTGGAAAAGCGTCCGCTGCACCGAGGGACTGAATTCCTTAGCAAAAACTCCGAGCATCGTGGTCAAAATCCGCTCGTTGAGTTTGGCAAAATCGAGGTCGAGCGCCGTGTAGTTCCATTGCGCGAAGATGCTCGTGGCAACGATCCGGTCGGGCACTTCCTGGAGCGTCGTGAACTCGCACCGCGGGAAACCAGCGAACGCGGCCTCCGTCGCCTTCAGCACGATGAGATCGGTGATGCCCGACCACAGGATGAAGGCGTCCCGCGATTTTTTCAGCGAGACCAGCGGCACGCCTTGGTCGCGGTCGATGAAGCTGTGCGGATGCGGCGTCCCGTCGATCGTCATGCGCTGCCAGACGCGCTCCCGGATCTCGACCTCCACCGATTCGAGGTGGGCGTAGCGATCGAGAAAGTGACTCGCGAGGGCGTTGGCGAAAGCTTCGGTGTTTTCGCCGAGGCAATCTTTGGCGAGGACGTGGATGGTGTTTTTCACCGTGTCGGTCGGCACGATCGTGGAGTTGTCGCCGCCAAGGTGCGCCGCACTGAAGTCGCCCTGCAAAAGCGTGCTGACGGTCAGTTCCTTGACGACATGCTGGTCGGGTTTACGGTTGAGTTTCAGCACGCGGACGCGCTGTTTTCCGTAACGATTGGGGCCGAGGATCATGGTGACGTGGGAGGTTGGTGGACTGAGTCCGGGAAAGACGAATCGTGAAGCGCAAACCCGGCGAAACCAAGCGTGGCGTCGAAGTCCCGCACCGTTCATCCTGCACTCGCTCTGCCGATCTCGTCCGTGGCAATTTCTCGAACGCTGTGACCCTCGACCAACTCAATGCCCTTCCGGCCAGCGCCTTTGTCGCGCTGACGGGCGGCGTCTTCGAGCACTCTCCATGGGTCGCCGAAAAGGCCGCGGAGCTGCGCCCCTTTGCCAGCGCGGCGGCCTTGCACAGCGCGCTGGTGGCGATCGTCGCGGCGAGTTCCGGAGTGCGGCGGCTCGCCCTCATCCGCGCGCACCCCGATCTCGCCGGACGACTCGCCCAGCAGGGACAAGTCACCGCCGAATCCAGCCGCGAACAGGCCAGCGCCGGATTCGCGCAGGCGGACGTGGCGACGATCCAGCGTATCCAAACGCTCAACACGGCCTACCGCGCGCGCTTCGATTTCCCCTTCATCATCTGTGCGCGTCTGAACAACGTGGACGCGATCATCGCCGCCATGGAGCAGCGTCTAAACAACGAGCCGGCCACCGAGATCGCCACGGCGCTGGAGGAGATCTACAAGATTGCGCAACTGCGGCTCAACGACATCGTGGCCCCCTGACATGCCCGGAAAACTGACCACCCACGTCCTCGATATCGCCGACGGAAAACCAGCGGCGCATCTCAAAATCGAACTGCATCGACTCGCCCCGGGTCAGCCGGAGTTACTCATCACGACGACGACCAACACCGACGGCCGGACGGATGGCCCGCTTCTCGCGGGTGCGGCGCTGACGGCGGGAATCTACGAACTTACTTTTCACGTCCGTGCCTACTTCGGCCCGGAGTGCGAGTTCCTCGATGCGGTGCCCGTGCGCTTTCACATCACCGATCCCGACTCGCACTACCACGTGCCTCTGCTCTGCAGCCCGTGGGCCTACAGCACCTATCGCGGGAGTTAGTTCCGACGCCTGTGAATCCCCAACGCACCATCGCCGAACTCAAGGAACTCCGGGCCCTCACCGGCGACGAAGATGGTGCGCAGCGTGTGGCCTTTACCCCGAAGTGGGCCACGGCGCGCACCTGGCTCCGGCACAAGCTGGAGGAGTTGCCCGTGGAGATTCATCAAGACGAGGCTGGTAATCTCTGGGCGACCATGCGCGGCGCTTCGGAAAAGGAGCTGCTCATCGGCGGACATATCGACTCGGTGCCGAATGGCGGGTGGCTCGATGGCTGCCTCAATGTTATGGCCGGGGTCGCGATTCTGCGGCGAATGAACGCGCAATACCAAGGTCGCCCGCCGGTGACGGTGCGGCTCGTGGATTGGGCCGATGAAGAAGGCGCGCGTTTTGGCAAGAGCCTCTTCGGATCGTCCGCGTGCTCGGGGAATCTCGACATGGACGAAGCGCGCGGGCTCGTGGACAAGGCCGGAATCCGTTTGCCGGACGCACTGCGCGAGTGCGGCATCGACTTTGAAAATGTGCAAGCCAGCGGCAAGGAACTCGCCCACGCCGCCGCGTACATCGAACTGCACATCGAGCAGGGTCCGGTCTTGCTCGTCCTCGATCTTCCGCTCGGCGCCGTGCTCGGCACCTTCGGCGTCGAGCGCCACGCCATCACCTTCCGCGGCCAGGCCGCGCACTCCGGCAGCACGCCGATGAACCGCCGCAAGGACGCCTTCCTCGCCGCGGGAAAGATGAGCGCAGAAATCTACCGCATCGCCGAACGCAGCGGGAGCGGCGTCTGCACCATCGGCTCTTGCACCACGAAACCGGGCATCGTCACCAGCGTCGTCGAGGAATGCCGCATCACCCTCGATCAGCGCCACCTCGATCCCACCGCGCTCGCCGCGATGCTCGCCGAGGCGCACGCTGCCAGCGAGCGTTTCGCCAGCGAAGGCCACGTCGGCGTTTCCTGGGAACGCCTCTGGCACATCGCGCCGCGCCCTTTCCACGAAGATCTCATCGCGCTCTGCGACGAGGCCATCCGCGAAACCTGCGGCGTCTCGCACCGTCTCCCGAGCGGCCCCCTGCACGATGCCGCCGAAGTCGCCCGCGCCGGCGTGCCGACCGTGATGATGTTCGTCCAAAGCCTCCACGGCATCAGCCACAACAAAATCGAAGACACCAAGGAAGAACACCTCATCCAAGCCATCACCGCCTTCGATAAACTCGCCGATAAAGCGCTAGCTTGGATCGGATAGCGGCGCGAGGAGCGGCGACATTCCTGTCGCCGGAGATCACATCGCGCGAAGCGCCTGACATCCTTCGCGGGCGAATGACGTACCCACCGCCTTGCCAGGAAGTGTGCTTCTCCGCAGCAGGAGCAACCACGGCGACAGGAATGTCCGCCACTCCTTGACCTCCTCCTCCGATGCTCGCCGTTACCGCGCGCGGAGGCGCAGTTTGGCGGCGCGGAGGAGGAGGGCGGGTTGCCCGGCGGCCGGGTCTTGGGGCAGGAGGCGCTCGAGGCTGAACTGGCGGAGGAATCCGGGGCGCGTGGCGTCCGGCTCAAACCGCGCGAGGGCGAGTTGGGCGAGCGGGTGGGCGGGCTGCAGTTCGCAGGCGTGTTCGAGTTGAGCTTTGCCCCATGCCTGCGGGCGCGGAAATTCGCGCTTCTCCGTCGCGTGCGGTGTGACTATCCTTTCACGGGTATGCACCGTCGCGAAGCCATCCAGCAATACACCGAAGCGATCGCGCGCGAGTTTCACCCTGAGAAGATCATCCTCTTCGGCTCTCACGCCTACGGCCAGGTCACCGAAGATTCCGACGTGGATCTGATGGTCGTGATGCCCTTCCGCGGCAGCGCGATCGAGCAATCCTTTCGCATCCGCAATCGCCTGGAGCATCCGGGTTTTCCCATCGACCTGCTGGTGCGCTCCCCGCGCGAGATCGCGAAGCGTGAAGCGATGGGCGATTTCTTCATCCGCGAGATTCTTGACCGGGGAAAGGTCCTGTATGCGAGCGGTCACTCGTGAGTGGGTGGAGAAGGCGGAAGAAGATTTTTCCGTTGCCGCCGGATTGAGCCGTCGCCGCAAGAATCGCGCGCCGAATGTGCAGAGCTTCCACTGCCAGCAGTGCGTCGAGAAGTATCTCAAGGCACGACTCGTCGAAGCCGGCACCGTGCCGCCAAAGACCCACGACCTGCCGCAACTGCTTCAACCCGTACTCCGGCTCGAGCCAATGTGGGCGGCCTTCATGCCGGCGGCAAAGTACCTCGCCCAGTTTGCCGTCGCCTTCCGCTATCCGGGGACCGATGCCACGCTGGCCGAGGCAAGGCGTGCCCTCACGATGTGCCGCGACTTCCGCCGGGAAGCACGCGCAGCGCTGCGGGTCTGACGGGAGCCGACGCCTGTCCTACTCCGGCACCCAGCGGCGGAGGATGCGGAGGTAAGGCGTGTCCTGCCCCGCGCTCGCGCGCCGCACCGCCCGCATCCGCTCCCGCAGCGCGAGCCAGTCGTCCGGCTTGAGCGTTTCCAGCTCCCCGTCCGCGTTCAATCGCATCTGCGCCATGTAGCGGAGGAAATCGGGGAACCAATCTGGCGGTGGGCCAGTTCTCGGTGGGAGAAGGGTCGAGATGCGCGTGGTCTTGTCGGAGGAGGCGGTGACGATGCGCGAGCCGTCCGGGCTGAACTGCGGGCTCCCCACCTCATCCTCATGCCCGGTGAGCGTGGCGAGGGGCTTGCCGGTCGTGGCGTCCCACACGCGCGCGGTCTTGTCGTAGGAGCCGGTGACGATGCGCGAGCCGTCCGGGCTGAACTGCGCGCTCATCACCGAACCCTCATGCCCAGTGAGCGTGGCGAGGGGCTTGCCGGTCGCGGCGTCCCACACGCGCGCGGTCCCGTCTAAGGAGCCGGTGACGATGCGCGTGCCGTCCGGGCTGAACTGCGCGCTCGCCAGCCTGCCCTCGTGCCCCGCGAGGATTGTTGAGGGCAATGGGTGCTCCCACGTATTGACGGCCACCGCGGCCATTTCTGCCGCGAGTGTCGAGGTGGGATCGTATGCACCCGCGCGGGCGAGATGAGCGAACGCTTCACGCTCCCGCCCCGCGCGCAACTTTTCCTCCGCAACGAGCCGGTCAGAACGGGCCGCCTCGACGAGCAGCGCGCGCTGCTCGGTATTCTTGCGATCTAGTTCCGCTTTCTTCCGCCCGACTTCGCCAAGCGCTATCCACGCGGTCGCAGCGCCCACGATTGCGAGCAGGGCGAGGACGGCAAAGGCGGTGGCGAGTTTGCGTAGGCGTGCGAGGCGGACTCGATCGGCGAGCGCGGCGGCTTCGGCTTCGGCAAGGGCGGTGGCTTCGCGGATGAGGCGTTCCTTTTCCACGATCTCGGCGCGACGCTCGTCGAGGTGGAGAAGGCGACCGGCGAGGTCGGCGGCGCTCGGGAGCCGGCGTGCGGGGTCGCCATCGACGCAAGCGGCGACGTCTTCGCGGAGGAGCAGGTCGGCGATGTCGCGTTCCCAACCGACGGCAAGCGGGTCGAGCGGCTTGGCGGTGACGAGTTGGTAGAGCAGGACGCCGAGGCCGTAGATGTCGCCCTGGATGGTGTAGGGTTTTCCGGCGAGGTATTCGGGAGGGCTGTAAGTCGGCGTGCCGGTGCTGTGCTCGACTTTCGTGCGGGTGAAGCCGGCGGCGGTGACGCCGTGTTCGCCGAGCACTGCCGGATCGGCGAGGGTGCCGATGCCGAAATCGACGAGGCGCGGGCGCGGTTCGCCGTTGGGGCCGTCGAAGATGAGGATGTTCGTCGGTTTGATGTCCTTGTGCAGGACGCCGATGCTGTGCGCGGCAGCGAGGGCGGTGGCGGTGCGGGCGACGAGGGCGATGCGTTGCGCGAGCGGAGTTTTTTCGAGGCCACCCATGCGCTCGGCCCACTGGAGGAGGTTGCCGTGCGGGGCGAGGTCGCTTTCGAGATAAAAAGGCGGGGCGTCGAGCTTGAGTTCGTGGAGGTGGACGATGTCGTCGCGCTCGCCGAGCGCGCTGCGGAGCAGGCGCACGAGGGTGACTTCGCGCTTGAGGGCGCGGAGGCGTTCGTCGTCGAAGCAGAACTTGAAGGCGCGGCGCTGGTGGAGTTTCGCGTGTTCGCCGGTCCATACTTCGCCGAAGCCGCCGGCACCGAGTTTGCCGACGAGCCGCCAGCCGGGGCGTCCGGGGATCTCGAGTCCGTCCGCCGGACGCCAGCCGAGGGTCTCCTCTTCGCCGGGCCGGATGGCGCGCTTTGCCTTCTCACTGTCGGGTGGTGGCGCGAGCGGAGCGAGGCCATCGGCACCGACCTCGAAGATTTCCATCGGCTCGTCGCGGCCTTTCATTCGGTAGGGGCCGTGGGCGAGCCAGCTCAGCGCGGGTGCCGTTTCCCCATCGACGAGTGGGTGCTCGCGGACGAAGGGGCGCGCCTCGTCGAACGGTCCGCGCGTGAGAAGAATCTGTCCGCCAACGGCGAGCGACATGACGCGCGCGGTGAGGTCAGCAGCGGGGCCTTGCAAATCACCGTGCCCGAGGATTTCGGTTTCGGTGACTTCGCCCGTGTGGATGCCGATGCGCGTAGCGAGCGTGACGGCGGTCCATCTTTCGCGCCGCATGACATCCTGGAAGAGCAGCGCGAAGCGAACGGCGTCAGCGACACCCGCGAACGAAGCGAAGTAACCGTCGCCGGTATGCTTGAAGATCCGCATCGCCGGGAAACTGGGCGCGATGCCCTCAAACAGCGCATTGTGCCGCTCGAACGCAGCCATGTAGGCAGGCACGCCATGGGTGGACTTCAGCCCCGTCGAGTCCACGATGTCCGTGAACATCAGAACCGCGAACCGGGCTTCGGGAGGGGGCATGGCGAGGGATGCCTTAGCGGGAAGCGGTCATGGTGTTCAAGGAGCATCGACCGGCGCACTTTCACGGTGACATGGTTCGGCATCTTCCCGCTTTCCGTCCCGTGCGCGGGTGGCTAGCGTCGAGCCATGCCCTCCCTCGCCACGACCGTCGATGGTTTGAAGTTGCCGAATCCTTTTGTCATCGGGTCGGGGCCGCCGGGGACGAATATCAATGTCATCACGCGCGCCTTTAAGGAGGGCTGGGGTGCGGTGATCGCCAAGACGGTGAGCCTCGATGCGAGCAAGGTGGTCAACGTGACGCCGCGTTATGCGAAGCTCTACTCTGCGGACCGGAGCGAAGTGATCGGTTGGGAAAACATTGAGCTGATTAGCGACCGGAAGTTTTCGATCTGGCTGGAGGAATTCAAGAAGTGCAAAGACCAGTTCCCCGAGGGGGTGCTGATCGCTTCGATCATGGAGGAGTATCGGAAGGACGCCTGGATCGAGATCGTCGAGCGCTGCCAGGATGCGGGGGTGGATGCTTTTGAGCTGAATTTCTCCTGCCCGCATGGACTGCCCGAACGCAAGATGGGCGCGGCGATGGGCGAAGATCCCGCGATCCTCGATGAAGTGTGCCGCTGGGTGATGGACGTGGCGAAGAAACCCGTGTGGGCGAAGATGACGCCGAACGTGACCCACATCGAAGACCCGAGTCGCGCGGCCTTGCGCGCTGGGTGCCATGGCGTGAGTGCGATCAATACAATCCGCAGCGTGATGGGCGTGGATCTCGAGACGCTGCGCCCGGAGCCGAGCGTGGAAGGCTACACCACGCCGGGTGGTTATTCGTCGCGGGCGGTAAAGCCGATCGCGCTCCGCATGGTCATGGAGATCGCGCAAATGATTCGGAAGGAATTCCCCGGACGCACGCTCTCGGCCATCGGTGGCGTGGAGAGCGGACGCGATGCCGCGGAGTTCATCCTGCTCGGCGGCGACACCGTGCAGGTCTGCACCGGCGTGATGAAATTTGGCTACGAACACGTGAAGCCGATGTGCGACGAACTGCTCGCCTTCATGGAAAAGCACAAGTTCGAGACGCTCGCGGATTTCAAAGGCAAGTCGCTCGACTACTTTACCACGCACGCCGACCTCGTACAGCGCCAGACCGCCCGGAAGGCCGCGCAGAAAGCTGCCGAGACGGCCAAGAAGATGGTCGCCGCCGATGGCGAGTGGACCGGCGATGATTTCGTGAAGCAGAGCGACGCGCTCGCTCGCGGGTGACCGATGATTGCCTGTCCGCAATATATCGCCGGCGAATGGCGTTTGGCCACGAGCGGCACGCCGGTCTTCAATCCTTCCACCGGCGAGGTCATCGCCGAGTGTCCCTCGGGTGGCGCTGCCGAAGTGCATGCTGCCGTCGAGGCTGCGGCCGCGGCATTCCCGGCCTGGCGGGACACGCCGGTCGTGGAGCGCGCGCGGGTCATGTTCCGCTATCGGCAGCTCGTGGAGGAAAATTTTGATCGGCTCTGCGCCACGGTCTCGCGCGAGCATGGGAAGACGCTCGCGGAGGCCCGTGGGAGCTTGTTTCGTGGGCTGGAGAATATCGAGTATGCCTGCGGCGCACCGTCGCTGCTGATGGGGGATACGCTGGAAAATATCGCGCGGGGCGTGGACTGCGAGACGGTGCTCCAACCGCTCGGCGTGTGCGTCGGGATCACACCGTTTAATTTTCCCGCGATGGTCCCTCTCTGGATGTTCCCGCTCGCGCTGGTCTGCGGGAATACCTTCGTGCTCAAGCCCAGCGAGAAGGTGCCGCTGACGGCGATCGCGCTCGTTGAGTTACTCGAAAAAGCGGGCCTGCCGAAAGGCGTGCTCAATCTCGTCCACGGCGGACGCGAGTGCGTCGATGCCCTGCTCACGCATCCGAAAGTGCGCGCCATTTCCTTCGTCGGCTCCACGCCCATCGCCCGCTACATCTACGAGACCGGCACGCGGAATGGGAAACGAGTGCAAGCGAACGGTGGCGCGAAAAATTACATCGTGGTGATGCCCGATGCCGACGTGCCGAGGACGGTCGAAAGCCTCAGCACCGCCGCTTTTGGCTGCGCCGGTGAACGCTGCATGGCTGGTTCGACGGCGCTCACCGTCGGTGCCGCCGCGGAGCGTTTGCTGCCCTCGCTCGTCGAAGCCGCGCGCGCGATCAAGGTCGGCCCCACCGACCGCCCGGCGCAGCCCGACATGGGTCCGGTGATCACTGCGCTGCATCGCAACCGCGTGCTCAGCCTCGTCGCGAGTGGCGAGAGCGAAGGCGCGAATGTGATTGCCGATGGCCGCAACGTACGCGTGCCCGAAGCTCCTGGCGGCTTCTACCTCGGCGCGACCATTGTGGATCAAGTGCAGCCCGGCACGACGCTCGCCCGCGAAGAAGTCTTCGGCCCCGTGCTGAACGTCATGCGCATGGACGACCTCGACGCCGCGATCGCCACCGCCAATGCCTCCGCCTTCGGCAACGGCGCCGCCATTTTCACCAACTCCGGCAAAGCCGCGCGCGAATTCAAACACCGCGTGAAAGCCGGCATGGTCGGCATCAACGTCGGCGTGCCTGCGACCATGGCGATGTTCCCCTTCACCGGTTGGGACGAAAGTTTCTTCGGCGACCTCCACATCCAGGGTCGCGAAGCCGTGCAATTTTACACCCAGCAGAAAGTCATCAGCACCCGCTGGTTTGGCGAAGGGGTGGGCGACGTGTGGAAGAAGTAGGGCCGGCGAGTGTGATGAAGAAGGTCACGATCCACACCGACGGCGGCTGTGAGGGAAATCCGGGGCCCGGAGGCTGGGCGGCGGTCTTGCGCTACGGCGAGAAGCGCCGGGAGATCAGTGGCGGTGAGCCGGCGACGACGAACAATCGGATGGAGCTGCGCGCGGCGATCGAAGCGCTGCGCGTGCTCACGGAGCGCTGCACGGTCGAGCTTCACACCGACTCGGAGTACGTCCGCAACGGGATCACGAAGTGGGTCCACGGCTGGCGGAAGCGCGGCTGGATGCGGACGCCAACGGAGGCGGTGAAAAATGCGGAACTCTGGCGTGAACTCGACGAACAGGCGCGGCGGCACGAGATCGCCTGGCGCTGGGTGCGCGGTCATACGGGCAACGAGGGGAATGAGCGGTGCGACGTGCTCGCGGGGGCGGAGATCGCGAAGATCAAGCGCGAGATCCCGGCGGAGCGACGTCGGGAGCTGCTCGCGCAATTCAAGGCGGAGCGGGCGGGCGAGAAAGGCCAGGCGCAGCTCTTCGGGTAGCGCCCCGCGCTTTTACCATCGCATTCGCCGGGGCAGTGCGACAAAACGCAACCCGTCCTTCACCCATCGACTGCCATGCCTCTCCTCATCCAGAACGGCCGCATCGTCACCGCGGACTCCGATTTCACCGGCGACATTTTTTGCGAAGGCGAGACCATCACCCAGCTCGGGCGCGGCCTCACGGCGCCCGCCGGTGCGGAGGTCATCGACGCCACGGGCCAGCTCGTCTTCCCCGGCTTCATCGATCCGCACGTCCACATCTACCTGCCCTTCATGGGCACGTTTGCGAAGGACACCTACGTCACCGGCAGCCAGGCCGCGCTCGTCGGCGGCACCACCACGCTCATCGAGATGTGCTGCCCGTCGCGGAAGGACGACACACTCGCGGGTTTCGAACTGTGGATGGAGCAGGCCGTGGGAAAATCCGCGTGCGATTTCACCTTCCACATGGGCGTGACGAAATTCGACGCGACGACCGCCGTCCAACTCCGCGAGATCGTCGCGCGCGGGATCAGCTCCTTCAAAGTCTTCCTCGCTTACAAAGGCGCCTTCGGCATCGACGACGCGGAACTTTACCAGACGCTAAAGCTCGCGAAGGAACTGGGCGTGATCGTCACCGCGCATTGTGAAAATGAGACGCTCGTTGCGGAGCGCTCGCGCGAATTGCTCGCTGCCGGCGTCACCGGTCCCGAGGGCCATCACGCGAGCCGTCCGCCGCGCGTCGAGGCGGAAGGTGTGCATCACCTTTGCACCTTCGCCGAACTCACCGGCGCGCATGTCTATTGCGTGCACACGAGTTGCGAAGAGGCGCTCGATGCGGCCATCGCGGCCCGGCAGCGCGGGGTGAAAGTGTGGGTGGAAACGCTCATCCAATATCTGCTCCTCGACAAAACCTACGCCGAGCGTCTGGACTTCGAGGGCGCGAAGTATGTGATGTCGCCGCCGCTCCGCGACGCGCGCCATCAGCCCGTGCTTTGGAACGCGCTCGCCAGCGGTCTCGTGAGCACGGTGGCCACGGATCACGCGCCCTTTGATTTCGTCGGTCAGAAGCCGATGGGTCGCGACGATTTCACCAAGATCCCAAACGGTATCCCGTCGCTCGAAGATCGCGTGAACCTGCTCTACACCCACGGCGTCGCGCGCGGACGGCTGGACCTCCAGACCTTCGTCGCCGCCGCGAGCACGAACGCCGCGAAGCTCTTCGGCCTCTTCCCGCGCAAGGGCACCATCGCCGTGGGCAGCGACGCCGACCTCGTGATCTACGACCCGGCGTATCGCGGAAAACTCTCCGTGAAAACGCAGACCCAAGCCGTGGACTACAACGCCTTCGAAGGCTGGGAGATCGAGGGCCGCCCGAGCGTCGTCACCGTTCGCGGCGAGGTCGCGGTGCGGGATGGAAAATTCGTCGGCACTGTTGGACGCGGACGCTTCCTCCAGCGCACGCCATCGCATTTCTGATTCGCTGGCTTTCCCGCCAAGGATTGAGCCGCTTCGCCGGTTGTCCTGATACCTTTCATGAACCTCATCCTCCCCCGCCGCCGTTTCCTCCAGACCGTCTTCTGCTCCAGCGCCGCGCTCGCGCTGAATCTCCGGCCGCGCCCGCTGCTTGCCGCGGAACAGCCAGGCGATCTGCACCTGCTGATGATCGGTGACTTCGGCAGCGGCGGACCCGCGCAGTCGGCGGTGGCGGGCGGCATGCAGACGTATCTCGAGCGGCAGCGAATCAAGCCCGAATGGCTGCTGCTTCTCGGCGACAATTTCTACAAGAACAGCAAGCTTGGCGGTGGGCTGAGTGCGGAGCGGTGGAAGTCGGGCTTTGAGGAAATGTATCCCGCGGGAGTCTTCGATTGCCCATGTCCGGCAGTGCTCGGAAATCACGACTACCACGACACCGTGGACGGCCAGAAGGTGCAGCTCGCCTACGCGGCCGCCGGCAGCACGCGCTGGACGCTGCCGGCGAAGTGGTATCGCCAGGAGCTGCGCGGCGTCGCCACGTTCCTCTTCCTCGATACGAATCTGCGCAGCGTCAGCGGCAAGGCTGATCCCGAAGACAAGAGCGCGGAAAAGAAGCTCAAGCCCTGCCTGAGGGCGGACGAGGAAGAGGCGCAATGGCAGTGGCTGCGCGAGCAACTCGCCAGCAAACGCGCGCCCTTCACCATCGTCGTCGGGCACCATCCCGTGTACTCCAATGGCGTCCACGGCGACAGCAAGGAGCTCGTCGAGAAGCTCGCGCCGCTGCTCCAGGCGGCGGGCGTGCATTTCTATCTGTGCGGGCACGATCACGATCTGCAGCACCTCGAACTCGCGGGGCAAAAGACGAGCTTCGTGCTCTCCGGCGGCGGCGGCGCGCGGGCGCGGGAGCTGAAGAACAAGACGCGCCAGATGCCGTTTGGCACGGCGGTCAACGGGTTCAGTCACCTCCAGATCAACGCGCAGCGCGCAGTCGTGCGGCACCTCGACGCGAATGGAAAGCAGTACCACGCGCTCGAGAAAAGCGTGGACCACACCTGGAAAGTTCTGGGCTGACCTGGGAGCGGCGGCGGGCCCGGGGGGCGCCAAAGAACAGCCCCGCCCCCCCCGCCCACAAAAGGAGGGGGGGGG
>JANNXQ010000288.1:0-12932 GCA_031409655.1 Chthoniobacteraceae bacterium | reverse complement strand
CGGCGGCGCTCCCAGAAAGTGACTACGGAACAGCGGCAGGCTTGGCGGGCGGAGCTTCGACCTCTTCCTTCGCAATCTCGGGCTCGGTGATGAAATCGGCGAGGATGTCCCGGCGCTGCGCTCTGCGGAAGGGTTGGTCGCGCAGCTTCTCAAGATCGGCGAGACCGGCGGTGACGATCTCGGTTTCGCCAAGTTCCTGCGCTTTGCGATAAAGCTCCCGCGCGCGATCGGCCTGGCCCTGCATCTGCCAATGGACCGCGAAGCAGGCGTAGGCGTTGCCGAGATTCGGGTCCGCTTTTAGAGCGCGCTCAAAGTAGGGCGTGGCTTCTTCGAAGCGGCCGAGGTTGTCGAGGGTGCGGCCCAGCTTCAGCAAGAGCCGGGGATCGTTCGGGTAAAGTGTGAGTCCGGCGGCGAAGGCCTCGGCGGCTTCCGTGTATTGCTGAAAACGCGTGTCGCTGTCGGCTTGTTCGAGGCCGAGGTAGTGGCTGGCCTCGCCGAAGGCGTAAAAGAGGTCGGGGTTTTTTTTCTCCGAACGCAGCGCGAGGATGGCGCTGTCCTTCGCGCGGAAGTACTGCTGATCACGCAGCGCGAGCCGCGCTTTTTCGCTGTAAAATTCGCCGCGCACCAGCGGCACGCTGAGCACGAGGAGCGCGGCACCGGCGGCGGGCGCGAGGAAGCGCATCCAGACCGGCAAAAGTTCGCCATGACCGGCTTGCTCTTTTTTCGCGAGGGAGCGCCCCGGGCTCGCGAGGAGACCAAAGACGAACGCGGCAAGGAGCGCATTGGCCGGAAGGCGGAGGCTAAAATCGTT
The DNA here is from genome assembly GCA_031409655.1 of Chthoniobacteraceae bacterium. Lineage (GTDB taxonomy): Bacteria > Verrucomicrobiota > Verrucomicrobiia > Chthoniobacterales > Chthoniobacteraceae > JANNXQ01. The sequence continues at coordinate 12,121 of JANNXQ010000288.1, read as the reverse complement.
GGCCGCGTGGATGAGCAGTGCGGTGACGGCGCCGAGCGCGCCGAGCGTGAGGGCGAGTTCCCGGGCGCGCTTGTCCTTGGTCGCTCGGGAGCGTTCGCCAACGAGCCGGATGAGGCCCGCGACGCCATCAAGGAGATGCGTGCCGAGGAAGAACGCGGCGAGCGCGACGCCGAGGTAGCCGTGCTCGGCGAGCAATTCGAGATACTCGGAGTGCGCATGCGTTGGCTCGCCCTGCATCTCGGGCGGACGGAGCAGGCGCGCCTGCTCGAGGAAGGTCCCAGTGCCAGTGCCGAAAACCGAGTTCGACTCGTGGACCTGCCACGCCAGGTTCCGAAGCGTGGGTCGGAAGTCCACTTTCTCCACTTCTGCGGCCGGTTGGGCGCTGAGCCGCTCTTCGCTGGAGACGAAACTCGTCGAGGCGATCGAGAGGAGCGCGATGAGCACGACCGCGCTGGCAATCATCAGCACGAGCCTGCTGGGGTAAAGTCGCCGGACGATCCAGATGCTGATCGTGGCGAAGACGGAGATGGCGAGGATGACGCTGAGGTAGCTGTCCCTGCTCCCCGAGATGGCGATGCCGACGAGGCAGACGGCCACGCCGTAGATGGCGAGCAGGTAGGTGCCGAAACGCGAGTTGCTCCAGCAAAAGATCGCCAGCGAGAGCACGGCGAGCATTTCCAGGAGACCCGCGAGGTGATCCGGAGAAATGTAAAAGCCGCTGGCGCGCGAAAAATACTGGGTGGGGCGCACGATCCACGGGAGCATCATGTAGTCGTTGCCCTGCCGGAATTGCCCGGCGCCGACAGCGATGTGGAAGAAGGCAAAACCGAGCAGCGCCGCGATGATGGTGAAACGGGCGCGCGTGCTGGTGAGATGGACCGCGGTGAGCAGATAGATGAGCAGGGCGGCGAGGGAGAGGAGGAATTCCGGACGCGCGAGATATTCCACCGGCGCCAGGCGGCTGCGGACGCAGAGGTAGCCCGCGAAGGCGATGGCCGAGAGGAGGCACCAGGCGGAGGGCCGGCGCGCCTCGCGCACGGGTTCGGCACGGACCATGAGCAGGCCGGCGATGCCAAAGAGCGCGTAGGCCGGGAGCGCATAGGCGAGCCGCGCACCGCCGATCAACGCCTGGAGCACGCCGAAGCCAACCGCGATGATGATGAGCGCGAGATTTTGCACGAGGAAGGGTCAGCGCAGCCTGGTGCTCATTGGTCGCGGAAGGCGGTGACGGGGCGGTTCGTGCCGTCTTTGCGGGAGTAGTTCACCATGTCCAGCGCGCTGGCGCCAGCGGTGGCGGCCTGGTGTGCGGTGATGCCGAAAGCGACCGCATTGCGGATGTCGGACTCGGTCGCAGGCTGGCCGGAAAAATTCAGCGCACCGGCCGCGCGCACGAGGGCGGCCAGCCGCCCATCGGCATCGGTGAAAGTGCCGCGCGAGTAGGTGGCGAGGGTCTCCGCGGTGACGCGCGCGATGGCGAGGCCGTGGTTCTTGGAAGCGGACACTGCGGCCTGGACCACGCCCTCGATGGCGCCGCCGGCAGCGAGCGAGACGGGCGGCGCGGCGAGCAGCGCGAGGGGCTGCGGCGCGACCCCTTTCCCGACGGCCCGCGCAGCGTCGGCCGTACAGGCCCACTGCACGGCCGCGTCGATCGCCTCGGTGATGGCGTTCGTTTCACCCTCCCGGAGCTGCGCCTCCCGGAGGCCAGTGACGACCGCAGTGGTGATGCGACCCGCGGCGGCGACTTGCTCGGACTTCGAGGCATCGGCGCGCTGGAGCTGAGAAAAAGCGAGGAGCGCAGGCACCATCCGCGCAGCTCGCGCACCGGTGCGAAGCGCGGCCGCCTGGGCGATCTGGGGCGCGCTCTCTGGCGCGGTGACCACGGCGGCAGCGGCGATGTCCGCGGCGTGGCTCGGGTGCAGGAAAAGCGCGCGCGCGACGCTTTCGGCAAAGCCATTCGCGGCCGACTTGCGCAAGCTGCGGGCGGCGTCGGAGGCGAGCCGGATGCTCGCGGCTTTCGCCGGCCCCGCGATGGTCGCGACTTCGGTCACGGGGTTCCAAAGTTTTTCGTCACTCTTCGCGATGCCCGCCGCCGCGACCACGGCGGCACCCTGCGGATTCACCAGGCACACGCCGGTGATGACCGCCAGCCGCGCTTCATCGCTGCGCGCCGCAGCGAGGCCGCCGAGCGTCGCGGCGAGAAAGTTCCGCACATCCTCCTGCACTTGCACCACGGCTGCGGCCCCGGTGGAAAAGGCGGCCTGCTGCGCGGGATCATTGGCCAGGGCCGCTCCGACGTGCTGGATGATCTCCGGCGCCGAACCGGAGTCCGCGGCGAGCGCGCCGATCGCGACCACGTATTTCAGCGCGGGCGGAGCGGAGGCGATGCCCTGGTCGGCGACATCGATCGCAAAGCGGCTCGCCCGGGCGGCCTCAAAAGCGAGCGGCGCGAGGATGTGTTCCTTCCCGGAATTGCGCGCTCCGAGGATAGCTCCGGCGACGACGCGTTTCGCATCCGCACCGGCGATGGTGCCCATGGCGGAAAGCTGCCGCGCGACGACGCTGCCGACGACCGACGGATGCGCGCCTTCCACGAAACCCTGCGCGATTTCCTCCGGCTTCGTGCCACGCGTGCCGACGCAGTGCGCCGCGGCTGCCGGTGCCATGAGCGGCACCGCCCGCCCGGCAGCCCGGGCGATCTCCAGCGTGGTATTCGAGCCCGGCGTTTCCATCGAGACCTGGGCAAATTTCAGGATCTCGCTCGGCCAGAGCGCGCCCGCTCCGGTGACGAGTCCGGCGCGGTCGAATTTTGCTCCGCCCTCCTGCAGGAAGGTGATGTGAAATTCCTGATGCTCCGTGGCGACCTGGTGGAAGCCCGCGAGGACCGCATCGGTGTAGGCCGTGAAGGCGGGCCGGGTATTGGTGAGTTCGACCCGCACGGCCGCCGCCACGCCATCGCCCCTTCCGCGCATGACGCCGGCCACGATTGCACCCACGTCTTCGGGAGTGTTCGGCACGGCGTTGAGGAGCGCTTTGAGGAGATTGCTGGAGCCGCCAGTGAGCGGGGCGAGGACGACCGTGCCGCTGCTGCTGCTGCGGGCGGAAGCGGCCGCGATTTCCTCGAAAAGATAAGGTGGCGCGACGCTCAGCGCCTTCGCCGCGATGTCCTCGATGTGCCGCGCCAGCTTGGAGGTCGGGACCTTGCGCACGGCCTTGATCGCGCCGGCGACGATGCGCTCGGCGTAGGCTTCCACGGGCAGGAGTTCATCCGGTGGGCGCTGGCCGCGCGGCAGGAGCGTCTGCGCCACGGCGCTGGTGCTGAGCAGGGCGATCTGGCTGCGGACGAGTTCCGCCACGTCCTGCGGGGCCACCGCGAGGCACGCGGAGGTGGTCGCTTCATCCAGCACCGCGCGCACGCCGGGGTCGGGCTCCACGGTGAGGACGGCCTCGGTGACTCCGCTGAGGATCGTGTCCACGGCAGCCACATTCCCGGCCCGGGTCCGGACGGCCTCCGTGACGATGTCCGCCGGGGTGAGATCGGTGGAAAGTTCCACATTCAGGAAATCGATGATGGCCTTCCCTACGGCGGCAGCCACATCCGCATCGCCCGCCGCCACCCCGGACCCCTGGGCTCCGGCCGCACCGGGCAGCCGCGCCTGAATGGCCCGCTGGGCAGACGCCGAACTCCCCGGCGCTTGCGCCCCCACGTCCCCCAAGCCAGCCGCCAGGCTCGCCGCCAATAGCCACCGGCGGCCTCCGCACAGGAGGCCGGAAAGACTCGGCAGTAGAGGTAAGGGCCGGCGTGCTAGCACAGGGGGAGGGCGGAGGTGGAAACTCGCCATCCGCGCCGTGCCCTCAAGCAAAAAAGTGTGACGGACGCGTGTCGAGCCTGGCCGCGGCGCCGCCGGAGAGCGCAGCAGCCGCAAATTCCGCTGTTCGAGGATCCCGCAAATCGCCATAGCTTCCGCCCGTGAACGCCGTGCCGCACCGTTCCCCACCGGACGCCCCACGATCGGGTGCGCTGGTCGCGCTTCGGCAGGCCTCGGAGCGGCCACCTTCCCGCTCCTCATTTTCGGGTTCCACGCAAAGCGATGAGGGAGATGCCATTGCCGAGGGAATTTCCGGCCTCCCTACCACGCCCTGCCGACTGCTCGGGATCTGGCGCAAAATTCTTTACGATCCGCCGCCAAATACATTGACGAAAAGGCGGGAAAAGGGGCATTTAGTGACGGTTCGCTCCAGCCGTTTTGGCGGCCCGCGTCGTCATGCTACCCATCGATCCCGATCCCACAGCCCCGCTCTTCATGAGCCGCTACCCGTTCATGGTGGACGGGCAGTGGCGCATGACGATCCCGTCGGCGTGGCGGTTTGCGAAGGGCGCGGAGTTCTATTTTCGCCTGATGCGGGATCACCTCCGGGTGCTCCCCCGGTCGGAGATTGAGCGCTTCCGCCGCTGGGCAAATGATCTCCCCGGGCCCGACCGCGGGGCCGCCCACATGGAGTGGGGCGAGACGACCACCCAGGCCGTGCTCGATAAGTCCGGGCGACTGACGCTGCCGAGTGCGTGGGCGGAGAAGGTGGGCATCGCGATCAGCACCCAGGCGCTGCTCGTCGGGGCCACGGAGTATTTTCAAATCTGGAACCCCGAGGCGCATGCCGCGGACGCCCATGGCTTGCGGGCTCGGGGACGGAATCTGGTGGAGGCCTTTGGCTGATGGTCGCGCTCGCTCACCACATCGAGCGCGGTCGCACGATGAAAACCTTTCTCATGCCCGCTCCCGAACGCCCCGCCTACCACCACCCGGTGCTGCTCACCGAGGTCGTCCGCCTGCTGGCGCCGCGGCCGGGCGCGATTTTCGTGGACGGCACGCTGGGCGGCGGCGGGCACACCGCCGCGCTGCTCGCGGCCGGGCCGGAAGTCATCGGTCTGGATCACGACGCCGAGGCCATCGCCGAGGCCAAGGCGCGCTTTACTGGCCAGGGGAAACAATTTCGCGCCGTGCGGAGTAATTTTAAGCGCGTCGGTGCCGTCCTCGATGAACTCGGCATCGCCCAAATCGACGGCGCGCTGCTCGATCTCGGCGTCTCCTCGCATCAACTCGACGAGCCCCTCCGTGGGTTCAGCTTCATGCAGGACGGCCCTCTCGACATGAGGATGGACGACCGTCTCCCGCGCACCGCCGCGGATCTGGTGAACACGCTGGGCGGCGAGGAAATGGAGAGAATTTTTCGCACCTTCGGCGAAGAGCCCGCGGCACGCCGGATCGCGGCCCGGCTCATCCGCGATCGGCTCACCCGTCCCTTCAGCACCACGCTGCAACTCGCCGCCGCCGTCGAGAGTGTCGTCCCGCGGCGCGGCCGCACCCATCCGGCGACCCGCATTTTCCAGGCGCTGCGCAGCGCCGTGAATGGCGAGACCGAAGCGCTCGAGACCGGCCTGGAGCAGTTCACCGCGCGGCTCGCGCCCGGCGGCCGTTTTGGCGTGATCACCTTTCATTCGCTCGAAGACCGCGTCGTGAAACACTTCATGAAAGCTCGCGCCACGGAGTGGCTCGATCGCCCCGAGTGGCCCGAGCAGCGGCGCAATCCGGACTACATTTTCAAATCCATCACGCGCAAAGCCGTCGTCGCCAGCGCCGCGGAAGTGCAGGCAAATCCACGCGCCCGCAGCGCCAAACTCCGTGTCGTGGAAAAGATCGCGCCCCATGTCTCCTAATCACCATCGCTACGCCAACGTCCTCCCCATCGCGCGCCTGATCCTCGTCGTCGCCGTGGTCTTCTGCGTGAGCAGCGCGTGCATTTATTTCGTCTGGTGCCGGAACCAGATCGACGCCTCGGGCCGCAGCATCAAGGAAGCGGAACGCAAGCTCACCGACATCCGCAGCCGCTCCGAAGTCGCGCAGGCAAAAATCATCCGCCTTGCCTCGATGAATACGCTCCAGCAGAAATTCCGCGAAGGCACGATCAAGCTCCAGAAGATCGAAGTCTATGAGCCGACGATGCTCCTCGCGAGCGACCTCGACGAGGTCCGCACCGTCTCCAATCCCAAACGGGGCCCGCGTCCATGAGAACGTCCGCCAAGTCGCGCGCCCTCGGCGCTTGCGGGCTGCTGGCGGTGTGCTTCACCGGCTTCTCTTTCCGGCTCGTCGAGCTGCAGGTCGGCCAGCACGCCGAGTATGCCGCCATCGCCGCCGCCAAGCACACCGACACGCACAAGATCCGGGCGCGGCGCGGTTCGATCTTCGATGTCCGTGGCGAGCCGCTCGCCCAAAATGAGCCTCTGCGAAATGTCATTGCTGACGCCTCCCTGATCTCCGACGTCGAAGCGCTGATCCCCATTCTCTCCGGACCACTCGCCATCGACGCGGCGACGCTCCGCCAGAAACTCACGAAGACGGTCTTGCAGAAGTCAAAAGGCGTCCGGATGCCTGATCAGTACATCCCGCTCAAGCGGCGCGTGACCGAAGCCACCGCCAGCGCCATCGCCGCCACCATGAAGGTGCAGAAGATGCGCGGCATTACCTTTGAGCACGACTCGGATCGCGTCTATCCGAACGAGCGCATGCTCGCGCACGTCGTTGGCTACGTGAATGGAGATGACCGCGGCGTCGCCGGCATCGAGCAGAGTTGCGAAAGTTTCCTCCGCGGAGAGGACGGCTTCCGCTTCATCGAGCGCGACGGCACCGGCCGTGAACTCGTGCAATATCGGGGCCAGGAACGCGCGGCGCGCAATGGACGCGACGTCCGCCTGACGATCGACATGGGACTGCAAAACATCGTCGAGTCCGAGCTCGATGCCGCCTGCAAGCGCTACCGGCCGAAAGGCGCAACCGTCGTGCTGATGGATCCGCAAACCGGCCGCATCCTGGCGCTCGCAAACCGCCCGACCTTCAGCCCGGGGGACCTCAAAAAACTCCCGGCAGAGACGGACAAAAAACGCACGCCAAAAACCATCCTCGATGAGCGGCGCAACCGCGCCATCGCGGACCTTTACGAACCTGGCAGCACCTTCAAAATTGTGACCTTCGGCGCCGCCCTGAACGATGGCGTCGTCTCACCCTCCACGTGGCTCTACTGCGAGAATGGATACTGGTCGGCCTACAATCTCAGCGACCACTCGCCCTACCGTGACCTCGACGCGCACTCCGCTTTCGTGAAATCGAGCAACATCGCGATGGCCAAGCTCGCGATGCGGGTCGGCGAGCAAAAGTATCATGAGTACGTCCGGCGCTTCGGTTTCGGCGAACCCACCGGCATCAATCTCCCAGCCGAAGAAAAGGGCGTAGTCCACGCCCCCGCGAGCTGGGACAAACTCACCCAATCCCGCATGGCGATGGGCCACTCGCTCCAAGTCACGCCGCTGCAAATCGCCACCGCAATCAGCGCCATCGCCAATGGCGGCAAGCTGATGATGCCCCAGATCGTCCACGAGATTTCCGGCGAGGACGGCGGCCCGCCCACCACTTATCCGCCGCAGATCGTTCGCCAGGTGGTTTCGGAAAAAACCGCCCGGGCAGTGCGCGAAGCGATGATTGATGTCTTGGGCCCCAAAGGCACCGCGCCGAATGCCCGCGTCCCTGGATACAAAGTCGCCGGCAAAACGGGCACTGCCCAGAAAACGGAAGTCGTCGATGGAAAGCGACGCTACTCCCACGACAAGTACGTGGTTTCTTTTGCCGGTTTCATGCCCGCCATGGATCCCGCCTTCGTCATGGTCGTGGTCATCGACGAAGCCAGGCTCAAAGAGAGCGAGAATTACGGCGGCGTCGTCGCCGGCCCCATCTTTGCCGCCATCGGCGAACGCGCTGCCCGCTACCTCGGCCTGCCCGTCACCGAGACTCGTCCGCAGGGCGAAAAAGCCGGCGTCTTCATTGCCAAAAAAGAGAACGCCAACGGCCGATGAAACTCGAGACTCTCCTCAAAGCGATTCGCCCGCTCAAGGTGGACGGCCCACTCGATCGCGAGATCACCTCGCTCGCTTACGATTCCCGCCGCGTGCAGCAAGACGCGCTTTTCTTCGCGCTCCGCGGTGCCAAGGCGGATGGCTCAGCCTTCGTCGATCATGCGGTGGCCTCCGGTGCCGCGGCCGTGGTCAGCGAGTCCGTGGAGCTCAAGGCGCGGGCGACAAATATCGTCGTGGCAAATGCGCGCGAAGCGATGGCGGATCTCGCGGCGGAATTTTTTCAGCACTCAGATCGTTACTTGAAAATGGCCGGCGTCACCGGCACCAACGGAAAAACGACGACGGCCTTCATTTTGCGCCACATCTGCGAAAGCGCGATGCTGCGCTGCGGCCTGCTCGGCACGGTGCGTTACCAGATCGGCGAACGCATTCTCCCCGCCGCCCGGACGACGCCCGAGTCGCTGGATGTGCATGATCTGCTCTGGCAGATGCGCTCCGCTGGCTGCAAGGCCGCAGCCATGGAAGTCTCCTCGCACGCGCTCGTCCAGGCGCGCGTCCGCGGCCTGGAATTCGACACCGCGATCTTCACCAACCTGACTCAGGATCACCTCGATTTTCACAAGACGATGGAAGCGTACGCCGAAGCCAAGGCGCTGCTTTTCACGAACCTCGCCGCGCAGACGCGCAAGAAAGGCAAGGCCGTGATCAACATCGACGACCGTTACGGCGCGCTCTTCGCCAACCGCTTCGCGCCCGATCTCGAGATCATCACCTACGGCGTGGGCATGAAGGCCGAGTTTCGCGCGAGTAATGTGCGCATCGACTTCAACGGCACGAGCTATCAGCTCGATGCCAAGGGCCGCAGCTACCTCGTGCGCCTGCCGCTCATCGGACAATTCAACGTCCTCAACTCTCTCGCCGCCATCGCCGGAGCTTTCGCAATGGGCGTCGATGTGCGCGCCAGCGTGCTCAGTCTGGCGACCGCGCCCGCCGTCCCAGGCCGCCTCGAAGTCGTGCCCGCCCAGCGTCAATTCAAGATTTTCGTGGACTACGCCCACACGGACGACGCGCTGATCAATGTGATGAAAACCTGCCGGGAGTTAAATCCCGCGCGGCTCATCGTGGTCTTCGGCTGTGGCGGCGACCGCGACAAAACGAAACGTCCGCGCATGGGTGCCGCCGTCGATCAATACGCGGACCACGGCATCGTCACCTCCGACAATCCTCGCCGCGAAGATCCGCTCGCCATCATCGAAGACATCAAGCCCGGCCTGAAACGCGGCAACTACGAAGTCATCGTCGATCGCCGCGAAGCCATCTTCAAAGCCATCGCCATGGCGCAGCCTCGCGACATCATCCTGATCGCGGGGAAGGGACACGAAACGTACCAAGAGTTTGCGGATCGCACCGTCCCCTTCGATGACGTCGCCGTCGCGGCGTCCGCGCTCGAAGGCCGGCGCAGCGAGGGGCAATCCTGAAAGATGGACGCCACGATTCTAGAGACGATCGCGCGCCTGGCCGGTGGCCAACTCGTCACCGGCGACCCTGCGTCCGCCGTCACCGTCGTCTGCACGGACACACGCGCGCTGCAGGCCGGGGATCTTTTCGTGGCGCTGCCCGGCGAGAAATTCGACGCCCACAACTTCCTCGCCGACGCCGCGCGAATCGGCGCGGCCGCAGCCATCGTGCAGCGCGTGCCGGCTGGGCTGCCGGCAAGTTTCGGCATCATCCACGTCGCGGATTCGCTCGTCGCTTTGCAAAAACTCAGCGCCGAATATCGCCGCTCATTGCCGATGCAAGTCGTCGGCATCACGGGTTCGAACGGCAAAACTTCCACCAAGGATCTCACGGCTTCCATCCTCGCCAGGCGCTTTCGCGTTTCAAAGACGGAGGGAAATTTCAACAATCATATCGGGCTTCCACTCACAATGCTGCGGGCGCGGGCCACAGACCAAATCGGTGTTTTCGAGATGGGCATGAACCACCCTGGAGAGATCGCACCGCTGGCCGCGCTCGCAGCGCCTGATGTGGCCATCATCACGAATGTGGGCGTCGCCCACATCGAGTTCATGGGCACGCGTGAGGCCATCGCTTTGGAAAAAGGAATGCTCGCGGAAGCGCTGAATCCGAGCGGCACCCTGATCCTCAATGCCGACGACGAGTTCTCCGAGGCCATCGCGAAACGCACGAATGCGGACGCCGTCTCCGCCGGTCTGGCGCGCGGCGACATCCGCGGCGTCAATCTTCGCCCCAGCTTCAGCGGCACCCGCTTCACCATCGAAGCGCACGGTCGCAGCGTGGAAGCCGAGTTGCCCATCCCCGGCGAGCACATGGTGCGCAATGCGCTGCTCGCCGTCGCCGCCGGCCAGGTCCTTGGCCTCTCGCTCGAAGAGTGCGCGGAGGGCCTCGCAAACATTCAGCTCACCAAAGGCCGGCTCCAGCAGACGACGGTGCGCGGCATTCACATCCTCGACGACACTTACAACGCCAATCCCGATTCGATGAGCGCGGCCCTGCGCACCCTCGCGGCGATCCCGGCAGAAGGTCGCCGCATCGCCGTGCTCGGCCGCATGGGCGAGCTCGGCGCGCAGAGCGAATCCGGCCATCGGCAAGTCGGCGAAGTGGCTGCGGAGACGCGTCTCGATTGCCTCGTCGGCGTCGGTCAGGAGGCCGAATGGATCGCCGAAACCGCCCAGCGTGGCGGCGTCGGAAACGTCGTGCGAGTCGGGACCACGGAAGAGGCGACCAGCGTCCTGCGTGACCTCGCGCGGCCCGGCGATCTCGTCCTCATCAAAGGCAGCCGCTCCGCAAAAATGGAGCGCATCGTGGAAGGGATGCAGGCGCAATGAAGCCTCCTGTATCCAGTAACATCGGCAAGGCGCGGAAGCACCAGGCCCCAAGCACCAAACCCCAAAGAAGCACCAAGCCCCAAACCGGCGGAGCGTCCGTCGAGCCTTGGACCTCGGACCTTGGAGCTTCTTTTGAGCTTGGAACTTGGAGCCTCGGTCTCTTCGCCCCGCCCGTCATGGGATTCGTCGCATGATGTACTATCTGCACAGGCTGAGTGAAAACCCGGACGGGTTCTGGAGCGCGCTCAACGTCTTTCAGTACATCACCTTTCGCGCCGTCGCCGCCGCCGTCACCGCGTTCCTTCTCTCGCTGATCTTCGGCAATCGCGTCATCCGCAAACTGATCTCGCTGAAAGTGGGCCAGCCAATCCGGACGAAGGAAGAGGTGAACAAGTTATTCGAGTTGCACGGACAAAAAGCCGGCACGCCGACCATGGGCGGCGTGCTGCTGCTCGGCGCGGTTGTCGTCTCGTCGCTGCTCTGGGCGCGGCCGGATAACTCTGCCGTCTGGCTGCTCCTTTTCACCCTTCTCTACTGCGGTGCGCTCGGCTGGTGGGACGATTATCTGAAAGTCGCGAAGAAGAATTCCAAGGGCGTGAGTGAGGGCACCAAGGTCATCTCCCAACTTATCTTGGCGGCAATCATTACCGGTTACTTTCTGCTCAACCCGGCGATCGAAATTCAGGCGCGGATGCTCTTCGTTCCTTTTTACAAAGAGCCGCTCATCTGGAATCTCGGCGCCTTTACCTTCGTCTTCTTCGCGCTCGTCATCGTCGGCGCATCGAATGCCGTGAACCTCACCGACGGACTCGACGGCCTCGCCGCCGGCTGCACCACCACCGTCGCTTTCACCTACGGCATCCTCGCCTACGTCGCGGGCAACTGGAAAATCGCGCAGTATCTCCAGCTCCCCTTCTATCCCTTCGCGGGCGAACTCACCGTCGTCTGCATGGCGCTCGTCGGCGCGTCCTTTGGCTTTCTCTGGTGGAATGCGCATCCCGCCAAGGTCTTCATGGGTGACACCGGTTCACTCGCCATCGGCGGCATGCTCGGCGTCGTCGCCATCTGCACGAAACAGGAGCTGCTGCTCGTCGTCGTCGGCGGCGTGTTCGTCATCGAGGCCACGTCGGTCCTCATTCAGCGCACCTGGTTTAAGATCACGAAACGCATGTATGGCGAAGGCCGTCGCGTGTTTTTGATGTCGCCGATTCACCATCACTTCGAGCTGAAAGGATGGAAGGAAAACACCGTGATCGTCCGCTTCTGGATTCTCTCGATCATGTTCGCCTTCCTCGGGCTCGCCACTCTCAAACTTCGTTGAATGTGTCCTACGCCAACAAACAAATCGCCGTGCTCGGCGCGGGCGAAAGCG
>JANNXQ010000287.1:0-21649 GCA_031409655.1 Chthoniobacteraceae bacterium | reverse complement strand
GCCTTCGCGCGCCGCGCCTCCTTTTCGAGGAACGATTCAGGATGGGCGCTGCGCGCTGATGGAAACCGATGCCGCACGGGACGGCGGCGCTCCCAGGGCGGCGTTCCGAACTACCGCGCGCCGGCGTGCAGGATGCCGGCCCACGTCCGCACTTTCGCTCCCAGCTCCGGGTCCCGCTCCGAGGCCAGCGCGTGGATATTCGTGAGCATGCGGATGAGCATCTGGCGGCCCGTGGTCGGCTCGAGATGACTCGCGGTGAGTTCGAGATTTTGCTGCTCCACGAGGGCGCGACATTCCTCCAGACCGATCCGCCGCCCGCGATGAAAAGGATCGAAAAAATGCTCGCGATAACGGATCAGAAAATGCCCGGGCAGCCCCACTCCGCGGATCGGCAAATTGCACCGCTTCCCGACGAAGACGTAGAGCATCGAGAGTGAAATCGGGATGCCGACCCGCGAGTCGATGACCTCGGGGAGGAGCGAGTTGTTGATGTTGTAGTAGTCCTCGTCGTTGCCGCGCAGGCGCACTTCATCGCCCAGGTATTCCACGAGCATCTCGATGCGATCCACTTCCGTGGAGGCTTTGCGGAAGCGCTGCGAAATCTCCGCGCCCCAGTCGTCGAGCTTGGTGCGCTGCGGGTGAAAATCTTCCCCTGGCAAAAAGGTTGCCGCGAGTTGCCACACCGTCTCCTCGAGATCCGCTTCGCGAAAACCCTCGCACATCCGGCTGAAAATCTCGTCGGCGGAGGCCCGTTCGATCGTCGCGATCATCTCGCGCAGCGGCCGTGCAGCCTGGCGGTCCGCCACCGAAAGAAGTTCGCGCAGATCCGGCAACGCTTCGATCCCGGCGCGGGCGAGCTGGCACTTCACGAGTTCGACGGTGGACGGATCGTCGTCGCGGAGGAGGCGCAGGACGGCATCGTGTTGTTCGATCATTACAGGTGCTCATATGCATTCTGCGTGCCGCGTCCAATGCCGGGCTCCAACTTCTCTCCCCGGCGCTATTTCCGCGCGGCAGGCTGGAAGGCGGCGTGCTCCGGATTGCCGCTGGATTCGAGGTAGGCGAGGAGGTCGAGGATTTGCTCCCGCTCGAGCCCATCGAGCAGACCAGTAGGCATCGGGGAAAGGGCGGACCACTCGCGAGCCACGACGTCGGACGGGCGCAGCTCGGAAGTCGCGGCGACGAGCGGATTCGGACGCAGGACGATGGTCTCGGCGGTCTCGGACTCGATGGTGCCGACAAAGCTGCGCCCGTCTTTCAGGCGGAGGATGGCGCTGCGGAATTTCTCATCCATGGCCCGCGACGGATTTAGGATCGCCTCCAGCAGATCGCGCCGGCCAAAGCGGCTCGCGACTGCGGTGAGGTCCGGCCCGAGGACGCCGCCGGGTTCAGCGCCCACGCGATGACACGCCAGACACAGCGCCGCGGCAAAAGCCTCTTTGCCTTTGGAAAACGATCGCCCGGAGCCGACTCGATCGAGGGTCGTCGTGAAATCGTCCATCGACCAATCGCGCACGAAGCGCCGCGGCTGATCACCGGCGAGCGTGGTCAGGACGATCGCCTTGTCTTCGAGCAAAGGCGCGAGTGCGGCGCGCTCCGGGTCAGTGAGCGCTGCGGCCGCCGCCGTTTTGATGGTGCGTACGGTCGCCACGTAGTTCTGCGCTCCCTGTCCCTGCTCGGCCTGCCGCAGGGCCGCGAAAAAAATGCGGCGCTGCTCCAGCGTCCAAGGCTCCACCGCGTGGCGGAGGAAGAAGAGAAAATGCACGCGATCCTCCTGCGTGCTTGCGGCCGCCAGCAGCGCGGTCGTCTTCCCCACGAAGCCGGGAGCGCGCAAATTCACGAGCAACTTGCACAGCTCGCGATTCACCAGCCCGCTCGACGCCGGATAGAGCGCGTCCAATTTCGCCGCGCTGGATCGCGCAGGACCAACGCGCGCAAGCGCGATCTCGGAGATGCGCAGCGCTGCGAGCAGATGCTTCTCGGCGAGCTCGGCCAGGTCCAATCCGTCGAGCTTTTCGACCACCGCACGCGCATCCACATCTTCGCCGACCCGGACGAGTGCCAGCAGCGCGGTGAGCGCGCACTCGGTGTCCCTCTCGGCAAGGGCCCTCTCGTGCCAAGCGGAGGGCGGGACCGTTTCGAGCGCGATGCGCGCGGCGTTGCGAATCCAGCGGTCCTCGTTGCCGAGATGCGGCCAGAGTTCGGGAAGGATCTCCGCGCCATTCATCCGGAGGTGAAAGGCCTCAATCTGGTGCCGCACTTCGCGGGCGGTGCGAGCGGGAACATCCCCGGGAATCAAGGCGGGATCTTCTTTCCCGCCGATGTAACGGATCCGATAGAGCCCGGACTGGGTGCCGCGCCCACCGGTCGCGAAATAGAGCGCGCCATCCGAGCCCACGACCATATCGGTCACGTTCAAGGGGCGACCAACGGCAAAATCTTCGCGGGTCGCGGTGTAGCTCGCACCGCGCGGCGTGAGATGCAGCGCGAGGATGCGGCCATAGGCCCAATCGCCGATGAACAAGGCCCGCCGATACTTTTCGGGAAAGGTGGACCGCGTGCCGAACTCAATCCCGGTCGGTGAACCGAGACCCACGTCATGCATCGTCGGCAGCACATCCGCCGCAAACGAAGGCAGCACGCCAGTCCCACGCCGCCACGCGTAATCGCCGCCGGAGACCAGATGATGGACCCGCGAAGGTTTGTACCAGGGGTTGCCGATGTCGCGTTCGTTGTCGGCTTCGTAGGTGAACATTTCGCCGTCCTCGTCGAAGGCCACGTCGAGTGGGTTGCGCAGTCCTCCAGCGACGATCTCCCAGCGCGAGCCCTCCCGGTCGGTGCGCGCCAGGTAGCCAGTGAGCAGCCGCCCGGCGGCGTCAAACATCTGCGGATCACGCCCGCCGGGATCCCATGGTGCCGGCGCAAAACGCCGGAAGGGTGAGTGCGCCACAGGCCGCGGCGGGAGTGCCACATCGTCTCCGGCGATCAAGTAGATCAGGCCATCGGGACCGAGCCGCAGATGATTGCGTCCGTGTCCCGAGCCGCCTTCGGTGCGCAGGAGTTCCTTCGTTTCATCAAAGCGATCATCCCCGTCGGTGTCGCGCAGACGGACGAGCGTCTTCGAGTTATTGGCGTGAACGTAGAGCGCGTCGAAGGCGTAGAGCAGGCCGCGGCACTCGCGCAGCGTCTCCTCGATGACTTCGACGCTCTCCACTTGCGACGCGCCAAGATTCAGCCGCAGCAGGCCCGGTGCTTTTTCCCGCGCCACGATGATGCGCCCGCGCGGATCGAAGGCCATCGCGATCCACGAATCCTCGCCGGGCAGAGCAGAGCGGAGAAGATCGACGCTAAAGCCCGGCGGCGTGCGGATCGTGGCGGGATCGGTCGCGCGGTCCACGCCGCGGGCCAGCGTCCAGCTATTGTAGGCATCGACGGCGCGCGCGGGATCGAAGGGGTTTTCGTCCGCCTTCGCATCCACGCGTCCGAGTTTCGCGACGGGCTGCCACTCGGCATCCGGCGCATCACGGCGGCTGGCGGCGAGCCAGGAACCATCGGTCGCGATCCATTCATGGCGGCCGGTGTCGAAGACAAGTTGGAGGATGAAGGCGACGCCGTCCGGTTCGCCGCGCGCGGCTTCCAGTTCGAGCACATTGCCTCCAGCCCGGGCGTGTCGGGACACATCGAAACTCGCGGCACGCGCGCGGTCGCTAAATTCTCCGATACGCTCACCGTTCAGAACGGCCGTCGCCCGTCCGGCGCATGCGCCGAGAAGAACGGCACTCTGGAGACCGGGTTGCACAGTGAAGGCCTTGCGAAAATGAACGACGGCCTCGGTTTTCGGCGCGGGAGCAGCGATCCATTCCGCAGAAGGCAGGGCGATGGGACTCGCGGCTTGCGCGACGATCGCGGCGAAGCACGAGACGACGGCGATCCAACAGCCCGCGAATCGCGCGGCGTAACTCCGGGGAGCACACGTGTCCCGCGTGTGGGTCGCGGCGTCCCGCCGCGACGAACTTCCTTGCGAGGACGCCTTCCGCACGAATTTCACACCGGAAAGAAACCCCGCGACAGCTTCAAGTCTCAAAACCCTTGCCGACCCGCACGCCCTCGAAAGTCCGTTTCGGCGGGACGCCGAAACCAACGCGCGGGACGCGCATGCTCCGCGGAAGTCGCGTCCGTCACGTTTCACGGGATCGGTCGTCTTTGGATTCAGGAGGAAACCCGTGGAGCGTCTCGAAAGATGCATCTGGTGAAGGGCGCCGGTCAGCACTTCGCGGTCTTGCGCTTTTTCCCGATGCTTCCGCGTTGTTCGACTTTGCGGATGTAGTCCGGCGCAAAGGGAACCTGGCAAGCGTTATCCCCCAAGTCCGCCGAGACCGGCCCGATCTTCTCCCCGGTTTCCATCGCGGAGATCGAGAGCGGCTGGACGTAAGCGCCCACCGCGATGACGAAGGCATTCATCTGATACCGCACCGCATCCGGGGAACGGTGGATCGTCCGCTGCACGCGTTGCAGGAGCTGTTTGAGCAAGGGCAAGTCGAGTTCGGCGTCCGCCTTGATCGATACCACGCTGCTCAGTGTCGCCCACCCGCCTACCGCCTCCAGCGGCTTTTCGGAGTCGATCCACTTCAGTGCCAGATCCCAACCGTGCGGACTCCCGGCCGCGACCCACGCTACCGTGAATCCGCAGGCCGGTGCGCAAGACGCCCGATCCATCCAGCGTTGCAGATCCTTCCGGGTCATCCGCGCATCGTCGGCGATCAGCCCGGCGAGATACATGGCGTCGTAATTGCCGGTCGCGTAGAGGTCGAGGGCGAGTTGGTAGTCTTTCTTGAGGCGTTGGCGGAGGCTTTTCATGTCGCCAATCCGCACGCCGAAAAACGGTTCTTTCACACCATGATTGCGGAGCACTTTCTTGATGGATTCACGGCCGAGCGCTCGCAACTCGGCAACGACTTCGTTCGCGGTCATAGGCAGGATTTTCTGGAGGGGGTGCTCGTGGAGGCGCGTCAATGAGACTGACCAATCCCGCCTCCTCGTCAACGCCGGGCAAACCTCGCTCTCACAACCGCGTGGCCGCCTCCATCTTCTCTGCGCCTCTGCGTTTTCAAAACTCGTTCACCGGTTTCGGCTCAGGGCTTCGCTTGTTCCTGAAAGAACTTCACGATCGCCGCCGGCGCGGCCGCGAGGAAGCTGTGGGTGCCAGGGTGGATATAGGTGACGACCGGCGCGCCGATCTTCGACGGGTAATAGGTGCAGGCCTTGTCCTTCTCCCAGGGATGACCTTCGCCGCACTGGTTGAGCTTGCGGAGCGCCTCCATCGTCGGCTGCTGCCAGGCAAATTTCACGAGCGGATCATTTTCTCCGGCGACATGCAGCACGGGTTTGGGTTTGAACAGCGGCAGGCTTTTCGAAGCGGCGGAAGCAGACGGCGCAAAGGCCGCGAAACGATCCCCCCGCAGGGCCCAGAGCAGATAGGTGAAGCCGCCGCCATTGGAATGTCCGGTGGAGTAGATGCGCTTTCCGTCCACCCGGAACTCCGCCTGCAGACTCGCCAGGACGGCATCGAAAAACTTCAGATCGCGATCCCCTTGATCCCCCGCTCCGTGCTGCCAGCCGGGTTTTTTCCCCTCGGGGTCAGTCAGGCGTCCGGGCGTATTCAGCCCCTGCATATACACTACGAGCGCCTCCGGCCAGAGCGTGTGGTAGCCGTACATCCGAGAGGCATTTTTCATCGTTCCGCCATGGCCGTGAAATCCGAAGACGACCGGGGTGGCCTCCGTCTTCGCCTTCGGCGGAAGGTACACGAGAGCTTCGCGCGCGACGCCGTCGATCGTCCACTCGCGACGTTCCAGCGCGTCGGCAGCGCGGCTTTGGCCAAAGATGGCGGGACAGAGGGAAAGGAGCAGCAGGCGGAGAAAGGATTTCATGGGGCGGTTCTTTGGGAAGCGTGAACTCCGGCAGCAGCGGATCGGCGCGGTCGGCGGCGATTTTTTAAGGCGAAGCGCGAGCGGATCGTGGCTATACCCGACGGTATGGATATCTACACCGATCCCGCTTACGCGATGGCCACGGAGCAATTTCAGATCGTCGCCGACTACCTCCAGATCGACGAAAACCTGCGCCAGCGCATGTCCCATCCGAAGCGCGCGATGGCTGTGACCTTGCCCGTGCGGATGGATGACGGGCGCATCGTCACCTACCAAGGTTACCGGGTGCAGCATCACCTCGCGCTCGGGCCAACCAAAGGCGGCACCCGCTTTCACCCCTCGGTGACGCTTGGTGAAGTTGCGGCGCTCTCGATGTGGATGAGCTGGAAGTGCGCGCTGACTGGCCTGCCCTACGGCGGCGCAAAAGGCGGGGTGGCCGTGGATGTGCGTACCCTTTCGCTGCGCGAACTCGAAGCCCTCTCGCGCCGCTACATGCAGGAGATGATCCCCTTTGTGGGCGAACACACCGACATCATGGGTCCCGACATGGGCACGAATGAGCAGGTCATGGCGTGGTTCATGGACACCTACTCGGTCTATGCGGGGCACTCGGTACCGGGCATCGTGACGGGCAAACCGATCGCCGCCGGCGGCACCGTGGGGCGGCGCGAGGCAACCGGGCGCGGCGTGGTCTATCTCATCGAGCGCGCGCTGAATGTGCTGAAGATGAAGCCGGAAGGCTGCACCGCGGTGATCCAGGGCTTTGGCAATGTGGGCGCGGTGACGGCGCTCGGCCTGGCCTACAAAAGCGGGATGAAGGTGATCGGCCTCAGCGATCAATACGGGGCCTATCACCGTGCCGAGGGGATCGACGTCGCCTCCGCGGAAAAATACGCGGCGACCCACGGGAGTCTGCAAGGCTTTCCCGGCGCGGACCCGCTCCCGCCGGAAGATTTACTGACCCTCAAGTGCGACGTACTCGTGCCCGCTGCCATCGAAGCCGTGATCACGGAACACAATGCCGGGAAGCTCCGCTGCCGCATCCTCGCCGAAGGGGCCAACGGGCCGACCACGCCCGGCGCGGATCGCATCCTCGCGGAGCGATGGGCCGAGATTTTCGTAATCCCCGACATCCTCTGCAACGCGGGCGGCGTGGTCGTCTCCTACTTTGAGTGGGTGCAGGGGCTGCAGAATGTCTTCTGGAACGAGAGCGAAGTGATGGACCGTCTTTTCCGCATCCTCGAGCAAGCCTTCACCGCCGTGATCAAACGCGCCAAGGAAGCCAAGCTTCCGCACCGCATGGCGGCGATGGCCATCGGCGTCGAACGCGTACTCGCGGCCAAGAAGAGTCGCGGGCTTTTCCCATGACCCGCTGAACTGGGCGAGCAAGCGCCCCTATTCGGTGGCCGCGGCCCCCGCTGGAAACCAGCGCCGCAATCCTTCGGTGCCGGAGGCTTCGGCAAACTCGCGCGCGTTGATGCTCGCGGTGTGAGCGTCAGCATAGGCCACATTGATCTGCGTGCGATTCGTATGGGTGCCGCTCTCGGCGCCCGTCCCGGGCGAGACACTGACGTTTTGCAACGCCGAGCCGGAAAAGCGGATTTCTTTGCCGCCTTCAATTGCCGGAGCGATCATGATGAGCTGCGAAGGCGACTCAAACTTCGAGGTGTGAACACCGAGGACGTTCTGGTTAAATCCGTAACTCACGGGCGCGCTGTTATCGTCCCTATCAGGACGTTTGTCGAAGGGGCTGCGGAACACTTTCCAATTCGTCACGTACTTCGAGTGCAGCGTCTGCGGCCAGGTGCTCCCATCTCCCTCGGCTGCTCCTGGCGTGAACATCATGTCTTCATTGTCATTCAGGTAGGCGACCGTGCCCAAGCCCAGTTGCCGCAGGTTTGCCGCGCAGTTCGTCGCCTTCGCCTTCTCCATGGTTTTTCCAAACACCGGGACCGCGATGCTCGCGAGGATGGCGATGATCGAAATGACGACGAGGAGTTCGATAAGCGTGAAGGCGGATTTTTTCATGGCTGAGGTGTTGCCTGCGAAAAATACGCAAGCCGTCCCGGAAATCACGGTTTCTTTTTCCCAACCTGCCTCCGATAAACAGAAAACCGCGCAGCCTACACGAATTGAACGAGCATCGCGTCGAGCGTCGTCACCAGTCCGGCAAGCGATTCGCAATATTTGTTTTCCGGCACGATCGCGAGTTGCACCTGCGCCTCACGCAACATCTTGCGTGCGGTCGCGACGGCGCTCTTCACCGCACCCGCTTCGAGCGCGCGTTCCGCCAGCGCGCGAATATCACCCTCGTCACCATTCAGGATGATTTCGCTGAGCCGATGCCGCTCCGCAATGTCCGCGTTTTGGAGCAAGTAAAGGACGGGCAGCGTGAGCTTCCCCTTGCGCAGGTCGCTGCCGAGCGTTTTCCCGACCGTGGATTCGTCGCCGGCGAGGTCCAGCACATCGTCGTAAATTTGATAGGCCGTGCCGAGTCGGAGTCCGAAGGTGCGCAGAGCGCTGATCACGTCGGGCGGGGCCTCGTTGATGAACGCACCGAGTTCCGTCGCCGCCGCGAAAAGCGCGGCCGTCTTCATTTCGATGATTTTGTAATAATCCGGCACGCTCAGCTTCAGGTCGAAGCGCCGCTGCGTCTGGATGATCTCGCCGCTGCACACCTCCGCAGCCGCGTGCGCGATGCGCCGGCTGATCTCCCCGTTCGGAAAGCTGGTCGAGAGCTTCAGCGCATGGGCAAAGAGGCAATCGCCGAGCAGCACCGAGATCGCGTTGCCCCACTTCGCATTCGCCGTGGGTTGCCCGCGCCGCTTGTCCGCGCCATCGAGGATGTCGTCGTGGACCAATGTGGCGGCATGGATCAATTCGAGGATCACCGCGAGATCCAGATGGCTGGGGCCGATATTCCCGGTCGCTCCTCCGGCCAGCAAAGCCAGCGCTGGCCGCAACCGCTTTCCGTGAGACTCGATGGCATATGCCACATACCCCTCCACCGCCGGATCGAAAGCCCGTGCCTGCTGCCGGATGCGCTCTTCTACCGAGTAGAGCTGGGAATTGATGAGCTCGAAAGTGCCTTTGAGGGCGGTCGTTTTGTCAGGACTGGGTTTGCGCTTCGTGGCTGAGTTCACCGGTTGCAGGGTAGGAGTTGATGGATCGAAGTCAATTACGCCTGCCGCTGGCGATCAGGTGCGCCGAGGAAGAGGAATGACGGGGGCGGCTCGTCCTCGTCCTCGTCCTCGTAATCGACCGTTGACGCATCGAGGACGAGGACGAGGACGATTACGATTACGAGTTGCCCTCAGCCCGATTCAAGGTCTCCCCTCGCTTGCAATTCACCCCTACCCCCCTACTTTCCCCGTCCACTCATGTCTCAGGAACAAACGATCGACGCTGCGCGTGCCCGAATTCAGCGACTGGTGGAAGAGATTGCGGCCCTGAGCCGGAAAGATTTGCGGAGCGAGGAATACTTCGGGCAATTCCTAGTCCGGGCAGTGCAGGCCTGCGACGGCAAGGGCGGCGCGGTGTGGCTGGTGGGGCAGCGGGCGGCGGATGGGAAGAGCGAATTCCAGCTCGCGGCCCAGGTCGAAATTGAGTCGTCCCTTTTCCAATCCGACGAGGAGATGCGCGCCGTAGTCCTGCGGATGCTCTCGGAGGTGGTGCAGACCAAACAGCCGCACGTGCTCCCGGGCTCGGCGGCGGGGCGGCCGGACCCGAGCTCGCTGCAGGCCCAGCTCTCGCAACTCCAAAGTGGCGAAAAACCGGCGAATCCCAACAAGACCCCCTACCCTTTCCTGCACGTCCCGCTTTTCCTGAAAGAGCAGGTGCTCGGCGTCCTCCAAGTGTGGCTCCAACCCTACGTCACGCCGCAGAATTACAACGAGTTCGCCACCTTCCTCGGCGGGCTCGCGGGTCACGTGGAGCAGCACCTCCAGTCGCGCCGCCTCGGCAATCTCGTGCTGGAAAACAACCGCCTGCAGCACGTCCTGAAATTCACCGGCGACCTCGCGGGCTCGCTGGATCCACTCGAGGTCGCCCGGCTCGCCGCAAACTACGGGCGCGATCTCCTCAACTGCGAGCGCTGCTCCATCCTCACGCTCGACGGCGGACGATGGAAGGTGCTCTCCATCTCGGGACAGGAGGTGGTGGAAAAGAAGAGCTCCATGGTGAAAGCGATGGCTGCCTTTGTCGGCGCCCACGCGCGCACCGAAGGCGTGGTGCTCTCGAAAAAGGAACTGCTCGCCCGCGCCGAAGCCGCTCAGAACGGGAACGCGGTCGCCGTCTCCAATGGGGATTCCCCGGAGAAATTTCACACCCTCGCCCGCACCGACGCCATCGATCTCGCCTACTTCGAGCTCAGCCATGTCGTCAGCGCCGCCATCGCGCCGATCCTCGATAAGGAGAAGGCGCTCGTCGGCGCATATTTTGCGGAGAGCACGGCGGACGCTTTCTTCGATGGCGCGCCCGGTGCCAAGGAGGCCAGCCAATCGAGCCGCCTCGCGGACTTCCTCGCCATCCACACCGGACGCTCGCTGCAGGCCGCGCAAGACTACCACTCCCTGCCCTTCCTCGCCGTCACGCGGCGGCTGCGCAATGCTCGGGTGGCGGTCACTGGCCAGCACCGCAAGCGCGTCCTCACCCGCACCTTCGTCATCCTCGCCATCCTCGGCGCGATCCTTTTTTACCCACGCATGGACAGCGTGGATGGCAACTGCGCCGTGCTCCCGGTGGTACGCAGCGGCGTGATCTCCGAAGTGCCCGGCCGCGTGGACAAAGTTCACGCGCGCGAAAATCAGCGGGTTAAAAAAGGCGACCCAATCGCCCAACTCGACATCCGCCGTCTCGAAACCGAGCTGGCGCAAAACGAACAGGAGCGCCTGCGTCTGGTCGCCGAAGCAGAACGCTATCGCGGTGGTCCGCAACCGGATGAAGCTGGCGCGCAAGTCGCCCTCATCCAGGCGCGGGCCGCGGAGCAGAACAGCAAAAAGATCCAGCTTGACATCGCCGCTGCCACTCTGCGTTCGCCGATCGATGGCGTGGTGCTCACCAAGGATCTCGATCTGCGCACCGGCGAGTTCATTCAAGCCGGCACCCTCTTCGCCGAAGTCGCCGCTCTCGATGACTGGGTGCTCCAGATCGACGTCCCCGAAAAGCGCATCGGCCGCCTGGAGAAATTCGTCCCGAAAACCGGCACCCCGCAGCCGATCAACGTGCGCTACATCTTGTACAGTCAGAGCGCGATGAAGCTGCAAACGAAGCTCACCAGCCACGATCAGCTCAGCGCCGCCGCGCATCCGCGGGAAACGGAGAATGTTTTTGTCGTCTCGATCGGCGACCTCCAGTTGAGCGAAGAGCTCAAACCCGCCCTGCGCCCAGGCCTGACCGGTCGCGCGAGCATCGAGATGGGTCGCCGCCCGCTCATCTTCATCTGGGCCAACCGAGTGTGGGCTTGGGCACGGCTCAAGTGGATCCGATGAACCCAGCGCGCCGCGGGCGAACGCCGGACCCCATCGGCCTGTCTGAGCACAGACTCTGAGCATCTTTTCTCCATGATCCACTCTCGCCTCCTTTTTCCGATCGCCCTATCTTTCACGGTATCGCTCATCCGCGCCGAGGACACCCAGGGGCTCGTCGTCCCGTTCAAATCCGTGAGTGTGGCCTCGCCCGTCTTGCAGGAAGTCGTCGAGGCCGTGCTCGTGAATGAAGGCGACACTGTGAAGGAAGGACAGGTCATCGTGAAACTCCGCGACGAACGGGAAATGCTGGATGTCGAACGGGCCGAAAAAATCATCGAACTGGCGCAGTTCAAATCCAAGGGCGCGGAGGCCCTTTTTGCCGAGAAAATGGGGAGCAAGGAGAAGGCGCTCGAAGAACGCGCCCAACTCGACCTGACCCGGATCCAGCACCGCTTGGCGGAAGCTGCATTCCGGGAAAAAACGATCCGCTCGCCCCTCAGCGGCATCGTCGTGAAGAAGCACAAGGAGAACGGCGAGTCCGTCGATCGCGCCGAGAAGCTCGTCGAGATCGTGAACATCGATCAGGTCTATGTGCAGTTTTACCTCGATCCCAAGCTTTGGACTGCGCTGAAACTCGACCAGCCCGTGAAGGTGAAAATCCCGGTCATCGGCGCGACGGAATTCGCCGGCAAGATTTCCTTCATCGACCCGCGCATTGATGCCGGCTCCAACCTCTTCCGGGTCAAAGTGCTGATCGATAACGCGGATCACCAGATCAAGGCCGGGATGCGCGGGATCGCGGATTTCGGGACGGGAAACGCGCCGAAGTAGGGCTTCGGATGAACCTCGAACGTCGAACATGAGCGCCGCCGTCACCCACCCCGAGCCGCTCGCGCCCCCGACGCCCCCCGCGCAGGAAAATGTGGTGATGCCGCCCTTGCGGAGGGATCTGATCATCAGTCAGACGACCTTCGAAGGCCGCACCTACTACGTCGTCAAGGATCCCATCTCGCTCCAGTATTTCCGGATGACGGCCGAGGATTACTACCTCGCCACGCTCTTCGACGGCGCGCGCACTTTCGGCCAGATCCGCGAGGCCTACGTGCAACGCTATCCGCACGTGCGGCTCGACTACACCATCGAGGAGCTTCAGGAGCGCGTGCTGCGCTTCGCGAATGATCTGGCCCTCATGCAATTCCTGAGCGTGCAGGGCATGCGGCTCAAAGCCCGCCTCGACGCCAAGAAGAACCAGAAGTCTCAAAAGAAGGGCCTCTACAATCTCGCCAACCAGGTCTTCTTCTTCCGCTTCTCGCTCTTCGATCCCGATCGTCTCTTCGGCCGCATGGCGAAGCCGATCTGGTGGATGTGGACGCGGACTTCGCTGTGGATCTCCATCGGCCTCTGCCTCGCCGCGATCCTCGTCTTCTATCTGAACGTCGAGCGCATCCAGCCGACGATGGAGAACTTTTTCTCCTTCAAAAATATCGCCCTGATGTGGGTGACGACCATCCTCATCAAATCCGTCCACGAACTCGGCCACGGGCTGACCTGCAAACACTACGGCGGCGAGGTCCACGAAGTCGGCGCGATGTCCATGGTCTTCACGCCTTACTTCTTCGTGAATGTGACGGACTCGTGGACGATGCCCAACCGCGTCCATCGCATCCTCGTCTCCGCGGCCGGGATCTACGTGGAGCTCGTGATCGCCGCGCTCGCCACGTTCCTCTGGGCCATCGTGCAGCCGGGACCTTTTCAGGATTTCCTCTTCAACGTGATGGTCATCGCCTCGGTCTCGACGATCATCTTCAACGCAAATCCGCTGATGCGTTTCGACGGCTACTACATCATGACCGACGCGATCGAGGTGCCGAATCTCCAGGCGAAATCGCGCGCCCTCATCCAGCATCAGCTCACGAAACTCCTCTTCGGCTCGAGCAACAACCAGGCCCTCGCAAGGATGCCGCTGCCGAAAAAACGCTTCTGGCTCTTCTACACCTACGCCGTGCTCTCGTGGGTCTACGGCTACTACGTCATCTACAGCCTCGCCGTCTTCATGAAGCCGCATCTCGAGCCCATCGGCCTCGAAGGTCTGGCCACCTGGTTCACCGCGCTGGCCTTGATCTCCTGGATCGCGATGCCCTTGATCGGCTTTTTCAAAACCATGCAACTCACCCTCGCAGACTGGAAAAGTGGCGGACGCCTCCGCCGGCTCTCGCTCTTCGGCGCCATCGCCTTCGGCATCTTCGGGGTCATGTGCTTCGTGCCCGTCGAGTTAAAGATCACCCGCGTCGGCGCCGTGCAGCTCGCGGAACCCGAGGAAGTGCGGCCCGAAGTGGAAGGCTTCATCGCCGAGGTGCTGGTGCAAGAAGGTGACCAGGTGCGCTCCGGCCAGCCCCTCGCCCGTCTCGCCAATCGCGAGCGGCAGCAGAATCTTTACGCCGACGAACAACGTCTCCGCGGCGCCGAAGCTCAACTCCAGCGCGCCCTCGGCCTCGGCCTGCCGGCCGAGCAGAAGCAGTGGGAAAACAATGTGGCCGGCCTGCGCGCCCGCTTTGCCGAAAGCCAGCGGAGCGTCGAGGCGCTCACCCTGCGCGCGAAACAAAACGGATCCGTGCTCACCCACGACACCACCGTCCTCACCAAGCATCCTGGGAATCTCCAGGGTCGCCTGCTGAAACCCGGCGAACTTTTCTGCGACATCGTCAACGTGGACCCGATGCGGATCAAAATCGCGCTCAACGAAAAGCAGGTCCGCTACGTCGAGCAAGGGCAGCGCGTGCGACTCAAGGCCGACGCCTATCCCGGGCGCACCTTTGAAGGCACGATCGCGAGCAAACCGCTGATGTTCGTTGGCCAGGACATGCCCGCCGCCTTTTCCGCCCGCCGCGCCGGCGACGTGCCCACCGGCTACGACGCCCACGGAAAGGAAGTCCCGCTCGAACGCGTCTTCACCGCCGAGATCGAAGTAAAGAATCCCGACGGCATCCTGCGCCAGGGCATGACCGGCCGCGCCCGCATCTTCGCCGGCACCCGCCCGTGGGGAAGACTCGTCCTGCAATCCCTCCTCGACCTCGTCAGCCTCGACTACCGCTTTTGACAGAGCCGAGTTTGTAAACGAGCGAGCGGCGATCCACCCAAGGATTAGGGGCGCCCTCGCCCCCAGTCGATCCTCGGGGCGAGGGCGCCCCTGCTCCTTGGTTCCGACTCCCCTCCCCGAGTCTGCCTTCGACGCCTGCTACGGCTGAAAGTGCACCGGCGTCGTGATCATCGCGCCACGTTCGTCAGTCAGCGTAACGAACCACGTGTTCGCCTCCGCAGGCGGCTTTGGCGCGGTCACGTGATCGCCGTCGATCGTTGCAGGCACACTCTGCCAATCGCGCTTGGAGCGGAGGCCTGCATCGGTGGTGTAGTGGAGCGATGCAGACTTCAGAGGCACTGCGCTGGTGAAAGCCACGCGCACTTTCTCGCCCGCGATCTCCACCTTTCCAGGCACCGGTAAAGGCGCGCCACCACGACAGTGCGCGTCGATGAAAAGCCCGATCTCCTGCGGTGCCCACCCGGGCGGATGACCGTGCGGCATCTTCACTTCGATCCGCATCTGCTTCTCGCGCGGCACGACATCGAAACTCTTCTCGTAACTATCCAGAGGGTAGTGAACGTCGTTCGTTCCATTGACAAAAAGGATCGGCACGCGGCAGCGCGGCAGCAGGCTGCCAGGATCGTAAGCCTTCACCCACGCGTCGCGACGGTCGCCGAGTTTGTCGATGCTCGCCTTCTGCACGGATTCGCCTTCGTGCAGAAAGCCGCAGCCATACACGGGAACGGCGGCCTTGAAGCGATGATCGAGCGAGGCCACGAGGCACGTCGTGTAGCCGCCCCAACTGATCCCGGTGACCGCCGTGTGCTCCGCGTCCACTTCGGGAAAGGAACGCAGCAGCGAGTGCGCCCGGATCACGGACGCGGCGGCGTGAAAGGGCCAGTCGTCCGCACTCGTGCCGCCGATCGAGTCGAACTTCTCCGGATGCCCATGCTCCGGTCCTCCTTTCGGGAGCCGTGTGCGCAGCTTGGCATCGTTCGGTGAATTCGAGGGCGCACCCGTTTTCGCATCGAAAGTGGGGTCCGGCGGGCGTCGGCCGGAAAGATCCATGGCAATCGCCGCGTATCCCCGCTTCGCCCAGAGCCACGCCCATTCCGCAAACGCCGTCCCACCGCCGCCGTGGATGAGCACCACTCCCGGAAACTTCGTGCCGGGCTCGGCTAATCCGAGCGTGGCCGGCGAGGCATAGAACGCAAAAACATCCGTGCGATGATCTTCGAATACTTCGCCCTCGTAGGTCAGCGCATGCACCGGTCCGGTCTGCGTGATCCACTGCATCGCCGGCGGCTGGAAGAGTTCGGTGAGATTCCACGGCCCGACGATCTCAGCGGCGGAGGCGGCTCCGATCAGGGCCAGAGCGATGAAGAGTCGTTTGATGCAGGATAAATTCATGGGAGTTGTCCGGCCAGTGAAGCGGGAGCGGTTACTTCGGAAAAGGCACGCGCTTCACTTCCTCCACCACTGGCACGTCCTTGTTCATCGCATCGTAGGCAGCCTTCAGGCGCTGCATTTCGTCCGGGTGTTCGGTGGCGACGTCATGCTGCTCGTTGGGATCAGCGGCCAGGTCGAAGAGCTGCATCGCATTCGATGCGTCGCCCGTCCTCACGCCGGGATACTCGCTCGGCTGCGCTTGCTCGCAGGGCGCGAGGATCGTCACGCTGTCGGGCGCGCGCGGATCGGTCCAGTGATCGCCAGGTTGGTAGCTGGCGGCCAGTCCGATGCCTGGCTTGAGCACGTGCAGCTTCCAGCGGGCATCGCGGATCGTGGCGAGCCGCGAGTTCTGGTGGCCGAAGATGAAGTCGTGCGGTGATTTCGCAGCGCTGGTGAAGAGCGGCAGGATGTCGCGTCCATCGAGCACCCGGGCATCGGGCATTTGCGCGCCAGTAGCTTTTACGGCGGTGGCGAAAAGATCCATCATCACCGCGAACTCCCCGCAGACTCGACCGGCGGGGATTTTTCCCGGCCAGCGCGCGATCATCGGCACGCGGAAGCCGCCTTCGTAAGTGCTGCCCTTCATGCCGCGCAAGCCACCCGTGCTGCCGCCGAAGGTCGCGCCGTTGTCGCTCGTGAAAAGCACAAGGGTGTTATTGTCGAGACCGTTTTCTTTCAGCGCATCGAGCACCGCGCCCACGCTGTCGTCGAGATCCGCCAAGGCGTCGCCATAGAGTCCGGCGCCGGATTTCTTGTAATGCTTCTCGGCAGCGGCCAGCGGCTTGTGCGGCATCGCTTCGGCGAAATAGAGGAAGAAGGGCTTGGCCTTATGCCGCTGGATGAACTCCGTCGCGCGTTTCGCATAGCGCGTGGTCAGCGTCGCCTGCACCACGGGGTACTCGACGACTGTTGTGCCTTCGAGCACCTGCACGGGCCGCATGTCGTTTGAGTAAGGGATGCCGTAGTACTCATCGAAGCCGCGGTCTGTCGGCAGCGCGCCGGGTTTGTGACCGAGGTGCCACTTGCCGATCATACCCGTCGCGTAACCCGCCGACTTCAGCACCTGCGCCAGCGTGACTTCGGAGGCCGGCATCCGGAGCGCGTCCGCAGTGGGTCCGCCATCCGGTGCGGGATTCTGCGTCATGCCGCAGCGGAAGGGGTAACGCCCCGTCATCAGCGACGCCCGCGTCGGGGCGCAGAAGGCGGTCGGGCAATTGAACTGGGTGAGCTTCGCACCCTCCGCGGCCATGCGGTCGAGTCGTGGCGTTTTGAATTTCGGATGGCCGTAGCAGCTCAGATCGCCGTAGCCGAGATCGTCGGCGAGGATCAGGACGACATTGGGCCGATCCGCAGCGAAGGCCGATACGGTGACGAAAAGGAGAACGAGGAAGCGAGGGATGCGCATGAGCGTGGGAGAGAAATTGGGATTAACCACAGCCCGTTGCGAGATTACGGTTTCGGGATGCGATTCAGCGTGTAGTAGGCGTCGGGGTGATCGAGCCTTTCCTTTACCACCGAGCGGACTCCTTCCGCGCGCAACTCGTGGACGTAGAGTTCGCGCCGGCCATCCACTTGCAAAATGACGCTCTTGCGATCTTCGCTCACGGTCACGCCCGCGATCGGACACGGCTGCGTCTCGATCTCCTCGCTGCCATACGCACTGCTGTAGAGATACGTGTAGCTCTTCATGGCGTAAGACGCGGGATCGCCAGCGGTCGAGGCATCCACGGGCTCAGTGAAGGCGAGCTCGAAGCCATCCGGCCGAGCGCGCATCTCGCGGATGGCAAATGGAGTCTCGCCTTTCCAGCGCACCCGCTGCAGTCCGTAGGCCTTGGTGCCGAGCGATGACCATCCACGGCTCGTCATGCCGACCATGAGACTGCCGTCCGGCGCGAAGAGCAGCCGCACAATCCCCGACGCAAACCCAGCGAGGAACGGAAACGCCGCGCCCTGATATTCGCCGTCCACTTTCTCCATGAAGACGCGCCCGACCTTCGCATCGGTGAATTCCGCGACGAGCATCTGCCCGTCGAAGGGGCCGAACTTTCCGCCCGCGGGAATAGTCACGAGGTCCGTGCCGCTGCGGCCCATCTTGTTGTAGGGGAGCCACACGGCGGGCGGGCGCATTTCGGGCAGTGCGCGCACGGCTTCCGGATACGGCCTCTTCTCTGGCACGGGCGCGGAGAGGTGAAGCGGGGAGCCGGGCAGATTCTGCGAGGCGATGCCTTCGGGGTTCAGAAAAAACGCGCCGGATCGCAGATGATAGATCGGTGTGGTGCAAATCCACGTGCCCTGCTGATCGACGCAAAACATATCGCCCGCCGCATTCGCGCCGAGTCCGCACGGCGAACGCATCCCGGCGACCATCGCTTTGAACTTACCATGCGGATCAATGATCCCGGCCCAGCCGCGCCACGGCGCCTTATTGTCCGCGTGATCGCCCATGTCCACATTCAGCGAGACCCAGAGATCGCCGTGCCCGTCGCGCTTGGGTCCGTAAGCGTAGCCGTGGTATGCGCCCGAGACGTTCCAGCCCTGGCCCGCGGTGAGATATTCGTCAGCGACGCCATCCTTGTCCGTGTCGCGCAGTCGCGTGACTTCCGTGCGCTGAGCGACGAGGAGATCATCACCGTCGCGCAGCAGACCGAGCGGTTCGTGCAGACCCGAGGCAAAGAGCTTGTAAGTCACCTTGCTCGCATCGCCGCCGAGCACACCATCCAGCAAGTACACTTCACCTTTGCGAATCGCGACCGCGAGTTTGCCCTCGGCGGTAAAGTCCATGCCGCTGACTTCGAGTGCGATGCCAGCGCCCGGCTTCCAGTCCTTGCTGCGCGACGCAGACGGCGAATCCGCGGTGAGGATGTCGAGGATCTCGTAAGGCGCGGCTGCCGCAAGCCCGGCAGTGCTCACCAGTAGCGCGAGGGAGAAAAGGGCGAGTTTCATTTCCAGGGGTAAGTGAACCGGCGGTGGCCAGCAGCGCTGTCGGATTCTTCGGCGACGGTGACGCCATCGGGATGCGTGATCTCAATGCTTTGCAGCGCCGCGGCGTCCCATTGCAGCGAGCGGCGCAGTCCGCCGTCGCTTGGCTCGAAGCGATCTTCGACGCGCACGCCTCCGATGGTGAGCAGGAAGATCGGCACGCGCTGCGCGTCGAGGCGATAGCCGTCGAAGCTTGTGCCCGCGCTGCTAGCCGAGGCGGTGGGCCATGGCACGACTTCCGTCCCGATAGGCTTTTCAAAAGGCGCGAACCGGGAGAACCAAGTGTTGTAGGCATCAAAGAACTTGCCGCGCCACGCGAGTGCGGGACGTCCGTTTTTCCCGTCGTAGGCCAGATGCACGCCTTGGGGAAAGCCGACGAGGATGGCGTGCGTGCCGACGCCTTCCATAAAGGTCCGCTGCACGACGGGAAATTCCTTCGGGACAATTTCAAACTCACCGCTCTGATTTTCCGGGAAACCCTCCGGCTCGCCATTCGCGCTCTTCGCAAACGAGTAGATGGACGCGATCTGCCGCGCGGTGTCACCGCCGAGGATGTCGCGATTCGCCGCCATTCCCTCGGGCCAAAATGAAGGCATGAGCGTGCCTGCGCGATACGCCGCGGGATTCACGACATACTCGCGGAACCAGCCCAGCTGGATGCGCTGGCCAAGATTGCTCAGGTCGAGCCCCTGGATGCCGAGCGAAGGGCGCTCGCCCCAGCGATGACACGTGATGCAACCAAGCCCGCCGAGTGTGCCCATGAGTTTGCGCCCCGCGGTGTCGTCGCCGCCGGGCAGCGCCGCTTCCGTCTTCGCATCCGCCTTCGCGAGCAATGCACCGAGCGTCGCCGTCGCCGCGCCATACACCGGCATCTTCGTCTGCAAATACGGCCGCACGCGGAACTCCCCGGTCAGCACTTTCGCGAGCCACTCGGGCTGCAGCTTGCGACCCACGCCCGTGAGCGGCGGAGCGTAGCGGCCCGTGTCGCCGAGATTGTGGTCGCCGACAAAATACGCCTTCCGCGCCACATCCGGCCCGCCGCGTCCATCGCGGTCGTGGCATGCGAGACAGTTCAGCGCTTCGAGCGTGAGCGTCGCGAGTTGCTGCGGAGTCGCAGGCTCATCGCGCTTTTTCAAAAAGAGCGAAAGTGCCTCGCGCTGCGCCGCGCTGAGATCGTAGCGCGGGACACCGGCAGCCTTCGCATCGCCGAGGCATCCGCCGCCCGTCCGCTTCAGCGCCACCGGCTGCGCAGCCACATCCTTCGGCAGCTCGTGACACGCCGCGCAGCGCAACGACGCCACCAGACCGCGCCCGCGTTCCGCGAGCGCAGCGTCCGCCTTGAACGCCGGAATCTTCGACGCGATCTGTCCGTCGCTGCCCTCGAAATTCAGCAGCCAGCCCGCGACGTCCACCGAGTCCTGCTCATCCATTGCAGTCTTCGGCATGCGACCATCCGCGCGCACCTTCAGCGGATCGCGGATGAACTCCGCGAGCGACGACAGCACATGCTTCTCCGCGAGATTCGGAAACGCGACCGAGCGATGCGTGAAATCCGCAGCCTTCGGCATCCCATCCGGCGGCGTGAAATCCCTCCCCGGCGCATGACACGCGACGCAGCCCATCGTGTGAAACAGCTCGCCGCCACGCACGGCATTCACATGCCGGAGCACCTTCGGCTTCGCCGCCACCTTCGGCTTCAGCGTGCCGAGGTAATGCAGCACCGCATCACTCTCGTCCGGAGCCAGCAGTTGCGGCATCGCCGTGCCCTCATGCGTCGCAGACGGATTCGCGAGGAATTTTCGCAGCCACTCCGCACTCACGCGCTGCGTGACCCCAACGAGATCCGGCCCGCGCCGCGCAGGCAGCCCCGTCTCACCACCGTGGCAATTCGCACAGCCGAGTTCATTGAAGAGCAGCCGCCCGCCTTCCTCCGAGGGCTGCGCGCCGTGGAAGCGATCGAAGCCTGCGACAAATGGCGCGGCCTCCGAGCCCGTGCCCGCAATGGCGAGGAGCAGGACAGTGATGAGTGTGTGCGAGGGTCGCATGGCTATTCTTTCTGAAGGTGGCTCCGCAGTTCGTCGGGCATCGGATGCTCTAATTGGACGTGCTGCCTGCGCAACGACTCCCGCAGACGCTCCGCCGGCACATCAGGCACTTCGATTTTCAACTCCTTTGCCAGGGCGACCGCCGTGCCTGCGGCCTGACCGAGCTGCATCATCGTGCGCGAGAGGCGACAGCTCGATGCGGCGATGGAACTGAAGCTCGCCGCGCGGCAGGTGATGAGCAGGTTGCGCGTCCCGCGCGGAATCAGGCAGCGGAACGGCACGCCGTAGGGTTCGCGCAACGGCTTGATGCCCTTGTTGTGCCCGCCGTGCGTGTCGCACGGATGGTCGGCGAGACAGATGATGTCGGCGTGCTTCTTCCCGCTGATGCCCGCATCGAGATCGTTCTGCGTAAGCACGTATTCGCCGACGACACGCTTCGTCTCGCGCACGCCGAGCACGGGCGCGATAGCGTCGAGCCGGAAGCCGCGGAACTCGGCGCACCGCGTCTGGAGGTCGTGCCAATGCGCGCGCACACGCCGCTCGCATTCCGTGCGCGCATCCACCCAGCCGAGCTTCATGAACTCCACGCCCTCCATCGTCGGCAGCATGTTCACGTTCAGGTCGCCATTCGGGTAGTGATTGATCTGCGCGACGGGAAATTTCTTCGCCCACCAGCATTCCGGCGCGATGCCCTCGGGC
>JANNXQ010000286.1:0-60919 GCA_031409655.1 Chthoniobacteraceae bacterium | reverse complement strand
CCGCGCGCCATGCCAAACTCCGGCCGCAGGCCCATCTTTCAGAGTGGCGCTGCGCGCGAAGCGAGTCATGGCGCGCGGAGCGGCGCCATCCACCGAGGCCCCAGAGGTTTTTCAACAGACTGCTAAGACCATTGACCATCTTGCGTGCGATCCCGGGTCCGGTAGCCTCACGCGCCGATGCCGGAAGTATTGTCACCACCCGAAACCACGAAGCCGAAGCGCGGATGGTTCCGGCGCGCCGGTCGCTGGGCTTTGTGGCTGGCGCTCTTCGTCGCCGTCTTCCATCGGCCGCTCTTTCACTACGGGGTGCGTTTCGCCCTGGTCCGCGTCGCGGCTTTTCAGCACCTGCGGCTCGATTTGCAGCTCTCGGGGAGCATTTTTACAAACCTCACCATCGACGGCGTGCGCGTCGAACCCACGGCCGGTGGCGCAACTCCCGTCCAGAAGATTGCCATCGAACACTTGCGCTTCGACTACAGCTTTCCGGCCCTGGCGAAGCACGGTCTCGGCGAATTCCTGCGCAGCTATGCCGTGCGCAATGCGGACCTGCAGTTGGTCGCGCTCCCGAGCAAAAACCAGGGTGAGAAGAAACAGAAACGCGCCATCGCGGAGCAACTGAACAAGATCCTCGCCCAGCCCGCAGCCTACGCCGATCGCGTGAACATCGAGAACTTCAACGTGACGGTGACCGCACCGAACAACGTGACGAAGGTGCTCGGTTTTCATCTCCTGCTCGATCCGGAAAAGGTCGGCCACCTGCGCATCGCGCGGCTCGAGGCGCCGGGCATTCCTGTCTGGGAAAATCTCGCCGCGGACACGAGCTACGCGGGCCGCAATCTCTTCATCAAGGATCTCCGCCTCGCGCCCGAACTGGTCATCGAAGAGCTGAATTTCGACGCATCGCGGCGCGCCCAGCAGACCGGCGGCGTGTGGCTGAAGGTCCGGGCCTTTGGCGGCACGGCGGATCTTTCACTCAGCGGCAATGAGCTGGCGACGAAGGGCGAAAACCTCGCGAAGAGCTACAACACGCAACTCGTGCTGCACGTCGATAATCTGTCTCTGCCCGCCGCCGCCGCTTACTTCAATGCGCCCCTACCGCCCGTCGAAACCCTCCGCAAACTGAGCCTCAATTTCGTCGGCGAACCGGAGAAGCCGCGCACCTGGCGCGGCAGCGCCGAGGTCAGGGTGGCAGGGGTGAAAATCGGCCCAGCGCTGACGCTCGAGACGGTGGCGCTCGAGGCCACTTGCAAAAACGGGCACGCAAAAATCCTCCCGCTGATCGCCGCGTCGGGAAAGAACGCGCTCACCATCTCCGCGGACATCGCGCTCCCCGAATCGGTGAACGATCTCCCTAAATCCGAGGTCAACGCGACGGTGAAACTCGATGCGCCAGATCTCCCGGTGCTGACGCGCACGCTGCCGACACCGCTGAACGGAAGCCTCAGCGGCCAGGGCAAGGTGACGCTGCGGGAGAGTAAGCTGGACGCCACGCTCGACCTCGAGGCCACGGCGATCGAAGGCCCGGACCTCGCGCTTTCTTCCGGGAAGATCGCGCTGCGCGCCGCGAAACGCCTCGCTGCGCCGAAGGACCGACCTTTCTCCGAGTTGGATGGCAGGGTGACCGCGGACCTCACGGCGCTCCGCATGAAGACCGCCACCGTCGATGCCCTCAGCGCGGAGGTCGAACTGCGCGGCCAGCTCGCGGCCCTCCAGCGCTTCGATGTCCGACGCGGGGACAATGCCATCTCCGCCCGCGGCACCTACCGCATTCCCGATGATCTGAAGACCGCCGCGACGGCGCCGACCGAGGTGGAGTTCACGATCAAGGCCCCGACGCTCGCGGCGTTCGGACTTGGCGCGAAGCAGGCAATACTCAACGGACGACTCAACGGACGTGGTGCAGTCAAGATGGTGAATGGCGGGCCCGTCGGCGGCGTGACGCTGGAGGGTGGCGATTTTGTCTTCGGCGATTTCAAGGCGGAGAAATTCGCGGCGAAAATCAGCCTCGCGGACAATGCCGCGGCGATCGAGGAACTCGCCTTGCAGATCAATGCGACCGATCGCATCGCCATCGTCGGCCAGAGCGGGCTCAAAGCGCCTTTCCCCTATGAGGGCTCGATCGTGGCTGCCGTGAAAAATCTCGCGGCCTGGCAACCTCTGCTCGCGGTCTTCGGCGTGAAGGAAGAACTCGCCGGAGCGCTGGACATCGAGTGGACCGGGAGCGGCGCAGGCCGCCCGCCCGCCGCGACTGATCCACCGCCGCCCCCCAATCACCAAGGCAAGCTAGGCATCACCGTCGCCAAGGCTCGCTACGGCAAGATCGATCTCACGGCCTTCCGCCTCGCGAGCCAGTACCGTCCGGGCTTTGCGGAGACGAGCGAGTTCCGCGTGCAGAGCGGCCCGACGGCGCTCGCGGGCAAGATCGAGTGGGAGGAGAATCGACTGCGCCTCAAGGATCTGGCTCTCGCACAGGCTGGCTCACCCGTGCTCACCGGCTTCGTCCTGCTGCCCTTCGATCCGACGGCCAAACCCCCGCTCCCGATGGACGGTCGCATCGCCGCGAATCTGAGCGCCAATAAGCTCGATCTCGAAAAACTCCTCGGCAGTTTCGGACAAACTTCACCGGTGAGCGGAGCCATCACCGCGAGCCTCATCACGGGTGGCTCGCTGCTCGCGCCGGCCGGACATCTGAAGGTGGCGGGGCGCGGCTTGAAGGCGAAAGCGGTGCCGCAACTCGACGCCTCGACGCTCGATCTCGAGCTCCATTACACGGACAAGAAGCTCGAAGTGGACGCCACTCTGAAGCAGCCGCAGATGCAGCCGCTCACCGTCTCGGGCCGCGTGCCGCTCGATCTTGAGGCGACCATCAAAGCGAAGCAGCTCGATCCCGAGCTTCCGCTCGATTTCACCGCCAAGCTCCCGCCCTCTTCCCTTGCACTGGTGCCAAAGCTGGCCCCGCAAGTCGTGCGCATCGAGGGCACGGCTGGCCTCGATGTCCGCGTCGCTGGGACGGTCGGGAAACCGGCCATCACCGGCGCGGTCGTGGTCGCCTTGAAAGGAGCCCGCATCGCCAATGAAAACGTGCCGGCCATCGGCGCTTTCGATGGCCGGGTGTCCATGGCTGGCGACACCGTGACCTTCGAGCGTTTCCGCGGCGAGATCGGCGGCGGCACTTTTAATCTCGGCGGCACCATCAAGATCACCGACCCGAAGGATCCCGTCTTCGATCTCCGGCTGCAGTCCGACGAAGTGCTCGTGAAACGCGACGACTCGATCACCGTGCGCGCGGATGCCGATCTGAAAGTCACCGGCCCGCTCAAAGCCGGCAGCGCCACGGGCACCGTCTTTGTCACCCACAGCCGTTTCTTTAAGGAGATCGACATCCTGCCCATCGGCCTCCCTGGACGCGCGCCGCCGCCCGCGCCGAAGTCCGCGGCCAAAGGGCCCGCAGTGATTTCCTTTCCAAATCCGCCGCTCCGCGATTGGAAATTTGACCTCGAGATCAAGACCCGCCCGGACGATCCCTTCCTGGTGCGGGGCAATCTCGCGAATGGCGCCGTGGCGGTGAACCTCCGGCTCGCGGGCACTGGCCTGGAGCCGTATCTGGACGGAAATCTGCGCATCGAAAAATTCGTCGCGAGCCTCCCCTTCAGCACTCTCTCGATCACGCGCGGCTTTGTGTATTTCCAAAAGGATGAACCCTTTCAGCCGGCGCTCGATCTTCAGGCCGAATCAAAGCTCCGCGATTACACCGTCGGTGCCTACATCCATGGACGCGCCGGGGAGCCGCAGATCGAATTCACGAGCGATCCTCCGCTAGCCCACGCGGACATCATTTCGCTCCTCGCCACCGGCACCACCACCGGGGAACTGGCGGGTAATGCCGACGTGCTGGCCAGCCGCGCGGCGATGCTCGCGGTGCAATCGCTCTATCGGAAAGTCTTCAAACGAGGGGCCGCTCCACCGCCAGAGGAGAAGACCGGCAATGATTCACTTCTCGATCGCTTCCAACTCGAACTCGGCGCCGTGGACACTCGCACCGGAGGCCGCGAGATCACCACGCGCTTCAAACTCAATGAACACTACTATCTCATCGGCGACATCAGCACGGATGGACGCTTCACGGGGCGGCTGAAATACCTCATTCGTTTCCGGTGATGCGACGGACCAACCTCGAACCTCGAACAAAGACGCCAAAAAGAGGCCGCACCGCCAAGGAGTCAGGGCGCCCTCGCCCCAAGTGGCTCCTGGGGGCGGGGGCGCCCCTGCTCCTTGGCGTTGCGTTGCTCGTGACTTCGTCCGCCCTCGCGCAAAACAACAACCTTTCCAACGCCCTCGCCGGAGCCGACATCGTCGCGCAGACGCTGGCCGACAAATCGAAAGACAATGTCCGCTTTGAAGGCAACGCGACGCTGCCGGAAGATCAACTGCGCGCCGCCCTCGCGCCGCAGATCCAGGAGGTGCTCGCCGATGGCCCCACTCCCGCGCACTCGGACGACGCGGCTTACTACCTCGGCGCTCACTATCGAAAGAGCGGTTTCGCGCGCGTCGAGGTGACCTACCGGAGCGCTGGCCCGCGCCTCACCCTCCTCGTGAAGGAAGGCCCGCGGTCCCTGCTCAGCAGCGTCACCTTCACCGGCAATCCCACTTTTCCCGCGGCCAAGCTGAATGAATACATGACGGGCACCACGCCGGAGCAACTGGCGAAGGAGCCGGAGCGCTTTCCGTTCAATGCCGGCGAGATCGCGAACGGTGCGGATCGCGTGCGCAATTTCTACGTCTCCGAGGGCTACCTCAACGCGACCGTCGATCCTGCGCAAATCGTGATGTCGGCAAACAACACCCGCGCCGCGGTGACGGTGCGGGTGGTGGAAGGGCAACGCTACACCTTTGGCGAACTGCGCATCGAAGATCCGAAGACGGTCTATCCGCCGGAGACGCTCCGTGCCGCGCTCGGGGAAGATCCGGAGGGCGCCTACTCCGCGGGCAAGGTCGTGACGATGCAGCGCAATCTGCAATCCTTCTACAAATCGCACGGTTACTTTCAGGCGACGGTCACGGCCGAGGCCGATCCGAAGAAGTCCGCGGATGGCCGCGTTCCCGTCACCTTCACCGTGCTGCCCGGCTTGCTCTTTCGCATCGGCGAGGTGCGGGTGAGCAATCCGCAGGGGCGGCTGCGGGAAGACTTTCTGCCACGGCGTTTCGAGCATCTGCGGGGGAAGGTGTACAATCCCGAGCAGCTCGATGAGACCTTCCGCGAGATGCTGCGCACCGGGCTCTTTACCAATCTGCGGGTGAATCCGGTGGCGAAGGCGGGCGACGAAGTGGATCTCGAACTGGTCGCCGAGGAAGCGCCGGCAAAGGAGATCGGCTTTACCTTGGGCTTCGGGACTTACGATGGCGCAACGGTCGGCCTGCGGCTCGGAGATCGGAATCTTTTCGGCCGCGGGCGTCCGCTCACCTTCGGGGCGGAATGGTCGCAACGCGGCCTGCTCGGAGAGTTGCTCTACGTCGATCCGTGGCTTTTCGATTCCCGCTTCTCCTTGCGCAATCGGCTCTATTCCGTGACCCGCGATGAGGAGGGCTATTCAAAATCGGGAATCGGATTGCGGATCGATCTTGGCCGGCAGATCGCGTCGAATCTCGAACTCGCAGCGTTCGTCGGGATGGAAAAGGTGACGATCTCCGAAGCGACCATTCCCCTCACGGATCTCGGACTGACCGACTATCTCCTCGCCGATTTCGGCCTCACGCTGACCTACGATCGGCGCGACAATGCCATCAATCCCACGCGCGGCCTGGTGCTCGCCACCTCGATCGACTACGGCCTGCTCGACGGCGAACCCGCCTTCACCCGCGGCACGGTGCGCTTTTCCTATTACCTGCCGGTCGGGAAAAAGTCGCTCTTCGCCATCGGAGCACGCGCCGGCCTCATCTCGCCCATCGTCGATCGCATCCCGATCGATGTGCGCTTCTTCAATGGCGGAGGCAACAGTGTGCGCAGCTTTGCCGAGCGCGAACTGGGTCCCAAGGACAAGCTCGGCAATCCGCTCGGCGGCGAATTTTACACCGTCTTCAATGCCGAATTCACCTTCCCGCTTTGGAAGGCGCTGCAAGGCGCGGTCTTCGTCGATGCCGGGAATCTGACCGACTTCGACAATGCTGGTCTGAACGACCTGCGCTCCGGCGTCGGCTTGGGCTTGCGCTACAAGCTGCCCGTGGGCCCGCTGCGCCTCGACTACGGCCTCAACCCGAGCCCCCGAGCCGACGAAGAACGTGGCGCGTTCCACTTCAGTTTCGGCTTTGCCTTCTGAAGAGCGGAGCACCCCCGGGAGCGCCGCCGTCCCGTGCGGCAGACCAAAACGCTCAACGCGGAGCATTCTCGAATTTGGCGAGTGGAGTGGGAGATGGAGGCGCTCCGCGTTTGGTGACGATGCCGCACGGGACGGCGGCGCTCCCGGGGCGCTTCCCGGTTACCCGAGCAGCTCGGCGACCAGCGACTTTTCCTCGCGCAGTTCGGCGCGGGTGAAGTCGATTTTGCCGCGGGA
Organism: Chthoniobacteraceae bacterium; assembly: GCA_031409655.1. GTDB lineage: Bacteria > Verrucomicrobiota > Verrucomicrobiia > Chthoniobacterales > Chthoniobacteraceae > JANNXQ01. Next base: position 54,371 of record JANNXQ010000286.1, on the reverse strand, counting down.
GAATTCGTTGATCGGCACGCCGGACACGATCTCGTGGGAGCCGTTGCTCAGGGTGCGGATGGGGAAGCCGAAGATGAGGCCGGCGTCGGCGTCGTATTCGCCGCGGGAGCAGACGGCCACGCTGTGCCAGTCGCCATCGCGGGTCGGCGTGGTGAGGGAGCGGACGGTATCGACGACGGCATTTGCGGCGCTGGCGGCGGAGCTGAGGCCGCGCGCTTTGATGATCGCGGCACCGCGCTGCTGCACCGTGGTGAGGAAGTCACCTTGCAGCCAGGCGTGGTCGCTGATGACTTCGGTGGCGGGGCGGCCGTCGATGCGGGCGTTGGGAAAGTCGGGGAACATGGTGGGCGAGTGGTTGCCCCAGATGGCGAGATTGCTCACCGAGGTGATGTCCACACCGGCCTTGAGGGCGAGCTGGGTCTTGGCGCGATTTTCGTCGAGCCGGGTCATCGCAAACCAGCGCTCCGCGGGGATGCCCCGGGCGTTGTTCATCGCGATCAGGCAATTCGTATTGCACGGATTGCCGACCACCAGGATGCGCACATCCTTGGCGGCATTGCGCTCGATGGCCTGACCCTGGCCGATGAAGATCTTGCCGTTGATCCCGAGCAAATCCTTGCGCTCCATGCCCTGTTTGCGCGGCACGCTGCCGACGAGCAGCGCCCAATTCACGCCGCGAAATCCTTCGTCCAACGAAGCCGTGGCCACGATCCCTTTGAGCAGCGGGAAGGCGCAGTCTTGCAATTCCATCACCACGCCTTGCAGCGCTCCGAGCGCAGGCTCGATCTCGATCAAGTGCAGGATGATCGGCTGCTCGGGGCCGAACATCGCGCCCGACGCGATGCGAAAAAGGAGGGAGTAGCCGATCTGTCCGGCGGCGCCGGTGACTGCGATGCGAAGAGGAGCGTTCATGAAGGAGAGGGTTGGTTAAAGTGAGGGCGGGGATTCAACACGAAGGAGGCGGACGGGCAATGCCGATTTCAAATCCCCGCGCGGCGAGCTTCCCGCCTTGGGTGTGGTCACTTCGCTCCCCGGCTTGTTTCCGCGAGCATTTTTCTGATCCATCCGGGCGCGCGCATTTTCGCCACCGGCACGGCGATGCGCTCGGTCCAGTTCGCATCGCTCACGGCGCCGGGAACATTGAAACGCTGCGCGCTCGCGAACAGGTCGGTGATCATGAGCACGGCCATCCACGAATCGCTGGCGAAGAGACCGTGCAGCAGCCGCTGGTGGATGGCGTCGCTGAAAGGCGTGATGCGGGGCACTTCAAAGCCGCACCAGTGCGCGATCCGGCGGGCTTCGCTCCACGCGGCGTCACGCGCCGGCCAGGTTCCATGATCACCCGTCTCGGCGGCGGTGATGGCGGTCATCCAATCGTCCCACATCGCGCGCAGCGGCGGATGATCGTGCGTGGCGTAGGTGGCGAGCGAAAGGCGATCGTACTTCGCGCCGGAGATCATGCGTCCGTCGGAACCGATCTCCCACTGCGGCACTTTGAAACCGGCGATCCCGAGGTTGTGCAGACAAGGCCGCACGTATCCGGGCACCATGCCGAGATCTTCACCCACGAGCCGGTGCGGGCCGCTCTCCTCGACCAGGGCGCTGAGGATTTCCAGACCCTGCGCATGATTCGCGGCCTGATGTTTGGGCGTGTCATCGGCGTGCTCCACGAAATGTGGGAGTTTGCCACCCGTGAGCACTTTCGCCTCGTCCTCGGTGAGGGGCAGAAATTCCGCGTTGCGCTCCGGGCGCCAGGGGAAGCCGTAGATGCGGAAGACTCCGAGAATGTGATCGATGCGGAAGAGGTGAAAGACGTCGCGCACTTTGCTCACGCGCTGCCGCCACCAGGCGAAATCCGCGGCGCGCAACACGTCCCAACGGTAGAGCGGGATGCCCCAGTTCTGGCCCCACTTGAACGTGAACTCATCGACCTTCAGGAGACGCTCCGGGGGGCAGCCGCCGCACCACTTTGGATTGAAAATGGCGCGCTCGGCCCAGACATCGGCAGAGTAGTAGCTGACGCCGAAAGGGATGTCGCCCATGAGGGCGACGCCGCACTTCCCGGCGTGTTTGCGCGCCCCGCGCCATTGCTCCCAGGCGATCCACTGGACGTATTTGCGGAAGCGCACCCGGCCTTCGAGCGCCTGACGCCGGGCGGCCGGGAGCGCGGCGAGCCAGTGCGCGGCAGCCTTTGGATGCTGATGCTCCGCAGGCCACCAGTCCCAGCGCTCAGTGCCGCCATTTTCCTCCATGAGCGTGCGGAAGAGCGCGTAGGGCTCGAGCCACGCGGCCTCGGCGCGGCAGAATTTTTGAAAGCGGCGCGCCCGGGCATCGTGGGTCCGCAACGACCCGCTGAGGAAACGCTCGAAGGCGCGCTCGAGGAGGCGGAGCTTGAGCGCCTTGACCTCTGGATACAGGACGGGACCGGCGCGCAGCGGCGCGAGTTTCGCGGGGGAGGCAAGCTCCTTCAGGTCCGCTGCCGTGAGGTCGAGCACGGCCTCCGTGGTGATCTCGATGGTCGATGGTTCGAGCGCGACCGAGGAAATGGCGTTGTAGGGAGAATGATCGCCGCCAATTTCATTCACCGGGAGCAATTGCACGAGATGAAAGCCCTGCGCCGCGGACCACTCGACAAATTCCCGCAACGCGCCGACATCGCCGACGCCGAGATCGTGGGCGCCCCGCAAGGCAAAGAGCGGCGCGAGCAGGCCCGCGATTTTTTTCTCCGGTGAAAGTTTCATGACGGGCGCGAGTGATAGGGGCGGCCCGGGACGAGCGCAAGCCGCGTGCGGCCGCGGACCGCGTCACGCTTGAAGCCGGGCCAGCGTGCCCCATACAAGAGTCCCAGCGAGATCCCCAAACCCATGCTAGGCTCCGAAAAAATTTATCACCCTGCCACTCCCCCCTATGAAACGCGGCCCGTTCATTCATTCGTGAAATCGACTCCTCGCAAAAACCTGCAGGCCCTGCGGCACTTGGCCCGCGAGATCGCGAAGCCCCCGAGCTTTTTTTCCGGCATCGCGATCCAGCACTCGCTGGCCCCGGACAATATCATTTTCTTCCAGCGGCGGGATTCCGCGGCGATGCGCCCCGTGGGAGTCACGGCAAATTTCCATCACCGCTTTGAACTCGTGGTCGTGCTCGATACCGCCGCGCCGGTGCGCATCGATCGCGTGACCTATGCGCTGCAGCCCGGCGAATGCGCGCTCATTTTTCCGAATCAATTCCACCACTACCTGGACGCCTCGGAGAGCCAGATGGAGTGGCTCTTCATCACCTTCGAACTCCAGAGCGCCGAAGCCGTCGCCGCGCTGCGAGACTCTCCGCGCGTCCTCGACCCGCGGGCCATCGAGTTCCTCCACGATTTGATCCAGGGCTTTACGGTGAAGGCCATGAACGGCCTCGACACCCTCGAGATTTCCTACCTGCTGAGCCGCCTGCTGCTCCATCTGGGCGGCTGCCAGCCACTGCCCGCCGAGCGCCGCGACATCCACTCCAGCGAAGACGTGCGCGACGTGATCCTCGAGCGGATCAATGGCTACGTGCGCACGCATCTCAACAAGCCCCTGACCATCTCCGACATCGCCGCGGATCTCGACTACAGCGTGAGCCACCTACGCGCCGTCTTCCGAGATCGGCTCGGGGTGAGCCTCGGCCGCTACATGCGCACCAGCCGCCTCTCCGAAGCCGCGCAGCTCCTGCAGAAGAGCGAGTTTAATATCGGCGCCATCGGCGAAAAGTGCGGCTTCGAGTCGCTCTACGCCTTCAGCCGCGCCTTTCGCAAGACCTACGGCATCCCGCCGCGCGCCTACCGCCAACTCGTGCATGAAGGCGCCCCGCTGCCGCAGACGGATTTGAAAGTGCCGTAGGCTGGCCAGCTCGCGGGGAGCGGGTGTGTCATAGCTCGCATTTCCACTTCCCGCGGCGGGAGCGGTGCTTCTACATGGGGTTCCAAATTCCCCCTTTATGAAAGCCCTCGTCAAAGCGAAGTCCGAACCCGGCCTCTGGCTGCAAGATGTCCCCGAGCCCGTCTGCGGCATCAATGATGTCCTCATCAAAGTGCGCAAGACCGGCATCTGTGGCACCGATCTGCATATCTACAATTGGGACGCGTGGGCGCGGAAGACGATCCCGGTGCCGATGGTCGTCGGACACGAATTCGTCGGGGAGATCGTCGCTGTCGGGGCAAATGTGAACGACTTTTTTCCCGGCGAAATCGTCAGCGGTGAAGGTCACGTGGTCTGCGGGCGGTGCCGCAATTGCCTCGCGGGCCGCCGCCATCTCTGCGCGCACACCCAGGGCGTTGGCGTGAATCGGCCCGGTGCCTTTGCGGAATATCTGGCGCTGCCGATGAGCAACGTCTGGCACCAGCAACCCGGCATCGCGCTCGATGTGGCCGCGATCTTCGATCCCTTTGGCAATGCCGTCCACACCGCGCTCAGCTTTGGCCTGCTCGGCGAAGACGTGCTCGTCACCGGGGCGGGGCCGATCGGCATCATGGGCGCCGCGGTGGCGCGCCATGCGGGCGCGCGCCATGTCGTCATCACGGATGTCAATCCCTACCGGCTCGACCTTGCCAAAAAGATGGGCGTGACGCTGGCCGTGAATGCCCGCGAGCGCGATCTGGCCGACGTGCAGAAGGAACTCGGGATGAGCGAAGGCTTCGATGTGGGCCTCGAGATGTCCGGCAATCCCACGGCCTTCCGCGCGATGCTCGCGAATATGAGCCACGGCGGAAAGGTCGCCCTACTCGGCATCCCGAGCGAAGAGATGGCCATCGACTGGAATACCGTGATCTTCAATATGCTCACGATCAAAGGCATCTACGGCCGCGAGATGTATGAGACGTGGTACAAAATGACGGTCATGCTCCAGAGCGGACTGGATATCAGCCCGGTGATCACGCATCGGCTGCCTTACACGGAATTCGAGCAAGGCTTCGCGGCCATGCAGTCAGGCAACTCCGGCAAGGTCGTCCTCGACTGGCCCTAGCGCGGCGCTCGGTGGGAAATCAGCGCGCCATGGCTGCCCGGCAGCGCGCGCGGAATTGCGTGGGCGTCTGCCCGCTGGCCGAGCGAAACGCGCGGGTGAAGGCGCTGTGATCGTAGAAGCCGCAGGCCAGCGCCACGGCCGCCACGCCGTCGTCACTCTGCTCCAGCAGGCGCACCGCGGCACTGAGCCGCGTCTGCGTGATGAGTTGGCTGGGCGTGATCCGAAAGATGCGCTTGATCGCGCGCGCGAAACGAACCGGCGGCAGGCCCGCGCGTTTCGCCAGCGCGGCAGGCGAGATCGGTTCGGAAAATTTCTCCGCGAGAAAATCCACCGCCTCCGCCAGCCCAGCCGGGATACTTCCCCGATCGCCCGGCGTCCCGATATCGCGTGAGATGCCGACGAGACCGACGATCTTCCCCGCCGCGTCGCGCAGCGGCAGCTTCGTCGTGAGACACCAGCCAGGCCGCCCGCGCGCTGACCAGTGGACCTCGAGGTGATCGTGCAAAGGCCGGCCCGTGCGCAGGACCGCCGCATCCTGCGCGGCCGGGATGCGCCCGTAGTCCCCCGGGAAGACATCGTCGGGCCGCCGACCGATCAACTCCGCGCGATCCTGCAAGCCGCAGCGCTCGACCAGCGAGGCATTCACCGCCAGGTAGCGCCCCGCCGCATCTTTGACAAAGAAGGCCGTGTCCGGCACATGCGCGAAGAGCGCCTCGATCACCCGCCAGTGATCGGAGGTCAGCGGAGCAGCGGAAGCGAGGGAGCCGAGTTTCAAGAGAAAGGCACACCTGTAGGGGAAGACGGCAGCGCTGCCGATGGCATTTTCCGCGACGCCGAGAAAGTGACAACGGGAGGAGTTGACGACCACGCTTCGTTGAAGCTCGTATCCCTCCATGCGTCTCCTCCCCTTTGTCTCGCTGCTCCTCACGTCCGCGGTCTTCGCGGCGAGCCCGCTGAAAGATCCCAAGCGTCCCATCGCGACGACGACGGCGCGGCCGGCGGCGGAAGCAGCAAAGGCAATGACTTTGCCGCCGGGCTTCTCCGTCGAGGTGGTGGCGGCGGAGCCGGACGTGGTGCAGCCAGTGGCCTACACGATGGATGATCGCGGGCGGCTCTGGGTAGTGGAGAATACGAACTACCCGACGTGCCCCGGTGCGGCGAAGGACAAGGTGCTCGTCTTCGAAGATGCGGAGGGCGACGGGAAATTCGAGAAGCGCACGGTGTTCTTCAACAAGGCGACTTTCACGACGGGGATCGCGCTGGGCTTTGGGGGCGTGTGGCTCGGGTCGCCGCCGGAGTTGCTTTTCATCCCGGATCGAGATGGCGATGCGGTGGCCGATGGGCCGCCGGAGAAGGTGCTCGATGGCTGGGGCCATGAGGACACGCACGAGACCCTGAATGATTTCATCTGGGGACCGGATGGGTGGCTCTATGGGACGCAGGGCGTCTTCACGCAATCGAAGGTGGGCCGGCCGGGCGCGCCGGACGGCGAGCGCGTGCGGGTGAATGCGGGGGTGTGGCGGTATCATCCGACGAAGCAGAAATTTGAGCTCTACGCGGAAGGCGTGAGCAATCAGTGGGGCCTCGACTGGAACGACCACGGGCAGGCCTTCTTCGCGGCCTGTGTGGTGCCGCACATGTGGCAGGCGATCCAGGGCGGGCGCTATCAGCGGCAGGCGGGCGCGCACTTCAATCCCTACACTTACGAAGACATCAAGACGATCGCCTGGGGGAAGTATGAGAAGGCGGCGTATTGCGGGGCGATGATCTATCTCGGCGGGCAGTGGCCGGCGGAATGGCGCGACACTTTTTTCTTTCACGACATCCACCTGAACAAGCTGCGCAATGAGAAGCTGGCGCGCGTGGGCTCGGGCTTTGCGAGTCAGCGCAATGTGGATTTCCTCGTGGCGAATGACGCGTGGTATCGCGGGCTGAGTCCGCAATACGGGCCGGACGGATCGGTCTTCATCAATGACTGGTATGACCGGGTGCCGTGTCACCAGCAGCGCGAGTTCACCGACCGGACGAATGGGCGCATTTACAAGATCGTCTATGAAGGCGCGAAGCCGACGACGGTCGATCTGACGAAGGCGAGTGACGCGGAGCTGGTGGAGATGCAGCTCCATGCGAATGATTGGTGCGTGCGCCACGCGCGGCGGCTCCTGCAGGAGCGCGGGCCAAAGCCGGAAGTCCACGCCGCGCTGGCCAAGATGCTCGCGGAAAATCCGGACGACACGCGGCAACTCCGCGCGCTCTGGGCGCTGCACGGCACGGCGGGATTGAGCGAGGCGATCGCGCTGGAGGCCCTGAAGGCGAAGAGCGAATACGTCCGCGCATGGACGGTGCAACTGACCTGCGAAGACGGGCGTCCGGCGGAGGCGTTGCTCGCGGAGTTTGCGCGGCTCGCGCAGGACGATCCGTCGCCCGTCGTGCGCCTCTACCTCGCCTCCGCAGCGGGCAGGATCGCGATTCCGCAACGCTGGCCGATCTTGTCCGCGCTCGCCGCGCATGAGGAAGACGCGCAGGATCCAAACATTCCCCTGCTCCTCTGGTATGCGACCGAACCGGCCGTCGCTGCCGACATCGCCCGGGGCGCCGAACTGCTCGTGAACTGCAAAATTCCGAAAGTGCAGGAGTTCATCACCCGCCGCATCGCTGCCCTCGCCGTCCAATGAAACGCCAGACGCTTGCGGTCCTCATTTTCCTCGCCAGCACCAGCGCACTGGTGGCCCAAGCGACCGTGCCCGATCCGCTCGGGACGCTCGTGCAGACGCTCTCAAACATCGATAGCCCGACGATCCAGGCGACGATCCTGCGCGGAATGAATACGTCGTTGAAAGGGCGCAGTGGTTTGCAGGCGCCGGAGAATTGGGGCACGCTTTATGAGAAGCTGAAGGCGAGTCCGAATGCGGAAGTGCGCGATCTCGCGCAGGCCCTCGGCGGGACCTTTGGCAGTTGCGCGGTGCTCGCGGAAATGCGGCGCGCGCTGGCGGATGGCAGCGCGCCCCTCGCCGCCCGTCGCACCGCGCTCGAGACGCTCGGTGCGGCGAAGGACGCGGCCGCATTGCCCACTCTGCTGGACCTGCTGAAGCAGCCGGGCGAACTGCGCGCGCAGACTCTGCGGACGCTCGCTGGCTATGGAGATGCGCGCATCGCGCCGGCGATCCTCGCGCACCTGGCCACGCTCAACTCCGCGGAGAAAAGCGCGGCGCTCAATAGCCTGGTGAGCCGTCCGGCGAATGCGCGCGCCTTGGCCAAGGCGATCGATGCCGGCACGGTGGCGCGCACTGAGATCACGGCGCCGCTCGCCCGTCAGCTCCAGAACTTGAACGATCCGGAGATCAATGGGTGGCTGGCGAAAACCTGGGGCACGGTGAAGACCACGAGCGCGGAAAAGCAGGCGCAGATCGCGAAGTTCAAAGAGTTCCTGGCGCCCAATCTGATCCTCGCGGCCGATGTGCATCGCGGGCGCGCGATCTTTGCCCAGACTTGCGCGGCGTGCCACGCGCTGCACGGCGCGGGCGGAAAGATCGGGCCGGAGTTACCGGGTTCTTTTGAAGACATCGACTACCTGCTGCAAAACATCCTCGATCCGAATGCGATCATCGGGAAGGACTACCAGCAGACCTTTGTCACGCTCCAGGACGGCCAGGTCGTGAGTGGGATCGTCGCGGGCGAAGATGCGACGACGGTGACGCTCAAGACGCTCGGCGATGCGGTGACGGTGCAGCGCGACAAAATCGCGGAGATGAAACTCAGCGAGCAGTCGATGATGCCCGAGGGTCTGCTCGCCGCGCTGGATGAGCAGACCGTGCGCGATCTCTTTCTCTACCTCCGTCAGAAGCGGCAGACGCTGATGCTCGCGACGACTGTGAATTCAAACGATCTCTTCCCGCGCACGGATTTCAATCAGTGGCGCCGCTCGAGCCCGACCGCGTGGCAGATCGAAGGGGGTGAGATCGTCGGCCAGAGCAGTGAGGCGCGACCGCAGACTCTCGTGAGCGAAATGGCTGCCGAGACTTTCCGTTTCACCGCGAGCATCAAGGTGCTCGGTAAAAATGCGGCAGCGGAAGTGATCCTGCGCGGGCGGGTCGGGTCACAAGGATTCGGCGGGGCCACGCTCAGCCTTGGCGGAGGCACGCCGGCAAATGCGTGGCTCTACGCGGGCCGCGAAGCGAAGCCCGAAACGCGCGGGAGCTTTCCCATCCGCGCCGAGGAGTGGGTGCAGGTGGAAGTCGTCGCGAGCGGCGAGCAGACGGAACTGAAACTGGGCGGGCAACGCGTCCTTACGCTCAGCGCGGGCGCGATCAACCGGACGACGTTTGGCTTCTACATTGCCAATGGAGAACTCCGGATCAAGGAACCGAAGCTGGAACTCCGCGTAATCGAACTAAGCACTCCGGGCGTTCGCTAGCCGATTGATCTGCGCCGCGGCGTAGGCCGCACCGAAACCGTTGTCGATATTCACGACCGTCACGCCGCTCCCGCATGAAGTCAGCATCCCGAGGAGCGCGGCGACTCCGCCGAAGCTCGCGCCGTAGCCGATACTCGTCGGCACCGCGATCACGGGCTTGCTGACGAGGCCCGCCACGGCGCTCGGGAGCGCGCCTTCCATACCCGCGACGACGATCAGGACGTGGCAGGCTTCGAGCCGATCGCGCACGGCGAGCAAACGATGGATGCCCGCCACGCCCACGTCCGTGAAGCGCTCGACCTGATTTCCAAAAAGCGCGAGGGACACTGCGGCTTCGTCGGCAACGGGGAGGTCCGAAGTCCCTGCGCAGACGACGCCGATCACGCCGGGCAATTTCGGCAGTGGCTCGCGCTCGATGGTGATGCAGCGCGCGCGCTCGTGGTGACATGCTTCCGGAAACTCCAAAGCAAGTGCGGCGAAATGCTCGGGTGTGGCGCGGCTCACGAGCACCGGGCCTTCGTGCTTCAGCACCTCGCGGGCGATCGCCAGCACCTCCAACGGAGTTTTGCCCATGCCGAAGATGACCTCCGGCAAACCGCACCGCCGGCGCCGGTCGATATCCACCCGCGCGAAGCCAAGATCGACGAATCCTTCCGCCATCACGCTTGAGGCGGCGGCGGCTCCGGCAAGTGCAGCAGCAGCCGGAGCGGGATCATCTTCGACTCCATAAAGCCGTGCGTCTTGAAGAAGCGCTGCCCTTCCTCGTTCAGTCGATCCGTGAGCAACGTGATCCGCTGGAAGTCCTTCTTCTTTGCATACTCAATCACGTGCCGGAGGAGCATGTCGCCAAAGCCCCGCCCGCGGAAATCCCGATGCACAATCACGTCTTCGAGCAGGACGACAAAGCCACCTTCCGCCGTGCTGATCGTGAAGAGCAGATTGATCATCCCGAGGATCATCCCTTCGTGGCGAAGGACGAAAATGCGCCCGCGATTCGGCTGCTCGAGGAGCAGGCGGAGGCCGCGCATTTGCTTCACGCGATTCGGCACAAAATCGCCCTCCTGCGTGAAGAGCTCGAACAGCAGATCTGTGAGCTGCGGCAGGTCCTCGAGGGTGGCTTGTTCGATGTGCGGTAGTTCCATCGGGAGGGGCTTATGGCACAGACCGCTGCCGCAAGGGAAGGACGGTCTGGCCCGAGCGTCGGACAATCGCACGGATGACCGCACGTGCCGTGATCGATCCCCCGGAAACCCACGGAAATCGGATTGTGGCAAATTCTCCGAACCGACAGGCTCCAGAAGCATGGTCCCAAACGAACTGTCCGCCCTCTGGGCTCCCTGGCGCGTGGAATACTTTCAGACCCGCAAGGCACCCGACTTTTTCCTCAAAGCCGGGCGCGCGCGAAACGATCGAGCGCACCTCGTGGTGGCGCGGAGGGCGCACACTTTTCTCATCATGAATCGGTATCCGTATACCGTGGGGCATATGATGGCGGTGCCGAACCGGAAAGTAGCGGAGCTCGCGTCGCTCACGGCGGAGGAAAAAATGGAGTTGTGGGATCTGGCCGGGCACGCCCAGAAGCTCTTGCGGAAAGTGATCAAAGCTCTGGGCTTCATCATTGGCCTCAATCTCGGGACGTGCGCTGGCGCCGGGGTCGCCGATCATTTGCATCTGCACATCGTTCCGCGGTGGGAGGGCGACCACAATTTCATGGCGGCAATCGCCGGTCGCAGGATGCTCTCGGAAGCGGTCGAGGCAATCTACGTCCGGCTCGTCGTTGGCGAGCCCGTGTCGAAAAAACTCCCGAAAACGAGTAAACCTCGTGCCTAAGACAATCGAATTGCCACGATTCCTGCTTTAGAGCAAATAAGCCTAACCGCCTTTCAAACTCACGCGCTATGAACCACCCCGAACAACCGCACTACCTCACTGAAAAGTACTTCCGGGAGCACTCCCCGGCCTCCGACGACCTAATTTTTACGAAGAGAGAATTCCTTATTCGCACGGGCATGGGCTTCGGTGCATTGAGCCTCTCGTCGCTCTTCGGGATCAATCCATACGCCGACGCCGCGACGGCTCCAGCCAGCGGCCAATCAGCCTCGCCGTTTGCACCGCGCAAGTCGCATTTCCCGGCCAAGGCCAAATCGGTCATTCACATTTTCGCCGAAGGCGCGCCGTCGCAGGTCGATACTTGGGATCCGAAACCGGTCCTGACCGAGTACAACGACAAGACCATCCCAGGCCACGATGGGCTGGCGTATGGCTCTCCGTTTAAGTTTAAGAAAAGCGGCCAGTCGGGCATTGAGGTGAGTTCGGTGTTTCCTAAGCTCGGCGAGTCCATTGATGATTTAGCGATCATTCGCTCCCTCTGGACCGATATCCCGGCACATGAAGTCGCGCAGCGGTTCATGCACACCGGTTCTCTACAGCTTCCAAAGCCATCCCTCGGTTCCTGGGTTGTTTACGGTTTGGGTTCTGAAAATCAGAACATGCCTGGCTTCATCACCATCGGCGGCAAGCCCGAATGGCGGCAGGCGTCGTTCCTGCCTGGCATGTTCCAAGGTTGCAACGTGAACTTTAACCGGAACATGAAGCTGGACGAAGTGCTTCTGAACATTTCGAACCAATTTACTCCGCAGGAGAAGCAACGCCGGCAACTCGATCTCGTTCACAAGCTGAATAAGATGCACGCCGAGGCGCTCCAGAAGGACGCCCAACTCGAGGGGCGCATCGAGGCCTTCGAGATTGCTTTCAAGATGCAGACGGAAGCCACCGATGCCTTTGATATCAGCAAGGAGTCCGACGCGACGAAGACCATGTACGGGAACACGGACACCGGGTCCAAGCTGCTCGTCGCCCGTCGTCTCGTGGAGCGCGGAGTCCGCTTCGTGCAGGTGAATGCAGGTGGCTGGGATCACCATGGCAACTTGGAAACTGCACTCGCTGGCAAAGCCGGTGAAGTGGACGGTCCTGCTGCCGCTCTCATCAAGGATCTCAAGCAACGCGGCTTGTTCGACAGCACGCTCATCGTCTGGGGGGGTGAATTCGGTCGCACGGTCACGAAAGACCGCAACGGCAACGCGTCTCCCGGTCGTGATCACAACGGTCGCGCAATGGTCACCTGGCTCGCTGGTGGTGGTATCAAAGGCGGAACTGCCTACGGTGCGACCGATGAGTTCGGTGCCCGCGCCATGGAAGACAAGGTCCACATTCACGACCTCCATGCGACCATCCTCGCATTGCTGGGCTTCGATCACACAAAGCTCACCTATCGCTACAACGGTCGCGACTTCCGCCTCACCGACAACTTCGGTCAGGTGGTGAAAAAGATCATCGCCTGAGTTTAGGCGTCCCAATCCTTCAGTTCTTTGGTCGAGAGGACGCAGCATCAGTCTGCGTCCTTTCGATATAAATGCGCTTCTGTTGCGCAAACGCCAGTTCCGCCCATTTTTTGCTCCTATCGATAGCCTAGAACCTCCTGCTTATGCGTTCGTCACTTCTCCCAATCACCGCGACCCTTGCGCTCGCTTCCAGCCTCTTCGCTGTCGAGCCGGTGCAAACCCTCGCAAAGATCGATGCTCCCGCAAAACCATCTTCTGATGCCATGCCCAAGGCTGGGACCGGTTCCTTCACGCCCGATCAGATTGCCTTCTTCGAAACCAAAGTTCGCCCGGTTCTTTCGTCCGCTTGTTACAAATGTCACTCCGTCTCTGAGGGAAAAGCCAAGGGCGGCCTTACGTTAGATACGCCTGAAGGCGTCAAAAAGGGCGGAGATACTGGAGCCGCCGTCGTTCCCGGCGACATCGCCAAGAGCCTGCTCATCACCGCAATCACTTATAACGACGCCGACCTTCAGATGCCCCCTAAGGGAGAGAAACTCAAGGATGCCGAAATCGCCGCGCTGACGGAATGGGTCAAGATGGGCGCCCCCGACCCGAGGAAGCCGTTGGACAAGTCCGTGAAACTTTCGGGCCTGACCGACAAGGCCAAACTTCATTGGGCCTACCAACCGGTCAAGCCACAGGCGCAAAACCCACCCCCGGTCATCGACAAGAACAAATCCTGGTCGAATCTACCCGTGGACCAGTTCATCCTCGCCAAGCTCAACGAAAAAGGCCTGCCTCCTGCGCCAACCGCCGACCGTGACACGCTCCTCCGGCGCGCGTATTTCGACCTTCATGGCCTGCCTCCATCCCCGGAGGAAATCAAAGCCTTCCGCTACGATACCTCGCCAGATGCGTGGGCAAATGTCGTTGACCGGCTCCTTGCCTCCCCACACTACGGCGAACGCTGGGGCCGTTTCTGGCTGGATACCGCGCGCTACTCAGACACCGTTGGCGGTGATCGAAACGCAAACAACCGCGGCCAGGACTACCGCTATCCCTTTGCATGGACTTACCGTGATTGGGTGGTCAAGGCGTTCAATCAGGACATGCCTTACGACAAGTTCATCATCGCCCAATTGGCGGCTGACAGAATGCCCGAAACAAAGCGCGATCCACGCCTTTTGTCCGCCATGGGATTCCTCACCGTCGGCGAGCGGTTCCGCGACATGAATGACGTCATCAATGACCGGATCGACACGGTCACGAAGGGTTTCCTAGGGCTGACCGTGGCCTGCGCTCGGTGCCACGATCACATGTTCGACCCGATTCCTACGAAAGACTACTACGCCTTGCACGGTGTCTTCTCGAGCATTGAGGAACCCGACGAGAAACCGCTGGTGAACTCGCCAAGCCCGAAACAAGTCGAAGAGTTCAGTCAAAAGATTAGCGCTTACGAGCAAACGAATCGGGACGAGTTCTATCGCGTCCTCGGTGAGTATTCGGCGATGTTCCGCGAGAAAGCCGGTTCCTATCTATTGGCGGGCAACCTTCGGCAGGATCGCACCCAAGCAGGCTTGCAGAAACTCGAGGCTATTCAGTCTGCGGAAAAACTTGAGCCGAATATTGTCCTCCATTTGGGAAACAGGGGTGGGCGCATGGACAATCCGATGTTCTCCGCTTTCGCAAAGTTCGTGAAACTTGCTCCTGCTGATTTTGCCGTTGTCGGCGCGAAACTCTGTCACGAAATCGCCAGCAGCAGCGCCAGCAGCGTCCACCCAACGATCGCGGCTGCATTCAAAGGAACGAAGGTGCAAACGATGCAGGATGTCGTCGCCATCTATGACAAAGTCTTCAGCAGTCTTGACGCTCCGGCCAAGGCTTTCTTCCGCACTGCTGCCATCCCCAAAAGCGCGTCCGAGGAATTCGACTTCGCCACTGCCAATCTTTATACCGCGCCCTTTGCCGCGGCACCGGCAAACAAACTCGATACCGAAGGAGTTCGGGATATGATCGAAAGCTGGCCGCTGCAAATTCGGAACAGGCCAAGACTGACCTTCGGAGCGATCAATGAACTTTACATCACGCATCCGGGTGCCCCCGCGAAGGCGATGATCGTGAAGGACAAAAGCAGCCCGCAGAATTCGCCCGTATTTGTTCGCGGACAATCCACCACCAGAGGGGACATCGTTCCACGCCGCTTCCTTGATATCCTTTCACCTGGTGGAAAGTCCGCGGAGTTCACCGATGGAAGCGGACGCTTTGAACTGGCTAAGGCCATCGCCAGCAAAGACAATCCCCTGACTGCCCGCGTGATCGTAAATCGCGTGTGGATGCATCATTTTGGTGAAGCATTCGTCCGCACTCTGGACGATCTCGGAACGCAAAGCGAGGCCCCGTCTCATCCCGAGTTGCTTGATTACTTGAGCCGCTATCTCATGGATCAGGGTTGGTCGATCAAGAAACTGCACCGGTTGATCATGAACTCAAAAGTCTATCAGATCTCCAGTTTCCGGAACGACAAGTCGCAAGACATCGATCCGTACAACCGCTTGCTCTGGCGCGCAAATTTCCGCCGACTCGACTTCGAGTCCATGCGCGACTCCCTCCTGGTGTACGGTGGGACTCTCGACCGCACGGTAGGCGGGAAACCGGTGAATCTCACCGATGAGCCCTACAGCCATCGTCGGTCGGTGTATGGCTATATCGACCGCGGGAATATGCCGGAATTGCTGTCCGCCTTTGACTTTAGCGACCCTTCGATGCCCAACTCACGCCGTTCAACAACCGTCGTTCCTCAGCAGGCACTTTTCCTGATGAATAGCTCAATGGCGGTGGATGCAGCCCGCCGAATCATTGCCCGCCCTGAAGTGGCTAACGCGCCAAACGGAACAGCCCGCGTGCTCGCCATTCACCACATTATCTTTCAGCGTGATCCCCGGCCAAGTGAAGTCCCGCTCATTTATGAATTCCTGAACAAGGAGAAAAACCTGGATCAGTTCGTTGACGACAAGGCGAAGAAAGCCGCCTTGGCTGCGGCGGAAAAGAAGACTGCCGAAATAGAGTCCAAGCTCGCCACCCAGAAAGATAACATGCGGGACAGTATGTTCCGATCAATCCGCAACGAGGGTGAAGTGATTGATCGAAAGCCTCTCGATTCGTGGGAAACCTATGCCCAAGCACTCCTGCTTTCGAACGAAGCGGCCTACGTGAACTAAGCCGATTCGGATTTGCCCCACGGAGGCGCTCCACAAGAAGATTCCTTTCTCTCGCGAACGGTTGTTGGCGAAACTGAACGCATCCGGGTGATTTTACACTCCCCAGCGCTTGAGCCTTTCGCGCCCCAGGGTGTCGTTGTGGATGATCGCACTTGTCGCGTCGGGGCAAATCCCCTTTCCTCTCCGCCCTATGCTCCGAATCAAAGCTTTTCAAGGTCTCCGCCCCGCCCCCGAAGTCGTCGAAGAGGTGGCCTGCGTTCCTTATGATGTCGTGAACACCAGCGAAGCCTCGGCGCTCGCGACCGGCAAGCCCAATAGCCTGCTCCACGTTGATCGCGCGGAGATCGACTTTCCTCCCGACACGGACCCGTATTCAGACGCCGTCTATGCCAAGGCTCACGAAAACTTTCTGGCGATGCAGCGGAACGGCGCGCTCATGCGAGAAGCTGCGCCGACCCTTTACCTCTATCAGCAGCGGATGGGCGACCATGTGCAGACCGGGGTAGTCGCCGTTTGTCATATTGAAGACTACGAGCGCGACCTGATCAAAAAGCACGAGAAGACACGACCGGATAAGGAGGATGATCGCACCCGTCTCATTGGCACGATCAGCGCGGACACCGGGCCCGTCTTTCTCACTTATCGCGACCGTCCGGAGATCAACGCGATGGCCAAGAAAGCCGAGTGGTCTGAGCCACTCTATGACTTCAAGGCACCCGACGGGATCGAGCACACCCTTTGGAAACTCTCCAACTCCGAAGCCTTCGTGCGGGAGTTTTCCCAAGTGCCGTTTGCCTATGTCGCCGACGGCCATCATCGGACGGCCAGTGCCGTCCGCGTCGGACGCGAGCGCCGTACCGCCAACCCGAATCATACCGGAGACGAAGACTACAATTGGTTTCTCGCCGTGCTCTTTCCCGCAAGCCAGCTCAAGATTCTCCCCTACAACCGCGCCGTAAAAGATCTTAACGGCCTCGACGGCGAGGCCCTCATCAGCGCCGCCAGAAAGTCCTTCGCGGTCACCGAGCGGGAATCGGGTGCTGCAATGGGGCCTGGCGATGTCCTGATGTATCTAGGCGGCAAATGGTACGAATTGGCCTGGCAGCCAGCGGTTGACACGGACCCAGTTGCGAAGCTCGATGTCAGCAGACTTCAGGATAAAATTCTCGCTCCCTATCTCGGCATCGACGATCCCCGAACGAGTAAGCGCATTGAGTTCGTCGGCGGGATCCGCGGCACTGAGGAACTTGTCCGACTCGTGGATTCAGGACAGGCGGCTGTTGCCTTTTCAATGTTCCCGACAACGGTGAAACAGCTCATGGACATCGCCGACGCGGGAAAAATTATGCCCCCGAAGAGCACCTGGTTTGAACCGAAACTAAGGTCCGGGTTGTTCATCCACACATTCTGACGCCCCTGCGCCCGCTTGCCGAAAACGCGGTGATCAGGAGGGCGTTCGCGGTTGCCTGTCACCGAACACGCATTGTGCCGGGTAGCGTCCGCAAACGATAGTTTGCGCCGCGAATTCTTTACTCCCCGCCCAGATAGGCGGCTTTCACTTCATCGTTCGCCCTTAGCGCTTCGGCCGTGTCTTCGAGGATGATGCGGCCGGTTTCGAGAACGTAGCCGTGGTGGGCGATCTCCAGGGCCAGGTTCGCGTTTTGCTCGACGAGCAGGATGGTCAGGCCAAGTTCAAGGTTCACTTCGACGATCTTCTCGAAGATGGTTTGCACGAGGATCGGGGCGATCCCGAGCGACGGTTCGTCGAGCATCAGGCACTTGGGCTTGCTCATGAGCGCGCGACCGATGGCGAGCATCTGTTGTTCGCCGCCGCTGAGAGTGCCGGCGGTCTGGCGTTCGCGCTCCTTGAGGCGCGGGAAGATGCTAAAGACGTAGGTGAAGTCTTTGGCGATGCCGGCTTTGTCGTTGCGGAGGTAGGCACCCATCTGGAGGTTCTCCAGCACGGATAAGTTTGCGAAGACCATGCGACCTTCGGGCGATTGCGCGAGGCCGCGCGCGACGACGAGATGCGGCGGGAGCGCGGCGATGTTTTCACCGTTGAAATTGATGATCCCTGAGCGCGCGCGGACGATGCCGGAGATGGCGCGCAGGGTGGTGGACTTCCCGGCTCCGTTTGCGCCGATCAGCGTGACGATCTTCCCGGCGGGCACTCTGAGCGAGATGCCATGCAGCGCGGCGATGGCGCCGTAGTTTACGTGGAGGTCGCGGATCTCAAGCATCGTCCGCCTCCTTTCCAAGGTAAGCAGCGACTACTTTCGGATTCCGCCGGATTTCCTCCGGCGTGCCTTCCGCAATCTTCACTCCGTAATCCAGCACGGCGATGCGTTCGCAGATCCCCATCACCACTTTCATGTCGTGCTCGACGAGCAGGATGGCGATCTTGAATTTCTCCTGCACGAAGCGGATCAGCTTCATAAGGTCCTGCTTCTCGGTGGGGTTCATGCCCGCGGCGGGTTCGTCGAGGAGGAGCAGGCGCGGGCGGGTGGCGAGGGCGCGGACGATTTCCAGGCGGCGCTGGTCACCGTAGGGCAGGCTTTTCGCGAGGGTGTCGCGCAGCGGGCCGAGATTGAAGATATCGAGGATCTCCATGACCCGGGCTTCGATCTCCTGCTCTTCGCGGTGGAAGGCACCACCGCGCCAGAGTGCATGGGCGATGCCGTGGCGGAGGTGCATATTGCAGGCGGCGCGGACGTTGTCGAAGACGCTCAGCGAAGCGAAGAGGCGGATGTTTTGAAAAGTGCGCGCGATGCCGCGGGCGGTGATCTTCGACGCCTTCTCGCCGGCGACGCTGCGTCCGTTGAATTCGATTTTTCCGGCGGTAGGATGATAGACGCCGGTGACGAGATTAAAGACGGTGGTCTTGCCCGCGCCATTGGGTCCGATAAGGCCGACCATTTCCTCGGCGTCGATGTGAAAGTCGAGTTCGCTCACGGCCTTGAGGCCGCCGAACTGAATGGTCGCCTGCTGGAGCTTGAGGAGTGCGCTCATGGGCTTTTCTTCTTGCGGCGGAGCCAGGATAAGTCGCCGATGAGGCCCTGCGGGCGGGCGATCATCATGATGATGAGAAGCAGGGCGAAGACGATCATCCGATACTGCTCGAAGTTCCGCAGGAACTCGTTGAGCACGGTCAGTAAGATGGCGGCGAGGGTAACGCCGAGGGTACTGCCCATGCCGCCAAGGATGACCATGACCACGACGTCCACGGACTTCAGGAAATTGAAACCCTCGGGCGTGATGTAGGTGATGTAGTGGGCGTAGAGTCCGCCCGCAATCCCGGCAAAGAAGGCGCCGAGGACAAAGGCGATCACTTTGTACTTGGTCGTATTGATACCCATCGCCTCGGCGGCTACTTCATCATCCCGCACGGCGAGGAAGCCGCGGCCGTAAGTGCTATCGACGAGGCTGGCGATGACGTAGATGGTCACCGCGGCGAGCGCGAAGGTCCAAAAGAAGTTGGCGTATTGCGGGATACCGCCGAGTCCGCGCGGGCCGCCAAGGGCGTCGGTGTTTTGAATAATGACGCGGATGATTTCCCCGAAGCCCAGCGTGACGATGGCAAGGTAATCGCCCCGCAAACGCAACGAGGGCACGCCGACGATGAGGCCGGCAATGGCGGCAACGGCGCCCCCCGAAACGAGCGCGAGCAGAAATATGCCCTGGCTCGCCGCGGGTCCAGTATTGCTCTTCAGCGCGAGAGTAATGGTGCTGGAGGTGTAAGCTCCGACGGCCATGAAGCCGGCGTGACCGAGCGAGAATTGGCCGGTGTGTCCATTCACGAGATTCAAGCTGACGGCGAGGATGATGTTAATGCCGATCATCACGAGGATGTTCAGCACGTAGTCATCGATCTGGCTGGAGAAGTGTGAGATGACGAAACTCGCGATGATCGCCACGAGTAACGAAATGCGGGACCAGCCTTTCATTTAGACCTTCTCCCTTTCTACTTTTCCGAGCAGCCCGCTTGGCTTGAAGAGCAGGATGAGGATCAGAATGACAAAGGCCACGGCATCGCGGTAGCCGGGCGGGATGCCGATGTTCTTACTGTAGGCGACGACCAGAGTTTCGGTGACGCCGATGATGATCCCGCCGAGCGCCGCGCCGGGGATATTCCCGATGCCGCCCAGCACCGCGGCGACAAAGGCTTTTACCCCAGGCAGGACGCCCATGAAGGGATCGATGGCCGAATAAAGCATCGCGTAAAAGATGCCACCCGCGCCGGCGAGCGCGGAGCCGAGGCCGAAGGTAAAGGAGATCACCACGCTGTTATTCACGCCCATGAGCGAGGCGGCGGTGGGATTGAAAGAGAGCGCGCGCATGGCCATGCCGAGTTTCGTTTTCAGCACGATGAAACGCAGGCCCACCAGTAACACAGCGGTGACGGCGAGCACGATGCACTGCTTCGTGGAGACGGTGATGCCACCCAGTCCACCCACCGCGCGCTGCTCGATGAGCGTGGGAAAACCGCGCGGCGCGGCGCCGAAGATGAGCTGACCCGAATACTCAAGCAGGAGCGAGACGCCGATCGCGGTGATGAGCACGATGAGCCGCGGACGGCTGCGCAGCGGGCGATAGGCGAGCAGCTCAATGGTGATGCCGAGCACGCAGCACACGGCCATCGCGGCGACAAGGACGATGAGCGCGCTGGCCAGCTCGGGGAGCCCGGCGAGCATTGGCTTCATCCACTTGTGAAAGTAGAGTCCCGCGAAGGCGCCGATCATGAAGACGTCGCCGTGCGCAAAATTGATGAAGCGCAGGACGCCATAGACCATGGTGTAACCGAGCGCGATGAGGGCGTAGATCGACCCGAGCGAAAGACCGTTGATGAGTTGCTGGAGGAATTCCGTCACAGGGCTACGGGGCGTCCGCCGCGAGGCGAGGTCGGAGAGGCTTTAGTGCGGCGGGAGCGGCGGGGGTCATCGGGCGTCTTCGGTGTGCCTGAAGTCTCCGGGCTTGGCAAGGTCGGGTCCGTGTTTGGCGTAGAAATGGGCAGGCTCCCGTTCGGCTTCACTGACGGCAGTGCTCTACGCGGGGAGAACTCCAAACTCCAAACGCCAAAGTTCAGAAGACGCGAGGCCGAGGATATTCGCGCGGGCCAAATTGACCTGCGGCCTGATTCCTGACTTCATTCCACCCATCCATGAAACGCTCCCTCCTGCTCCTCGCCGCGCTTGCGATCGCGCTCCCCTCGCCTGCTTCCGCCAAGACGCCCGATGGGCGGCAGAAGCTCGTCTTCATCGCGGGCAAACCTTCGCATCCTCCTCGGATGCACGAGTTCAATGCCGGCGTGCAACTACTCGCGAAGTGCCTCGCGCAAGGCGCTCCGACTTTGCAGGTGGACGTGGTGCTGAATGGCTGGCCGGCCGATGAGAAAGTCTTCGATGGCGCGGATGCGGTCGTTTTCTACATGGATGGCGGGCCGAAGCACGACGTCGTGCAGGAAGGCGGAGCGCGCCTCCCGAAGGTGGAGGAGTGGGTGAAAAGAGGCGTCGGCATTGGCTGCATGCACTACGGCGTGGAGGTCGAGGTCGAGCAAGCGGGCGAGCCCTTTCGGCGCTGGATCGGCGGCCATTACGAAAAGGCGTTTTCCTGCAATCCGATGTGGGAGCCGAGCTTCGAGAAATTCCCGACGCACCCGGTCACGAGCGGTGTGGGGCCCTTTCAGATCAGGGATGAGTGGTATTTTAATATGCGCTTTGCGAATGGCTTTACGGCCGATGGCGCGAAGGAAGACGGCGGCGTGAAATTCGTCCCCATCCTCGTCGCCAAGCCGAGCGACGAAGTGCGCAAAGGCCCCTACGTTTATCCGAAGGGTCCCTACGATCACATCGTCGCCGCGAGCGGACGCAGTGAAGCCATGATGTGGACCGTCGAGCGTCCGGATGGCGGCCGCGGCTTTGGCTTCACTGGCGGGCACTATCACGACAACTGGGCCAACAACGACTTCCGCAAGACGGTGCTCAACGCGCTCGTGTGGGTGGCGAAAGGCGCGGTGCCAGCGGCGGGCATTGCCTCGACGGTCAGCAAGGACGACCTCGACGCAAACCTCGACCCGAAGCCAGAGCCGAAGAAAAAGTAAGCCGGGCGACCTGCTCTGGAGTTGGAGCCTGCGTCACCACCTTTAGCAGCCGGTAATCCTTCCCCGGCAGGCGCGGGAGCAGCAGCCCTTCCAGCGACGATCCGGCGGGCACGTCTTCCCAATTTTGCTCCTTCGTCGCTTTGTCCTTCTCCACGAATCTCGCAATGTCCGGCACCACCACCGGCTCCGCTCCCTCGCGCTGCATCCAGTAGTGGCGGCTCTCGTCCTGCGCCGGACCGCCGACGACGGCTTCGTCAAAGGGCACCTCAAATTCGCCTCCGGGACCGCGCAGGAGCACCAGCGCGCGTTGCCCCGGTCGGACTTCCCGACCTTGCTGCACGAAGCGATTGCACCCGGGCGGGCCCGCGGGCTCCACGCCACCTCTGCCCCTTCGATCGGGGACGCGACGGACGCATCCCTCCAAGGCGAGTGTCCTCTTGGCCCACTCGCTCTACGCCACGCGCTGTCAGACAAATGCTGAAAATGAGTTGCTTCCACGATTCCGATCGCGATCGCGCGTCGAAGCCTCATAAGCGTCTCTCGTTAACTCTGAGATCATCTCTCTGGCGCTTGCCGGAGTCGGCGCGATAGCCTTGTCTCTTTTGTCCAGCGCGCCGCTTCCGCTGAGTCGCCACGGCGGCGATTTCCCGAATTCACCGTCGCGGACTTTCCCAAGTCAACGCCTGCGCCGGTGCGTCGCCGTCCACGACTTGCCGCCTCCATGAAAACGCTTCTCCCCTGCCTCCCGCGCTCTCGCTCCGCGAAAAAAGCAGAAATCTTCGCGGTCGGATGAAACGAACGAAGAAAAAATTTCGATCGGAACGGGTGAGCACACATCCACCGAACGGTGTTTCGTAGACTTTTAACCACGCCATGAAAACTCCGCTCCCGCTACGCCCTCGCGGTGGCTCGCATCCAAGGAGCAGGGGCACCCTCGCCCCGAGTTGCTCCACGGGGCGAGGGCGCCCCTGCTCCTTGGGATACCTCGCGGCCCTTTTCCTCCTCGTCGCCTCGGCGGCGGCGGATGTCGTGTATTACGAGGGGCGGCTCAGGGTCGAGGGGGTGCCGTTTCAGGGAGAGGGGCGCTTCAATTTTGCGCTCGTCGGCGATCAGGGGGCCACGCTTTGGGCTTCCTCGGAGATGAGGCTGGATGTCCGCAAAGGGGCTTATGCCGTCCGGCTTGGGGACTCGGCGCAGGCTCCGACGATCGACGCTGCGGTCCTTCGGAGGGCGCCGGCGCCGAGGCTGCGCATCTCCTTTTTCCGGGACGGGAAAGGCTGGGCGGTGGCGGGTGGCGATGTGGCGCTGAATGGCGGCAGGCCGGGGATTCCCATCGCGGTTGCGGCCCCACCGAGGCCGCCTTCTCCTCCGCCGCGGCCGCCGAGCGTCACGGTGTCCACGGCGGGAGCGCCTTCGCTCGGGATGGCGGATGCGCGGCTGGTGCTTGTCGAGTTCACGGATTTCCGCGATCCGTTGTGCCTCCGGTTTCAGAAGGAGGTCTTCGAGCCGTTCCAGCACAAGTATCTCGAGACCGGGAAGCTCAGGATCGTCACCCGGCATCTGCCGCGCCCGCTCGATCCAGCCGCGAATCAGGCGGCACGCGCGGGCTTCTGCGCGGGTGTGCAGGGCCGGTTCTGGCCGATGCGGGAGCGGCTTTTTGCGGCCAATGGGGAGCTTCCCGTCGAGGTCATCCGGCAGGCCGCGCAGGAGGCCGCGTTGGATCTTCCGCAGTTCGATGCCTGCCTGGACGGAGCGGAAAGTCGCGCCGCCATCGCGGCGGACGCGCAGCTTGCACTTGCCGCCGGCATCGTGCGGACGCCGGCCTTCATCCTGGGCCCGGCGGACGGCGACCGCGTGACCGGACTCCAGATCACCGGTCCCGTGAGCCTCGCCTCGCTGGCGGAGGAAATCGAGCGGCAGCTCGCGTCAGGAGGGCAGCCATGAAAGCGATAGTGGCTCAGCTTGGACGCGGATTTGTCGGCCGCCTCTGTGAGGCGGCATCGCGTCGCAGAGACTGTGTAAAGAGTCGGAATATCGGTGGATGGCGCCGCTCCGCGCGCCATGCGTCTCACTGCGCCGCAGGCCCAATTTCTCAGAGTGGCGCTTCCGCGCGATGAGTTTTGGCATGGCGCGCGGAGCGGCGCCATCCACCGACGCGACTTATTTCACAGTCTCTCACAGAGACGCCCGACAATGTTCCGCAACCGGTGCCGCAGCCATGAAAGCGGCGCTGCATTCCCCGATCCTTCGTGAGGCCGCGGGCATTCTCATTGCCGCGGTCTGTCTCGGCTTTGCTTACGATGCCGTCAGTCCGCTCGGGGTGCGCGCTTCGGCTCGCGCCACCGCCGTCCCAGCCGTGGCCGTGGCCCTGCCGCAGACGCCCGCCGCCGCTCCGGAGGCCGCGACGCCGGATGCCGGGTTGCAAAATGAAACCATCACCGCCGTCATTTATCCCACGGGCCCCGGCCCGGCGCAGGCTCCGGCGGGGGAGCGACTGCCTGTCGTCATGTCGTGGGCGGAAGTGCAGGGCGCGCTGGCGCGGGGCGAGATCGTCCTCGTGGACGGGCGCGACCCTCATGCTTTCGAGGCGGGCCACATTCCCGGCGCGGTGTCGTTGCCGTTTGGCATGATCAAGGAGCGGATCGGCGAGTTCCGGGCGAAGGTTCCGCCGACCCAGCCGCTCGTGATCTACTGCGCCAGCATCCGCTGCGCGATTGCCCACAAGGCGGCGGTGCTGCTCAGCGGGGAGTTTGGCTACGCGGATGTGCGCGAAATGCCAGGCGGCTATGCGGAGTGGACGCTCGCGCAATCCAGGGAAACGGCTACCACGGGAGGCCGGCCATGAAGACTTCCACCCGGCTCACCTGGAAGGTCGCGCTGCGCTGGATCATCGGCGTGGTGCTCGTCTGGGCGGCCCTGGGCAAGCTGGCGGACCCGCACGAATTCCACACCAGCCTCCTGGCCTATCGCCTGCCGCTGCCCGGCGCGTTCACCGCGGGCGTGGCCATCGTGCTCCCGTGGCTCGAACTGCTCTGCGGCCTGCTCTTGCTCGCGGATCACCGGACTCCGGCCGCGCTGACCTGGGCGCTGATGCTCTTCGGCGTCTTCACCGTCTGCACCGGCCAGGCGTGGCTGCGCGGGCTGCCCATCGCCTGCGGGTGTCTCGACCTGCGGCTCCTCGGGCTCCGTCCCGGCAGCGGCGTGGATGCGTTTTTCGAATCGGTTGCCTTTGCCTGCCTCCGCGCCGCCGCGCTGGCGGGGGCCGCCGGTTTTCTCCTCGTCCACGCCCTGAAGCCACCCGTCGCCGCCCGACCCTGAATTTTCCAATCATCGCGTCCCGCCACGGGGCGCACCGCATCCCATCCACCACCCCTGCCTTATGAAAAACACCCACCCTTCCCTCACGCACCGCACCGATCCGTCCAGCGTCCCGGAGGGACACCGGAAATTAGAGCGGTTCAAGAATTGGCGTGGCCGCGTCGCGGCCCGGTGGATGGCGCGCTCCGAGCGCCATGCCAAAGGCGGTGCCGGTGGCCACACTCAGAGTGAGGCGCTCTCGCGCGGGGTTTCTCAGGGCGCGCGGCGCGCGCCATCCACCGGGCACCGCACCGCGCTGGCCTGGCTCGGCGCGCTCCTGCTCGCGATGTCCCTCGGCCTCGGCCATGCCGTAGCCGTGACGCCCGCCATTAAGTTATACGTGAAAAACGGCACCGCCCAGCCGGTCCTTTTTACGTTCAACCTCGGGGAATGTGTTGGTCTTATCACACATGATCCGACCGCGCTGAATTTTATCGCTCCTGGCGCCCAAACCCATGTGACGATCGATGCGAGCACAGGAAGAGACTGTGATACCACAACCGGTGGCGGGATTTCAGTGTACGGGGCCTTCTCGATCACCCCCAGCACTTCGACGGAGGCTCAGCAGTTCCTCTTCTATTCTGCCGACCTCGTAGGAGACAACCCAGTCGCTTATATTTACGCGACGTATCACGCCAACACCTTCGCCGGGGAGCTGAGTCTCCAGCAGCCGGACGGGAGCTACATCTGGACCCTGAAGCCCCTGGAGGCGCGACTTTCCGGACCCGTGGATGCGCGGCTGACCAAGCCGCGCAATTTCATTGCGTACGATTCCGGACAGTGGGGCCTGGTCGCCGGTGCAAACCCGACGAGCAAAATCGACACATTGAAGTTTGCAGCACAGGGTTGGACCGGCGCTTGGTTCCAAACCTGTGAGGGGCACGAGTTGTTTCATGCCCAGCACGTGAAAAGGCTGCCGAACAAAAATGGCCGCGCCTATTTCATGGTATCGCAGTCCCGCGGCCACGCCGGATACATCTACCTGATGGAGACCAATCCGGGCGTTCCAGGCGTTTCAGAACCCGTTTTAGATCCCGTCACCGACCTCATTCGGCCGAGCACCGACGGCACGGCAATTGGCAAGATTATCTGGCAGGAGTATTTTAGTGGCAAATACGGGGGCAACTACAACCCGATCGGCAACTGGAACCACCCGGGCCAGTTGTCGCTCAACGGTGGCGTGCTCCTCGTCAATGTGCAAAACTGGAGCGAAGGTGGGTGCTTTGTTGCCCACTGCACCGGCAACACAAGCAATCCATACCTATTGGGGACGGACGAAGATGCGGTGCTGTTTTACGACGTCAGGGATCCCGCAAACCCCAAATACTGGGGTAAGATGACTGCGACGGAACTCGGGCTCCCCGAGCGAGATTTCGATAACGGATGCAATGGGAACGGCTCTGGTGGAGATCGGCGGGAGATGGACGTCTCATCCTTGGTGCGGGTGGTCCCCATCGATGGGTCGCCCGCAAAGGATGAATGGACGCTCGTCGTAGGCCGCTACAAAAGCAGTAAGTACATTTATACGACTTGGAAAACATCCGCCATTTCGCCCAACATTAAAGATTGGACGCGGGTCGTCGGAGACGGGACGTTGAATCCGCAAATCGAAGCCTCAGGTCAGCACGGAGATGACTTCAACAGCTACGAATGGGGTAGCTTCAAATCTCCAACGCCCGCCCGCGGGGTCGAGAGAAACCTCATTTTCGAGGTGGAAAATAACAGCGCTGGCGGGGGTGAAAACGATGGTTTCACCTTCCGCGGCGGGGCCGGTATCAGCAAGGCCGATTACGAAATGGGCCTGCCCTTCTTCGACCGGGACTGGGATTCGGAGTCCCTGTATGTGACGACCAAGGGAGTGCCGGTCGCCTATTCGATGGCAACTGCCGCAGGACCGGATGGGGGCACCTCCTCCAACGACCCAATCCTGTTGCAAGTCTCCGACACCCGGAACGCCGCCGCCAACCAGACGCCGCATCCGGTAAGTTCCGTGGTCACCACCCTCTGGGACAGTGGCCCCGGCTCGCTGCGCCAGGCCATCGGATATGGGGGAACCATCACCTTTGCCCCCGAGTTGAGCGGCCGCACCATCAATCTCACCAGCGGCCCGCTGGTCGTCTCACCCTACGATGCGACGATCAATGCCAGTGCGCTGCCCAACGGAATCACCACCAAAACCCGCGACGGTTCGCCGACTTTCATCGTCCAGAACGGCAACACGGTGACGACGAGCGGGCTCGCCTTTCCTACTTTGACGACGGGCGACATCGGAAGCTGGTTTGGGCAGACCACCAACGCCTACAGCGGTGGCAGCAGCCCGGACGCGCTCCAGAGCGGGGACATCGGCGACAGCCAGGAAACGACCTTGACCACCAAGGTGACCGGGCCGGGCACGCTCACTTTCTGGTGGAAGGTTTCCTCGGAGACATCCTCTGACTTCCTGCGCTTCCGTCTGGACTTCGCGCAGGTGGCCGCTGCGCCCGAGATTTCCGGGGAAGTGAACTGGCAGCAAAAGACCATCGCCATCCCGGCGGGCAACCGTACCCTGGAATGGACCTACTCGAAGAACGGCTCCGTCTCCACAGGGGCGGATGCCGGGTGGGTGGATGAAGTGGTCTTCACGCCGACGAAGCCGGCACTCACCATTGAGCAGCCAGTCGGCACGCCGGTGCGCGCTGGCACGGTCGTGGGCTGGGGCTACAATAACTACGGCCTGACGCCGCCGCCCCTCGGTCTGGACGGGGTGATCGCGGTGGCCGCAGGTGGCCAGCACTCGGCGGCGCTCACGAGCAGCGGCAGGGTGGTGGTGTGGGGCGACGGCTCCCAGGGACAGAAGGGCGTGCCGCCTGCGGCGTTGAGCGGCGTGACCGCGATCGCCGCGGGTGCGTATCACACCCTGGCGCTCAAGAATACCGGACGGGTGGTGGCTTGGGGCTCCAACAGCTCGTACCAACTGGGCGTGCCGTCTGATGCGACTTACGGGGTGGTCGCCATCGCCGCAGGGGCCGAACACAGCGTCGCACTTAAGGATGACGGCACCGTGCTGGCGTGGGGCGGAAACTCCTACGGCCAAACGACCGTGCCTGCCGGGCTGAGCAACGTGATCGCGATTGCCGCGGGCTATTATCACACCGTGGCGCTCAAGAGCAACGGGAAGGTCGTAGCCTGGGGCAACAACGAAGAAGGGCAAACGACGGTGCCTGCGGAGGCGCTGAGCGGGGTGGTCGCGATTGCCGCTGGGGGGTATCGTACCGTGGCACTCAAGAACGACAAGACGGTGAAGGAATGGGGCCTCGATGTTTACTCCCAAACGGCGACGGGGGTGATCGCGATTGCCGCTGGCACCTATCACACGGTCGCGCTCACAGATGTCGGGACGGTAGTGGCCTGGGGCGACAACAGCTACGGCCAGACGAATCCCTCAGGGTTGACCGGGGTGACCGCGATCGGCGCGGCCGGTTCTCACACGCTCGCGCTGGTCCCGACTGCGCGCACCATCGCCTTCGGCAACCAGCCCCTCGCCACCACGAGCCTGCCGAAGACCTTCACGCTCCGGAACACGGGCACCGCTCCGCTCGTCCCCGTTTCCGTGACCACCACGACTGGGAATAACGCTGACTTTGTGGTGAGCACCACCGGGATGCTCGCGAGCGTGCCCGCGGGTGGCTCGACGACCATCACCGTGACCTTCAATCCGCCTGCTCCCGGGCTGCGCACCACGAAGCTGCGAGTGGTCTATCGGGACACCGCTCAAACCTACACCGACACCGTCGATATCCCGCTCACCGGCACGGGCACCGGGACCACAGCGCCGGCGATCACCATCGAGGATTCCGTCGGCTCCCCACTGGGCAAAGTCGTCGCCTGGGGTGCCGGAAGTCCGGGCCAGACTGGGTCTCTGCACTTCGGCCAGTCCACGGTGCCCCCGGGGGCACAGGCTGGAGTGGTCTCGGTCGCCGCGGGCGGCTTTCACTCGCTGGCGCTGCAGAATGGCGGCACGGTCGTGGCCTGGGGCGCGAACGGCAGCGGGCAGGCGTCGCCGCCGGTGGGGCTCACCAGGGTGACCGGCATCTTCGCCGGCGGGCAACACAGCGCCGCACTCGATGCCGATGGGAGGGTCTGGGCGTGGGGTGCCGGAGCTCCAGGCGAGACTGGAGGTGTGAACTACGGCCAGTCCACAGTGCCCCCGGAGGCCCTGAGCGGGGTGGACGAGGTGGCCACGGGCGGGTATCACACGGTGGCGCTCAAGAGCGACGGGATGGTCGTGGCCTGGGGTTATAACTTTTACGGCCAGAGGGATGTTCCCCCCGGGCTGAGCGGGGTGGTCCAGATTGCCGCGGGCGCGTATCACACGGTGGCGCGCAAGAGCGACGGGACAGTGGTGGCTTGGGGCCGGAACGGGGACGGCCAGGTGACCGGCACTCCGACGACCATTTCTCCCACTTCCGCAATCGCAAATCCGGTCACACTCGGAGGCCAGGTTTTGAGCGAGGTGTACTGGATTGCCGCTGGCGATTACCACACCGCGGCGATCAAGAACGGAACCGTGGTGGCTTGGGGCTCCGATGCTGCGGGCCAGAGGACGCCGCCCCCAGGGCTGAGCGGGGTGGAACGTGTGAGCGCGGGCGCGTCCCACACGGTAGCGCGCCGAGTTGACGGCACCGTGGTGATCTGGGGCTCCAACACCTATGGCCAAAAGACGCTGCCTGCGGTGTTGAATGGGCTTGCGGCGAAGATTTCGGCGGGCGGGGTACACACGTTGGCCCTGGCCGAACCCTCTTCGACCCACTTTTTCAGTCACGACGTCGGCACCTCCCAAGCGCCGAAAATCTTCACGATCAAAAACACGGGCACGGACACGCTCGTGATCAACGGTGCGAGCATCACTGGGCTGGGAAACCCCGAGGACTTTACCGTGAATATCGGCGCAACGCCCATCAGCATCCCCGTGGGCGGGCAGACGACGCTCACCGTGACCTTCACCCCGAAGGCGCTCGGAGACCGGACCGCGACGCTGAGCGTACTCAGCAACGATCCCGGGGCAGGCACCGTCAATATCACGCTCACCGGCGTGGGCACCGGCGTGGTCCTGCCGAAGATCGCCCTCGACCTGCCCCCCGGCACGCCCGCAGGAGCGACCAGCGTCGATTTCGGCAGCAAGATCCTCGGGACGCCCGGCGTGCCGAAGACCTTCACGATCCGCAACACGGGCAACAGCCCGCTGAGCATCACCAGCGTGACCACGACCGGAGGGCAAAGCGGCTCCTTCATCGTGAACACCAGCCAGATGCTCAACAGCATCCCCGCTGGCAGCCAGACCACCTTCATCGTGACCTTCAATCCCGCGATCCTCGGCACTCGCCTCACCAACCTGAGCGTGCTCAGCAACGACGCGACCAACGGCAGCATCGGGGTCGGGCTCACCGGCCTCACGACGCCGCCGAACGACAACTTCGCCAACGCCCAAACGCTGGCCGGCGCCTCCGGCACGGCGACGGGAGGCAATACCGGGGCGACCCGGGAAGTGGGCGAACCCGACCTGGTCTATGGTCCTCCCACGGGTGGAACTCATTCCGTTTGGTATCGGTGGACGGCCCCTTTCAGCGGCACGGCGACCATCGACACGCTCGGCAGCGACTTCGACACGCTGCTCGGAGTCTATACCGGCTCCGCAGTGGGCAGCCTGACGCTCATCGCCAGCAACGATGACACCGACGTCGATAGTACAAGCAAGGTCACGTTTGCCGCAGTGAACGGCGCTACCTATCGGATCGCCGTGGACGGCAAAAACGGAGGAAGAGGCAGCATCACCCTGAACTACTCGGTGGTCGCGCGAGACTACCTCGTCAAAATAGCCGGCGGAATCATGACCGTGACGAATCTCACCGATGGCAGCGACCCGCTGGCCATCTCCGAGCCATCGGCGGGCAACATCCAAATCGCGGTGTCGGGGCGCAACTTCTCGGTGAATGACGGGACCAACCTCCTCGGCAGCTCCGGCAGCCTCTCCCGAGCCGGCATCACGAGCATCATCGTCAACGCCGGAGAGAGTGCGGACATCATCAACGTCGGCGCCTTCACCGGCACGCTGCCCACTCTCACGATCAACGGCGGCACGGGAGACGACACGGTGAACTTCAACGGCGACATCACCTTCGCCGCGAATGCGAACCTGGATGTGGACTTGCAGAATGACAGCACCACGCCGGGTGTGGACACGGTGAACGTGGCGGCGAATGCGCACTTGAGGGCTTCCGGCACCGGCTCGATCGCGGTGAAGGCGAGCAGGAATGTGGCGATGGCCGCGGGCTCGAGCTTTGAGACGGTGAATGGCGACCTGATCCTCTCGGCCAACGCCGGGGGTTCGACGCCGGGCGCCTTTGTCGGCGTGGATATCAATGGTGGCGTGGTGGAGGCCACCGGCTCGGGCGTCGTGTCGGTGACGGGAAAAGGCGGCACCGTGGGGGACAGCGCGTTTGGCGTGTATGTGCGCGGCGGGGGCAGGATCGTCGGTGGCACGGCTGGCACCGTGACGGTCTCTGGCACGGGCGGCTCGGCGGCCACAGCGTTCCAGCATGGCGTGGACGTCCGCGATCCCGGCAGCACCATCCGCTCGAACGGCGCGAATGTGCAGGTCATCGGTCAAGGCGGCGCGAACGCGAGCCCGTTTGCGATCGGGGTGCAAGCTTTCAATGGAGGTGTTATCACCTCTGGCGGCGTTTCCAGCACGGTGACCGTGGTGGGCACTGGCCTACAGGGCGCAGGCGTGTCTGTCTCCACGGCCTCTGCTCAGATCACCTCGGGAGGCGGGGCGGTCAGTGTCGCGGGAACGACCAGCGCCGCGAACGGGCCGGGAATTACAATCGACGCGGGTGCGGCGATCACCACGGCGATAAACGGCGGGAACATCACTCTCATTGCCGACAAGATGGGCTTGCAGTCCACGGTCAGCGCGAATGCCGCCGGAACTGTGCTGCTTCGGCAAAACACGAACGGGCTGCTCATCAACCTCGGCGCTGCCGATTCCGCCACCACGCTCGGCCTCACCGATGCCGAACTGGATCAGGTCACCGCCGGCACGGTGCAAATCGGCGACGCGAACAGCGGCGCGATCACCGCGAGCGCGGCGATCACGCACCCGAACAACCTCTCGCTCACCACGGGCAGCGGGGTGACCTTTAACCAAGCGGTGACGATGGCGGTGAACAAGAACTTAACGGTCAGCGCGGCCGGCACGGGCAATGGGACGATCAACCTCGCCAACACAAACGCCGACCTCGGCGCGAGCGGCACCGGGGCGATTTCCCTGACGACGGCGCGCAACATCGCACTAGTGAGCGGGGCTAGCGTCGTGACCGTAAATGGCAACCTCACCCTGTCCGCCAATGCGGCAGGAACGACGACGGGCTCCTTTGTCGGCGTGGATATCAATTCCGCGCTCGTCGAAGTCACCGGGACGGGCACGCTTTCCGTCACCGGTCGCAGCGGCGACACAGGGGGATACGGCGTGGCGGTGAGTGGCGCGGGCAGCATCCTGCGCGGCGGCACCGCTGGCGCACCGGCGATGACGGTGACGGGGACTTCGAACATCACCGGTTCAGGCAACGAGAATTTTGGGGTGCTGGTCGCAGGCGGCGGCCTGCTCACCTCCAGCGGTGCGGACGTGAGCGTCACCGGCATCGCTTCGGGCACGACCTCCGGCGCGACGGGCGTCCGGGTGATCGACGCAGGATCGACGCTCAAGGCGGGCGGCGCGGGCAATGTCACCGTGACCGGCACGGTGAGCGGCGCGGGAGCCTTTGCAGGTGTCTATGCGGTTTTCAGCGGAGTCATCACTTCGAGCGGCGGCAATGTGCTCATCACGGGATCGAATACCGGGACAGGGTCTTGGAAACTTGGCGTGTCTCCCGAAGCAGGCGGCGGCTTCGCCTCCGGCGGCACCGGCACGCTCACGCTCGACGGCACCTCGACCAATGGCGCCGACGGCGTAGCGGTGCTCAGCAACATCACTGCAGGTGGCGATCTCATCATCACCGGGACTTCCGGCGTGGCTGGGGGAGGAATTCGTTATAGCGGCGGGACGACCACTTCGACCAACGGCTACATCTTGCTGATCGCGGATGGGATGAACCTCGCCGGTGGAACGATCAACGGCACCACCGTCACGCTGCGGCAGAAGACCAATGGACAATTGATCAATCTCGGCTCCACCGTGGATACCACCGCGAGCACGCTCGAACTCTCGGATGCCGAACTCGACCGCGTCACCGCCGGGTCGGTGAACATCGGCGACCCCAACAGCAGCGGCGCGCTCACCGTCAGCGCCGCCATCACGCGCCCGTCCAGCACCGATGTGGCGCTGTATAGCGGCGGTAACATCGTCTTTAACCCCGGCACGCTGAACACCGGCGGTGCCCCTCTCCTGCTCGGCGCGGCCTTCAGCAGCATCCAGCCAATCACCAGTGGCACTGACGTTACGACGGACGTGAATTTCAACACGGGCGCCCTGATCATGCCCGCCAACACAAACCTCGCACTCGCCATCAACGGCACGACCGTGGATACGGGATACAACCAACTCAACGTGGCTGGCCGGGTGAACCTCGCCGGCGTGGACCTCATCCTGAGCGGCGCGTACGTGCCGCAGCCGGGCGACAGCTTCACCCTCGTGAACAACGACGGCACCGACCCGATCACGGGCCGCTTCGACAGCTTGAGCTACCTCGAAGGATCGACCTTCACCTTCAACGGCGTGCCGATGAAGATCACCTACATGGGCGGCACGGGGAACGACGTGGTGATCAGCGCCCGGACGGCCCTGGAAAACTGGCGGCAGCTCTACTTCGGCAGCATCGCCAACAGCGGCAACGGCGCCAACCTCAACGACTACAAAAAGGACGGCGCCGTGAATCTGCTCAAGTATGCCTTTGGCCTGAACCCTACGCTCAGCAACGGCACCCAGCTCCCGCGCCCGCAGAAGGTCGGCGGGAACTTCGTGGCCACCTTCACCCAGCCCGCCGGCGTGAGCGGCATCACCTACGGCGCCGAGTGGAGCACCACGCTGCAAGCCGGAA
This sequence comes from Chthoniobacteraceae bacterium, assembly GCA_031409655.1. Classification (GTDB taxonomy): domain Bacteria; phylum Verrucomicrobiota; class Verrucomicrobiia; order Chthoniobacterales; family Chthoniobacteraceae; genus JANNXQ01. Next base: position 19,896 of record JANNXQ010000286.1, on the reverse strand, counting down.
GCTGGACCCCGATCCCCGACACCGGCTCCGGCAGCACGCACACCTCCAGCATCGCCATCGGCACCGTGCCGAAGCTCTTCATGCGGCTGACGGTGACCGACCCGAACCCGTAGGGCGGCGGAGAGCGAGTGTGGCGGTTCGCCTGAGGCGGACTCGCTGCGGTCGGCGACTTCCCAGCCTTCAATGCCATCGACGGCAATCTGAACAACTTCACCCACACCGACCCGGCCGACCCCGCTCCGACGTGGACGCTCACGCTGCCAGGCCCAACGCTGATCGGCTCCATCGTCCTCTCCAATCGCCTCGGCTGCTGCGGGGAACGCCTGCGCAACATCACCGTGCGGGTCTTCAGCGATGCGGCCGGCACCGTGCCCGTCTTCACCTCCGCAGTGCTCAATCCCAACAACGTGCTCAACAGCCCCCCCACGCTCAGCGTCAGCCCCGGCGGAGTCACTGGCCGCGTCATCCGCGTGTCCCGCGGGCCGTCCACCCCCGCGGCGGGAGACGACGGCATCCTCTCCCTCGGAGAAGTGCAGCTCACCAGCCCGTGAGCAGGAAGGATGAAGGAGGAAGGCGGAAGGATGAAGAAGCTGGCGGCTCCGCCGAAGGCCAGTTCACTTCATCCTTCATCCTTCATCCTTTCCACGAGCCGCGGGCGATGGGCACCGGCCCCGGCGCCCAGCACACCTTCAGCCTCCCCATCGGCCCCGCGCCGAAGCTCTTCCTGCGGCTGAAGGTGACGGATCCGAACCCGCAGGCCAGCGGAGAGCGAGTGGGGCGATAAGCCCACTCGCTGGCTGGGCGCACGGAAGAAGCGAGCAGGCTGTCGCCATGCTCGCTCTCCGCTCAGTCCACCCAGTTCTCCACGCGCAAGCCGGGAACCTTCTCGAAGTCCACGAGATTGCGCGTGAGCAGCGTGGCGTCGTGAGCGAGGCAGATGGAGGCGACCTTCAAGTCCATCGTGCCGATGCGCACGCGCCCACTTTGCAAGCGGTGAAAGTGGTCCGCGGCTTCGTCGTCGAATGGGAGCATGGTGAATTTCATCAATGTTTCCATGCTGAGCTGGAATTCGGCGTAGCCCTTGATCTGATTTCGGCCTGCCCGTTGGCGATGGATCAGGGCAAACCAGCCCTCGAAGGATTCCTGCGCCGTGACGATCGACACGAATACGTCCGCGTCTTGCGCCGTAATTCGCTCTCTCAGATTCCGTCCCAACTGCGCGCCACGGACGAATTCCGTGAAGTGGTTGGTGTCGAGCACCGCCACCATCGCACTACCGGCCCTCCCGATTCGCTTTCGCTCTCCACTTGGCGCCGAGCTTCATCGCTTCCTCAAAATGCTCGCAATCCTTCATCGCGCCGAAGGCCTCCTTCCAACGATCGCGGAGTTGGAGTTTATCGGAGAGCGTTTTGGCAGCCTCCAGCTTCTCCACGCGCTTCTGCAAGTCGGCCAATCGTTGCTCGATCATCTTAGTGCTCATGTCCCTGACGGTGCCATCCCCGGCTTCCCTTCGCAACGCTCCACTCACTCGATCATCGTGACCTTCAATCCCACGACCCCCGGCTTCCGCGCCACCACCCTGCGCGTGGTCAGCCACGACGCGCACGAAGCCATCACCAACATCACCCTCACCGGCCGACTCCTGACCGCCCTGGAAAACTGGCGGCAACTCTACTTCGGCAGCATCGCCAACAGCGGCAACGGCGGAAAGCTCAGCGACACCGACCGCGACGGCATCGGGAATCTCCTCGAATTCGGCTTCGGCCTGAACCCGACGCAAAACAGCGCCGGCCAGCTCCCGCGCCCGCAGAAGGTCGGCGGGAACTTCGTGGCCACCTTCACCCAGCCCGCCGGCGTGAGCGGCATCACCTACGGCGCCGAGTGGAGCACGACGCTGCAAGCCGGAAGCTGGACCCCGATCCCCGACACCGGCCCCGGTGCCACGCACACCTTCAGCACCTCCATCGGCACCGTGCCAAAGCTCTTCATGCGGCTGAAGGTGACGGACCCGAACCCGTAGGCCGGCGGAGAGCGAGTGTGGCGACAGCCCACTCGCTCCACGCTCCGGCAGTAAAATGAATGCGGCTTTGCCAACAGCGCGCCGCGCCTTTACGGTCACCGCCATGCCATCCATCGCCGAACCTGCCTCCCACATCGTCCGCGACGAGAGCGGCGTGGCGTGGTTGGACGATACGAATGTGAAAGTCGTCGAACTCGCGCTGGATCATCTGGCCTATGGGTGGAGCGCGGAGGCGATTCACGAGCAGTTCCCGCATCTGACGCTGGCGCAAATCCACGCGGCGCTCGCGTTCTTCTACGATCATCAGACTGACTTCGAGCAGGAGATGTTGCGGCGTGAGCGGGAAGTGGCCGGGTGGAAATCGGAACTCGGGGAGTCGCCACTGCAACGCCGGCTGCGGCAGTTGAAATCGTCGAAGTGAGCCTCGGGCTCTACATGGACGTGCATGTCCCCGCGGGCATCACACGGGGATTGCGCCGACGTGGCGTGGACGTGCTCACGGCGCAGGAGGACGGCGCGGCGCGGTTTCTCGATCCCGATTTGCTCGACCGGGTGGCAGTGCTCGGGCGCATCGTCTTCACGCGCGACTCGGACTTTCTCGCGGAGGGTGTGCGCCGCCACCGGGCGGGACTTTCGTTCGCAACGATCGTGTACGCGCACCAACAGCACGTCTCGATCGGACGCTGCGTGGAAGACCTCGAGATCGTCGCCCGCGCGTCCACGACTGATGAGGCGACCGGGCAGATCATCTATCTCCCGCTCTGATCCGCAGCATCGCGAATAGCGGCAACGGCGGAGACCTCAGCGACACGGACCGCGACGGCATCGACAATCTCCTCGAATTCGGCTTCGGCCTGAACCCGACGCTCCACAGCGCCGGCCAGCTCCCGCGCCCGCAAAAGGTGGGCGGGAACTTCGTGGCCACCCTCACCCAGCCCGCCGGCGTGAGCAGCATCACCTACGGCGCCGAATGGAGCACCACCCTGCAAGCCGGAAGCTGGACCCCGATCCCCGACACCGGCTCCGGTAGCACACACACCTTCCGCCTCCCCATCGGCACCGCGCCGAAGCTCTTCCTGCGGCTGCAGGTGACGGACCCGAACCCATAGGCCGGCGGAGCGCGAGTGTGGCGATAAAGCCCACTCGCTCTCTGCGCGCCCGGAAGAAGCGAGTGGCCTGTCAGCACACTCGCGCTACAATCGCGCCATATCTGTGCCCAGCCTTTACCTCGATACCTCCGTCATCGGCGGCTACTTCGACGACGAGTGGAAAGACGCCACGCAGGAACTTTGGCGGCAGATGGAAGCGGGCCAATGGCGCTTCCTCAGTTCGCCCATCACCGTCGATGAATTGGCCGACGCCCCGGAAAACGTTCGTGAACTTTTTGAAGACACCTTTGCACCCGAGGCACTCGTGGTCGTGACGGCGGAGGTCGAGCAGCTCGCCGCCAATTACCTCGCGTAAGCCGTCCTTACGCCCAAATACAGCGACGACGCCCGGCACGTCGCCGCCTGCACCGTCTCCCGGCTCGACTACCTCGTGAGTTGGAACTTCCGGCATCTGGTCAACGTCCAACGCGAAGCTGGCTTCAATGCCGTAAACCTTTTGCAAGGCTACCCGCCTGTCCGTATCGTCAACCCACTGCAACTCATCTATGGACACCAAGACCAAAGCATTTGATGCCGTCGCCGAAAGCCGCAAGTGGCGCGAGAGCACCAGCCGCAAGCTCGACGCGATGACCATGGAAGAACGCGTCGCCTACCTCCAGGACGTGCGCCAGCGCTATGCCGCCGGACGGAAGAGCCGGCAGCCGGCAGTGGCGCAGCAGTGAGACCGCGTCGTGCCTTGTAGGCCACGCGGCATGGCGGCTTAGTGGGAACGCCCAGCGTCGATTTCGGCAACAAGATCCTTGGCCTACCCGGTGCGTTGAAGACCTTCACGCTCCGGAACCCCGGCACGGGTCAGCTGCACACCTTCACTGGCCCATCGGCACGAACCCCCGGATGTTCTGGCGCTTCGAGGTCACGGATTCCGGCACGCCCATCTCCCTCGCCGGAGCGGTCGCTACGCAGAGCTCGGCTTACTGCGCGGGTGGCTACCCAGCCTCCAATGCCATCGACGGGAATCTCAACAGTTTCACCCACACCGACCCGGCCGACACCGCCCCGACGTGGACGCTGACCTTGCCGATCGACACCCAGATCGGCGGCATCCTCCTCTACAATCGTAGCTTTGCGGGGGATCGCCTGCGCAACATCACCGTGCGGGTCTTCAGCGATGCGGCCGGCACCGTGCCGGTCTTCACCTCCGCAGTGCTCAACCCCAACAACGTACTCAACGGCCCCGCCACGCTCAGCGTCAGCACGGGCAACGTCACTGGCCGCGTCATCCGCGTGTCCCGCGGGCTGTCCGACAACCCCAGTGGAGACGATCGCGCCCTCTCCCTCGACGAAGTGCAGCTCACCAGCCCTTGAACAGGAAGGAGGAAGGAGGAAGGCGGAAGGATGAAGAAGATGGCCGCTTCGCCGAAGGCCAGTTCACTTCATCCTTCATCCTTTCCACTAGCCGCGGGCGATGGGCACCAGCACCGGCGCCCAGCCCGCCTTCCGCCTCTCCATCGGCTCGGCCCCGAAGCTCTTCCTGCGGCTGAAGGTGACGGACCCGTAAGCCGTAGAGCGAGTGTGGCGAGAGGCGGATCGATTTCTCTGTGCCTTGGAGGGACATGCTCCGTCATGTCCCAAACTTCCGGGCGGAGGCGGTGGGGGCTCCGCGCCGTCTCCGACCGTTCATCGGGGACGCGACGGAGCGCATCCCTCCACGGCGGCGGCCTGCCGGCATCTGCCGCGTGACGCGGAGCCGTTTTCCCGTTTCCTCCTTTTTCCGCGCAGGATCAGCCGATTGGGACTTCGACGAGTTCCGCGCTCGAATGCGGTTCGGGAACGGGCATCCCCTCGTCTCGCAAGGTTTCCAAATGAAACTCGATCGCTTCCCGGATCAGAGACACGACCTCCGATCGCGTCTCGGCGGCGGCGACGCAACCCGGCAGATCGGGGACATACGCTCCGAAGCTGGTTGGCCCCTGTTCAATGACGACGGTGTAATGCATGAGAGCTATTCCTTCAGACTGGCTTGCTTGTAGATACTGTTGAGCGTGCCTTTCGGAACGTCAACGCCAGGATAACCCGCGACCGTGACCAAGCCGGGCTTTCGCGGATGCTTGTAGTGCTGATGGCTGCCGCGGGTGCGGACCATCTGCCACCCGTCTTCCTCGATCAGTTTGATAACGTCACGGACTTTCAATGCCTGGCTTTCTCCTCCGCATCCAGCGCCCTGAACGATTTTGCGGCGATGGCAGCGAAATCGTCGTCGGTGAGATCGTCCGTCATCGGGACGCGCTGCGCGATGAGGCGGCGCAATTCGATGCGCTCGGGCACGGAGAGCTGCTCGACTTCGCCGATGATGCGGGCGACGGCTTGGGTCATACGGACAGGATTAGGCACGTCACGAATCCGGGTAAGCGTGGAGAAAGGCCTGACACCACGAATCACCCTCACCGGCCTGGAGAACTGGCGGCAGATCTACTTCGGCAGCATCGCGAATAGCGGCAACGGCGCCGACCTCAGCGACACCGACCGGGACGGCATCGGCAATCTCCTCGAATTCGACTTCGGCCTGAATCCGACGCAAAACAGCGCCGGCCAGCTCCCGCGCCCGCAGAAGGTCGGCGGGAACTTCGTAGCCAGCTTCACCCAGCCCGCGGGCGTGAGCGGCATCACCTACGGCGCGGAGTGGAGCACGACGCTGCTCAATGGAAGCTGGACCCCGATCCCCGACACCGGCGCCGGCAGCACGCACACCTTCAGCATCTCGATCGGCACGGTGGCTGAAGGTGACGAGCCCGTAGAGCGAGTGTGGCGACAGCCCACTGGCTATCTGCGTGCCCCGAAGAAAGCGAGCAGGCTGTCGCCGTGCTCGCTTTCCGCTCCGCAATCCTCCTCCACTGCCACCAGACCACTCCGTTCTCATGCCCGGATGAAGACGCCGTCGTTATCGCTCCTGCTTGCTTTCACGCTGTTTTCCACGTCAGCGCACGCCTGGGATCAGAAGGGGCATCGGGTGGTGGCGGCGGTGGCTTGGGATCACATGGATGCCTCCACGCGGACGAAGGCGGTGGGGCTTTTGCGGGGGGGCGCCGGGGGATGCGGATTTGCTGGCGGAGGATGTGGGGTCTGCGCTGACGCAGGCGCAGCGGGATCGGGCGCTTTTCCTGCGGGCGGCGACTTAGCCGGATGTTGTGCGGGACTTAGGCCATGCGGCGCTGCTCGCCCATTCACCGTCCGCCGCTATTCCCCTCCGCCACCTCGGCGGGCGAAGTATCACCATTCGCCGTGGCACTACGTGAATATGCTCTGGCAGGAGCGGGGGCGGAAGCCGGTGGAGCGGAAAGCAGTCCGGAGCTTGAGCTCGTGGAACCGTCCTGAGTCTGAAAGGCGTTCGATGTAAAGACGGGGGCCAACCGGCATCGGGCGCCGGACGGGCTGGAGCATTTTAAATAAAGCGATAGCCGCACGAAATCCACCATCCAAGCGCGTCTTTGTCCGGCACCTTTGCCGAGGCAACAGCAATCGCTTTTTGGAGTTGGGGAAGGGTGCGGGCTTCGGCTGAGCGGAGGGAGTTTTTGACCTTGCTCCACATCTTTTCGATCGGGTTGAGATCCGGGGAATAGAGCGGAAGAAACCGCACTTCCGCCCCGGCCGCGACGATCAGCGCCTCGGTCTTGTCGTCTTTATGGGCAGCGAGATTGTCCATGATCACGATGTCACCGGTCCGCAGAGTCGGAACCAAGACCTGCTCGACGTAGCTGCGGAAAGTGTCTGGATCGGTGGCCCCGTCGATCGTCCTGCAAGCCGTCGTGCCGTCGAAGCGAATGGAGGAGATCATGGTCGTCGTGTGCCAGTGGCCGTGTGGGTGGCTGGCGTGGACTCTTTAGCCCCGCGCGGCACGTCCGCGCAACCGCGTCAGATTGGTCTTCGCCCCGGATTTGTCAAGGAAGATCAAGCGCGCCGGGTCGAGTCGAGTTTGCTGGCGCCGCCACGCCTTCCGGCTTTTGGCGATGTCGGGACGGTCTTGCTCGCTGGCGCGGAGCGTCTTTTTTAGATGTCAGCCCCAAGTCCGCCAAAGCGTAGTGAATGGCCGGCAGCGAACAGGAGAGCGCCAGGGCGGCGCGCAGTTCCAGCAAGGTGAGGTCGGGCTTTTTTGCCAGCAGTTTCTGCATCTGGTGATGATACCTCGGCAGGTTTTTGGGCTTCCGCCCCGCGCAGGCGTGACGATGGCCGATCTTGCCGGTTTTGCGCCGCTGCTGGAGCAGTTTTTTCACCATGCCCAGCGACACCCGGAAACGTTTGGCAATGTCTGCCCGCGTCCCCTCCAGTTGATCGCACGAAGCAAGAATCCGCGTGCGCAAATGCCAACGAGAAGGAGGGCGCTCAAAAACTGTAGGAAAGACCGCGGCGGACGGCTACGCGAATATTTAAAATGCTCTAACTCTGCGTCCTCTGCGTCTTTGCGTCTCTGCGTTAAAAATCCCAATCCCGCTTTCAGGCTTATCCTTCCATCTGTGCTATCTGGGTCATCTGTGGTCGAAAGCCATCGGTGTCATTTCCGTCATGACCCACGCGGTGGGAGCGCGCGTGCCGCGGCGTAGGCCGCGAGGTAGCCGTCGATCGTTTGCTCATGGGTAAAGCGTCCGGCATTGCGCAGGCCGCGCTGGATCATGTCTGTGCGGAGCGGGCCGTCGGGGAGCAGCGCTTCGACGTGCGCGGCGAGAGTCGCTTCGTCGTCAGGATGCGCGGTGAGGGCGCTCGCTTCCACGATCTCCGCGAGCGAACCTTCCTGCGAACACACCACCGGACATGCACACGCCTGCGCCTCGAGTGGCGGCCAGCCGAAGCCTTCGTAGCGGGAGGGAAAAAGGAAGACGCGCGTGAGGGCGTAGAGTCCGTGGATCTGCTCTGGCGTGAGCCGCCCCACTCCGAGCACGTCGGCTTCCAGACCCTGCTCGCGAATCCAGGCGCGATTTTCTTCCGTGAGCGTGCCGCTGCCGAGGACTAGCAGCGGGCGCGGCAGGCCGGGCGCCGTGCGCGCCACGACCCGAGCAAAGATCCGCAGCACGCCCCCCCAGTTTTTGTACCAACAGTTGGCCCCGAGATGAAAAATCACCGGACGCTCGGGCGGCGCGAAGATGAGTGGTGCGAGCAGCGCCCGCGCCTCCGCTTCGGAGAGCGGACGCCAGCGAGGGTCGAGGCTCAGATGCACGACGCTCAGCCGCTCCGCGAGTTCAGGAATCATCCGCGCGAGATCGCGCCGGGTGGAGTGCGAATCGCAGACGATGAAGTGCGCCTTCCGCAAGCCGGCGAGGATCAGCCATTGCAGGATCCGCCCGCTCCAGCCCGTGCCCGTGCCCGGAAATTCGCCGAGCGCCGTCCGCACCGCGATGAGGTCGTGGCACGTCACCACCTGCCGCGCCGGTCGCGCCGCGTGCAGATAGAGCGCATTTGAATGATCGCAGATGTGGAGCATTTCTCCCGACGCCTCGGCAGCGCGCGCCGCCCGCCGGAGTGCTGGCAGGAAAAGGACAAACTTATCCACGTAGCGGATCCACTTTCCCGCCGCGCGACTCCCCCCGAAGCGCGCGGGCGGACGCACCACCCGCACGGGCGCGCCCCGCGCTGGCAATTCGACCGCGAGGAACTGCGCAAAGTTCAGCATGCTCCACTGTGCCTCCGGCTCGTAGTTCGCGAGCAGCAGCACCTCGCCGGAGTGGGCGCGGTCATTCTTCGTGGGCGGGAGCTGGCGGGTGGTCACGAGTTCGCGCGAGAGCCTAGCCGCCGCGCGAATCGGATGAACATGCGTTTTTCCGCATTCCGCTCACGCCGTCGCCTTCCGCCGCGCCGTGGCCTCCAGCAGCATTTGATCGGTGATGTACAAACGCCGCGCGAGTTCCCGTGCCAGATTCATCATCAGCAAAGCGAAGAGCTTGACGTCTTCCTTGTTCAGCGTGATCAGCGCCCGCCGCGACAGGACGATGATCTCGCTATCCACCGCGGCGACCGCCGTCGCGGTGTGCTTGTGCATCGACATCAGCGACGCCTCCCCAAAGCACTCCCCGACGTGCAACTCATGTTTGTGAATCACCACCTCCTCCTCCCGGATCTGCAGGTCGATCTTCCCACTTTTCACGATGTGAATGTGCAGCGGTTCGTCGCCCTTTTGAAAGATCACCTCCCCAGCCGGCACCTTCCACATTTCCAAATGCCGGAAGAGTTCGGCCCACTGCCTCTCCGTGACCCCGCCGAAGATGCGCAACTGGGAAATGACCGCGTGAACGGAGTCGAAATCGGTGAGCGGGGAAGATTGGGGCACGCGTCATCCTACGCGGCCCGCTCGCGGTGGGAAGACCGGGATCACGCTGGGCGGGCGGCGGAGGTATCGTGCAAGGGTTTGATTAAATGTGGTGCAAGCTCGGCAACTCGTCCTCGTACTCGTACTCCGACTCGTCCTCGATCGAAGCGCGATTTTTCGAGGACGAGGACGAACCACTGCGGCACGTTTGCACCACTTTTGATCACGCCCATCGTGCAACGCCAGCGACCGCGCTCCTTGTCAGCGGCCCTTCGGCCCATTACAAGACCCGTCCCGTTTCATGAACCCCACCCTGCTCATCGTGGATGACGAAAAGCACACGCGCGAAGGCTTGCGCGCGTCGCTGGAGGATTCTTTCGATGTCTATATCGCGGCGGACATCGCGGGAGCGCTCGGCGCCATCGAGCGCGAAGAGGTGGATCTCGTGCTCACGGATCTGCGGATCGGCGGCGAGGATGGGATGGTGCTCATCGACAAAATCCTCGCCCGCCCGCATCCGCCCGTCGTCATCATGATGACCGCCTATGGCTCAGTGGACGCGGCCGTGGAGGCGATGAAACGCGGGGCTTACGATTTCATCACGAAGCCGATCAATATCGACCGGCTCGAGATCCTCATCCATCGCGCGCTGCGCAGCCAGCATGTGGAAAAGGAGGTCGTCGAGCTCAAGCAGCAGGTGGAGAAACGCTACGGGCTGGAGCGGCTGATCGGGGAATCGGCGGCGATGCAGAGTGTCTTCGACACCATCAAGCAAGTCGCGCCCACGCGGGCCACGGTACTCATCCTGGGCGAGAGCGGCACGGGGAAGGAACTCGTGGCCCAGGCCCTGCACGCCCTGAGCGGGCGGCCGAAGCCGAAATTCGTGGCCGTCCACTGCGCCGCGCTCACGCCGGAGCTACTCGCCAGCGAACTTTTCGGTCACGAGAAAGGCGCCTTCACCGGCGCCCACGAACGGCGCATCGGGCGCTTCGAGCAGGCAAATGGCGGGACCATTTTCCTCGATGAAATCGGCGAGATCGACGCGCTCACGCAGGTGAAACTCCTGCGGGTGCTGGGGGAGGAGCGGGCCTTTGAACGCGTGGGCAGCAATACGCCGATGAAGGTCGATGTGCGCCTCGTGGCAGCGACGAATAAGAACCTCACCAAGCTCGTGAACGAGGGAAAGTTTCGCGACGACCTCTTCTTCCGGCTGAACGTCGTGACCATCCAGATGCCGCCCCTGCGCGCGCGAAAGGAAGACATTCCCCTGCTCCTCCGCGCCTTGCTCAAGACTTTCTCCGAGGAGAATAACAAGCCAGTAACCGAACTCACCACCGACGCCTTGCAGGCGATCCTGCGCTACGACTGGCCGGGGAATGTGCGCGAGCTGCGGACGGCCATCGAGCACGGCGTCGTCATGACCACCGGACCGAAGATCGGCCTGCGCGATCTACCGAGTGCCGTGCGCGAGGGCGCGGGAAACGCTGGAGGATCTCTCTCGCCCACCAAGTTCATCCCGACAGAACCCGGCGAGCACTTCAATTTGCACCAGACTGAACACCGCCTGATCCTTCAAGCCCTGCAAGAGACGGATGGAAATATCACCCACGCCGCCAAGAAGCTGGGCATCAGCCGTCGCACCCTCCACCGCAAGCTCAACGAACTGAAAGCACAAAAAGATGGCGTCTGAAGTCAAAGTCCAGGAAATCGTCCACAGCCTCGAAGAGGGTAAGTGGAAAGGGTGGATCCAACTGGCGGTGCTGCTCGGCGGGATCGCGTTTTTAGTCAGCCTGTGGTTCTTCCGCGACGCGGGTTTCCGCGGGCTGGCTCATCCGGTGGCCATGGACCAGGCGCAGATCGCCCGCGAGATCGCGCGGGGGAACGGGTTTTCGACGAAGTTCATCCGACCCGCCGCGCTTTGGCAGTTCGAGACCAAGACGGGCGCTTTTCCCACCGAACGCACGCCCGACACCTATCACGCGCCGCTCCACCCCTGGCTGAATTCCTTCGCGCTCAAGGCGATCAAGAGCAAGTGGGTGATGACCTCCAAACAACTCCTCTACCCGGGCGATCAAATCATCGCCGGCGTCTGCGTGGTTTTCCTCTTACTCTCGGTGTTGGTCAGTTACTTCATCGCCCGGCGGCTCTTTGATCATCGCCTCGCGATCCTCGGCATCGGCCTCGTCCTGATGTGTCAGCGACTCTGGGATTACGCGATGTCTGGCTTGCCGCAGATGTTGATGCTTTTCCTCTTTAACTGCACGGCCTACGCGCTCCTCCGGGCGATCGACGCACGGCAGGAAGGTCGAAGGTCGATGGGTTGGGTGGTGGCCGTCGGTCTGGGCTTCGGCGCGCTCGCCCTCGCCCACGGGATCACCATCTGGGTGTTCGTCGGAGTCATCGTTTTCACTCTCATCTTCTTCCGACCCATCGGCGTCCACGCCGCGGTCATGGCCGCGGTCTTTCTCGTTTGCTACAGCCCGTGGCTGGTGCGGAATCAGCGCGTCTGCGGGACGCCCGTCGGGCTCGGCTGGTACTCGGCCCTCGCCGACATCGCCGGCACGGACACCACGATCATGCGGTCGATGCGGATGCCGCTCGAAGGAGTGACGCCGCGCTCCTTTGGCGATAAGATCCGGCAGCGCACCATGGAGCAATTTCAGGAAATCCTGCCCCTCCTCGGCACGCTCGTCCTTGCCCCGGTCTTCTTCATTGCCCTGCTCCATCTCTTTAAGAACCCGCTCACCGCCGCCTTCCGCTGGTGCGTGCTTTCGGCCTGGCTCTTCGGGGTGCTGGGGATGTCGATTTTCGGCTTTCCCGAAGACTCCGGGCTGCGCGCCAATGACGTCCACGTCCTCTTCATCCCGATCATGACGTTCTACGGACTGGCCTTTATCCTGGTGCTCTGGTCGCGCCTGGAGTTGAACTACCGCCTCATCCGGATCGGCTTCATCACCTTACTTTTCATTGTCTCCGGTCTCCCATTTATCCAGACCACGCGGAGACTGCTCGGCAGCGCGCAACTACCGTGGCAGTGGCCACCTTACTGCCCACCCTGGATCAGCGTCCTCGGCACCTGGACTCTGGAGCGTGAAATGATCGCCTCGGACATGCCGTGGGCGGTGGCCTGGTATGCCGATCGCACCAGCCTCTGGCTTCCGATGACTCTCAAGGATTTCACGACCCTGAACGACTATGACCAACTCAAGGGACAGGTTGTCGGCCTTTACCTCACTCCCATCTCTGCGAATCAGCCGTTCCTCTATGGCGTGGTCAAAGGCGAGTATCGCGAGTGGTCACCCTACATTATGCGCAAGGTCGAATCGCGGGAGTTACCCTTCAAGGCCGTGACGCCGCTGCCCAAGGATAACGACTGCGTCTTCTATGCGGATCGCGACCGCTGGACAAACCGGGAGGATTGATCACTTCGCCCGCCCGACCGCGATGAGGCTCTGCCCGAAAGGCGGGCGCAAGAGCTTCGACTCCAGGAAGTGGACGGTCGGAAAAATCATCCGGTCGTAGAAGCGGACCTTACCCGGTTCAAAGACGCGTTTTTTCAAGACCTTGAAGTTCAGCCACCAGGCAAAGTAGCCCACGAAATTGAAGTAACAAAGGCGCACGATCTCAAAGCCGGCGCCTTCCAACTTCCCGCGCAACTCCGGCCGCGTGTAGCGGCGGAAGTGGCCAAAGTCCTTGTCCATCGGCGCATAGATCTCCGGCCTGGCAGGAACGAGCACGCAGAAATGCCCCCGGCGCGCGCGCAACAGCGCCGCGTAGCGCCCGAGTTCCTCGGCGTCATGCTCGATGTGTTCGAGGACGTTGATGCTCAGGATTGCGTCCCAACCGGGAGCGGGCGGGACATCGACGATCGTGCCCGCGTAGAGTTCGTGTTGCGGAAATTGTTCCCGATGGCGACGACTGAGGGTCGGGTCTGGTTCGACGGCGATCAGCCGCGAAATGTCCGGCAACTCCAGCAAATGCTCGGTGATCTGTCCGATGCCCGCACCGATCTCGATCACGTCGCCTTTTAGAAAGGCCCTGAATTCGCGGAGGAGAGCGCGGCGATAGTTTCCAGCCTCGCGCAAAGCCTCAAATTCAAAGTCCTCACTCGACGCGGCCGCGTTGGGAACGGACTCGGCCATCACTGGAGGAAGTTATACTTGAGGATGCAACGCAGCGCACTCACCCCATCGCGCCAGTTGATCTTTTTCCCCTCCTCATACGTCCGCCCGTTATAGGAGATGGGAACCTCATAGATGCGGGCGCCAAGCCGCGCCACCTTCGCCGTGATCTCCGGTTCAAACCCAAAGCGCGACTCTTCAATCGTGATCTTTTGCAGAATCTCCCGCCGGAAAGCCTTGTAGCAGGTTTCCATGTCCGAAAGGTTCAAGTTCGTCGCCATGTTCGAGAGGGTGGTGAGAAACTTGTTCCCCACCGAATGCCAGTAGTAGAGCACGCGATGCGCACCGGCGCCTGCAAAGCGCGAGCCATAGACGACATCCGCATGGTCATTAAGGATCGGTCGGATGAGCGTCTCGTATTCGCCCGGGTCGTACTCGAGATCGGCATCCTGGATAACGACCAGATCGGCGGTGGCCAGCGCGAAGCCAGTCCGCAGCGCGGCTCCCTTCCCCTGATTGACGGCGTGGCGCGCGGTCTTCACGCCCGGGTTCAGTCCGCGAAATTTCTCCACTGCGTCCCAAGTCGCATCGGTCGAACAATCATCGACGATGATCAACTCCCGCACGCACGGTTGCATGAGGACGACCTCGGCGACGTGGACAACGGTCACTTCCTCGTTGAAAACGGGAATGACGACGGAAACGCAGGGACTCGTAGGTGGCACGGGCAGGGAGCGAAGCAAAAACCGGTCTCGTCGTCCACGCCGCTCGCGTTCCATTTTGCGACAGACCACGACCTTGACAAGATGCGAGCCGGCCAGCCATAGAGCGCACCCGTCTCTCCTTTTGCGCCTCATTGCTTTGAAGTTCATCGACTCCTTCCACGAGAATTGCGTGCATCAGCCACGGGTCACCCGGCTGCGTGAACTCATCCTGGGACTACTGCCGAGCCAGGGTTCTTTGTTGGATGTGGGCTGTGGCGATGGGCGCCTCGCCGCAGAGATTCGGACTTCACGACCCGCGATTGAGGTTCAGGGACTGGACGTGCTGGTCCGCCCGAACACCTTTATTCCCGTCACTGGTTTTGACGGCGTCACGCTCCCCTACCCCAACGGAGCCTACGACTACGTGATGTTCATCGACGTCCTGCACCACACCGACGACCCGACGGTGCTCCTGCGGGAAGCGGCCCGCGTCGCCCGCCGCGGGATCATCCTCAAAGATCACCTCTGCCACAATCGCGCCGACGCCGCGTTGCTGCGCTTCATGGACACCTTGAGCAACGCCAAACACAACGTCGTGCTCCCCTACAACTATTGGCCACCGGAACGCTGGAAACGCGCCTTTGAGGAACTCCACCTCCACGCCACTGCCTGGAACGATCGCGTGAAACTCTACCCTTTCTTTGCCAACTGGCTGTTTGGCCGCTCGCTCCATCTGGTTGCGCGAGTCGATAAACTCGGCACGCCTGCGTGACTTACTTCCGATGCATGCCGAGGATGCTGACAAAAAAACTCGAAAGCATCGTCTGAAAAGCCAGCGCCGTGAGAGTCGCTCCGGGAACAACGAGTCGCATGGTCTGCGGGTAATCCATGGCCCCAAAGTCAGCCAGCCTCCATTGGTTGGTTGCTTGGACGAGGAGCGCGGCCCCGGCGAGAAACATCACCGCTGAGGCGAGCAAGCCTCGCTCCAAATTGACGAGGCCGTAGAAGGCGGTGAGGCGGGCATCTTCAGGGATCAGCCGCTCTTGGATGGCGTACGTTTTGCTAAAGATCGCGAAGAGAATCGACTGATACCCACAGAGTAAAAACAGGCTCCCAAAAACCAGCGTGTGGGCGTCAAAGTGGATGCGTCCGAAGTTCACTCCCGGTAAGGCGAGCGCGTACCCGAGCAGTCCGCTGAGAATCAGGAGGGCGCCCGGGACGAGGAATAGCCAGCGCGGGCTGAAGAGCAGAAAGAAGCGCAGCGTCCGCCAGCCATCGCGGAAGGTCTTTAAGTGCGGTGCGTGACTCTTCCGTCCGTCAGGGTGCAAGGTGATCGGCACTTCGGCCACCTTCGCGCCATGGAGGCTGGCCTTGATGATCATCTCCGTCGCGAACTCCATCCCCGTACAGCGTTGATCGAGCCGTTCGTATAAAGGCCGGGTAAAACCGCGCATCCCGCAATACACGTCGTGAATCGGTGCCCGGAACCACCAGCGCGCCATCAGCGAAAACATCGGATTGCCCATCCAGCGATGAGAAAACGGCATCGCTCCCGGCAAGACCCGCCCGCCACCCGCGGGTAACCGGCAGCCTTGCACCAACTCGAACCCGTCTCGGAGCTTTGCTACGAAACTCGGGATCTCCGTGAAGTCGTAACTATCGTCCGCATCACCCATGATGATGAAGCGACCCCGTGCCGCCGCGATCCCTCCCATGAGCGCATTGCCGTAGCCCTTCGCGGCGATGTCCACCACTCGGGCTCCCAAGGCCTCCGCCATCTTCTGTGAGCCATCCGTGCTGCCGTTGTCAGCGATCAAGACCTCGCCCTCAATCCCGAGTTCCGCCATGCTGCGCAGCGCCTTGCGCACGCACACCTCGATGGTGTCCGCCTCGTTCAGGCAAGGCATCAGCACGGTCAGTTCGAGGGTCGGCGAGTTCATTTGGCTTTTGACAGCGCTCCCATATTCGTTCGAGCATTTCATTCCCAGCAGTTTCTCTTTTCCCACGACGACTGGCAGTGGCCGGCTATCTCCTCTGCCTCAAAGCGCACTGTGGAGCCCTCCCTCCGCTCGCCGAAAATCTCCAGCAATGTCCATCCGCTTGTTCACTCGTTCCCTCGATCCATCCACTCGCCTCGCTCTCCTGCTCGCCGGGTTCTTCCTCCTTTTCTACTTCGTGTCGATGCCTGGCTACATCCAGGTCCTCGACAGCGAGCTTTCGCTGCGGACCGCGCAAGCCCTTGTGGATAAAGGCTCTCTGATCATCGAACCAACGCCCGGCAAACTCGGTATTTTCGAGAGCAATGGACGTTCCTTCAGTAAGTACGGGCCGGGCCTCGCCTTCTGCTGGGTGCCCTTTGTCCTGCTCGCCAAAGGAGCCAGCGCGATCTCGGGAGCACCCTATGAGTTGGTCGCCCACTTTCTCGTTTCTTCGTGCAGTATTTTTTTCGGGGCCGCAGCGTGCGCGATTTTCCACTTACTCCTCCGGCATCTAGCGGTGTCGAACGGCTCTGCGGCCCTCGGCACGCTGGGCCTGGGGATGGGCACGATGGTCTGGAAGTACAGCGTTTACGACTTCTCGGAGATCATCCAGATGTGCGCCCTCCTAATCGCCTTTTATGGGTTCGTGCGCAATGAGACGCGCTGGCTGGCCCTATCGAGCGTCGCGCTCTCGCTTGCGGTCTTCGTGAAGCTCGTGACGGTCATCTACCTGCCCCTCTTTGTCGTCTATCTTTGGGTGAGAAACCGCGCGGATGTCCCGAGATTTTTCCGGAAGCTCGCGACGATCGCGGTCGTCGGTGCGCCCTTCGCGTTGTTACTCGCCCTGCTGAACTACCTTCGCTTCGGGAGCGCGCTCGAATCAGGTTACGGCGGTGAAGCCTCGTGGTTCAGCAATGAGTACTTGCTGGATAACTTGTGGAATCTGACCTGCTCGCTGGAGAAGGGGTTGCTCTGGTATTCCCCAATCCTACTCTTTTCGATCGCAGCATTCCCCTCCTTTTGGCGTCAGCACCGGCACGAAGCCAGGCTGGCCACAGCCCTGGTCGTGGTGAACCTCGTCTTTCATGCACGTTACGCGGCTTGGGAGGGCGGATGGTGCTGGGGGCCACGTTATCAGGTGGCAGTTACTTTTCTCCTAATGCTTCCTGCCGCCTTTGCGCTCGATCGGCATCCGCGTTGGAAATGGGCTTTCGTGGGTCTTTTGATCCTCTCGACCGCGGTGCAGTGCGTGGGAGTAGCGGTCAAGGATCAGGAGTATCTGACGATCCGCCAGGTGATCCTGGGCGACCGACGGGATCAATTACCCTCGGCCCTCCTTGGTGAGGCGATCCTTTTGCAGCACAAACTCACCCAAGGGAACAATCGCTACTCCTCCCGCGAACTCGGTCTTGAGGAAGACTTCGTCGTCGATACCTCGAGCTATTCGACGTTTCTGGGACTCAATATCTGGCATCAGCACCTATCCCGGCAATTGCAGCACCGCGGCTTCCTCGTTGTCCCATGGCTGGTCGCACCGATTCTGGTTTGGCTGCTCTTCGTGATTGTCAGGCAAGCGCGGCGTGCGGACCAGACGCGCGCCCCAGCTTAGCGAGCCCAAGCAGCCTGGATGACGGCGCGGGTCTCCGGGGCGCGCAGGTCGAAGGTCTCGCGTTCGTGATCCCGCAGATCCGGAAACCACTTCCAGAGAAAGACGCCCACCAGCCACGGGGCCCGCTCGCAAACCCGCAAGCCAGCAGCGAGGCAGCGGACCTGCAGGGCGCGGGCGTGAGTTCCGACCGGGCCATCATCCGCCCATGGCCGGATCGCGGCAGAGTCCCGCGCGTCGTAGCCCATCTCGACGAAGAGGACGGACTTCCCCGTCCGCGCGGAGACTGCCGCCAGTTCCTTCTCCAGACGCACCCACGCGCGGTCGAGTTCCTCCACCGTAGGGTCCGGCGAATCGCTGAGCGGGAAATAGGCGAGCACCCCGACATGATCGAGCGCGTCCCAGAAAGGCACCTTCTCGACCTCGTTCCAATTCGCGCCGTAGGTGAGTCGGCCGTGATAGACCGCGCGAATCGAGGCGATGATTTGCCGCCACCGCGCTTCGAATTTCTGCGCGTGCGAGTATTCGAGACCCACGCAAAACAACGGCGCACCACCTTCCTCCGCGAGCCGCGCGAGACCGACGATCCAGCGCTCATAATCCGCGAAGAACCGATCCCAGGCCGCCGGATCTTTGAAGTCGATTTCGCCGCGCCATTTGAATGGCGAACCCCAATACGCGAGGTGCGGCACGACCATCGCCGTGAGCCTGCGTTCCTTTGCCCAAGCCAGCGGACGGCTGATCCAGACGGGCCGCTCCTCCGCCGCCCAGCGCACCTGGCCGTCGGCGCCGATCCGGGCATAGGGGTGAAAGGCGAAGGCATTCGCACCGAGAGCCGCCAAGTCATCCAGCGTCCGCGCCATCGCGGGATCGCCCCACTCCCAGCCCCAGGTCTGGCAGGAGACGGTGACGCCCCGCAGCCGCTCCGAAGCCGGCACCACTGCCGGGATCCCCAGGCGCCGTCCCGAGACCGCATAGCCGAGCGCCAAGACCGCGGCCGGAACGGCGGTGAAAAGGGCGCGACGAGAGAGAGGAGGCACGCTGCGAGTAGAGCACACCGCAGGCGCAGCCGCGCGGGAAACTCCTTGCCGCAGGCAAGCCTTGCGGCGTCGGGGCGAAACGGAAACGATTCGCAAATGTTCCCCTCCATCCTTCGGACCCTCTGCGCCCTCGCCCTCATCGCCGCCACCGCCAGCGCCGAGCGCCCTGCGGAAGCGCTCCGCCTCTGGGCTGGGGCCGCACCGAGCTCGCTCGGCTCGGCGGAGAAGGACACGCCGACGCTCACCCCTTTCTGGCCTGCACCGGACAAGGCCACGGGCGCGGCTTTCATCGTCTGCCCTGGCGGCGGCTACCGCATGCTGGCCGCGCACGAAGGTGAGCCTTTTGCCCGCTGGCTGAACGCGCAGGGCATCGCCGCCTTCGTCCTGAAATACCGGTTGACCACGGATGGCTACCTCGTCCCCACCAGCCTTCTCGATGCCGCCCGCGCGGTCCGCCTCGTCCGCAAAAACGCCACCGACTGGGGACTCGACCCGCAGCGCATCGGGCTCATGGGTTCCTCGGCTGGCGGCCATCTTACGGCGACGCTGAGCACGCAGTTTGATGCTGGAAAAGCGGACGCCACGGATCCGATCGAGCAGGTCAGTTCGCGACCGGATCTCGCGGTGCTCTGTTACGGCTTCATTCTTTTCGATCTTCCGGATGCGGATCGCGAAGGGCGCTTCCTCGGCCCCAATGCCACTCCCGAGCAGAAACTCCTGCTCTCCCCGCGGCGCAATGTGCGCAGCGACACCCCGCCGACCTTCGTCTGGCAGACCGTGGAGGACGACAAGGTGGTGGTGGACAATGCTCTCGCCTACGCCACCGCGCTGCGGGAGAAGGGCGTGCCTTTTGACCTGCATCTCTACACGAAAGGCCGCCATGGCATCGGCCTCGGAAACAAGACCTTCGAGCCGGAGAAACTTCACCCCTGGACGCGCGACTGCGAGTTTTGGCTGAAGCTGCGCGGCTTCGCGAAATAGCCGGAAGCGCCGCCCTGGGAGCGCCGCCGTCCCGTGCGGCATCG
>JANNXQ010000285.1:0-5957 GCA_031409655.1 Chthoniobacteraceae bacterium | reverse complement strand
CTTCAAAGGCGCCGGCTGCGACCGCGTTTTGGGGCTGGGCCGGGTGCGCTACAGGTTCGGCTGCTGTGGGTCACGGCAGTGGCCCGCGACCCGCAAGCGATGAGTGGCGCCTGAAAAACTACAAGACTAGGAACCGACCCCGTCACGACCACTACGGCGCGCTCTCCAAAGGCGTGCTCTCGCGGCCCGCTTTCGTCATGCAGTTACCATGAGTCCGCTGGAGGTCCGTTGACCGCTCTGGTGACTGCGGACTCATATCCCTGTCCGCGCCGAAGATTCTCAAAAATAGTCCGGCAAACGGCGGACTGAACGGCGACGACTAGGTTGTAAGCAATCCATGTCCCAGCCATCCGAACATGAACGTCACGCCGCATTTCTCCGGCACTACGCGGGGAGCGAGGTGGCGTTGCATTCGTTCGTGCGGTCGTTGGTGCCGACGCGGCAGATGGCCTCGGAGGTGATGCAGGATGTCATCCTCGTGCTTTGGGAGAAATTCGAGGGGGCACAGGACTTTCAGAGCTGGGCCTTTGGCGTGGCGAGGAATGTCGTCATGCGGCATCTGCGCCGTCTTGCGCGGGATCGGCACATTTTTGATGACACCCTCGTGAACCAGCTCGCCGATGACACGGTCAAGCTGGTCCCAGAGCATGATCGCCATCGGGAGGCTCTGGAGCAATGTCTCGGCAAGCTTCCCGCGCCTCAGCGCGAACTCGTGCTCACCGCTTACACGAAAGGCGTGCGCATGGATGAACTCGCCAATCGGCGCGGGCAAACGCCGATGGCTCTCTACAAATTGCTCCACCGCATCCGCCAGGCCTTGCTGGACTGCGTGCAGCGCACCCTCGCAAAGGAGGAATCCGCATGAACACAGACTGGCATGATCTCATTCAGCGCAACATGGCGGGACTCCTCGATGAGGACGAAGCCACCACCCTGCAAAACGGCCTCAAGAATGACGCGGAGTTAAGGCGGCTCTATCTCCACTACATGAATCTGGATGTGGCCTTGGAAGCCCACGCGGGATCGCAGGCGACGATCAACGAGATGCTGGTGGCACCGTTTCGGAGTGAAGCGAAGCGATGGACGAGCGGGCGCTTGTGGCGGCCGTTTGCTTGGTCAGCGGTCGCGGCGGTCGTGGCTTTGATGGGGTTTGTTTTCCTCAAGCCAGAGCCTGCGCGGGTGCGGCTCGCGAGCGCGAACGGCGAGGTGAAAATATGGCGGGCGCTGAAGACTCTTAACGCTACGAGCGGCTTTGTTTTGCAGGCGGGCGATTGGTTGCTCACGGGCAAGGACGGCGCGGCGGAGGTTGAATTTCCCGGCGAGACGACGCGTTTGGAAATCGGTGCCTCCGCCGAGTTTGGTGTCGTCACTGCCTTGCCGAGCAAGGAGCTGAAGCTCACCTCCGGCACGCTGCACGCGAGGGTGGCGCGGCAGTCGGCGAGCAATCCCATGCTCATCCGCACGCCGACCGCAAAGGCGGAAGTGCTGGGCACGAAGTTCGAGATGAATGCCACAAAGGAAACCACCCGGATGACCGTGACGGAAGGCCGCGTGCTCATCGCCCGCACCGATGATGAAAATGGGGTGGTCGTGGAAGCGCGACAAACGGCGGATGTTTCCAAGAAGGAGCCTGTCCGTGTGCAGGCCATGCCGGTGACGCAGACGCTGGCGACCGGTTTAATCGCACGGTGGACCTTTGATGAGGGCGTAGGAATCACGGCGGCGGATGCTTCCGGAAATGGGCATACGGTGACGCTGAACAAAGAGGGTGCGTGGGGTGAGGGACGTTTTGGCAAGGCGCTGGATCTGCACGCGGTGCCGGTGGCGGCGCTCTCGACGCCAGTGGAATTGCCGGGCGCATTCACCATCTCGATGTGGCAGCGGATCGAACCGGGCGGCCCGGCACGTTTGCAGCCGCTCCTCACGATCGATGGTGAGGCCAAAGGCATGAACTCGCTGTGGCTGATCATGCCGCCGACATCCCCGGGCTCGGGCATCGTGCTCGGTGTCTCGGGGTCGCAAATGAATTCGCAGGCGCGGGCAAAGGCAGGGGTGATCCTCGCAGGCCGCTGGCAGCATGTGGCGGTGTGCGTGGATGGCGAGAATGGGCGGGCGACGTTCTTTGTGGATGGGCATGATGTCAGCATGGCGACCGGGCTGCGTGCTGGCTTCAAGCTCAAGGCACCCGTGCTCATCGGGCGTCGTTACAAGGACGGCCCGATGCCTTTCGACGGCCAGATCGACGACGTGCGCATTTATGGGCGCATTCTTTCGGGATTGGAAATTTCAGCGCTCGCAGACAGACTAGGAACATCGAAATGAATATGAAACTGCTCTCTATCCTTTTCGCTATCATAGGCTCTACTGTTAGCGCGTTAGCTCAGAGCTATTATTTGCAACCATCGACGCCCTTTGTGCGCGGTATGATCGCTGTCGATCCTTCGGCGCTTACCGATCCGACTTGGCAAGCGTTTGCGGATCGCAATTCGATGCTGCTGGCCGCACTGACGGACACGCCGCAGAACTCGCTGGCGGCTCTGGCGACGGCCACGGGCAGGCCGGAGGTGAACGTGGCTCCGTTTGTGCCCGTCGGGGTTTCCAGTGGTGGCGTGGCGGCGCTCCAGAATGCGATGACGAATCCGACACGCTGCATCGCGGTGATCCCGATTCATCCGGGGCGTTTGTTTTTTACCGGGAATGACGGGTTCAATTTCAATCACCTCGATGGCTCGGTGGCGGCGACGCGGCTGTTTGATTTCTCCGGCGCGTTTCCGGTGCCGGCGATTTTTCTCGCGGGCGAGCGGGACACGCTGAGTGGGATCGTGATGCCGACGGAGAATTTTGAAATCGGGCGGCGGATGGCGGATGCGCCGTGGTGCATGATCACGGAGCCGAATGTGCAACACACGGGCACACCAATCCCTCCGGCGTTGGTCACGACGATCTTGGAAGGAATCATCGCGCGGCGCCTGCCAGTGGCGAACTGGCCGGCGAACCAAGCTCCGGTGTTGCAGACGCTGGATGTGACGACGGGCTGGCTGGCGGATCTGGTGACGAAGGAGATCGCACCTTACGCGACGTTCACCGGCGACCGCACGCGCGCGGCGTGGCTGCCGGATGCGGCGAGCGCAAATGCGTGGGCGGCGTATGTCGTGGCGCAGCCTTTTCGGCGACCGACGCAGTCGATCGTGTTGCCGACCTCGGTGGCGAATTTGCAAATTTTCGATCCCGCGAATAATACGATTTTTCCCTCGGACCAAGCTGGCGGCATGGGCGGTGAGGCGGCGTGGAAGGTGTGCGGGGATTTGAAGGTCGCGGACGCTTGCTATCTGAATTCGCACGGCGCGGCGGTTTACACGTTACCGGCATCGGTCGCGGGTGCGGATTGGATTCGTCCGCTGGATGCAAGGACGTTCACGGGCGCGATCTTGCTGAATTTCACGCTGACGAAAGACGCGGACATTTTCATCGCGCACGACAACGCGATGCAGACCAAACCCGCGTGGCTCACCGGATGGACTAACACCGGTGAGAACATGATAGTGGGAAATGGCAGCACGCTTTTCTCGGCGCCCTTCACGCTGCGTTTGTATAAGAAGAGTTTCCTCGCTGGACAGACGGTCGAACTGGGGCCGAATGGCGGCAGCACGCAGCACGTGATGTATTTGCCGATCATCAAGGCGACTTCCACCACGCC
The DNA here is from genome assembly GCA_031409655.1 of Chthoniobacteraceae bacterium. Taxonomy (GTDB): domain Bacteria; phylum Verrucomicrobiota; class Verrucomicrobiia; order Chthoniobacterales; family Chthoniobacteraceae; genus JANNXQ01. The sequence continues at coordinate 2,260 of JANNXQ010000285.1, read as the reverse complement.
ACCGAATGAGTTGTCGCTCATCGTGTCGGATGCCAATGCGGCGGAAGCGGGGCTGGACACGGCTTCATTTTCGATCATCCGCAGCGCGGGCAGCACAGGCGCGATCACGGTGAACTACACGCTCGGTGGCACCGCGACGAGCGGCAGTGATTTCAACGCGCTGCCCGGCAGCGTGACGATTCCCGATGGACAAAGCTCCGCTAACATCATCGTGACACCCATCAATGATGCGTTGGTGGAAGGCAACGAAACGGTGACGCTCACGCTGCAATCCGGTGCGGGCTACACACTCGGCACGGTGAGCAGCGGCAGCATCACCATCGCCGACGACGATGGCGCGGCGAAACCACAGGTGGGCATTTCGTTTTCACCCACCACGGCCACGGAAGGGACGACGACTTCGATCAATGTCACGCTCACGCGCACGGGTGCGACGACCTCGCCACTCAGTGTTTCTCTTTCGCTAACGGGCGATGCGGGCATCGACACGGACTACGCGAGCTTTGTCCTGACCCAAAGCATTCCCGCCGGGGCGGCGAGCATGAGCTTCGCGGTCACGTTGCTCGATGACACGGTCATCGAAGCTGCGGAAACGATGATACTAACGGTCGTGCCGTCCACGGCCTATGATGTGGCCGCGAATGCAGTGGCAACCCTCACAATCGCGGACAACGATGCCACGGGACTGCCCATCGTGACGATCACGGCGACGGACTCCGCTGCGGGCGAACCGAGCAATGGTGGTGCCTTCACGCTCACCCGCACGGGCAGCACGGCGGCAGCGCTGACGGTCACATTTGCCACGAACGGCACGGCCACGCGGGCCTCGGACTACACGCTGCAAAACACGGTGGCTGGATTCACTTATGTGTTTCCCGCTGGCTCGGCGTCGATGGTCCGCACGCTGATGGTGGTCAATGATTCGCTCGTGGAAGGGCCGGAGACAGCAACCTGCACGCTCGTGGCCGGTGCCGCCTACACCCTCGGTTCACCATCGAGCGCGACGATCAATATCACGGACGACGACAGCGGCACGGGATTACCGAGCGTGACGATTTCCGCGACGGATGCGGCAGCAGCGGAGCCTGCGGATAGCGGGACCTTCACGGTCACACGCACTGGCGCGACGACCGCTCCCTTGACGGTGAATTTCATGGTGAGCGGCACGGCGACGAGTGGCGCGGACTTCACCGCACTCGGCACAAGCGAGAACATTCCCATCGGACAAACGAGCGCGACGGTCACGGTCGCACCTATCGATGACGCGACCTCTGAGAGCACGGAAACAGTCATCGCGACGCTCAGCAGCAATGCCGCCTACACGCTCGGCTCGCCATCCGCAGCGACGGTGAACCTCGCGGACAACGACAACACTGACCCATGGATTCAGCAGCCTGCGATTACCTATGCCACGCGCGGAACGAAGGACTTGAAGCTCGACATCTATCTGCCGAAAAGCCCGCTGCCCGGCCCCATCCCGGTGTTGATTTTCATCCCCGGCGGCGGCTGGGCGACGGTCGGTCGCGGCAGCATCACGAGCAATTTCAAAAACTTCACTGCCGATGGTTTTGCCGTCGTGAGCATCGACCACATCAACAGCGGCGATGCAATCTGGCCCGCGCAAATCCAAGACTGCAAAGCCGCCGTGCGCTGGCTGCGCGCGAATGCGGCGACGTATAATTTCGACACCACACGCTTTGCGGTCACGGGCATTTCCAGTGGCGGGCACATGGCCGCGATGGTCGGCACCACCGGTGGCGTGGGCACGATGACCATCGGCGCGACGACGGTGGACTTCGTCGGCCCGAACCCCACGAATCCGACGCAGAGCGATGCCGTGCAGGCGGTCATCCCCATCATGCCGCCGACGCATCTGCTGTGGGCGGACCATTATTTTACTTCGAGCATCCCGGATAAAAACGGCCCCAACTCGCCGCAGTCGCAACTCGTCGGCGCGCCCGTGCAGACAGTGCCGGAGTTGGTCTCCTCGGCCAATCCGATGATTTTCATCAAGGCGAGCACGCCGCCGTTTTTCATCACCCAAGGCACGGCGGACACCTTTGTGACTTTCAATGCGAGCGAGCTGCTGAATGAAGCACTCGTCCGCGCGGGACGCAGTTCCACCTTCTGGACCACGGTGAATGGCGGGCACGACGGCAGCACCACGGAAAGCACGGAGAACACGCTGCTCTTCCGTCAATTCCTCAAACGCACGCTGCTCGGCGATACGACGAATGCATTGCCCGTCGCCAGCTTCACC
>JANNXQ010000284.1:0-2237 GCA_031409655.1 Chthoniobacteraceae bacterium | reverse complement strand
CGTCTTCACCACCTCGTAGATTACCGACGGATACGTGGCGATGATGTCCATGCCGTACTCGCGCCGCAGCCGCTCGATGATGATCTCCATGTGCAGCAGCCCGAGGAAGCCGCAGCGAAAACCGAAACCGAGCGCGACGCTCGACTCGGCCTGAAAGACAAAGCTGGAATCGTTGAGCTGGAGCTTGCCCATCGCGGCCTTGAGGTGCTCGAAGTCCGCGGTGTTGATCGGGTAGATGCCGCTGAAGACCATCGGCTGAACGACCTGGAAACCCTCCAGCGGCACGGTCGCAGGATTGAAGGTGCCGGTGAGCGTATCGCCGATCTTGATCTCGCTCGTCGTCTTGATGTTGGCGATGACGTAGCCGGTGTCGCCGGGATGGAGCACGGTCATGGCGTGCATCTTCGGGCGGAAGACGCCGACCTCTTTCACCTCGTACGGCCGGTTGTTGCTCATCATCTTCACCCCATCGCCGGCGTGGATGGTGCCGCTCATCATGCGGACATACGTGACCACACCGCGGTAGGTATCGAAGGTGGAGTCGAAGACCAGCGCGCGGACCTTGTCGTCGTCCCATTTCTTCGGCGGCGGGACCCGCGCGATGATCGCTTCGAGGATGTCTTCGATGCCGATGCCAGCCTTGGCGCTGGCGAGGATGGCTTCCTCGGCGGGAATGCTGAGAATTTCCTCGAGTTGCTTTTTCACCGTCGGAATGTCGGCGTTGGGAAGATCGATCTTGTTGATCACCGGGATCGTCGTGAGGCCCTGCTTGTTCGCGAGATGCACGGTGGCGACGGTCTGCGCCTCCACGCCCTGCGCGGCATCGACGATGACCAGCGCGCCTTCGCACGCGGCGAGTGAACGCGAAACTTCGTAGGCAAAATCCACGTGCCCCGGAGTGTCGAGCAGGTTGAGTTTGTAGGTGTGCCCGTCCTTCGCCTTATAGGTCATCGCCACCGGGTGCATCTTGATGGTGATGCCCCGCTCGCGCTCGAGGTCCATGGAATCGAGGAGCTGCGCCTCCGCGTCGCGCTTTGCGATCGTGCCGGTGAACTCGAGCAAGCGGTCGGACAGCGTGGTCTTCCCGTGGTCGATGTGCGCGATGATGCAGAAGTTGCGGATACGGTTGAGCGGCATAGGGCGGATTTCGCGAGCCGCGCACTATGGGGGGCATGCAGGGTCCGGTCAATCGGGAGTTCCCCACTCCCACCGGGCGGGACAAACACGGGATGGCGAGGTAACAGAGAGGTAACAAACGTCCGCGAGAGTCGCCCCCATGAAGACACCCCTCCTCACCACCACCCGCTCCATTCTCACCGCTGCCGCGATCTCGCTGCTGCCCTGCCTCGCGCTGGCCGCCGGCTCATCCTCCGACCTGCTCGAGAAAGGCATCTACACCGAAGAAACGAAAGGCGACGTCGATGCCGCCATCGCCATCTATCAGCAGCTCGTCACCGAGGCGAAGACGAACCAATCACTCGCCGCGCGAGCGCAGTACCGGCTCGCGCTTTGCTTCGAGAAAAAGAAGCGCGACATCGAGGCTGCGGCGGCCTTTGAAAAACTGATCCGCGATTTCCCCGGCGAGAAGGAACTCGTCGCCAAGGCGCGCACGCATCTTCCCGCCGAGATCTCGCTCGGGCCCGTGACCTGGGCCGATGGCGAGCGCCTCATGCTCAAGCTGACGCTGGCCAATGGCATGGAAATCGGCGCGATGGAAACGCGCGCCGATCTCGTGGAAACGAACGGGCGAAAGGTCTGGCGCGTCGGGCGATTCATGAGCGGCGGGGGCCAGTCGGTGAGCAGCGTCGATGTCGATCCCGACACCTTCCAGCCGCTGGCGAGCTATTGGAAGCACACCATGCTCGGCGAGGTGTCGGCCACCTACCAACCGGGCGAAGTCGAGCTGCGCAAAGTGGGGGACGACCAGGCCACCAAACTCCCCTTGGATAAGACCATCTTTGACAACGAAGAGTGCTTTCATCTTCTCCGGCGTTTCCCGCTGCAGATCGGCTACAAGACCAATGTCAATGTGGTCACGACGATTGGCGGTGGAGCCACCATCCCGATCGTTTTCGAGGTGGTGAAAAAGGAGACGCTCGAGGTCCCTGCGGGGAAATTCGATTGCTTCAAAATTCAACTCAGCATCGGTCAGACGCTCTGGTTCTCCGACGATGCACACCGTTATCTCGTCAAATTCGACGGCGGTGGTGCGACCGGACAACTCGCCTCGATTACGC
>JANNXQ010000283.1:0-2507 GCA_031409655.1 Chthoniobacteraceae bacterium | reverse complement strand
TGGCTGCGGCACTGGCCGCATCTCCCGCCACCTCGCCGCCCGCGGCGCTCAGGTCGTCGGCGTCGATTTCGCCGAGCAAGCCATCGCCATCGCCCGCACCCTGAGCCCGGGCGAAAACCCGCGCTACGAAGTCGGCTCGATATTCGAGTTGCCGGGCGAGGCCCGCTACGACGCCATCGTCTCCTGGGGTTCCGTGGCCATCGCCTGCCGCAATGCCGACGAACTCCGCCAGGTCGCCACCAATCTCCGTCGCCTGCTCCGTCCCGGCGGCAAATTACTCCTCCTCGAGCCCGTACATCGCGGCCTTCTCCACCGGGTGCTGGACATGGATGTCGCAGAATTTTCCCGTATCCTCGACGCTGCCGGTTTCCGCGATCTGCGCTCCCGCGAGATGCACTTCTGGCCCACCCGCGTCGTTCTCGCCTACGTCCCGTGGCCCCGCTGGATCACCGCTCCCGGCTATCACTTCGGCCAGACTCTGCTGCGCCAGATCGGCGATGGCTGGGGCGGCGACTACAAGGCCATCGTCGGAAGCTAGTGGGAGCGCAGGCCCGGCACCTGCTTTGCAAGCACGGTTGTTCCACCACCAACCATGTCTGACTCCATCGCCCTCACCCTTGTCCAGCCCGCGCCCCCAGAGGCCGTGGCTCCCGTAAAAGTAACCGCCGCCACCACCGGCACCCCACTCCGCACCTGGCTGGCGCTGCTCGCCATCCTCGCCGTCGGCTTCGCCCTGCGCTGTAGCGCGTGGCACGGGTTTCAGTGGGTCGGCTTCGACGAAAATCTCTACAAAGCCTACGTCGAGAAGCTCGATGCCGTGGGCGTGAGCGGCTACCCCGCGATGGCTCAGGAATACGTCATCACACAGCGCGAAAAGGAGAAAGCCTTCCTGCCGCCCACCCGCTTCCTCTACATCTTCTGCGCTGCCACTTGGCGCGCGGCCTTCTACAGCGACGCGCCTTACACCAAGGTCGAGACGCTCGAAGACGTGGATCGCAATCCCACGCTGCGCTCCCTGCGCGGCGTCTCCACACTTTTCACCTGCCTCACGCTCCTCGTCGCCGCCGTTTTCGCGCGCCGCCTTGCGGGCGATCGCGCGATGCTCGCCGTCACCGCGCTCCTGGCCTGCGCGCCCACGCAGATTCACATGTCGCAGCACGGCTTGATCGATGGCTTCTTCGCCTTCTGGGCGCTCACGGCTGTCTGGTTGCTCTGGGAAAATCTCCACGCGCCGAACGATGCCCGCTGGCTCGCCGCCTATACCACCACCATGGCGCTCATGGTCCTGACGAAAGAGAACTCCGCCTTCGTCACCGCCGCCATCTGCGGCGTCCTCGCTATCGCCCATTTCGCAAAATGGGGACACGTCTCCGGCAAGCTGATCCTCTGCACCGTCGCTGGCCCGGCGCTCGGGCTCGCCCTGCTCGTCACCTTGTCCGGCGGCCCCGGCGTTTTCATCGCCACCTACCAGCTCCTCGTGGTGAAAGCGCAGACGTTAAAGTACGCGATCGCGACCGGCGACGGGCCCTGGTATCGCTACTTCGTCGATCTGCTGCTTGCCAGCCCGCTCATCCTGCTGCTCGCCGTGGGCGCCGCACTCCAGCTCCGGCGCGAGCACCAAGCCCTGCTCTTTCTCACCGCCTTCATCGCCTGCAGCTACGTCTTCATGTGCAATGTGAAATACGGGATGAACCTCCGCTATGCGAATATGTGGGACATGCCGTTGCGCCTGCTCGCGGTGACGCAGGTTGGGTGGTTTGCGGCGCGTTTCCGGGGGAAGGAAAATGTCCTCTTCGGCGTGCTCATCGCGGGCCTCGCCGCGTTCGATCTGCGGCAATATCAAATTCTCTTCGTGAGCTTCGATCGCGACTACGAACTGATCACCGCGAATCTTTTGCAGGCGTTGAAGATCTTGAAGTTTATGGCGGTGGACTGAAGGGGCGGCAGATGAATATCGAACATCGAACGCAGCAACCGGATCCCGGAGCTCCTTGTTCGACGTTCAGTGTTCGACGCTCGCTGTTCGATGTTTTCCCATTTGGTTTCTGACCGCTCATGTCCCCGGGTCTTTCGAGACACTGCTGGCTCGCCGCGCTCCTCTTCCTGCTCGGCTGCGGGCTGCGGATCGTGCCGTGGACGTCCTTCGACGGCCTGGGCTACGACGAAAGCTGGTATCGCAAGTATCTCCTCGCCATCGATCGCCACGGGCTCGGCGTCTATCCGGAGATCTGCGACGCCTATCTCGAAGACGGACGCGATGCGCAGACGATCGCGAAAGTGCCCCCGATGCGCCTGCTCTTCGTCGTCACCGGCTGGGCATGGAAGCGCGCGGCTTTCGGCGACGCGCCGCCTGCGGACCTCGACTCGCCCGAAGGCATCGCCCGCGACCCGGCGCTGATCTCGCTCCATCGCGTGGCCACGCTTTTCGGCTGTCTCGGCCTCCTCGCAGCTTGGGGGTTTGCGCGGCGCCTTTTCGGCGAGGATGAAGCGCTCGCGGTGCTGGCACT
>JANNXQ010000282.1:0-1778 GCA_031409655.1 Chthoniobacteraceae bacterium | reverse complement strand
GACGAGTGCGCGGAAGCGGTTGCCTGATTTGGGCAACTCGGTCGCGATGGTCGTCACCGCGCATTTGTCGAAATACTCCAGCCCGCGGCCCAGCGCGTAGGTCATCATTTTTTCGGTCAGGCAGCGGACGAATTTCTTGTTGTCCTTGAGCACCCCCTTCAACTCGCGCGGCCCGTTGAAGGTGCGGCCTTCGGCGCCGCGCAGTTTGCCCGAGGCGTCGATCGGGAACCTGCCGTCCTGGTCCCGCCAGGCACCGGTGGCGTCGAAGTTTTCCAGCGCGAAGCCGAGCGGGTCCATCAAGGCGTGGCAGCCGGCGCATTCCGCGCGGCTGCGATGTTCCTCCAGTCGCTGGCGGAGCGACGCGGATTGGTTCGTCTTGCCCTGTTCCTCCAGCGGCGGCACTTCCGGCGGCGGCGGCGGGGGCGGCGTGCCGAGGATTTGTTCGAGAATCCACTTCCCGCGAATGACCGGTGAAGTCCGGGTCGGGGTCGAGGTCGCGAGCAGCACGCTGGCTTGCGTGAGCACGCCCCCGCGCGGCGAATCGGGCGGCAGCTTCACGCGCTGGAACTCGTCGCCCTTCACCCCGTCGATGCCGTAGAAGCGCGCCAGCTTTTCGTTGAGGAAGGTGAAGTCGGCGTCGAGCAGCTCCGTCACGGGCCGGTCGTCCTTCATGATGGCCTCGAAAAAGCGCTCGGTCTCCTGCTGCATCGCGGACTTCAAGGAATCATCCCAGCTTGGGAAGGTCTCGGGATCGAGCTCGACCTCGAACATGTTGCGGATTTGCAGCCACTGCCCGGCGAAGTTGTTCACGAAAGCGCGCGCCTTCCAGTCCTGCATCATCCGCGCGACCTGCTTTTCAAGATTGCCGTCCTTGCGCAATTCGCCGCGCCCGGCGAGCGCGAAGAGTTCGTCGTCCGGCATCGAACTCCACAAGAAATAGGAAACGCGCGAGGCCACTTCGTAGTCGCCAAGATCGCGCACGTCGCCGGGCTGCATCGTCTCGGGATCGAGTTCCCAGCGGAAGAGAAAGCGCGGCGAGCAAAGCACCGCCTGAATCGCGACCTGCATCCCTTCGAGGAAGCCGCCCTTCTGCTTCATCGCCAGATCCACGAAGCCGAGAAGACGATCGACCTCCGCTGGCGTCGCCGGCCGGCGGTAGGCGCGCGCGGCAAACTTGGTAAGAATCTCTCGCGCCACTTCGCGCTCCTGCCCCGGCTCGGGCAGGCGTGGGATGAGCCGCGTGTGGCTCTCCGGCAACTTCACCGTCGAGGCCTCCGGCGGACCGAGGATCTCCACCGACTCGACGAAAAGATTGCGGTCGCCGCGCCCTTCCTCCCGGAAGTTATTGAGATAGGCGACGGCGATCTTCTGCGAGCCGGCCTCGATCGGCGCGCTCACTTCATACACGGTGCTGCGCTCGGCGGCTTTGACGGCGAACACTTTCAGTTCCTTCCCAGCCACGCGCAGCGCCATCTTCGGAGGCTCTGGCCCGGCCTGCTCGCCGAACGCGCGAATGCGGAACGTGTATTCGCGCGCTTGCGGAAATTTGAAATCCAGCACGGCTTCGCCCTCGCGATACAGTCCGAAAATTTTCCCCTCCATCGGCTTGTTCGCATCGTTGTCCGACCGGAAGCGGTCGCCGGGGAGACGCGTCACCTGCGGTTTCGGCGCGGCCTCCAGGACGATCGCCTTGCCCACGATCGCCTCCGCCGCGCCGAGAAACTTCTCCATGAGTAGTGGCGGGAGGGAGAGCACGTCGGCGATGTTGTCGAAGCCGT
>JANNXQ010000281.1:0-5619 GCA_031409655.1 Chthoniobacteraceae bacterium | reverse complement strand
GTTTCACGGGGCGAGGGCGCCCCAACTCCTTGTGGGTTCTATTTCGCGACCTTGGCAATTTCCTCCGTGGCGATGGCCGAAGGGAGCGGGAAGTAGCCGTCCTTCACCACGACCTGCTGACCTTCCTTGCTCTGGATGAATTTGACGAACTCCTGGATGAGTTTGTCCGCCGGGGCGCCGGGCTTCTTGTTGATGTACACGTAAAGGAAGCGCGCCATCGGGTAGTCGCCACTCAGGCAGTTCTCGTAGTTCGCTTCGACGAATTTACCGCCTTCTTTCGCGGCGAGCGGGAGCGCGCGCACTTCGGAGGTCTTGTAGCCGATGCCCGAGTAGCCGATGCCGGCGAGATCGCTGCCGATGCCCTGCACGACGGAAGACGAACCCGGCTGCTCTTTCACCGTGGCCTTGAAGTCGCCCTTCGCGAGCGCGTGTTCCTTGAAGTAACCGTAGGTGCCCGAGGCGCTATTGCGGCCGTAGAGCGACATCGCGCGGCTGGCCAGCGCGCCGGTCACGCCGACATCGCTCCACTTCGTCATGTCCTTCCCGCCTGCCTTGAAGGTGCTCGAAAAGATCGAATCGACCTGCGGCATCGAGAGGCCTTTGATTGGGTTGTCCTTGTGGACAAAAATGGCGAGGGAATCGACCGACACCTTAATCTCCGTCGGCTTGTAGCCGTATTTCTTTTCAAAAGCGTCGATCTCCGTCGCCTTCATCTCGCGGCTCATCGGCCCGAGTTGCGCGGTGCCTTCGATGAGCGCCGGCGGTGCGGTCGAGGAGCCCTTGCCCTCGATCTGGATATTCACATTCGGATACTGCGCCTTGAAGCCCTCGGCCCAGAGCGTCATCAGATTGTTCAGCGTATCGGAACCGATGGAGTTGAGATTGCCGGTCACGCCCGAGGTTTTCGCGTAGGGCTTGATGGCGGCATCGACGGTGACGACTTCCGCGAGGGCGGAGCCGGAGAGGATCGTGGCCAGCGCGAGGGCGGCGGCGGATTTGATGGTGAGGGTCATGAGTGTGGGAGTTTGGATGGGAGAGTGAAGTTCGGGGCAATTCCGCGGCGGTCGGATGGCGTCTCTGCAACAATCGCGTGACAAAGACGCCATCCTTAAACCCCGAACCAGGAAATCAGAACGAGAGGCGCAGGCCGGTCGTCCAGGTCCAGCCGTGGTATTCGCCGCCGTTCCCGGCGGAGTCTTCCATGTCCGCATAGGTCCAGCCGGTCTGCACCTTCAGCTTGTGGCCGTAGAGGTAGTAGTTCAGGCCCACGTAATACTCGTTGTATTCGTCGCCGCGGCCACCGGTCGCGAAGGTCTCGTAGCGGCTGAAGCGCACACCATCCGGGTCTTCACTGGCGATGTGCGTGTAGCGAGCCACGGCCTGCAATTTGTCCGTGATCTTATACGAAGGCATGATCTGGAATCCGAAGGCGTCGCTCTGCCGCCCAAACCCAGTCCCGCCGGTGGCCTCCGCGGAAAAGCCGAATTTTCCTTCTTCGAGTTGGAAGACGAGCGAGGCGATATTTTCAAACGAACGCGTCGCGTTGCTCTCGGCATTGCGATCGTTGTGCAGGTAGTCGAAACGCACGAGCGCCTTGTCCACCCCGAGCGCCTTGCCGAAGTCGTAGCCGACGCTGCTCAGGAAGAAATTCCCCGCATCGAAGTTGCCGAACTCCTTCGTCTCCGTGCCACCGGAGAACCAGCCGAGATTCCACTGCCAGCCCTCATGCTTGCCGGACACCGTCACGCCGGAGATGTACTCGGTCGGAAACCAGAAGTTCGTCGCGATGTTGCTGCGGTCGATGGTGATCAGCTCATTGGAAGAGGTGCCGCCGTCGAGCGTGAACTTTACGGACTGCTTGCCGACGGTGAGCTTGAAAGCCTTGCACGGCTCCCAGGCGAGATAGGCGTCGGTGAGACGAGCGTAGGCTGGGCGGGGATTCTGCAGATCGTAGTCGGCCTCGACGTGCATGGTGAAATCCTGGAGGAACTTCGCTTTGAACCCGAAGCGGGTGCGGCGCACGATCCAATCCTGCTCGGAGCCGAGATCGGAATCCTGCGAGAAGACATCGAGGTGGAGACGGCCCGTGAAGCGGAACTCCTGGAGGAAGGCGTTGTCCTTATTGCTGTAGAGGACCGGGACTCCCCAGATCTTCTCGTAGATGGATTTTTCCGTTGGCTCAGGAGCGGCGGTGCTGACCGGGCCGGCTTGGGCAGCGGCAGCGAGCAGGAGCGCGCTGAGGGTGGTAAAGGGCAGGGCTTTGCGTTGGGACATAAACAGGGGTGGGATGATTGGAATGCGGTTGGGTGACGCCCGCATTGCGGCGGACGGGGCGGATGAGGCCAGTTTAATGTTACAAACAGATGACAAACTGGAGACAATTTCGTGAAACCGCACGCCCCATTCGGGCCCCGCGAGTTTTCCGCAGAGAGAAGTCCGAACCCCCGCCAACTCAAAGCGACGGAGGCCCAGAGTCCGGCCCTCCGGGCACGCCAAACTTTTTTCTGGCACCCGAAATGAGCAGTTGCGTTCCTCCGCCCGGCATGATCCACTCGCGGTGCAAATTCAGAGTCAGTTCAGGCATTGGTAGATTGCTAGTTGTGTTCGTCCCGCGTTCCCTGGAACGCGAAGTTCCAGTGGCAGTTTGAAATCCGATAGTCGGAAACAGCCGCTGAAACTTCGGATCTGCGAAACAACAAACAAACCAGTATGGGTAACAAACTCTACGTCGGGAATCTTTCCTTTGACGCCACAGAAATGGACCTGCAGGACCTCTTCGCCGAGGCCGGCAGCGTCACCGAAGCCGCTCTGATGCAGGACAAGTTCACGGGCAAGTCCCGCGGCTTCGCCTTCGTCACCATGTCCAGCGACGACGAAGCACAGAAGGCCATCAGCCTTTTCCACGGCAAGGCCCTCCATGGCCGTCCTCTCACTGTCAATGAAGCGCGTCCCCGTGAAGATCGCCCAGGTGGCGGCGGCGGCGGCGGTCGTTCCTTTGGCGGCGGCGGCGGCGGTGGCGGCGGCGGTCGTCGCGACTTCGGCGGCGGCGGCGGAGGTCGTGGCGGTGGTGGTGGCGGCGGCGGCGGTGGTGGTGGCGGCGGACGTCGCTACTAAGCTGCGACCACAGCTCTCAAAGATTGTCGAAACGCCCCGGTGCAACCCGGGGCGTTTTCGTTTTTCCGGGTAAGGCCGAAACCGTCGGCCATCGGGGCTCCTCAACGGGCGGCGACGAGCGGCGAGGTCCGCTCATCTTCATCCTCCACCGGAAAGCAATACCACCTCGTGAAACAAAACGAACCCTCGTCCTCGTCCTCGAAACGCAACGAGGACGAGGACGAGGACGAGTCAAACAGTCCGCTCGTTTCCGAGAAACGGAATGAGGATGAGAAGACGCCGTCCTACGAAACACGGAGCACCCGGCACGGACTGCTCTTCCCGCCGAGTTCCAGCGGCCAGCTCTCACCCTGCTTCCGCCCGATGAGCTGCCGCCCGAGCGGCGACTGCGGCGTGATCACCAGCACTTCCCTCCCTTCATGCTCGATCTCCGTGCCGCCCGCGCGCGGCCCGAGGAAGTAGCACGTCCGCCCGCCCCGCCCCTCGATCTCGATCAAAGCCCCCACATCGATCCCCTCCCCCGAACCGAAAGCCCGCACCTCGATCGCCGCAAATTGCCGCCGCGCCTCCTCCGTCTCCGCTGCCTGCCGGGACTGCCCACGCGCCAGATACGAAGCCTCCAGCCCGCGCGTATCATATTTGTTCTCCGCTTTGCTCTGCTCATGCGTCGCTTCCGCGTGCGCCGCCCGAGCCGAGCGCGCATAGGCCTCCAGCTCGGCGGCGAGTTGGGCGATGATTTTCTCGACGAGGGTATGTTTATTCACGGCGGATCGCTAGCGGTGCGGCAAAGTGCGCGGCTCGTGCAGAAATGGAAATCAAAAGCGAAGCCGCTCGCCGGGGAGCCGTATTCATGGTAATTCTCAAACCATGCTTGCTCCCCGCTCCTTCCTCCCGATCCTGCTCGTCGCGCTCTCCCTCCAGCACTCGATCGCCCAAACCTTCACCCTCAATCCGATCGCCGACGCCTTTGTCTCCGCGGCCAACCCCACCCTGAACTACGGCGGTGCAGGCGCGCTGGGAGCCGCTGCCGCAGGTCTCCCAAAAGGAGCCTTCGATTCCGTCCTGAAATTTGACCTCACCGCGGCCAAGTCCGCCTTCGACGGGCTCTACGGCGCGGGGCTCTGGACCATCGACACCATCACCCTCCAGCTTTCCACCACCTCGCCTGGCACCTCGATTTTCAACGGCTTCGGCGCCGGGCCCGCCGGCTCGAACGTGAACTCCGCCGGACAATTTGAAATCGAGTGGATGCAAAGTGACGCCTGGGTCGAGGGCACCGGCAACCCAATCGCTCCCACCACAAGCGGGCTCACTTTCGCCACCCTCCCCACATTCCTCAGTAGCGCAGATGAATCGCTCGGCACCTACAGTTTCAACGGCGCGACCAGCGGCACCTCCGTCTGGCCGCTCGCGCTCCCGTCCGGCTTTTCCTCCGACGCCACCGCGGGCAGCATCGTGAGCCTCCACCTGCTCGCGGCAGATGCCAGTGTCGCCTATTTGGCAAATTCCCGGAGCGTGGGAAACGCCGCCTTGCGTCCCGTCCTCACCATCCACGCCGTGCCCGAGCCAGGCAGCGCGGCCCTCGCACTCGCCGGTCTGCTCGCGCTGGCTTCGCGTCGCTGCCGGGTTGGGTCATAGTCGAGGAAGGTTCCCCTTCCTATGTTCTTCCCCCGGCTCGCCATCCTCCTGAGCGTCCTTTTGCTGACGCTCCCCGCAGCCGCCGCTCGCCAGCCGAATATCCTCCTCATCGTCAGCGACGACCAAGGCTGGCCCGACCTCGGCTGCATCGGCACCAAGCCCGTGCGCACGCCGCACCTCGACCGCCTCGCCGCGGAAGGCGTGCGCGCCACAAATTTCTACGTCACCTGGCCCGCTTGCACACCCTCGCGGGGCAGCATCCTCACCGGCCGCTTTCCGCAGCGGAATGGGCTCTACGACATGGTCCGCAATGACATGGTCAACTTCGGCCATCGCTACTCGCTGGAGGAATATGCCGTCTCACCCGAGATGACCCTCGGCCTCGATGTCCGCGAGCGCACCCTCGGCGACGCGCTCCAGACCGCCGGCTACACCACCGGCGTCGTGGGCAAGTGGGACATGGGTCAAGCGCGCCGCTTCCTGCCGCTCCAGCGCGGCTTCGACTTCTTCTACGGCCACGGGAATAACGGCATCGACTACTACACCCACGAGCGTTACGGCGTGCCGTCGATGTTCGCAGGAAATGAGCGCACGGAGGCGGACAAGGGCACTTACGCGACGGAGCTCTTCCAGCGCGAGGCGCTGCGTTTCATCGGGGAGAAGCGAGACAGGCCGTGGTTCCTCTATCTCGCCTTCAATGCGCCGCACGGCGCGTCGTCCTTCGGATCGGAGCCGGGAGAGAAGAAGGAAACCGAAGGCGTGCAGGCACCGGAGAAATATGTCGCGCCATATCGCGGCAAGGTCGCGACCGAGAAGCTCGCGAAGTATTGCGGCGCGGTGACGTGCATGGACGAGGCGATCGGGGAG
>JANNXQ010000280.1:0-26983 GCA_031409655.1 Chthoniobacteraceae bacterium | reverse complement strand
CCATCTTCGCCTGCCGGGTTCCTCATCGTCTGGAAGATGGGCGCTGCGCTCGATCCTGGATGGCCGCACGAGGACGACGGCGCTCCCAGGCTACCGCTTCGGATACGCGGGTTTCGTTGGCGGCCTGGGTGGGTTCGCTTTCAGCGCCTTCTGCACTTCCTCGATGGCTCGCTCGAGCTGCGGGTCGCGACCCTTGGCGAGTTGCGCGGGATCTTCCGGCACGGTGATGTCGGGATCGACGCCGTAGCCTTCGATGATCCACTTCCCGGTGCGGTCGTAGATGGAGAAGGTGGGGACGGTGACCTCGCCGCCATCCACGAGTCGTGGCGCGCCGGTCATGCCGATGAGGCCGCCCCAGGTGCGCGTGCCGATGAGCGGGCCGAGCTGCATTTGGCGGAAGAGAAAGGGAAAGCAATCGCCGCCCGAACCGCTCCAGCCATTCGTGAGCATGGCCTTCGGGCCGGTGTGCGCGATGGACGGGCTCTGCCAGTCGCGCCCATCGCGGACTGCGTAGTAGTTGCTCACCTTGCGCGCCAGCAGCTCGACGAAGCGGTCCGGGATTTGTCCGCCCCCATTCCAACGCTCGTCGATGATCAGGCCGGGCTTGTGGACTTGCGCGCGGAATTGCCGCGCGAGCTGGTTCTGCCCTTCGGTCGCGGTGTTCAGCACGTAGATGTACCCGATCTGCCCGCCGCTCGCTTCGTCCACGAGCCGGCGGTTCTTTTCCACCCATGCGTATTGGCGCACCCAGCTTTCGCTGGCGATCGGCTGCACCAGCACCTCGCGCGCGCCTTCGAGCACCGGTTGGTCATTCACGGTGAGGAAGACGTCCTTGTCCGCGAGGCCGAGGAAGGCGGCCCAGGGATCCTTCGCCGTGTCGAGCGGGCGGCCATTGACCGCGAGCAGCCAGTCGCCCTCTTTCACCTTCAAGCCCGGCTGGCGCAGTGGGGAGCGGGTATTGATGTCCCACGGCGCGGTTTCGAGGATCTTCGCGATGCGATACGCACCTTGCTCGAGCGTGAAGTCGCAGCCAAGGTAACCGACATTGCGGCTCGCGGGCGTGTCGTTCAGATCGCCGCCGCTGCGGTAGGTGTGCGAGCTGTTGAGTTCGCCAAGGAGTTCGCCGAGCACGTGGTTCACATCGGCGCGCGTCGCGCACTCGTCGATGAGCTTCCCGTAGCGCGTGCGCAGCGCGGGCCAGTCCGCGCCGTGCATCCCGGGGTCGTAGAAAAAGTCGCGCTCGATGCGCCACGCATCGGTGAAGATCTGCCGCCACTCCGCCACGGGATCGACGACCGCCTCGAGCGATCCAGTCGGCAGGGTCTTGTCGAATTTCGGCGCATCGCTGCTGCCCACGACCCGCCACGCGCCTGGCCTGGTCACGAGCAGACGTTTGCCATCGGCGGAAAGTTCCGCGCCGTGCGCGTCATCGATCACGACCTTCTCCTCCCGCTTCTCCAGATCGTAAGCGACCAGCGCGTGCGTCTTCGTATTGGAGCCCACGCGCGGCGGACGGATGAAGAGCACGCGTCCCGGCGTCGCGCCGATCCAGGAGAAACGCCCGCCCGTCGGCGGCAGGATCACGCCCCGCGACTCGAAGCCTTCGAGGTCGATCGCCACCAGCTTCGGCGCGGTGTTCGCGGGCTTGGCGGCGATCGTTCCCGGCGCGACCTCGCGGGAAGCTTTCACGGCGAGCTTCGCGTCCTGCACGTAGGCGGTGCCAGTGAAGGTGGCGTCTTCGAGTTTCCCCTCGAAGACCACGTGCTCCTCGCCGAGCTCCGAGTTGAGCGTGAACGTGCCTTTCGTGACGTCGAATTTGCCGGTCACAGTGCCTCGCTCATCCTTCTCCGTTTCCGCAGTGCCGGTGATTTCACCGTGCGCGCCCACCTGGAGTTTGAGGGTGAATTTCATCTCCCCGTCGGGCAGGGAGACCGCGCCTTTCCAGGTACCGGCGAGGTTCGGCGCGGTGGTCTCGGGCTTCTTTTCCTCGGCCTTTTTTTCGTCCTTCTTCACGGACTCCTCATCGTTGCGCGGGGCGATCGGCGATGGTCCATCCGCGCGCAGCGGCACGGCCACGAGCGCGTGGCCATTCGCGTAGATCCAGGTGTTGTCGAGCTCACCATAGATCGGGTCAAACCAGCGCTTCGAGCGGTAGTAGAGATACTTCCCGGCGGGGTCGAAGGTCGGCAGATCGTCGTCGTAAAATCCGCTCGTCGCCTGCCGCCGTTCGTGGCTCCGGGTGTCGTAGAGCATGATCGCGGATTGCTGATTTTCCTGATCGCCGGCATAGGCCAGCCAGCGACTGTCCGCGCTCCAGCTCACGGCAAAGCGGCTGAGCTCTCCCTGATACGACCACATCTGCCGGTCGATGATCGCCGTCGTCTTCGTCTTCAGATCGTGGAGGAAAATCTGCATCGCGCTGTCCACAAAGACGATCTTCTGGGAGTCCGGCGACCACTGCGGCTGATAGCGGAAGCCGGCGCCGAGTTGGGTGAGCTGCTGCTCGGGCCCCTTGCCGTCCGCGGCGCGCAGGGTGAGCTCATACTCGCCGCTCCGATCCGAAAAATAGGCGACCCACTTTCCATCCGCGGAGGCTGCGGGCGAACGCTCGGCCACGCCGCTCGAATCCGTGAGATTGCGCAGCACCCCGTGCTCGACTGGTATGCTGAAGATGTCGCCCCGCGCTTCGATGAGCACCCGCTTGCCGGTGGGCGTGATCGTCGAGGTGCGGATCAGCGACGCCACATTCTCCACCCGCGGCCGCAGCGTCGTGCGATCCGTCACCACGTTGATCTGCACTTCGCGCACTTTCTCCGTGGCGAGGTCGAGGAGATGCAGCCGGCCTTCGCGCTCAAAGACGATGTCCGCCGGTCCGATGCTCGGGAAGTGGACGTCGGCATCCGTGAAGCGCGTGACCTGCCGGGTTTGCTTCGTGCGCGGATCGTAGTTCCAGAGATTTGCCCGCGCGCCTGCGCCGCGATCGGAGAGGAAATAGAGCGTTTCGCCGTGCCACATCGGCTGGGAGTCCGCGGCGTCGCTCGGCGCGGCGATCTCCGCCGTGCCCTTCTCCAGATCGTAGAGCCAGATATCCGGCGCCATGCCGCCGCGGTAGCGCTTCCACGTCGCGAAACTCGTCTCGATCATGGTGTAGGCGAGGGTCCGTCCGTCTGCGGAGATGGCGCCGAATTCGCCGAAGGGCACGGGGAGCTTCACCGGCAAGCCGCCCGTGGCCGCGACCTTGTACAGTTCGCCCACGCGCTCGGTGAAGCCCTGCATCTTCGACGCGTAGAGGATCCACTGCCCGTCCGGAAACCAGCCGAGCATCCGGTCATTGGCGCCATGGTGGGTGAGCCGCAGCGGTTCGCCGCCGCTCACGGGCATCGAGTAGAGGTCCACGTCGCCCTCGTAGTTTCCGCTGAAGGCGATGCGGGTGCCATCCGGCGAAAAGCGCGGGAACTGCTCAGTGCCGCGCGGGGAACTGAGGCGCACCGCATTGCCGCCGGTCTTCGGGGCGATCCAGAGGTCGCTGGCATAGACAAAGGCGATCTGAGTCGCGGAAACGGCCGGCATTTGCAGCATCCGCGCGTCGATCTGCGCAGGGGCAGCGACGGCGCTGGCGGGGAGGGCGAGGAGGGAGCAGAGGAGGAGGCGCATGAGATAAAGCAGTCGGGGCGGACCACTCTCCTACCGGAGACAACCGGGGAAGGGAAGACACCCGCTCCGCGACCGACGAAAACAAACGAGCCACTTGCTTGAAATTACAGTTATTTCACTCAGTGGCTTGGATATTGCCCTTAGGTCGCACTTGAGCGCGGCATTTTCTGCGCTACCGTGCCGCCCATTTTCGATAAAATGTTTCCCAAGCCCGCCCTCAAACCCGCGCTCTGCCTCGCCGCCTGCGCCAGCATTTTCGCCGGGATGGCCGGCGTTTTTGCGGGGGTGCCCGAGGAAGATCCGCTCAACTCCATGCTGACCCTGCCCCCGAAAGGCAAAAAGCTCAGCCAGCTCATGGCCGCGCCGCCCGCGAAAACGACGCGCCAGGACGCCGGGACCACGCCGCGCGGGCAGCTCCAACTCGCCAAGCCCGGCCCCTGGGGTGAGCTCGAGTTTTTCACCACCTATCTGGAGGTCCCGCTCGATCTCCTGAAGTCGATTGAGCTCTCGTCCCTGGCGCTCGATTGGAATTTCGTCGGCCTGCCCGAGGCGGACGTGGAGAAGCTCCTCCGCTCCGTGGAACTGCCGGAGCCGATCCGCACGGAGTTGCTCGACCTGGGGAAGTGGCGACGAGACGGCAACATCGTGACCGTGTCGCCATCGGCCGGGACCTTGGAGACGCTCCCGTCCGCGGCCCGCGCGGCGATCTACTCCGTGCTCGGGCGTTTTTCCGAGAATCGCTTTCACGCCGAGCCCACTCTCGTCCCCGGTGGCGATGTGGAGACGTGGCTCCGCAATACGCCGCTGCGTCCGGCGATCCTCGAGGTGATTCAGAAGACGCTCTTTCGGCGCGGGCAGACCACGCTTTTCGCCGACAAGGCGCTGATCCTGCGGATGGCCGAATCCGATGCCGAGCGCCTGCTCATCCGGAAGGCGCTCTCCCGCACCGCGACGCTGGTCGGCAAGGTCCGCCTCGGACCGGAAGCCAACGCCGCGAAGCTCGCCGAATACTGGAGCGCCGGGCGGAGGTTCAAGGACATTGAACCTTTCCTCGACTCGATGCTGGCGACCGATGGCGTCGATCACATCGACCTCGTCCACCTCCTGCCAGCCAACGTCCGCAAGCTGCTCTACACTTTCCCCAACGAGACCCACGGCCGCTCCGGCTACTATCCCGACTGCCACTGGACGTCGTTGAATTTCTCCAACTACGAGCCCCTCGAGCGTCTCGCCGAGCCGCCGCTCGCGACCGCTTACACCCTCGAAAACTTCGTCGAAGTGCCGAAGGCGGATCAGCTCGGCGACATCCTCTTCTTCATGGATCGGAAGACGGGCAATACCTTCCACTCCTGCGTCTTCATCGCGGACGACATCGTCTTCACGAAGAATGGCCGCTCGCGCCTCTCCCCATGGCTGCTGATGCGGCTCGGCGAGCTGCGCGAACTCTACGGCATCTACCAGCAGACGGACGTAGTCGCCTACCGGATGAAGGCGGCGAAGTAAGCACTGTGGCGCCGCTCAGCGTTCGTCTGGAACGGGCGGCGAGGGCAGCCACTTCCCGAGTTGCGGCGGACGAAAAGCGGACATCCGCGCAAGGAGCGGCTCCGGGGTGGATTCCACGAGCAGGCAGTCAAGATGCTCGGGCAGGAGAAATTTCCCGGTGGTCACGTCCCGGAGAAAAGCGAGCAGGTGATCGAAGAAGCCCGCGACGTTCAACACGCCTACGGGCTTGGCGTGGAAGCCGAGTTGCAGCCAGGTGAAAGTTTCAAACAGCTCCTCCAGCGTGCCGATCCCGCCGGGCAGTGCGAGGAAGCCATCCGCGAGATCGGCCATGAGCTGCTTCCGCTCATGCATCGATCCGACGACGTGCAGCTCGGTGCAGCCAGTGTGTCCCAGCTCCTTCTCCTCCAGCGCGCGCGGGATGACTCCGATGACTTCGCCGCCCGCCCGCAGGGCGGCATCCGCGATCGCCCCCATGAGCCCGACTCGTCCACCGCCAAAGACGAGCCCGACGCCCTGCACTGCGAGCAAGGTGCCCAGCGCCTCCGCTGCGGAGCGATACTCCGCTGAAGCGCCCGCATTCGACCCGCAATAGACACAGACGCGGCGGAGGGAGGTCACAGACACGGGCGGGCGCTTACTGCGCCTGGTCGAGTTTGAAGTTCAGCTTCACCTCAAAGAATTCCCCATTGCCCAGCCCCTTTGGCAGCGGGTCGATCGTCAGCACCTTCTGCGCGGCCGTGAGCACGGATTCATCCATCACCGCATTGCCCGAGCCATTGACGATCTCGCGGGCGAGGATCGTGCCGTCCTTGCCGATGCGCAGCTTGAGCGTCGTCACAAAATCCGGCCCCGCGCGTTCGATCGAAGTCGGCTGCTCCCAGCGTGCGTGAAAGCGATCGTGCAGCATCTCGAAATACCAACTGTTCTCGTTTTCCCGCGAGCCGCCGCCCTCGCGACCGGCACCCTTGCCGCTGCCGACGCCCGTGCCTGCGCCGGTCGATTTCGTGCCTGGACCGGCGCCCGGTTTTTTGTTCGCCAGCTCCGTCTTTCCAGAGCCTGGCGCTCCCGTGGGTTTCTCGGAGGGCTTGGTCGCGGCCGCTTTGTCGTTCGTGACCTTCGCGGTTTTTGGCGATGTCTTGGCCACGGGCTTTTGCGGCGCCTTCGGGGAAGCTTTCGCCACGGGCTTCGCGGTTGGCTTTTGGGTGGCGCGCGGCGTCGTCGGTTTAGGCTTGGGCTTGGGGGTCGGGGTGCTGGCTTTTGGCTTGGGTTTTGGCGTCGGCGTCGGGGTGGTCTTTTTCGGTTCGACGATCTCGGCTTCCTTCGGCAGATCCTTCTTCACGGGCTCGATCACGGGCGGCGGTTCGACGATCGGTGGCTCCGGAGCCGGCGGCTCGGGCTCGGGCGGCGCTGGATCCGGCGGTGCTGGCGCGAGCGGTGGCTCGCCCTCATTGGCCGCCGGTTCCCCGCCTCCTGGGGAGCCGCCATCGAGCCACAGCACTTCATCCACGTGCGGCTTCGGGCGGATCACGCCGGCCACATAGAGCAGCGCGACGAGCAGCACATGGGCAAGCGCGACGACGATGAGATTGCGGCGGAACTTTTGGATTTCGGCCATGCGTGATCTTAGTCGGGGAGACGGGGAAGTCGCTTCAAAGTGATCGCGCGGGTGCGGAAGAAAGGCGGCGGGTCATCACTGCTCGGGATTCGTGACCACACCCACCTTCGTGATCTTCGTCGCCTTCACCACGTCGAGCACGTCGATCAATTTCTGCACCTGCAGTTCGCGGTGCGAGCGGACGACCACCGCGATCTCCGGCTTCTCAGCCAGCGCCGTCGCGAGGGCGGCGCTCAGTGCTTCGAGCGACAACTCGCGCCCATTGAATGCGACCTTCTCATCGCGATCGATGGAGATGGTCTGCACCGCCCCGGGATCGAGCGGACGCTCCGGCGCGCCACTCTTCGGGAGCTGGAGGTCCATCGAGTTGTCCATCAGCGGCGTGGTGATCATGAAGATGATCAGCAGCACGAAGGCGAGATCGAGCAGCGGCGTGACGTTGAGTTCGCTCACCGTGGAGAGGCCATGCCGGTCGGAGAAACGCTTCATCGCTCCGCCCTCCGTCCGCCGTGCTCCACGTACTTGTGCTCCAGTTCGCTCGCGAGTTCAGCGGCGAAATTGTCGAGCTCCACGATCATCCCGCGGATCGTCGTCACGAGGTAGTTGTAGCCAAACATCGCCGGGATCGCGACGAGCAAGCCAGTGACGGTGGTGATGAGCGCCGCGCTCACGCCGGGCGCCATCGCCGCGAGATTCGCCGAACCCGCGCGCGCCACATCGCTGAAAGTATCCATGACGCCCCAGACCGTGCCGAGCAGCCCGAGGAAGGGTGCGCCGCTCACCGCCGTCGCGAGCACGATCATCCGCGATTCGAGATTCAGCGCGGTCTCGCCCACTGCGCGCTCCATGGCCGTCGTCACCACGCGCATCTGCGCCGGGGAGATTTTCGCCGCCACATCCAGCCGGCCACGGAAGGTCTCGTCCACATCCGCCGAGCCGAGGAGCTGAAAGGTCAGCTCCTTGCAGCCCGCCTTATACACCGCGAAAATGGGGGTGCCTTCGAAGCGCAGGCGATCGGCAAAGATCCGCAGCGGCTGGCGCTCCGAGCGGAAGAGATCGAGGAATTCGAGCCGCCGAAGCTGGGCGCGCCGGATCTGCGTCCACTTCGTGTACATCACCGTCCAGGAAAAGATCGACGCCGCGAAGAGCGCGAGCAGGACGAGAATGCCGGAGAGCGTCGAGTTCTCGAGAGCGAAGATCAATCCACCTGCGGAACTGGAAGCGAGCATTGAGAATGGGAAAAGCATTGCCGCCATCGGACGTGCGTTGCTCTAGTTGATTGCGTGCGGTGATTCAAAGGCAAAGCTGTGAAACTCCTTCAACTCTTCTTCATCGTCACGCTGCTCGCGCCGCCACCGATCTCCGCGGCGGAAAATAAGTACGACGTGCTCGCAAAGGTGCTGATGCCTTTTGCCAACGTCCTGGCGCAGCAGACGCGCCATCCGAACCGCGCGATGCAGCTCACCGCGCGGCTCGAGACGATGACCGGCCTGCCCGAAGCCCTGGGCGGCGCCCGCGCCGATCTCTCGCTCGAGTATCCCGACAAGCTCCGCCTGCACGGCCCGATCCTCGGCGAGACGCTGACGATCTGCCGCAATGGCCAGTCGCTCTGGGCGACGCCCGGCAGTCGGGTTGAGGCGCTGCTCCAGGCCGCGACCAGCACGAAGAAACTGCCGCCCGCCGATCCGAAGGCGCGCCTCGAACCTTTCCGCCTGCCAGTGCCGGAAAAGCAGCTCGTCTTTCTCCCCGCGCTCTTCCGCGTCGAAGACGGTGGCCAGGAAACGCTCGACGGTGAGGTGTGTCGCGTGCTTGGCCTGCGCCTCGCGCCGGAGCTCGAGCGCTCGCTGAAGGCGCCGGGCTGGAGCAGCCGCGTGTGGGTCGGGCCGAAAGGCACACCGACGCGACTGATCGTGGAGCAGCCGGAGTGGCAGATCGCGGTGCGCTTCGAGAAGGTGGAGTTTTCGAAATCGCTCCCGCCCTCCACGTGGCAGCCAAGTGCAGAGGACGCCGGCGATGTGCTGAAGCTGACGGCCGCGCAGTATCTGCGGCTCGTCTCCGCCCTCGTGAAGTAGTGCGCGGTGGTGCGGTGCCTCCAGAGCTAGACCAAGGCTGGCGCTGACCCCGGCCCTTCGTCGCTGCGCTTGATCTCCGCGCGCAGATCGCGGCCACCTTTGCCGCTCCACCAGAGGACGATCGGCGCGGCGATGAAGATCGACGAGTAGGTGCCGACGATGACGCCGATGAGGACCGCAAACGCGAAGTCATTCAGCACCGGGCCGCCGAAGATGTAGAGCCCAGCCGTCGTGAGCAAAGTGACGCCGCCGGTCAGGATCGTCCGGCTGAGCGTTTCGTTCACGCTCAGGTTCATGATCTCCTGCACGGAGCCCTTCCGGCCAGACTTGATGCCTTCGCGGATGCGGTCATAGACGACGATGGTGTCATTCACCGAGTAGCCGGCGATGGTCAGCACGGCACCGACGATGATGAGGGAGAGCTCGCGGTCGAAGAGCGCGAAGAAACCCACGGTGATGATGACGTCGTGGAGCAAGGCGACGATCGCGCCGACAGCGAAGGAAAACTCGAAGCGCAGGGTGACGTAAAGGAGGATGCCGACCACGCCGAGGAGGAGCGCGATGAGTGAGTTCCGCGCGAGTTCGCTCCCGATGAGGCTGCCGACTTTTTCCACGCCTTGTTCGGTGAATTGCGCCTGCGGGAAGGTCGCCACAAGGTGCTTCGACACCGCCGTGCTGGTGTCGGCGGGACTGCGCACGGTGATGAATTCCTTCGCCGCGGATTTTTCCGTCTGCACGACGCAATCGCCCACCTTGATCGAGGCGAGTGCGGTCCGGACTTCATTGTCCGAAGGCCGGGAGCCTTTGGCTTCGAGGACGAGGCGGTCGCCGCCTTTGAAATCCACGCCGAAGTTGCGTTCGCCGCGGGAGGCGAAGATGGCAATCGACGCCGTGATGACGACCAGCGAAAGCCCGATCGCGGCTTTTCGCTTGCCGAGGAAGTCATAGTTCGTCGCGCGGATCAGATTGGTCATCTTGATCTGCTTGATCCAGCCCTTCGTCAGCGCCCACTCAAAGAGGTTCCGGGTGACGATCATCGCCGTGAACATCGAGGCCACGATGCCCATGGTGAGCGTGACGGCGAAGCCCTTCACCGGACCGGTCGCCTTCCAGAAGAGGATCACCGCGGTGATCAGCGTCGTCACGTTCGAGTCAAAGATGGCGGAGAAGGCCTTGTCGTAAGCGGCGTTGACGGCCGCCCGGATGGACTTGCCCTCGGCGAGTTCCTCGCGCAGTCGCTCGTAGATGAGCACGTTGGCATCGATAGCCATGCCGAGCGTGAGGATCACGCCCGCGATCCCGGGCAGGGTGAGCACGACATTGAAAGACGCCATGGCGCCGAAGAGAAAAATCACGTTCACGGCCAGCGCGATATTCGCGATGAGCCCGGCCGTCCGGTAGTAGATGAGCACGCAGAAGATGGTGATCGCGACGCCGAGGAGGCCGGCTTTCAGGCCGCTGTTGATGGCGTCTTCGCCGAGGGATGCGGACGCGCTCCGCTCTTCTTCGATGGCCACCGGCGTCTCGAGCGGATTCTCGAGGGCACTGGCCAGATTGCGGGCCTCGCGCTCATTCATGCTGCCACCGCTGATCTGGGCGCTGCCGCCCCAGATGCCGCCCTGCGTCTTCACGCCCGGCGCAGAGATGACCTTGCCGTCCATCACGATGGCCATCTGCGAATTCTCGCGATTGACCTGCTCGGTGAGTTTGCCAAAGAGCTCTCCACCTTGCGCATCAAACTCCAAATTTGTCTCCCAACCTTCCTGACCGAAGCTCGCCGAGGCCCGCGTCACGTGGGTCCCGAGAAGATCCGGCTTCTTCTTTACTAAGATCCGACCCTCGACCTTCTTGCCCCCACGCTCATTCTCCATGGCCTCGACACTGTAACCCGGAGGCAGCACCGCCGTGCCGGCCTCGATCTGCGGGACGAGTTCGTTGCTCTGCGGATGCACGAGGCGAAACTCGAGTTTGGCCACCTTGCGCAGTTGCTCGCGTGTTTCCTCCAGCCGCTTCGGGTCGAGCCCCGGGATCTGCACGAGTACGCGGTCCGTGCCCGAAGGCGTGATCGCCGGTTCGCTCGTGCCGAGTTGATCGACGCGCTTGCGGATCACCTCCACGGCCTGATCGACCATCGTGGGGGTGATCTCCCGCATTTCACCCTTCTCATTCGGCTCCGAGATCAGGCGGATCAGGAAAGAGGTGCCACCCTTGAGGTCGAGGCCGCGCTGGATCCGGCCGGCCTGCACGACCTCGCCTTCGGCATTGAGCACGTCATTCGGCGGATTCACCGACCACAGACAAAAGGCCGCGATGCCCACCGTGAGGACCGAGCCAAGGATGCGTTTCACCCGATCGCTATCGGTAAAAAAGTACCAGGCGAAAAGGATCAGGACGGACAAGCCGAAGGTAAAGGTCCAGGCAGCGGGGGTCATCGGGAATGAGGAATTAAGGAATTGGAAATTCTGAAACTGAAGCCGCGGGCGCTCACCGGCGCCGCGCTACTCCTTCTTGATCGTCGCGATGGATGCCTTATCGACCTCCATCCGGGAGTTATCGTCCACCTTGAGGATGAGCGTGGCCCCGTCCTTCACGTTGGCGATGATCCCGTGGATCCCGCCCGAGGTCACGACCTTGTCGCCCGTCTTCAAAGCCGCCACCATCTCGGTGAGCTTCTTCTGCTGCTGTTTCTGCGGACGCAGAATGAGGAAGTAGAAGATGACGCCGATGCAGATGAACGGCACGAGCATGCTGCCAATCCCCTGTTGCGGCGAGGGTGTGGTTTGCTGGGCGAGAGTGACGATGGAGAGCAAAATCATGGTGCTAAAAAAAGCCCGTCCCAGAGGCAGCGGAAGCCCCCCGGGCGAAAGGGAGCGGAAGGGTATGCAGGAGCCTTCGATTGTCCAAGGAATTCTCCCGGCCTGCCTCTGGCGGCGGTGGCGAGGCCCGCCTGAGCCATTTCGGCGACCCCAAGGACCTTGCCGGAAAAAACCCTTGCTTCCCGGGGGCCTCCTAAATAGTTTCCCGCCCGTTCGTCTGCGAACATGCGGGTGTAGCTCAGTTGGTAGAGCACTTCCTTGCCAAGGAAGATGTCGAGAGTTCGAGTCTCTTCACCCGCTCCATTTTTTAGGACCTAGACGTTGGGTTCGGCCGATCTCGAGGTGGCCATGGCATTTTTCGAGGCATCTCAAGGGAGGTAGAGAGATCGAACACAGCGCACCCGTGCCTGGTAAATTTGGGCAGGTATCGTGGCCATCACACCGGCCGGACGATTGCGGCGCGGGCACGGTGGACAACCTCAACGGCAGTGCCTAGCTTCCCGCCTTCTCATGCTGACGAAGCCCCAAGGCGACCCTTCATCCCCGACCGCACGCCTCGGCGCACTCGAAAAATTCCCGCTCGCCCGCCTAATCATGGCCCCGGGGAAGATTGCGCTCTCCTTCGTCGGCTACCTTGGCGAACTCGCGATGCTGGCCGTCGATACGGTGGTCTCGATCATCGTCGCGCCGTTTCGCTGGGGGCTGCTCCTGCGGCAGATCGCGGAGATCGGTTTCCGTTCGCAGACGGTGGTCATCGTCACCGGGATGTTCACCGGCGCGGTGCTCACGGCGCAGACTTTCTTTCAATTTTCCAAGCTCGGCATGGCCACGGCGGTGGGTTCGGTGGTCTCCGTCTCGGTCTTCCGCGAACTCGGCCCGACGATGACCGGCCTGATGGTGGCGGGGCGCGTCGGCGCCTCGATCGCAGCGGAGATCGGCACGATGAAGGTCACCGAACAGATTGATGCCCTCCGCGCGCTCGGCGTCCATCCGGTCGATTACCTGATCGTCCCTCGGGTGCTCGCGCTGCTCATCTCGATGCCTCTCCTCGTCGCGGAAAGCGTGGCTCTGGCGCTCTTCGCCAGCTACCTGGTGGGCACGCAGCTTCTGGATATCAGCGCGCCCTATTTCATTACGAATATGGTCCGCTACACCGGTATGCGGGACATCAAGATGGCGCTGGTGAAGGGCTTCTGCTTCGCGGTGATCATCGCCATCGTGAGCTGTCATCAGGGGCTCAATGCGAAGGAAGGCGCGGTGGGCGTGGGCCGGGCGCCGACGGAGGCGATCGTGATCAGTTCGCTGAGCATTCTGATCGTGAATTTCTTCCTCACCTTTGCGCTGAACATGATTTTCCCCGCCGGATGATCACCGTCTCCGACCTGCACAAGACGCTTGGCACTCAGGAGGTGCTGCGCGGCGTGAATCTTGAGATCACGAAAGGCGAGACGTGCGTCATCATGGGCCGCTCGGGGTGTGGGAAGAGCGTGCTGCTGAAGCATTTCATCGGGCTCCTCCAGCCGACCTCGGGACATGTGCTCATCGAAGGGGAGGAGATCGCCGGGTTGCCGGAGCGGAAGCTTGGTGCGGTCCGCAAAAAGGTCGGGATGCTCTTCCAGAGCGGGGCGCTTTTTGACTCCATGAGTGTTGAGCAGAACATCGCTTTTCCGCTGCGCGAGATCGGGCTGCGCGATCGCAAAGTGATCGAGGAGCGCGTCCATGAAGCCCTCGATATGGTGGAGCTGCTCGGGGCGGAAAAGAAGATGCCGGAGAACCTGAGCGGCGGCATGAGAAAGCGGGTGGGGCTCGCGCGGACGATCGTCTCCCGGCCCGCCTGCATCCTCTACGATGAACCGACGACGGGGCTCGATCCCATCACCTCCGACTCGATCAATCACTTGATTCGACGCTTGCAAAGGCGTCTCCAAGTGACATCCGTGGTCGTCACTCACGACATGCATACCGCTTTTCATACTGGCGACCGGATCGCCTTTCTCCACGAAGGGCGGATCTACTTCGTCGGCACCGTGGACGAACTGCGCAGTTCGCCCGACTCCGTGGTGCAGGACTTTATTCAAGGGCGCTCCGGGGAGTCTGATTGATCGATGAGTACTGAAAAGAAGGGCGTCGAATTCCTCGTCGGATTGTTCCTGCTGGCGGGCTTCAGTGCGATCGCGGTCATGGTGGTGATGTTTGGCCGGCTCGGGCAGGCGATGCAGGAGTCCTATGAGATCACGGTCCAATTTCCCAACGCCAGCGGCGTCTTAAAGGGCTCCGAAGTGCTGCTCTCCGGGGCGAGCATTGGCAATGTCGCGGCGCTTCCGGAGCTGGCGAGCGGCACCTATGCCGTGAAGGTCAGGCTGCGCATCCGCGCCGATGTAAAGATCCCGCGCAGTTCCTATTTCCAGATCCGGACCACTGGCCTCCTCGGCGACTCGTATGTGGATGTGAATACGCCGCAGACCTTCACGGAGGCCGATTTCGCCAAGCCGGGCGAAGAGATCGCCGGGTCGCGCAGCACCGGCATCGACGATCTCACGAGCAAAGGCACGGAGATGATGGACACGCTGAACCGTGACATTCTCAAGAAGGTGAGCGCGGAACTCGATGCCCTGAAGGTCGCGACGGAGAGCATCAATCAACGGCTCCTCACGGAAAAGAATCTCAAGAACATCGAAGTCACCTTTGAGAACCTCAGTTCGACCTCGAAGGAATTTGCGGACACCGCGAAAAAGCTGGAAGGCGTGATGACCAAGACGGAAAGCGTGGTCACCTCCGCGCAAGGCACGATGAAGACGATCGACGGCACCGCCGGCGACCTGAAAGTCGCGATCGGCGACTTCCGCAAGATGGCCGACTCCGCGACCAAGGCTGCGGACAGCGCCAAGAGCCTCTTTGCCAAGGCCGATCGCGGCGATGGCGCGCTCGGGATGATGCTCTCCGACCGCGAGACGGCGGAAAATCTCCGCACGCTCATCGCCAATCTGCGCCGCTCCGGCGTGCTCTTCTACAAGGATCGTCCGCCGCCAGCGACGCCAGCGACGCCGGCGCCGACGATCCGCAAGAAAACGCGCTGACTGACCATCGTCAGCTTTCGCCGCCGCCTTCGGGCCGATGCACTCGCTTGCGGCGCAGGCGCAGCCAGTTGTTCCACGTTTTGCGCAGGGCGTCCTTCCGCGAGAGGTAGCGCTGGTTCAGTTCGGTTCCTTTTTTGACCTGATCGAGGATGCCGCGGGTGGAGAAATCATCGGTGTTGAGAATCGTGAAAGCCGTGCCCATCGCCGCGGCATGGTGCGCGTCGCTCCCCGCGGTCATCGGCAAGCCGCGCTGCGTGGCGTATTCAAAAGCCAGCCGGTTGTAGCGCTTGAAGGTGGTCGCGGCGTTGAAAACCTCCAGCGCATCGATCTCCAGCGTATCGAGCACCGCTTCCCGGATCCCCGCGCGGAAAAGATCGTAAGGGTGTGGCGGGATGGTGATCCCATTCAGGTCGTGGACGATCTTGCAAATCTCCGCCGCGGGCGTGCCCTTGAGATTATTTGGCAGCAGCACGCCGAGGCAGAGCAGGTGCCCCTCGGCCGTCGTGATCTCCGCGCCCGGTACGATCAGGAAACCATCCACCGGTTGCCCGTCCTCCCGCATCAGGCCCTGATCGAGCAGGTGGCGGCAGCCGTCCGAAGTGTTGTGATCCGTGAGCGCAAAACCATGCAGGCCCTTCGCCCGGGCGCTGGCGATGTTTTCCTCGGGGCTGCTCACGCCATCCCCCGAGAAAAACGAATGGCAGTGCAGATCAATGTGGAAGGCCATGCGCAGAGGATGTGCGACGGAGGCCGCAGGGTGAAGGGATTTTCCTCCACGCGTCGCGCCAGGAGCGTCGGCTCGTGCCGGGCTCCCACTCGTCCTCGTCCTCGACAGCTCGCAGATCGAGGACGAGGACGACTTTCCATCTACTCGCCGACTCACAACCACTCGCCATCCGCCTAGCAAATGAAGCGCGCCAGGCGTAGCCGGAGCCGGTGCGTGTTCGGGATTGAGGGTCGGCCTCCGCTTGCGTATTCCCATGCCATCCGCCCCATGACTGGTCGCCACATTCTCTACGAAGGACGAGTCCAGGGAGTCGGCTTCCGCTACACCTGCAAAAATATCGCGCGCGGCTACGACGTTGTTGGCTTGGTGCGCAATCTTCCGGATGGCCGCGTCGAGTTGCAGTGCAGCGGCGAAGCCGAGGAAGTCGCTGCCTTTCTCAAAGCCATCACCGAGAGCGAACTGAAGGCGCACATTCGCAAAGTCACGGCCACCCCGATCCCGCCCCTCGTCGGCGTCCGCGGATTCGAGATCGCCAACTGAACGCACACGCCGATTGCGGCGTCTGCAATTCGCGAACAGAATCGCCCCGACCCTGATGCCCACCCTCGCCATCTCCATCCAGAATCTCACGAAGATTTACCCGATCCCCTTCCGGCGGGAGAAGGTGATCGCGGTGCAGGATCTCTCGCTCAACGTCGAGGCGGGGCACGTCTATGGGCTGCTCGGGCCGAATGGGTCGGGGAAATCGACGACGATGAAGATCGTGCTCGGGCTGGTCTCGCCGACTTCCGGGCGGACGGAAATTTTCGGGCGCGATTCGACGACGGTCGAGAGCCGCGAGGATGTCGGCTTTCTCCCGGAGAATCCCTACTTTTACAAGTTCCTCACCGGAATGGAGACGTTGCTTTTCTACGGAAAATTGTGCGGGCTGCGCGGGGCGAAGCTCCGGGATCGCGCGAAGGAACTGCTGCATCTCGTGGGGCTGGAGAATGCGGCGGATCGGCGGATCGGCGGTTACTCGAAAGGCATGTTACAACGCATCGGCCTGGCGCAGGCGCTGGTCCAGGAGCCGCGGTTGCTGGTGCTCGATGAGCCGACGGCAGGGGTCGATCCCGCGGGCTCGCGCGAGATCCGCGATCTCATCCTCGGCTTCCGTCAGCGCGGCATCACGGTGCTACTCTGCTCGCATTTGCTCAGCCAGGTGCAGGAGATCTGCGACCGCATCGGCATCCTGCACGAGGGCCGGCTGGTGCGCGAAGGCGCGCTCGACGATCTGATCTCGATCAGTTCCCAGACGGAGCTGATCCTGGAAAATGCGACGCCGGAACTGCTCGCCGAAGTGCGGGCGGCAGCGGCGCGTGGTGGGGCGAAGATCGTGGAGGAAAGGAAACCGCAGACGACGCTGGAGAGGTACTTTCTGGAGGTGACGGGAGGGAGCGGGAAGAAATGAACATCGAACTTCGAACATTGAACATCGAACATCGAACGAAGCGTCCGGGCGCCAACTGCCTTGTTCGATGTTCAGTGTTCGACGTTCGATGTTCGATGTTCACTCCCTGGCTATGAGCGACGCGCCCGCCGCCACCCAGCACCGGCTTTTCTCCCCCGCGCGGATCACCGCCATCGCGGCGAATACCCTCCTCGAACTCATCCGGCTGAAGGTCTTCTACTTCATGCTGCTCTTCGCGCTGCTCATCATCGGCAGCTCGGCGTTTCTGGTGAAGTTCAGTTTTCAGGAGCAATTCCAGGTGCTCAAAGACGTGGCTCTCGGCGCCATGTCCATCTTCACCTGGCTGCTCGCGGTGCTCTCCACGGCGCTGCTCCTGCCAAAGGACATCGAGGAGCGCACGCTCTACACCATCCTCGCGAAGCCGGTGCCGCGACTCGAGTATCTGCTGGGGAAGTTGCTCGGCGTGCTCGCGCTGCTCTTCATCGCCACTGCACTCATGTCCGCGCTTTTCGGCATCGTCCTTTACTACCGCGAGCAGGGTGCCATCGCCGCGCTGCAAGACATGCCGCCCGCCGAGCTGGCCGACGCCATCGCCGCGGTGCGCGCGAGTACCTTTAATTGGAACCTCATCCCCGGCATCGTTTTCATCTACCTGAAGGCCGCGCTCTGCGCCTCGCTCACCCTCTTCCTCTCGACCTTCGCGAGCACCACCATCTTCACCATCATGGTTTCGGTGGTCGTGTATTTCATCGGCCACGTGCAGGCCATCGCGCGCGACTACTGGCTGCAAGGGGCCAATGTCGGCGCGGTCACGAAGACCTTCCTCGCCTTCGTCGCGCTGATCTTTCCGGATCTCCAGATCTTCAATGTGGTCGATGACATCGCCGCCGGGGCCGCGCTGCCGCTGGCGATTTTCGGCAGGACTGTCGCTCTCGGCGTGACCTACATCGCCGTCTATTTCCTTGCCGGTTATTTCCTCTTTCAAAATAAGGAGCTGTGAAGACGCGTCCCCTGGGAGCGCCGCCGTCCCCGGGCGGCATCGAAAAACAAACCGTGCGCAGCACGCTCGCAATGAAGGTGAGGCTGCGCCTGCTTGGAAGGTTGCCGCACGAGGACGGCGGCGCTCCCAGGACTGCTTTCCGATGAAACGCGCGGCGCTCACGGTGCTCGGTCTGCTCGTCTTCGGCGCGGTGCGGCTGCCCATCGAGTCCGCCCTCGCAAAGGCGCATCACGCCGTGGGCTTGCGCAAGGGGCAGGTCGATCTCTCGATGCGGCAGCAGCTCGGGCAGCTCGGCTTCGTCGCCGCGCTCAGCGGCTTCCGCGCGATCGTCGCGGATGGCTTCTGGATTCACGCGCAGACGGCTTGGGAGCGCGTCGATTGGGCGCGGATGAAACTCGACTTCGACATCGTCACTTCGCTCCAGCCGCGCTGCGTCCTTTTCTGGGAAATGTCCGCCTGGCACCTGACGCACAATGCCAGCGTCGCCGCGCTGGAAAATCGCCAGCAACCCCGCGCCGCGCTCCGGCTGCGCGCGGCCCGCGAGTTCATCAAGACCGGCGAAAATTACCTCCTCGAAGGCATCGCCAACAACCCCGAGAGCACCCGTCTCTACGACATGCTCGGCGTGGTCTATCGGGACAAACTGAACGACCACTGCAAAGCCGCCTGGGCCTATGCGCAGTGCGCCGCGCTCCCCAAGGCACCGATGTATGCCCAGCGTTTCGCTGCCTACGAACTCGCCCAATGCCCCGGCCACGAGCGCGCGGCCTACGAGATCATGCGCGCCCTTTTCCTGAAGAGCGAAGACGAGCATCTGCCCACGCTCCTCAAGTGGCTCGACACCTTGCAGCAGAAATTGAGTATCCCTCCTGCCGAGCGGGTCTATAATCCGCCTCCGGAAAAACCTCCTCGCTGACCCCATGCGTTACGCCATCTTCGGAGACATCCATGCCAACCTCGAGGCCCTGCAAGCCGTGCTTGCCGATGCCAAGGAGCGTGAGGTCACACACTACGTCTGCCTCGGCGATGTCGTCGGCTACAATGCGAACCCCCACGAGTGTCTGGAGATCGTCCGCGGTCTCGAATGCCCGGTGATCAAAGGCAATCACGACGAGCAGGCGTCGATGACCGAGGAACTCGTCGGCTTTAATCCGCTCGCCGAGGAGGCGATCAACTGGACCCGCCACCAGCTCACTGACGAAGACAAGCAGTGGCTGCGCGACCTCAAGATGGTCCGCCAGGTGCGCGACTTCACCATCGTCCACGCCACCCTCGATACCCCGCACAAGTGGGGCTACGTCTTCAATCAGCTCGATGCCGCCGCGAGTTTCAACTACCAGCACACCCAGCTCTGCTTCTACGGCCACACCCACGCCCCGCGCGCCTACATCCGCGACGGTCCGGTGAAAAGCCACGCCTTCGACGGAGTGCAAAAGATCATGCAGATCGAGCCGGGCAAAAAGTATTTCATCAATTGCGGCAGCGTCGGCCAGCCACGCGACGGCGACTGGCATTCCGCCTACGTCCTCTATTCCCCTGAGGAGCAAAAAGTGGAGCTTCGCCGGCTCGAGTACGACATCTGGACGGCGCAGGATAAGATCGTGGCCGCCGGCCTCCCACAGCGGCTCGCGGATCGGCTGGCGCTGGGAAAGTAGCGGGATTTCAGATTGTAGATTTCAGATTTCAGATTGGGGGAACGCGCGCGCGGCTCGTTTCAATCTGAAATCTGAGATCTGAAATCTGAAATCCCCTCCATCCTCATCATCAAGCCGAGTTCGCTCGGCGACATCGTCCACACGCTCCCGGCTGTTGCGCTGCTCAAGGATCGCTGGCCCCGCGCCTCCATCCGCTGGATCGCCAATACGGAGTGGCTGCCGCTGCTTGAGGGGAATCCGGATATAGAAGAAGCGATCGAATTTCCACGGCGTCGCTTCCGCGGTGTCGGCGGCGTCCTGAAGATCGCGCCGTGGGCGCAGGCGCTCCGCGCGCAGATCGACGCCGACCTGATTCTCGACTTCCAGGGCCTGCTTCGTAGCGCGCTCATTGCCAAACTTTGCCGCGGCGAAAAGACCCGCGTGCTCGGCCTTTCCGATGCCCGGGAAGGTGCCCGCTTTTTCTACGACGAAGCCGTCGATGTCGTCGCCGCGCCGCACGCCGTCGATCGCTACCTCGCCCTCGCCGTGCAGGCCACCGGCGGCACGCCCGCGCCACCTTCATCCGCGCTGCGCTGGCCACTCCCGAGCGGCTCCGCCATCCCGGATTTCGCCGCCACCCCATTTGTCCTCCTCCATCCCTTTTCGCGCGGTACCGGCAAGTCCCTCACCCCCGGGGAGGTCGTCGAATTTTGCCGCGCCCTCGCCCCCATGCGCGTGGTCATCGCCGGTCGCGCCGAGGCCACGCTACCCGCGATCCCCAGTGCCACCGACCTCCTCAATCGCACCTCCATCGCCGAACTCATCTGGCTGCTCCGCCGCGCCGCCTTTGTGGTGAGCGTCGATAGCGGCCCCATGCACATCGCCGCCGCGCTCACGCCCAACGTCGTCGCCATCCACACCTGGAGCGACCCCGGCAAAGTGGGCCCCTACCGCGACGACGCGTGGATCCTTTCCGGCGGAATGCTCCGGCAACGCCGTCCCCGCGAGGCCGCCGCTTCCGGGATCGCGATCAAGGATTTTGCGGAGTTGGCGGTGTGGGTTCGCGACCGGGTCGAGTAGGGCGCGTTGGGAATTTGGCTGCGGCGACTCCGCTTCCTACGCTACAAGGGGGCCAATGCGACGGTACTTTCTCCCCCTCACTTTCCTCCTGTGCGTGTTCGTCCTGGCTGGCTGCGACCCGGATCGGAAAGACGCCAGGACGGTTCCGGAACTCACCACCTTTGAAGTGCGCGGGGTGCTTCAGGAGACGCTGCCAGATGGCCGCCGGGCGGTGATCGCGCACGAGACGATCCCCGGGTACATGGACGCGATGACCATGGAACTCCGGGCCAGGGAGGCGAAAGATCTCGCGGGCCTGGTGCCGGGCGATCAGCTCGCCTTCCGCCTCTCGGTGACGGAGACGGAGAGCTGGATCGATCAGGTGCGGAAGACCGGACACGTGGAGCTTCCTACCCCAAAAGTGGCCGAGCCGCGGCTGGCGCCGGATGCGTCCGTGCCGGATGTCGCCCTCGTGGATGAGGACGGGCGCGCGCTGCGGCTCGGAGATTTCCAGGGACGCGCCTTGGCGATCACTTTCATCTACACGCGCTGTCCGTTGCCGGATTATTGCCCGCTGCTCAGCGCGCGGTTCGCCGAGGTGCAGCGGTTACTCGCGGCGGCGGGCGCGAAGGATGGCTGCCAACTGCTCTCCGTCACCATCGACCCGGAGCACGACACGCCAGAGCGGCTCGGGGAATATGCGCGGCGCCAGACCGCTGATCCGACGCGGTGGCGTTTCGTGACAGGCGAGCCAGCGGAGATTGCGAAGCTGAGCGGGTTCTTCGGGCTGGCGGTCTTCCGCGAGGGCGCGGAGTGGAATCACAATCTGCGGACCGCCGTGATCTCTCCCGACGGCACGGTGCGAAGAATCTTCTCCGGCAACCAATGGGCCGCGGACGAACTGGCCGCCGAACTGCAACGGGCCATCCCGGCCCGACCCTGACCCCTTACCGCGAGCGGCGGCGGGCGATGGCGATGGCGCCGAGACCGAAGGTCACAAGCAGCGCAGCCGTGCCCGGTTCGGGGACGACGGCAAATGAAGCGCCAGCGTTATTGCGCACCGTGGCTGGAGAACTGAAGGCGTAGTCCGAGGAGTTCGCGGTGCTCGCGGCCGAGGCGGCGCCAGTGAAGCGAATCGCCTGCGTCCCGAGAGTCGGCAAGTTGCCCGCAAACGGTGCGCCGAAGTTGCCCGTAGCGCCGACGGTATTGGAGGCCAAGCCAGTATTCGTCCCGAGGTAAGCGCCGAAAGCCGTTGCCCATTGGATAATGCCCGCATTGCTTTCCCAAGTGACTTTCCCGCCCGAGAAGTAGGAGGCAGGGATGGTGTTGGCGAGGGTGAAATCCTTCGCATAGCCGGGCACCGAACCCATCAACGAATCGAAGGCTGCGGAGGTGAAAAGAACATTGGACCCAGCCGTGTTGATGCCGACGCTCGTCGTCGGATCAAGCAAGATTACGGGGTTGAGTCCATTGGCGTCGTAGGCCACCAGGCGACCGTTGCCGATGACGCCTTGCCCGGCGGAACGCATGCGCAACTGAATGGCCTGCACATTGGTATTTCCATTCACCGATCCGAGCACCTGCTCGATCTGCATGACGTGAAAGGCGGCTTGCGAAGCGACCGAGAGGAAGCCGGACGTGAGGGCGATCGAAGAGAGGAGTCGGAGTTTCATGGGGAAGAAAGAATTTCTTATGGTTTCTATTTACTCGGCGCACTGGCGGCAAGACAAAACACGGGTCGGATGAAAATATTACCGTGGGCCTCCAGGCGCGGCGCTCGCGGTGCCGGGGCGCATCGTGTAAGCGTCGTTTTGGATGAGCCTTTTTCCCCAATCCGACCGAGAAGACGCTGTCGCGTCGGCCCCCGGTTTCCGGCCCCTGCCGACCGGCGCCCGCTGGCTGTTACTGCTTGCGGCGGCGGGCCTGCCGCTGAGCTTGCTCTGGGATTTTTCTTGGGAATCGACCATCGGGATCGATCTCGTGGGGTCACCGCCGCATGTCGCCACTTACCTCGCGGTCGCGCTGGCGGCGGGCGCGGCGTTGGGGGTCCTCTTTCTGCCGGGAAACGCGAGTGCTGGCGGGACGCTGGGCGCGCGGGTGGTGCTGTGGGGGGCTTGCGCTTTCGGCGCGGCGTTTCTTTTCGATCGCTGGTGGCAGGCCAGCTACGGGCTCGCCGCCGGCATCTGGCACCCGCCGCAATTGCTGAAGGCAGCGGCTTTTCTGGCCATCACCTTCGGAGCATGGGTCAGCGGGACGGGGCTCCGGGCGGGATTCGCAGCGTCCGGAGGGGTGGTGCTGGCGCTCACGTTCCTCTTCACGTTGGCCGGGAATTTCGCCAATCGCCAGCACTCCGCCACCTTCTATCAGATCGCCTGCGGGGCGTATCCCGTGGTGCTCGTGGCGCTGGCGCTCGCGGGCCGTGGACGCTGGACGGCCACCCCGGGTGCGCTCGCCGGGATGCTACTCGTGGCGGCGATGGTCTGGCTGCTGCCGCTTGTGCCCGGCTCGCCGCAGGTCGCGCCCATTTATCATCCGCGCGACTACCTTTTGCCACCGCCCTTTCCGCTGCTCCTCGTCGCCCCGGCTCTCGCCCTCGATGCACTGCTCCGGGTCTTCCCGAAAAAGGGAGCGACGCGCGCCCCGGGCTGGGGGCAGGCGATCGAGGCCGGGCTGGCCTTCTTCGCGGTGTTCCTCGCGGTGCAGTGGCCCTTCGCGCGATTCCTCCTCTCGCCCGCGGCGGACCATTGGTTCTTCGCCGGAGGCGGAAAGCACTGGCCGTTTTTCCAGCGCCTCGCGCCGTCCGCGGAGACGGCCTTCTGGACGGCCACAGGGGACGAGATGAATCTGCGCAATACGCTCCTTGCTGCCGGGCTCGCGATCGTCTCCGCGCGGCTCGGGCTCTGGCTTGGCGCCTGGCTCCAGCGCGTGCGCCGATGAAGACGCTGCTCCTCACCGCCGTCGCCCTGCTCCTGCTGCCGCTCGCCGCGCGCGCCCACGTCGGCAGTCCGAACGTTTTTTTTGAGGGCCAGGCCGGACCACACGCGGTGCGCGTCGTCATTCGCCCGCCTGCGACCTTGCCGGGCGTCGCGCAGGTGGATGTGCGCGTGGCGGGTGAAGGTGCGGACGCCGTGACGATCCAGGCCGCGCCGTGGGAAGCCGGCGACTCCGCTGCCGCCGCGCCTTTGCCAGCAGCGCGGGTCGCGGGCGAGGCCGGGCTCTTTCACGCCCCGCTCTGGCTCCTCACTCGCGGCTCGTATCGCGTGCGGGTCACGATCGCGAGTCCCCGCGGCGCCGGCGCCGTCTCCATCCCGCTGAACTCCGCGGCCACCCAGCGCCCTACGATGCCGCCAGCGCTCGGCGCCTTGCTCGCGGTCTTTGGCGTCGCGCTCTTCAGCAGTGCCGTGTGGATCGTCGGCACGGCCGCTCGCGAAAGCACCCTGCCTCCCGGCGCCGTTCCCTCGCCGCGCGATCACGCACGCGGCCGCCGCGCCGCTCTGTTCGCCACACTCGTGCTCGCCGCCGCCCTCGCCGCCGGCACCGCGCGCTGGCGGGCGATGGACCGCGACTTCCGGAACAATGCCCTCGCCCGCCCCTTGCCAGTCGCCGCCGAGATCCGCACCGCCGGCACCCTGCGCCTCCTCCGGCTCACCCCCGGCACCGATGAATCGCCCGACGCCAACTGGGACACGCTTGTCGCCGATCACGGCAAGCTCATGCACCTCTTCCTCGTCCGCGAGCCGGACGGCGTGGCCTTTGCCCATCTGCATCCGGTGCGCCGCGATGGCCGCACTTTTGAAAACGTCCTGCCCCCACTCCCGGCCGGCGACTACCGGCTCTACGCCGAAGTCACCCAGGAGAACGGCCTCTCCCAGACCCTCACCGCGCGCCTCGCCCTGCCCGAGCCCGCTGGTCCTGCGCTACCGCCGATGGCCGATTGGAAAATGGTCAACGAAGTCTGGTGCCGCGCGCCCACCGTCCCGCTCGGCAACGCTGCCCAACCCTACGCCCTCGACGCCGACGATTCCTGGCACCTCGCGCCCACGCCCGCCGTCCCTGCCGACACGCGCACGCTCGTCAGCCCGCTCCCCGGCGACCTGCAGATGGTCTTTGAAAATGCGGGCGGTCTCGTCGCCGATCGCGAAACCTCCCTGCGTTTCTCCGTCTTCGCCGCCACCGGCCACCGCGCCACTTTGCAACCCTACATGGGTATGACCGGACACGCCGTGGTGCGCCGCACCGATGGCACCGTCTTCACCCACCTGCATCCCGTCGGCACCGTCTCGATGGCCGCCCAGGAACTCCTCGCAAACCGCGACCGCCCGCCCAATGAAGGCCCGTCACCACCCGCCCCGCCCGGCGCTGAAGTCACCTTCCCCTACGCCTTTCCCCGCCCTGGCGAATACCGCGTCTGGGTCCAGATCCGCCACGAAGGCCGCGTCCTCACCGGCGTCTTCGACGTGCGCGTGCTGCCGGGTTCGTGATCCCGCGATCTACGACCGGCAGCTTTCCTCCACCCAGCGCAAGTAAGCCGGCAGCCCGTCCGTCGCCCGCAAACAGACGATCTCCGGCACCTCGTAAGGATGCAGCGCCCGGATGCGCGTCTCCAGCATCTGGTAGCGCGCGATCGTCGTCTTGAGGATCATCAGCACTTCCACCGCCGTCTCGACCTTGCCCTTCCACCGATAGATGGATTCGATCTTCGGGACGATGTTCGCGCAGGCCGCGAGCTTTTCCTCGATCAGGACGTGCGCGGCAGCCCGGGCCTTTTCGGCATCGGGCCAGGTGGTGAATGTGACGAGAACTTCTTCAGCCATGCGCCGGAGTGCAAAGTGCCGCGCTCGCGGTGGCGAGGCCAAATGTGCAGCGGGCGGGCGGCCGCCGGTGACGAACATTAGTCGTGCTTTGCCAGTGCCTCCTCGCATATGCGAGGGCACCACCGAATCACCGACATGACCTCTGCCAATCCCTCGAAACCGCTCAGCAAAAACGTCCACCTCCTCCGGTGGGTCAAAAAAATGGCCGCTCTCGCCAAACCGGATCGCATTCATTGGGTGGATGGGTCAAAGGCCGAGTACGATCAGCTCTGCGACGAGATGGTAAAATCCGGGACGCTGATCCGCCTCAATGCCAAAAAGTGGCCGGGCTGCTTCCTCGCTCGCTCCGATGCCAGCGATGTGGCGCGCGTCGAGGACCGCACCTTCATCTGCAGCTACGCCAGGGACGGCGCCGGCCCGACGAACAACTGGATGAACCCTTTCGAGATGAAGAAGAAGCTCCGGGAGCTTTTCAATGGCTGCATGCGCGGACGCACCATGTATGTCCTGGCCTTTAGTATGGGGCCGCTGAATTCGCCGATGTCCCAGATCGGCGTGCAACTTACGGACTCCCCTTATGCAGTGGCGAATATGCGCATCATGGCGCGGATTGGGAAGAAAGTGTTTGACCTTATTGATAAGTCAAAAAAGCGCGTGGTGCCTTGTCTGCACTCGGTCGGTGCGCCGCTGAAGAAAGGGGAGAAGGACGTAACCTGGCCGTGTAACAAGGAGAAATACATCGTCCACTTTCCCGAGACCCGGGAGATCTGGAGTTACGGCTCCGGTTACGGGGGTAATGCCTTGCTGGGGAAGAAATGTTTCGCCCTGCGGATCGCCTCCGCGATGGCTCGCGACGAAGGTTGGATGGCAGAACACATGCTCATCCTCGGAGTCGAGAATCCACAGGGGAAAAAGACCTACGTCGCGGCGGCCTTCCCGAGCGCCTGCGGGAAGACGAACTTTGCCATGCTCATTCCACCGAAGCACTTTGTGCAGGAAGGGTGGAAGGTGTGGACGGTGGGTGATGACATTGCGTGGATCAAACCCGGCACGGATGGCCGCCTGCACGCGATCAATCCGGAGGCCGGTTTCTTCGGGGTCGCGCCGGGAACCGGAGACCATACGAATCCGAACGCGATGGCCTCACTAAGAAAGAATACGATCTTCACCAATGTAGCGCTGACGCCCGACGGTGGGGTGTGGTGGGAAGGTATGACAGACACGCCTCCCGCAAAGGCGATCGATTGGCAGGGCAACAACTGGACCCCGGAGATCGCCAGGGAGAAGGGCACGAAGGCCGCCCACCCGAACTCCCGTTTCACGGCGCCCGCCTCCCAGTGTCCCACGATCGATCCTGACTGGGAAAATCCCGCAGGCGTTCCCCTCAGCGCCATCATCTTCGGCGGACGCCGCGCCACCACGATGCCGCTCGTCTATCAGGCCTTTAACTGGAGCACGGGCGTTTACATGGGTGCCACCATGGGGAGCGAGATGACCGCGGCGGCCGCGGGCACGATCGGCAAGGTGCGCCGCGATCCGATGGCGATGCTGCCGTTCTGTGG
>JANNXQ010000279.1:0-31953 GCA_031409655.1 Chthoniobacteraceae bacterium | reverse complement strand
CTCACTCAAATCGCAAAATCCTTCGGCGCCGTGCGCGCGCTGAAAGGCGTCTCGTTTTCGCTGCAAGCCGGCGAAGTCCACGCGCTCCTCGGCGAAAACGGCGCAGGAAAATCCACGCTCATCAAAGTCATCACCGGCGCGCATCAGCCGGATGGCGGCGAGCTCAAAGTCGGCGGCCAGCGCGTCGCACACCTTACGCCGTCCACGGCGCGCGCGCTCGGCATCGCCTGCATCTATCAGCAGCCGGCGCTCTTTCGAGATCTCAGCGTCGAGGAAAATATCGCGCTGCGTCTGGAAAAAGGCGCGACCTGGCAACGGGTGCAATGGCCCGAGCGTCGGCAGCAAGCGTTGGAACTGCTCGCCCGCATCGGCGCGGAGATCGATCCCGCGAGCGAGGTCGGCGCGCTTTCCATGCCCGAACAGCAGCTCGTGGAAATCGCCTGCGCCCTCGGCTCCGGCGCGCGCATCGTCATCATGGACGAGCCCACCGCTTCGCTCACGCAGAAGGAGCAGCACCTTCTCTTCGCCGTCGTCCGTGGTCTCCGCACGCGCGGTGTCGGCGTGATCTACATTTCGCACCGACTGGAAGAAATCTTCGCCCTCGCCGATCGCGTCACGGTGCTGCGCGATGGCACGAGCGTTGGGACGAATCCCGTGGACGGGATGAACGAAGCCTCGCTCATCAAGATGATGGTCGGTCGCGAACTCTCCGCCGTTTACCCGCCTGCCGAAAGCTCGCCCGGCGACGTCGTCCTCGCCCTGCGCGGCCTCGGCTGCACCGCTGGCGGAGTGCGTGGCATCGACCTCGAAGTGCGCGCCGGGGAGATCGTCGGCCTCGCGGGACTCGTCGGCGCGGGCCGCACGGAACTCGCCCGCGTCCTCTTCGGCCTCACCCCCGCGGACTCCGGCGAAATCCTTCTGCGCGGCCAACGCGTCCGCATTTCCTCCCCGCAGGAAGCCATCGCCCACGGCTTCGCCTACGTCCCGGAAGACCGCCGCCGCCATGGCGTGATCCTCGAGATGCCGATCGCGGACAACGTCACCATGGCGATTCATCCGACGCTCTTCCCCGGCTCATGGTTGCGCACCGAGGCCGAGCGCCGACTCACGCTGGACTACATCCGCTCGCTCGGCATCAAGACCGCCGGTCCCGACGCGCCCGGCGGTTCGCTCAGCGGCGGCAATCAGCAGAAGGTCGCGCTTGCCCGCTGGCTCGCGACGAAGCCGAAAGTGCTCATCCTCGACGAACCCACGCAGGGTGTGGATGTCGGCGCGAAAGGGGAGATTCACAAAATCATCCGCGGACTCGCGAAGGAAGGCCTCGCCGTGCTGCTCATCTCCAGCGATCTGCCCGAGATCCTCGGCATGAGCGACCGCATCGCCGTCCTGCGCGGAGGCCGCGTCGCCGCGATGTTTGGCGCTGCGCCCGATCCGCACGAGGTCATGTCTGCCGCTCTCGGCCAGGCGGGAAAAGCAGCCGCCTAGGTGGATGGCGTCGCTCCGCGCGCCATGCCAAATCCACGCGCTTTAGCGCCACTCTTGGAAGATGGGCCTTCGGCGCGGAACAACGCTTGGCTCGCGGAGCGACGCCATCCACCGAAAAACGCCGCCGTCCGCGCCGGACTTTTCGCTTGAGCCACGCCTAGGCCGCACCCACTTTCGCCCTCCCTATGAGCCAGCCGAAAGAGCCACCCCTGATGGAAAAGATCGTGTCGCTATGCAAGCGCCGCGGCTTCATTTACCAAAGCTCGGAAATCTACGGCGGCATCAATGGCTTCTGGGATTACGGCCCACTTGGCGCCGAGCTGAAGCGCAACCTGCGCGAAACCTGGTGGCGCGCCATGACCCGCGAACGCGAAGACGTCGTCGGCCTCGACGCCACGATCATCATGCACCCGGCGATCTGTAAGGCGTCCGGCCACGTGGACACGTTCAGCGATCCGATGTGCGACTGCCTCGTGACGAAGAAACGTTTCCGCGCAGACCACGTCGAGCCGCAGTCGGGCGTCGTCTATTCCTGGACGGGCGCGACGAGTGATGACGGCAGGGAATCTGCCGATGCCTTCAGCGTGCTGCTGGCGCTGGGCAAACCGGCAGAAAGCGCCCGCAAGGTGGGCGTGCAGTTCTACACCACGCGCGGTCTGACGAATCCAGCGTTGCTCGGTGAAACGACGGCGAAGGTGGAAAACACGCGCGCCTTCAATCCCGAAAACGGCGCGCAGCTCACCGAACCGAAGCCCTTCAACCTGATGTTTCACACCTTCGTCGGCGCGACCGCGTCCGACGATGACAAGGCCTATCTGCGACCGGAGACGGCGCAGGCCATCTTCGCGCAATTCAAGAACGTCGTGGACTCCTCGCGCCAGAAGGTGCCGTTCGGCATTTGCCAGATCGGTAAAGCCTTCCGCAATGAAGTGACGCCGCGCAACTTCACCTTCCGCTCGCGCGAGTTTGAGCAGATGGAGCTCGAGTTTTTCATTGCCCCAGATGAGGCCGTCGAGATCCTGCATGGCTCCGTGGCGCAGTGGAGCGAGGCTGCGGATCTCTCCGCGCCGCAGCCAAACTGGGGCTGGGACATGTGGCATCACTATTGGGAAAAGCAGCGCGTCGCCTACTACGACGGCATCGGTCTCGGCAGCGACCTGCTCGACTACCATCGGCAGAAGCCCGACGAACTCGCGCACTACGCCCGCGCCTGCGTGGACATCCTTTTCAAGTTCCCCTTCGGCACCGAGGAACTCGAAGGCATCGCCGCGCGCAGCGACTTCGACCT
Organism: Chthoniobacteraceae bacterium; assembly: GCA_031409655.1. GTDB lineage: Bacteria > Verrucomicrobiota > Verrucomicrobiia > Chthoniobacterales > Chthoniobacteraceae > JANNXQ01. Next base: position 29,180 of record JANNXQ010000279.1, on the reverse strand, counting down.
CTCGCAGCACCAGAAGCACAGCGGCAAGTCGCAGGAAATCTTTGACGAAGAACTCCGCGCCGCTGCCGGTAAACTCGACGACGCGGCGAAGGCGGCCTTCGTGAGCAAAGCGCAGGACGAATGGGTTGCGCGCGCCGCGAAGAACGGCAAACCGGAAGACGCCGCGCGCACCGCCGCGCAGGAGTTCTGCGAGAAGCTCTTCAAAGGCCAATACGTCCCGCACGTCATCGAGCCATCCGCTGGCCTTGATCGGCTCGCGCTCGCGGTCCTCGCCGCCGCGTATTTCGAGGAGGAAAAGGCCGACGTGAACGGCAAGATCGAGAAGCGCACCGTGCTTCGATTTCATCCCCGCGTGGCTCCGGTGAAAGTCGGGGTCTTCCCACTGCTGAAGAACAAGCCCGAACTTGTGGCCAAAGCGCGCGAAGTCTATAACACGCTCAAGCGCCAGATGAATTGCTTCTACGACGAGACCGGCAACATCGGCCGCCGCTATGCGCGTCAGGACGAAGCCGGCACGCCCTTCGGCGTGACCATCGACTTTGAGACGCTCGGCGAAAAAGGCCCCGAAATGGCCGACACCGTGACCCTGCGCCACCGCGATGATGGCCGCCAGGAACGCGTGAAGATCGAAGAGTTGCTCAGCCGCCTGCTCCCGCTCGTGAGCTAAAGTCCCGAGTTCCGGGGAGCATGGGCGTCCCGCCCGTTGGTTTCGGCGTCCCGCCGAAACGAACTTCCGATGGTCAACGAATTCAGGTCGGGCGATCCGGTTTCAGGCGCGGCAAGAAAAGTCCGTCGCGGCGGGACGCTGCGACCAACGCGCGAGACGCGCATGCTCCCCGGAGTTCTTTCCCGCCGCCTCGCGAGCTATCGATCACTATTGAGGAACCGATGGGGGAGCTGTTGTTGCCGATGGTGGGATTGGCGCGGCTGGCACCCACTTCAACCGTGCGGCATCGAGCGTCTTTTTCAGCCGCGCTCGTTGCCAGTCTTCCGTCAGCAGTGCGCCGATCCGCTCCTCGCCGCGCCCGAGAATTTCCCCGACCTTCGGACGCGCGTCCTTGGTCGCGGAATCGAGCTCGACGGCCATTTCCTCCACGATCTTCCGCGCTTCCGCCTTCTTCTCGCCCTTGAGCTTCAGATCGCCTTTCACGCGATCGATCACGATCTCTTGCACCGCAACCGGGCCGCCCTTCACAATTTTGTTGAAGCACGCCATCCACCCAAACGCCGCGCCGAGAAATCCACCGACGAGCAAGCCGCAGCCGAAGATGAACAACACCGTGAGGCAGCCGCGCAGCCGTCTCATCGCACCTCCTCTGCGACCCAGGCAAAGACCGCGGATCGCCCGCCTCTTTGCACTGTGTCGAGCAGCGTTTCGGAATCCGCGTCGATGCCCGTATTCGCATGGCACCACACCGCCGAGGCGACGGCGAGCGCGGCGAAAAATGGCGAGAGTCTCCATCCCCACGCGAGCCACGAAGCACCGCGCTCTTCGCGCAGCCGCGCGGCGAGCCGAGTTTCAAAGGCCTGTTCGGCGCGCGCGGTGTCGGGTGCAGTTTCCCGCGCGGCGCGGAAGAGGGAGTCGAGGCGGTCGTCAGGATTCATGGCTGAGTTGGAGGACATTTTTCAGGCGGTGCCGGGCGCGGAAGGCGCGGACTTTCACATTGCTCTCGCTCCACCCGGTGAGCACGGCGATCTCGCGCACGCTGCGTTCTTCGAGTTCGAGCAGGGTGAGGATCAGGCGTTCGTCGGGCGAAAGTTGGGTCAGCGCCCACTGCACGATTTCGCGGGCGCGGTCTGCGTTGAGGGCGGCGTCCGCGGAGAGATCGCGCAGATCGAACTCCATCTCATCGAGCGAAAGCTGCCCGCGATGCCGGCGCTCGCGGCGGAGAAAATCGTAGCACGCGGAAACCGTGAGCCGCGCCAGCCAGTGCTCGAAAGGCGCGTCGCGGCGAAATTTCCCGAGATGCCGAAAGGCGCGGAGGAAAACCTCCTGGCACAGATCCTCGAGCTGATGCGCGTCGCGGGCAAAGCGGCTGGCGGTGGCGAAGACGCGGCGTTTGTGCCGGCGCACGATCTCCGCGAAGGCGTCGTCATCGCCCTCCAGCGTCGCAGCGACGAGCGAATCGTCGGGATCGGCATCGGCAGCGGGCATCGCCGCCGTTCTAGGAAGCGGCGGCGCGAAAGACAATGCGGGCCAGGGAAGAGCGGTCGAGATCATGCATTCGTCAGGGAGAGACGCGGGCGGGGTGGGGGAGGTTACAGATGCGCGCGTGGTCGTTCACGCATCCAGCCGATAGCCAAGCCCGTGGACCGTCAGTAGATGCCGCGGCTCGCCAGCGACTTCTTCGATCTTCTGCCGCAACTTCACGATCAGCGTGTCGAGCGTGCGGGTGGTGCCGTAGTACTCGATGCCCCAGACTTCGTTCAGGATCGTTTCCCTCGACACGGCCTTCCCGCGTTCGCGATGCAACAGCGCGAGTACCTTCAACTCGCGCGGCGTGAGATCGAAAGGATCGCGCCCGCGCTTTCCGCGCAGCGCCGCGCAGTCCACGTGGACTTTGCCAAAGGCGATTTCGTCCGGCAGTTCGCTGACCACCGCGCCGGGCGTGGCGCGCCGGAGCAGCGCCTGCACCCGGGCGAGGAGTTCACGCAGGCTGAAGGGCTTGGTCACGTAATCGTCGGCGCCGAGCTCCAGGCCCACCACTTTGTCGATCTCCTGGCCTTTTGCCGACAGCATCAAGATCGGCGTGCGATGTTTCCCGGCGCGGATTTCGCGACAGAGATCGTAGCCGCTCCGACCGGGCAGCATGATGTCGAGGAGCACGAGATCGGGGCGGAGTTGTTTGAAAAGCGGGAGTGCCTGGCGGCCATCGCCGCACTCGCTGACTTCGTAGCCTTCCCCGCGCAGCGCATCGCAGAGGCCGAGTCGGATGTGGGCGTCGTCTTCGATGACGAGGAGATGTTTCTTCATTTTGGGATTTCAGATTTCAGATTGCAGACTGAAGAGCGGCTCCGGAGATCAATCTGCAATTTGAAATCTGCGATCTGAAATCCTACGTTTCGCGAGCAAGGGGAATGCGCAGGGTGAAATTACTCCCGCCGCCGGTGCGTGGTTGATAGGTGATCTCGCCACCTTGTTCGCGGGCGAGGCGCTGCGCCAGGGTGAGGCCGAGACCGGAACCTTGAATGCCGCTCGAGAGCGAATCGTGCGCGCGGTAAAAGGCCTCGAAGATCTTCCGCTCCTCGCCGTCCGGCACCCCAGAGCCGCGATCCAGCACGCTCACGCAGACGTGATCGCCATCGAGGTAGCTGTGCAGTTCCACTTCCTTGCGGTCGTTGGGCGAATACTTCTCCGCATTCGACAGCAGGTTCACGAGGATCTGTGCGAGCGCGTCTTCGTCGCCGATCACAGGATACGGTGGAGAGGCTGCTTCCCAGCGGGTGGCAAAGCCGTGCTCCCGCAGATGCAGCTCCAGGCCTTCCCAGGTGCGCGCGATGACGCCGTGCAAATCGAGCGGCTTCCGCTCGAGCCGCTTTTGCTGCCGCTCGCTGCGCGCAAAATCGAGGACGTTGTTGATCAGGCGCGTGAGCCGTTCCGCTTCCACCATGATGATGCGTAGATACTGCGGCGCCTTCGCGGCAGTTTCCGGGCGGCCGCTTTGCATCATCTCGGCAAACATGCGAATCGAGGTGAGCGGCGTCTTGAGTTCGTGCGAGACGTTTGAGACGAAGTCCGTCTTCTTCTGCGCGAGCGCGAGTTGGCGGCGCGCATCCGCCACGACGATCCAACCGCCGAAGGTGATGGCGCAGAGCGCGGCCGCGATCAGCAGCACGAGATTGCGCCGCAGGGCGCGCGCGGATTCCTGGAGCTGCTCGGGTCGCTGCAAGTAGAGCGCGGCTTCCCAATGCGGCAGGGCCTCGCCGATTTCCGACGCGACGAAGGGGCGCTTCCACTCGCGGCCAGTCACCCCGGTGGGCTGGGTGGCGACGGGCCGCACTTTGTCGTCGAGGAGCGCGAGGATGAACTCTGATGCCGATCCGCGAGATCCGTAGGAGGTGGACTCGGGGAGCGCGGCGATCCAGAGATCGCGCAGGCTTTCCGCTTCCAGCAGGCAGCCAAAGATCATCTCTGGGGCCTGCGCCGGTCGCAGCCAGAAGAGGATCTCCAGCTTGTCCTGGACGAAGCGCGAGATCACCCCGTCGGTCCCGTCCGCGGTGAGCGCGCGAAAGTCGGTGGTGGCCGCCACGAGTTGCGAGATGGCGGCCTCGCCGGGGTCTTCCGGACGGCGTTGCGGGGCGACGTTGCGAGTGACGAGTTCCACGAAATCTTTCTCCTCCTGCTTTTCCGCGGGAGCCGCAGCGAGTTGTTGAGACTTGTCCAGCAACGCTGGGTGTTCGCGGAAAGCGGCGTCGGCGACTTCCTTTCCGAGACTGGTGGTGGGTGCGATCGTCGTCCCGGCACTCGGGGAGGTCGCTGATTTCGGCGCCGAAGCCGGCGCGAGTGCCGGGATCGGCGGGGCGGCCTCGGACTCTCGTCGCTTGATCATTTCACCCGCGGCGGTCGGTGCCGGATTCGTCGGCGCGCTGGCTGTTTTCTTGGGGAGTGCCGATTGCTGCCGCGGTTCCGGGGCGCTCTTCATCTTGCGCTGCTGATCGGTGCGATTCAGTTCGTCCCCGGAGACCGCATAGACCGTCGCCGGAAGGTTCGCGCTGAGGAAGGCGCTGTTGCCTTCGAGGAAACGCTGCCACGCCGGATTGCTCCGTGCGGCCGATGGCGTGGGCGAGAGCATCCGTCCCCGCCCATCGATCACGAAGCCCACTGCCGCGCGCGGCCAGGCTCCGGGCAGGCTCGTGGCAAACTCCGCGCCGAGTCGGTCGGCATCGGTGCGGGCGAGGAGCGTGTTCACGGTGTCGTTAAAGGCGCGGCGTTGCTCATCGATCAGCCCGCGGACGGCCGCGGCAGCAGACTCGGTTTCCTTTTGAAAAAGCTCGGCGGTGCGGCGTTCCAGGATGATCTGCTGCTCCTCCGCACTGCGCAGCGCCAGCCACCCAAGCCCGAGGCTCGGGAGCAGGACCGCGAGGAGAAAAATCCAGATGCTCTTTTTCAAAGGGTTGAGTGTGGCGCGCGAACAGCGGAGGCCAAGGAGCGGTGATTTGCAATCGCCGTTCCAACCCCGCCCGTCAGCCGACAGTGCGCACTTTTGCCAGAAGGAATGAAGGGCTCGCTGCGCGAGATTGGTTTTGGTTCGGCGATTGCAAATCGCCGCTCCCAGTCAGCGCTTTTGATACTTGTCCTGGTAGTTCTCAAACTGCATCCGCTTGCGGCTGTCCTTGCCGAGTTGGCCACTGGCTCCGAGTTCGCTGGCGGTGGCTTCGAGCTTGCGGTTTTCTTCGGCGAGCAGGGGAGATTGCGCGGATGCCGGGAGCGCACTATTCGCGGTCGCCTGACGACGCAGGACATCCGCGGCTTCGCCTGCCTTGCCCTCGTCCGCGAGCCGCACCGCCTTTTCCTTCGCGAGACGATTGCCGGCGACCGCGACCTCGCGCGCCACTTCCGGACGCAGGCTCGCGTCTGCTTTGCGTTCTTCTTCCGTGAAATTGATCGCGGCGGACTGCTCCTGCGGCATTCCTGCAGAGCCGTCGGCGGATTCGTATTTCAAATCGACCGAGGCGACTTCCAGACGATCGGCCGCGGCTTCATCGACGAGGCAGCGCGCGAGGAAGCGACGTTTCTCCGCCCCAAAGTACTCCGGCAGATGGATGGCCGCCTCCCGTTCCCCCACGGTGATGTCCGGACGTCCGATGATCTCCTTTAACCGCACCCCACCCGGAACCGTGATGCGGATGGTGACGCCGCGAGCGACGAGGGTGCGCGCCACGCCGAGTTCCTCGCTGAAAATGCCAGGGAGTTTTTCCGCATCGCGGACGTAGTAGTAGTTCGCGTTGCTGGCTTCCGCGAGGGCGGTCATGAGGTCTTCATTGTAGTCTTCGCCGACGCCGATGGTCGTGACCGAGATGCCGTCCTCGCGCAGATCGCGACCGAGCGCGGCGAGATCGGCGGGACGGCTCGGGCCGACATTTGCCAAGCCGTCCGAGAGCAGGATCACGCGATTCAAATACTCCTTTCCCGCATGTTGCCGGACCTGCCGCGCGGCGAGCGAAACGCCCGCGTGGATCGCCGTCCCGCCGCCCGTCCGGATGCGCTCGATCTGGCCCTTGAGTTCCTCGCGGTTGCCGCGCCCGCCCACGCGCTGCGGCTGGATCAGGACGTCCGTCGCATTGTCGTAGGTGACGACGGAGAAAAAGTCGTCGTCCGCGAGATGATCGACGGCGACGCAGGCCGCCTGCCGCGCCTTCTCGATCTTCGGGCCTTGCATCGAGCCGCTGCGATCGAGCGCGATCGCGAGGTTCATCGGCACGCGGCGCCCGCGCTCGGGTCGCCGGCCATCGAGGTCGATTTGCACGATGACTTCCCGCGAGCCGCGCGAATAGAGGAGATCACGTTCCGGCGTGACGCGCAGGGTGAGATCGCCCGGAGTGGACGCCGCGACCTGACGCACGAGGGCGCCAGCCAATAACATGAGGAGAGTGAGTTTCTTCATGCCGGCACGCTAGTGCGGCCCGCCGCGGCGTGTGTCAGGGCCGGGTGCGAGGATTGTCAAAGAGATGTCACGCGGTGCGACCCTCGCTGAAACCTTTGCCACCCGGCCCGCGTCTTCCCCATCGCCACCATGAAATCCGACCAGACCTTCCTCAGTGTCACCGCGGCCCTGATTGTCCTTTCGCTCTTCTTCTTCGCCGTGGAGCGCTTCTTGGGCAGGGGCCGCGATCGGCCCTACTTCCGGCGCGGCTGGCTGCTCGATGTCTGCTACTGGTTCCTTACGCCTTTCGTCACTCAGGCCCTCACGCGCTTCGTCCTGATCCTGCCGTTCGGTGCGCTCATCTGGTTCGGCGTCGCAAATGTCGAATCTCTGCGTTCCCGCGATTTCAGCGGCTTCGGTCCGATCTCCCGCCAGCCGCTCTGGCTGCAAATCATCGAGATCTACGCCCTCACCGATCTCATCGGCTACTGGACGCACCGGCTTTTTCACCGAGGTCGTTGGTGGCCCTTTCACGCCGTGCATCACAGTTCCGAGGATCTCGACTGGCTGAGCAGCGTGCGCGTGCATCCGGTGAACGATCTGGTGAACAAGTTCCTGCAAGTCACCCCGCTGCTCCTCCTCGGCTTCAATCCCTTCGCCACCCTCTCCGCCGCGCCCTTCTTCACGCTCTACGCCATCATGCTCCACGCGAATGTGGACTGGGACTACGGCCCCCTGCGCAGCGTCATCGCCTCGCCCGTCTTCCACCGCTGGCACCACTCGAAAGACCGCGAAGCCTGGGACAAAAACTTCGCCGGCCTGCTGCCATTTTGGGACCGCATCTTCTGCACCTACTACATGCCGCCGGGCCGCGTCCCGGTGAACTTCGGCATCCCGGAAGAATTCCCGCGCGATTTTTTCGGCCAGATGATCCGCCCCTTCGCGCGGCTCCTGGGCCGAAAGTCAGTGGCGGTGGCGGGACTCGAACCCGCACGGGAGAAACCTCCCAACGGATTTTAAGTCCGGTATGTCTGCCATTCCATCACACCGCCGTGTGTTCAGTATCAGTAGCTTATGACTTTTTTCGGGCGCGCAGGTTGACCGTTTCTACATTTTGTTCTACTTTGATGGTATGCAAACGCATGAAACGGCAAGCAGAGAAGCGGAACTCAACGTCACAAGTCATCGCCTGCGTTTTAACAGCGCACGGGATGCCCGCAATCGGAAAGTCCGGGGACTCTGGATTCGCGGGGAACGCTATTACGCGCAGATGCGGGTGCCGGGCGAGAAGTCGGCGCGCAAGATTCCGCTCGTCGCTCAGACGCTGGCGGATGCGAAAGTGGAGATGGCCCGGCGCCGCGTCGAGGCTCGGGAGGGGGCGCTGCCCAAAGGGGGAGTGAAGCCGAGTCTGGCGGATCACGCGCGGGACTATCTGGAGTATCACGAGCAGAATACCAGCGGACGGAAGGCCGGCACCGTGAGCCGGGAGCGGACTTCAATGGCGCAGTGGATCAAAACCCTCGGGCATGTGCGCATCGACAAGCTGACCAAACCCATGATTGCCGCCTTCGTGAAAGCTCGGATTCGGGCGGGGGCCGCACCGCGCACCGCCAATCTCGACGTGATCGTGTTGCGTAATGTGCTCAAATCCGCCGTGGACGATGGCTTGCTCGTCGCCCTGCCCACGGTCGGACTTCGGCCGTTGAAGGCGATTTCACCAAAGCGACCCACGCTGACTCCGGCAGATTTCGAGGTGCTGCTCGCCGCGGCCCGGACTTGCAGCAAAAATGGCCCTCAGCTTGCCGACTACCTGCGCTTCCTGGCGTTCTGTGGAGCGCGTTGCACTGAGGCGTTGCAAATCAAATGGGAGGATGTGGATTTCACCGGTCGGTTGCTGTGCATCGGGGCGAATGGGGCGTCGAAGAATGGCCGGGCGCGCTACGTGGATTTCAATCCCGATCTTGAGCGGCATCTGCGGGAGATGTTTGCCCGGCGTGCTCCAGACACGGTTTGGCTGTTTCCCAGCCCCCAACGTGGTTCAACGGACATTCCGGCCACGTCTTTACGGGATTCGTTCAAGCTGGCGCGCAAACTAGCAGAGTTGCCTTGGGTGGGTTTCCACGACCTGCGGCATTATTTCGCCTCGCGAGCGGTCATGGCCGGCATTGATTTCAAGACCATCTCCGAGTGGCTTGGGCATCAGGATGGCGGGGTGCTGTTGTGCAAAGTCTATTCCCACTTGCTGGACGGTCATAAGCGGGACATGGCCGCGCGGTTGGTTTTCAGTCCGTCCATCGTGACGTTCCCGCAGGTGGCGGACGGTGGGATTGCGGCCCTGCCAGAAGCGCAGACTGAGCGCTGACGCCTGGCAATCCCCGGCCGCTTTGAGATTGCGCGGGAGTTTGATCTGAACTCCAGGCCTGCCAATAGCAGCGCGAGTTGAACGCGGCATTCGCGGACGGAGGGCGACGTGAAGTTTGTGAAAGTTTAGTCTCGACACACGCGTGGCGGGTCGCATGTGCGTGCCATGACTGACCAAAACACGACAAGCAACCTCGTTTCATACGAGAAATGGCTGGAGGCGATCGGCAAGACCCCGGCGACCGGATGGCGCTGGCGCAAACGCGGCTGGATCGCGACCCAAAATATCTGCGGACGTTTGTACGTACATCGCGAGGCGATCGCAGACTTCGAGCGCCGCGTAGCCGCCGGGGAGTTTGCCAAAACCCACAAGATTCCTGACCGAAGCGACGACTAACCCAACCACGCAAAAGCCGCTCCCGCGCTGGCAAGTTTGGGAACGGCTTTTGAAGAAACTACGATGAAAAAGCTACACAATGGCAATCACCGCGCCAAGGAAGAAGTGTGTCCGCTCCATGCGGGGCCAAGGGTGGCACGTCTCCTTCAATTGCTCGGAATGGACGTACTCTTGCTGCACTGGCCCTTTGGTTCGGCGGGAGCGAAGCAGCAGTTCGCCCCTCTTTTCGAGGGGGATACGCGCAGCGATGAAATCATTCTTTGACGTTATCGCGGAGCGGGCTGTCCTCGGATCGTTGTTCCGGGCTCAGCTTTTTGCGGAGTTATCGGCCGAGGTTTCGCCCGACTATTTTAGCGAGCCACTCAATCTCGTATTGCAAGCAATCGTCGATGTCGCCAGCGAGGGGGGGGCTCTCATTCCGCATTCAGTGCTCAACTTGTTAACTGAGCGCGACCAACTTGCCAGAGTCGGCGGTGCGGTGGGTATTCACGCACTGATTGACGAGGCTGCGCCAGGAATACCGGCAGCGAGGTACTACCTCGACAGGATCCGCGACAAGTGGATACATCGTGAGCAGATACGGACTGCGAAAGAACTCAGCGAGAAGATCGTGTCCGGAGAGGGCTTCTCTGCCTTTGACAATGCGATGCAGAGTGTCGAGAAACTCCGTGAGAGCGCCGCTCGCATTGCTCCACCGCGCGCCCTGATGGACATCGAATCCTGCACGCTGGAGTCGGAAAAGACCATTCTCGGCTGCCGGTTCCTATGCGTTGGCGGGTCGATGCTATTCGTAGGCCCATCGGGCATCGGCAAATCGTCTGCGAGCGTACAGCAGGATTTACTATGGGCGCTGGGCCGTGAAGCTTTTGGCATTCGCCCTCAACGGCCGCTGCGCATACTCTGCATTCAGGCCGAGAATGACGATGGGGATCTTGTCGAAATGAGGGAGGGTGTTTGTTCCGGCCTGCGTCTGTCCGATGAAGATCGCGAAGCCGTCCGTCACAGGGTATTCTACGAGACCGACTGCGGGCGTACTGGCGCGGAATTTCTGACCTATGTCGATTCAAGGTTATGCAGTGGGAAGTTCGATCTATTGCGGATTGACCCTTTCATGGCGTATCTCGGCGCCGACGTAAGCGACGCCGAAAGCACGGCGGCGTTTCTGAGGAAAGGTCTCAATCCGATTCTCGCGAAGCGTGCCGTGGCCTGTGTGCTGAATCATCATACCCCAAAAGTAACAAACCGCGACACATCGGGCTGGCGTGGCAGCGATTGGATGTATGCCGGCGCGGGTAGTGCCGATGTCACCAATTGGGCAAGGGCTATACTGGTGATTGACCCGACACATGCCCCGCACGTTTTCCGATTCATTGCTGCCAAACGTGGAGGACGCATCGGATGGGTGACCGAGAAAGGCGTGCGCGAGACGATGCGGCACTATTGCCACGCATCAGACGGGCTCTATTGGCGTTTGGCAACGGATGAGGACATGGAGGCTTTAGAAGCCGCTACAGCCGCAAAGAAAGCCCGGAAGCCAGTGAAGACGGATGCGGACCTGAAGGCGCTCATCCCGACAGATGGAGCAAGCCCAAAGACGGAACTGATAAAGGCGGCGCGGGAGCGAGGTTTTTCGAAGCATGGTGCCGAAGAGACGCTCAAGCGGTTGATTAAGAACGAGCAGGCTTTCGTCTGGCGTATAAATCGCAGTGGAACAAACGCCGAAGTGAGGATTTCCCTCCACCAGCAAGGGCTTGCAGTGGTGAATGGATGAGACTTTCCCGACTTTCCCAGGCAGCGGGAGAGTCTCACACCGCGAGGAATGAGACAGACTCTCCCGCCCCGTATTCTATACGGGCGGGAAAGTCTCTGTCTCGAACGAATGCAGAGGGACAACTGACTCAGCGCTCGACACAGCGACTGAGGGTCACATGTGACTTCTATGAAAACTCTATCCACCATTCAGAAGGCTGCCGATCCATTGAAAGCTACCGCGACCCGTCCTGAGAAACCTTACCAAGACTTACATCCCACACGCGCGCGGGCGAAGCGGACGGGGAATTGCCACAGAGATGCGCACGCGCGCGCTAAGCAATGCACCCGTCGGGATTGGCGTCCGGCCTACCTGGGGGCGCTGAGCGAGACCGGGATGCACGTGCGCTCGTGTGAAGCGGCCAGGGTGGATCGGCAAACGGTCTGGCAGGAGCGCAAGAGCAACCCGGAATTTGCGGCTTTGGAAACTGCCGCCCGCGAGCAGGCAGATTTGTCGCTGGTGGACGAGGCGGTGCGAAGGGCGCGCGATGGCGTGCGGACGATCAAGTTCAATCCAAAGACCGGCGAACCCTATCTCGATCCGGAAACCGGCGAGCCGTACGTCGAACACCAGTATTCCGATGCGCTGCTCATCCGCCTGCTGGCCGCGCACATGCCGAAGGTTTATGGGAACAAGGTCGAATTGGAAACCGAAGTGCGACACCGGCGGATGACTCTGGATGAATTGGAACAGCGGATGAAAGACGCACGGGCATGAGCGACATCAATTGCGCCGAGAGCGGAAATAGCGCCTCGTCTGCCCTTCGATGGAGTAAAAACGCGTGATGACGCCGCCCGTGCCGACGACGGGCGTCTCTACCGTCGTCCAGCTCGCGAGGTCGGTGGAGGCTTCGATCCGGTAGCTGATTCCGTTTGCGGCGTTAAAGCGATATTCAACCGCCGTGAGGATCGTAGAGAGGGCATCGGGAGTGCTCGCCGCGGATGTCGGGCTGAATCCGGTCGAGACCTCGAAACCGTCGTCGAACCCATCGCCATCCGTGTCCCGAACGTGGGGATTGGAATGATACGTATTCACTTCCGCGCCATCGTTGAGTCCGTCGCCGTCGGTATCGGGATTGGTCGGACTCGTGCCGGTGTTTTCTGGAGAAACATAAATGCCAGTTCCAGTTTCGTAACGATCCGGAACTCCGTCACCATCTCCATCGGGATCGCCGTAGCGCACGACTACAAAGTCGTTGTTGCTGCTATTGTAAGTAGTGCCTGCCACCACTATCCTGCCATCGCGCTGAAAGGCCAGGCTTCCGCCTATCCCAAAGCCGCTGCTCCCGATCACGGTGGCCACCTTGCCTGTGCCGTTGAAAGTCGTGTCGAGACTCCCATTGGAGTTGTAGCGCAACAGCGCGAATGCCTGAGTTGCACCGCTCACGGCATTGCCAGCCACGACGATTTTCCCGCCACCTTGCACCCCCACGCTCTCACCAAATGAGCTGGAAGCGAACGCAGTAATCACATTGCCAGTGCCATTGAAAGTCGTATCCAAGCTTCCGTCGGAGTTATACCGAAGCACTACTATGTCACTTCTGGTGCCAATGGTGTAAGAGTATCCGGCTACCACGATTTTGCCGTCTGTCTGCATCGCCACGCTTTGCGCGGATGCTTCGAAGCCTACCACGGTGACAACCTTTCCAGTGTTGTTGAAAGTGGTATCGATCGTGCCGTTGACGTTGTAACGCGCCACCGCAATGTCGTTGCTGCTGCCGTTGTGCGTATAACCCGCGACCACGATTTTCCCATCGCTCTGCAACGTGGCACTTTGAATGGAGTCAGAATAAATGCCGATCGCGGTGGTCACCTTGCCAGTGCCGTTGAAACTCGTGTCCAAGCTGCCATTAGCGTTGTAGCGCGCCAGCGCAAAACGGGTGTTGTTGCCATTAGAGTTGCCGGCCAGCACTATTTTGCCATTGCTCTGGATGACCACGCTGTTTGCATGATCATCCGCCCCGATGAACTCCGTCGTCACCGTGCCGGTGCCGTTGAATGTCGTGTCTAGGGTGCCGTTGGTATTGTAGCGCAGCACCGCAAAATCCGGGTTGCTCGTTACGCCAGAAGAGCCGGCAACAACTATCTTTCCGTCGCTCTGTAGGGCCACACTTCTGGCGTAATTGTCGCCGTTGCTGATTGAGGTTGCCACCTTTCCAATGCCATTAAAGCTCGTGTCGAGGCTCCCATCGATTTTATAGCGGACCACAGTGAAGTAGCTGCTGCTGCCATTCGTCGAGGTTCCCGCGAGAATGATCTTTCCATCGCTCTGGACGACTACACCACTGCCGGAGTCATCGCTGCCACCAATGTCGGTCGTCACCTTGCCAGTGCCGCCGAAGGTGAGATCAAGGTCGCCCGGTGCGGCGGTCGCCGGGCGGCAGAGCGTCGCGAGGGCAGCAAATGCGAGCAAGACGAGGGGACGGAGGTGCCGGAACGCGAGGAGTGAGGGGAGGGTGGTGGAGGGTGTGATTGTCTTCATGGCGACGTTGGGGGGCTGGACCGATAGGGGTTGTGAGCAGGCTGGCGGAATCCGCGCCATCCGCCAGTTTGCACGCCGTCCCGGCACATTGCACGCCATTGCGGGGCGTCGAGCGCTGTGCTCGCCTCCCAGCGGTGGATTTTTCCTACTGCAATGAATGATCTGGATTGCCCCCTCGGAAAAGGACGCTGCCAACGACGCGCTCGAAAAGCGCCTCTGGGCCGCTGCCAATCAGCTCTGGGCCGGCGCAAGGCTGAAACAATCGGAATACTCCGAGCCCGTCCTCGGCCTCATCTTTCTGCGCTTTGCCGAGGATCGCTTGCCAAGCACCGGGCTGAACTCGAAAAAGCCGCCGGCTCCTCCCTCCGTGGCACGCGCATGGACGACCCCGCGGCCTACCACGCCGAGGCCATCCTTTATCTGCCCGCCACCACGCGCTACGCGCACCTGCTGAATCTCCCCGAAGGCACCGACATCGGCCTCGCCGTCAACGACGCCATGCGGGCCATCGAGCGGGACAATCCCCACATGGCCGGCGTCCTGCCGAAGAGCTACCAGATCTTCGATTCCCGCCTGCTCGCCGAGCTGCTCAAGACGCTCTCCTCCATCCCCAGCGGACTGAGCGGCGACGCCTTCGGCAAAATCTACGAATACTTCCTCGGCACCTTCGCCATCAGCGAGGGGCAGAAAGGCGGCGAACCGAGCGGAGCGAGATCGACTGCTGTGGCAGCCCGTAGGGTGAGCGCGGAGGCACTCATCAATTCTACACGCCCACCAGCTCGTCAAACTCCTCGTCGAAGTGCTCGAACCCTTCCACGGGCGCATCCGCCTGCTGGCCGCGCACATGCCGAAGCTCTATGGGAACAAGGTTGAATTGGAAACCGAAGTGCGACACCGGCGGATGACTCTGGAGGAATTGGAGCAGCGGATGAAAGACGCAAAGGCGTGAGCGCATCGTTGCGAATGCGAGCGAGTAGCGCCTTGAATCGATAGCGAAGTTCAGCATTCTCGCCGTGTTCATGCAGTTTGGCGCTGTCGGTAGGTGAAGGAGCATCGGGCCTGAGCGCGCCGCCTTCGGAAGTTTTCAGGTGGAAATGGTTAAGGTTGTTGCCACGAAAAGCCTGGCTCCGGGTTCCTCCTGCATTCCGTGAGGCCTTCGTGCCATCTCCCAGAGCCAGGTTTTTCAACCAAGGGTCGAGTTCAGCACGGCCTCCCGGACAAATGCTGTCCCACCCGGAAGTTTTCTTTTCCGTATTTTTCTTGAGGCGGTGAAACGCCCCCGTTACCCGAAGAGACATGTCGCGTTCGAGATCCCGAGTTCGCTCCCCCAAGATCCAGCAATTCTCCCGGCCGCCGCTGGCCCGGATGCTCCAGATGCATCAGCAGCTTCAGGCGGGGAGTTTCCCGAATTGCCGGAAGCTGGCCGACGAGTTGGAGGTCTCAACCAAGACCATCCAGCGCGACATCGACTTCATGCGCGATCAGCTCGGACTGCCGATCGCATACGACCAGCTCCATTTCGGTTTCATTTACACGGAGCCGGTCACGAGTTTCCCGAGCATCGAGGTCTCCGAGGGCGAAGTCGTGGCCCTCTTCGTGGCACAAAAGGCGTTGGAACAATACCGGGGCACGTCCTTCGAAAAGCCATTGCGGACCGCCTTCGAGAAGATCACTGAAGGGTTGAAGGACCGGATCGGGTTCCAGTGGGGCGATGTGGATTCGGCGATTTCGTTCCGCGGGCTCGGCACCAGCGTGGCGGATCTCGAATTGTTCGAGACGGTGAGCCGGGCGGTGCTCGATTCCCACGAGCTGGCCTTCGAATACAAGAAGCTCGGCAGTGCCCGGCACGAGGCCCGCCGGGTGCAGCCCTATCACCTCGGTTGCGTCGAAAATCAGTGGTATCTCTTCGGTTTGGACCTGGCCCGCCAGCAACTCCGGACCTTTGCCATGCCCCGGATGCGCACAGTCAAGAACACCGGAATGCGCTTCCTGCGTCCGGCCGATTTCTCCATCGCAAATCATCTTGGGGACAGCTTTGGCGTGTTTAAGGGAAAGGCCCGGCATCGGGTGAAAGTTCGCTTTGATGCGTTCGCCGCGCGGCTGGTCTCCGAGCGGCAATGGCATGCGACGCAGAAAATGCGGACGTTGCCGGGCGGCGACCTGGAGATGAGTATCGAGCTCGGCAGTTTGGAGGAGATCGAGCGCTGGGTGCTGAGCTGGGGCCAGCACGCGAGGGTGCTGGAGCCGGCGGAGCTGAAACGACGAATCCGGCGAGTGGCCGAGGCGGTCCTTGCGGCCGGGTGATCGGCGACCGTAGCCGTGCGATTAGAGTTGATATCAAAAGCTCGGGCATAGGACCGCAAATGTCCGTCCCGGTAAGGCAATCTCCTCGCATGAACGCAAACCTCGCTGAACTCGTCTTCCTCCTCGACCGCTCCGGCTCCATGCAATCCATGGCCGCCCAAGCCATCGAAGGATTCAATTTCTTCCTTCTGGAACAACAACACGCGCAGGGCCAGGCCCGGCTCACTCTGGTGCTTTTCGACGACGAATACCTCGTCCCGATCCAGTCGATCCCCGTTGCTGAAGTCGTCCCGCTCGACGACACCACCTACGTCCCGCGCAACAGCACTGCCCTGCTCGACGCCATCGGTCGCACCATTGATGAACTCGGCGCCCGCCTCGCCGCGCTGCCGGAAGCGGCGCGTCCCGGAAAAGTCATCGTCACCATCCTCACCGACGGCCTTGAAAACGCCTCCGTTCACGAAACGTGGAAGACTGTCTCCAAACGCATCCGCCATCAAACCGAGAATTATGCCTGGGAGTTCCTCTTCCTCGGCGCGAATCAAGACGCCATTGCCACCGCCGCGCAGCTCCACATTGCCGCTGGCAACGCCGCCACCTACCAGGCCGACGGCATCGGCATCCGCTCGACCGGACGTAGCATTTCTCGCAAAACCGCCGGCCTGCGGGCGCGCGCCGCCGGCGTGGCCAACGCTGAAGAAGAGCTGGCCGCCGCCGCTCCTATGCAAGAACTCGTCCGGGAGGAAGACCGCAAAAGCCGCGGCGAGTCGTGAACCTCACGTCTTGCCACGCGGCTCGGTGGCTGTCAGGCCTTTGCACGAAATCACCCCCCGGAGTATGAGAGGCAATCCATATCGTGCGGTCCTTGTGAAGGTCGGCGTCAACCAAGTCGCCGGCATCGCTCAACTCGTTTCACATGATGGATTCGGAGCGCTAGGAATTGAGCAGCCGATCATACTCATCGTGCGGCCCGATCCAAAACCACTCGGCCTCGTCGGCCTGCACCATGGCCAGGGCGCGGTAATCGCCGCCGACACGAGCGGACCAAAACCTCCCGATTTTCTTGAAATGGAGGGAGGGATGATGCGGTTCGCGCAGCCAGAGTTTGAAGTTCTTGCGCGCGAGTCGGCGAACCGGCGGCGGAAGTTCATGCAGACGCCTACGAAAGCTTGGGGGCGTCGAGGATTTCATCGAACGCTACCTCCGGCTGACCGCCCTCCTCTTTCATCAACCGCGAAGACAAGCGATCCAGCTTGCCGCTCTGCGCGTCGTCTTCGATTTGGCGATCCCACTCGGCGGCGTCGCGTTCGTTCAGCTTGTGCAAAAGCTCGCGAAACTCCGGAGGCGGAAGTTTCGCGATGGCTGCTTCTATTTCGGTCAGCGTGCTCACGTCGGCAAAGCTGCCTTAGCGGGGCCGTATTTGCAAGAAGCCGGGCCGCTGAGACATCGGAAGCCTGAGCAAATCTTCGACTCGCAGAAACTATGAGCGGCACCAACTACTTCGCGGTTTTCAAGGAGGGCACCGGTCTGCCTTCGCCTTTCACTTATCAATGCCGTCTCGCCTGCGGTCCTGATGCTAAGCCGAGCGACCCAGAGTCCTTGGGCAGCGGCACAGCATGCGACTCGCAACTCATCCAAATCCCGACCGGCTGCGGAAAAACTGCCGCGGTCGTCATGGCGTGGCTTTGGAATCGGGCGTTGCAGCCGAATGCCGACGCCCGCGCCCAATGGCCGCGCCGCCTCGTCCTCTGTTTACCGGTGCGCACCCTCGTCGAACAGACGCGGGACAACGTGCGAACATGGCTAAGCAATCTTGGTGATCGGGAGTGGAAAGGTGAAGGCAAGCACGACGGCAAAGTCGGCCTCCACATCCTCATGGGCGGCGAAGAGAAGACTGATTGGGATCTCTACCCCGAGCACAACGCCATCCTCATCGGCACTCAAGACATGCTCCTCTCTCGCGCCTTGAGCCGTGGCTATGGCATGAGCCGCTACCGCTGGCCGATGCAGTTCGGCCTGCTCAACAGCGATTGCCTTTGGGTGCTCGATGAAACGCAGTTGATGGGAGTCGGTGTCGAGACGAGCGCGCAACTCGACGCCTTCCGGGCCTCATCCACACTCAGCCAGTGCCCGACGTGGTGGATGAGCGCCACGCTCGACCAGGCTCAACTCGCGACCGTTGACCACAAGAAACCCGAGAGCGGCTGGCCGACAATTTCTCTCAGCGAAAGTGATCGCGCATTGCCGGCGGTCCGCGCCCGCATTGAGGCGGCGAAGACTCTCACC
Organism: Chthoniobacteraceae bacterium; assembly: GCA_031409655.1. Lineage (GTDB taxonomy): Bacteria > Verrucomicrobiota > Verrucomicrobiia > Chthoniobacterales > Chthoniobacteraceae > JANNXQ01. The sequence continues at coordinate 10,957 of JANNXQ010000279.1, read as the reverse complement.
GCCGCGCCACTCGCCCTCGATTCGGCGACCAAGAAGGATTACGCGAAGCACGTCGCTGAACTCATTACTACTCGGCACACGGAAGGTTCATTGACGCTTGTCGTCGTGAACCGTGTCGCCCGCGCGCAAGCGATCTATTCGGCGCTGTTGAAAGCCAAAGTTCCGAATGTGCGGCTCGCCCTCATCCATTCGAGATTCCGGCCAGCGGATCGCGAGCGGCATCAGTCGCTGCTCACCGCCAGCGGTGATCGCATCATTATCGCCACACAAGCTGTCGAGGCTGGCGTGGACATCTCCGCGCGTTTGCTCATCACCGAGCTGGCCCCGTGGGCTTCGCTCGTTCAGCGCTTTGGCCGTTGCAATCGAGCAGGCGAGTTCGTCACCGGTGCCGAAGTCATTTGGATCGACGTGGAGACGGCATCGGATGACCTCGCATTGCCCTACACCGCGGAGGAGTTGAACGCCGCTCGCGATGGATTGCACCAAGCCGGTTCCGATGTCGGCTTGGCGTTGCTCGAAAAAGTCACCGTCCCCGTCCCGCGCGTCGTTCGCCCCGTCCTGCGGCGCAAAGACCTCCTTGATCTTTTCGACACCACTCCCGACCTCTGCGGAAACGATCTCGATGTCTCCCGCTACATCCGCGACGGCGACGATACGGACGTGCAAGTTTTCTGGCGGGTCGTTCCAGATGGCGGGCCTGCGGAAGACACAACCGCTCCCACCCGACGCGAATTATGCCGCGTCTCGCTCGCGGAGTTTGCAAAGTTCCTCAGTTCCAAAAAGCCGAAGGCGTTTGTGTGGAATGCGCTGGAAGACCGATGGCAGGAAGCGAAGCGGCCACGACCCGGCGGGCTTTATCTGGTCGCAGCAGAAAGCGGCGGCTACTCCGAGGAACTCGGATGGACTCGCGAGCCGAAGGATCAACCAGCTCCTCTTCCGGGCGAGATAGACAAAAAGCGCGAAGGAATTTCCGGCGATCCCAACAGCTTCGTCGGCCGGTGGCTGAGCCTCCAAGACCACACCGCCGATGTCATCGCCGCCGCGCGCTCTCTCACTACGGCCCTCTCGCTCACGCCGGACGAGATCGCCGCTCTCGAAACCGCCGCCCTCTGGCACGACACGGGCAAGGCGCATTCGGTCTTTCAGCAGGCGCTTCGCAACGGCGGAACGCCGCCGGATGGAGACACCATTTGGGCAAAGTCTGCCGGCAAAGGCGGACGCTATAAGCGCAAAGGATTTCGCCACGAACTCGCTTCCGCGCTTGCGTGGCTCATCGCCGCACCTGCCGATGCCGCCGAGCGCGATCTCATCGCCTATCTCATCGCCACGCATCATGGCAAAGTGCGCCTCTCCATCCGCGCGCTGCCAAACGAACAAGCACCCGACGGAGCCTCCGACCGACTGCACGCACGCGGCATCTGGGATGGCGAAGAACTCCCCGCTGCCGGTCTCCCCGGCGGCGCAACCAGCCCGGTCACGCTCGATCTCAGCTTCATGAAAATGGGCGACGGCCCGCGCGGCGCGTCATGGCTCGCCCGCACCATCGCCCTGCGCGACCGCTTCGGTCCATTCCGCCTCGCCTATCTCGAAACACTGCTCCGCGTCGCCGACATGCGAGCGTCGGCACTCGCCACCTCGAACGCCTAAGCCGATGCCAACTCTCAAACTCAATGGCTGCGCGCCGGTCCCGATTGCCCATTACCTCAAAGCCCTCGGCATCCTCCGTCTCGTCGCGGAGCAGCGCGACGCCGGCGCGCTCGGAAGCTGGAAAGGAAACATCTTCGAGCTGACCTCGACTCTCGACCGCGAATCGCTCCTCAAGTTCTTCCTCGAAGGCTACCAACCCACGCCGATTGTCGTTCCGTGGAGTGGGAGCGATTTCTTCAAAGTTGATCGGTCGGTCGATCCGGCAAAGTTCCGCGGGAAGCTCACGGCAGCGTCCACCGCTGAAAAAGCAGTCGAAGCAATTCTCTGCACGGCAACAGAACGCCTTGAGCATTATCGACAGGCACTCCGACTAACCTTCGCTGCGATGGACGCGAGCGGAGTTAGGGTCAAAGGCGACATTGAGGGCAGCGGCAAGGTTCAGCGGGAAAACAAGTCGCGGCTGTTGCAAGCTCTACGGAACGACTTACCTGAAAGCTTTCTCACCTGGCTCGACGCGGCATGTGTGATTGAAAACGACGCGCCCTCGTTGAATACGCTGCTCGGCAGCGGAGGAGGCAGTGATGGGAACAGTCACTTCTCCGACAATTTCATGCAGAGCTTGTGGCTGGTTCTTGGGGATTTTGACGAGCAACGAGCTAAACCACCAAAGGCGGTAAGCGGTCAGGACTTTGATTCAAGAGCGTCGCTTGAAGAGGCGCTATTCGGCGCCCCGGACCCGCGGAGCAAGATTGCAGACCTCTCCCCGGTGATGTTCGACTCGGCGCGCGTCGGCGGCCCGAACTCGACGTCCGGATTCATCGGCAAATCCGCGAGTAACCCCTGGGACTTTATTCTGATGCTTGAGGGGGCGTGTCTGTTTTCGGGTTCCCTCGGCAAGAAGACAGGAACCAACATGCAAGCGTTTGCTCGCTTTCCGTTTCTCGTGGAATCGACATCCGTTGGCGTTGGATCACCGACATACGCTGAACGGGGCCGTGAATTGTGGCTGCCGCTTTGGCATGAGCAGACGGCTTTAACGGAACTGGCAGCCGTCTTCGCGGAGGCGCGCATCGAAAAGCACGGTCGGACTGCGATGAGCGGATTGGATGCGTTTGTCGCGCTCGCCCAGCACGGTTGCGACCGGGGCATTTCACGATTTCAACGCATTGGTATTTTCCGGGGCAGAGTCGGTGGAGACAACTACAACACGACCGTCGATCAAGGGCGGTTTGAAGTTCGCGAAAATCCATCCGTCGGGCTTCTTCGTCCGCTCAATTCCTGGCTTGAGAAGTTCAGTCGGGCAGCACGATCCGACGGCGCACCAGCTTCATTGCAACAAGCCGCGCGCGCCCTCGACTCCGCCATCGTCGCTTTCTGCCAAACCGATGAGCCGACCCGCCGGACCCGCGTTCAAGAGTTACTAATCTCGCTGGGAGCATGCGAAGCCGCGCTGGCACGAAGCTGGGAATGGAGAAAGCGCGCATCTAAGAATCCCGACACCAAGCTCGAACCCATCCCGTCGCTCGCGCCACAATGGATGCGCGAAGCGAACACCGGCACAGCGGAGTTCCGCCTTGCTGCCGCGCTGGCAAGCGTCAATGCCTTCCACGGCAAAACCGCGCTCCCGTTGCGCTGCCATCTCGAGCCGGTCCAACCCGAAGGCGGACGGGAGAAGCGTTGGTATTCCTGGACCGAAACGGTCGAAACCAATGTCGTCTGGCGCGAGGGCGATCTCGCGGGAGTGTTGAATGCCATCTTCGCCCGGCGGCTCATGCTTGCCGCAAAGAGCGGCGCAGAAGCTTACCCCGACTCCGCTGCGATCCCTGCCCGGCCCGCCGACATCGCTGCGTTCATCGAAGGCCGCACCGATGACCGACTCATTGCCCGCCTGCTCTGGGGCATGGTCTTGATCGACTTCGGCGGCGACTACTCGGCTGATTTCAAAGTCGGCTTCCCGTCCGAACGCCGCGACCCGCCCGCGCTTTATGCGCTGCTGAAGCTCTGCTTCTCGCGCCACGAACTGCGAGGCACTCACGTTCCTATCATAGCCGCAATCCATCAGCGGGCTCGCGCAGGCGATGGACTCCAAGCCTCGGTTCTGGCCGCACGACGGCTCCGCGCTTCCGGGCTCGCGCCAGCCGTCGATCGAATTCCCGCCCGCGGCGTGTCCGTGATCCGCAGCGCTGCGGCGCTCCTCTTTCCGCTCACCGAAGACGATCTCACCCACATGGCCGAGCGCGTCCTCCGCCCAACCGAACAACAAACCCAACCAACACCAGTCGCACTATGAACCTCGCACCACTCGCCAACGAATCCCGCCTCCTCGTTGAGGCTAAGCTCAAGCCGATCCAAGGCAGCCGCTTTCAACCCACCGGCTTTCCCGATCTCGGGCCTGCCACATACGCGCTGCCGGATGGAACGCCGATGCTGCTCGTCGAATCCGCGCAGAGCATGGCCAACCGGCTCGAAGCGGTCTGCTGGGATGGAAACGCGAACAACTGGATCGAGCCGTTGCGCGGGCTTCCTTTCGTGCAGGTGAAGGACAAGGCCGGACTGCCGCTCACGAACTCGGTCCTCGAAGCGCACCGCCTGAACAGCCCCTACATCCTCGAAGGCAAAGACAAGAGTTTCGTGACGAAGCTCAAGCAGGAACTCGGCACCGATGACGCGATGCGCCTCGATCTCCGCAAGCTTGCCAACGTGCTTTTGAAATATGACGTCAACTCGTTGCTTCACGGAATCTTCATCGCGAAACCCGACATCGGCGGTGGCCGGATGCGCCTTCCGCGCGTGATCACGTCGTTCATTGAGGCACGGAATATCACCGTCGCAGCGAGCGGTGGGGTGAAGAACGATCACGTCAACCCCGGCAAAGGCGACGAAGGAAAAACGAGCAAGGAAGGCTTCGGCAATGTGCCGTTTCATCGCGACGAGTTCTGCGGCGAAATCATCGCGTTCTTCAACGTCGATCTCTCCCAACTCCGCGGATACGGCTTCGATCCTGCGGTGACGGAACTGCTCGTAGCGCTTTCGATCTTCAAGATTCAGAAGCTACTCGACGGTAACTGCCGACTGCGCACCGCCTGCGACCTCGTGGTAGATGGCGCACCAGTCGTGACGCGCCCGAGCGGATTTGCACTTCCGTCACTGAAGGAATTGGAAGGCGCGCTGCCGAAGCTCATCACGGCTGCGGCGAAGAATTTCAGCGAAGCAAAGGATCGCGAAGTCACCTTCGAATGATCGCGCTCCGGTTCCAGTTCGTCGCCGGGCGCTGGCACGCCACCGCCTGGGGCAGCCACGTCAATGAAGGCGTGCCCGACTGGCCGCCCGCTCCCTGGCGCATTTGCCGGGCATTGATCGCCACTTGGTTCCACAAGCATCGCGCCGTTTTCGAGGAAGACCGTGTGCGTGCCCTCATCGACGCGCTCGCCGACGCGGCACCATCGTATGCGTTGCCGGCGGCCACCTCCTCGCACACGCGCCACTACATGCCGCTCGCAGACGGCAAAAAAACGAAGGTCTTCGATACGTTCGTCCACGTCGCTTCCGGCGAATCGCTCACCGTGCTCTGGCCGGTGGAACTAGACGCGGCGCAACGCGAACTGCTCGCCGCGCTCCTCGCCAGCATGAATTACTTTGGCCGCGCCGAGAGTCTGGTCGAGGCCGCACTGCTTCCCGCGACGGCGGTGCTCCCGGCGAAAACCGCTCGCCCGCTGACCGACAGCGAACCGCTGCTTCCGGACGAAGAACCGATCAGGCTCCTCGCGCCCGAGACGCCGCTGGAATATGGCGCATGGCTCGGAAAGCAGGCAGCGCCCACGGCGAAAGCGAAGGGCAAAGCAAAAGCAAAAGCGCCGCTTGTCCCTCCTTCCATCTTCGACGCGCTCCTCGCCGATACCGGCGATCTCAAAGCCGCCGGATGGAGCCAACCGCCCGGTTCTCGATGGATCGATTTCGCGCGCCCGGCAGAGCCCTTCCGCATCGCTCCACAGCGCGAGCCCAAGCCCGATGACCGTCGCCCGACCGTCGCCCGCTTCGCCGTCGTCAGCGATGTGCCGCCACGCATCACCCAAGCACTCAGCCTCGGCGAACGCTTTCATCGTGCTCTCGTCTCACGATGTGCAGCGCCGGTCTTCACTGGCTGCGATACCGCCGGGCAGCCGCTCGCCGACGGCCATCATCATGCCTTCTATCTTTCGGAGTGCGATTCGCAGCGCGGACGAGTGAAGTTTCTCACCCTCTACGCCCGGATGGGATTCGATGCTGATGCCCGCCGTGCTCTCGAACAACTCCGCCAGACGTGGGGCTACGACGGTCACAAGCTCCAACTTATTCTCCTCGGCACCGGCGAGCGCGCCGACTTTGGCGGAGACAATGCCGACGCCGGACATTCGCTCCCGCTCGCCTCGTCAATGGAATGGACTTCGCTCACACCTTTCGTCCCGACTCGCCACCTCAAGACCCGCAACAATGGAGCACCCAAGCTCGATGAAACCGGACTTGCTATCGGCTCTCCCGAGCACGACCTCCGCCGGCTTCTGAAACAAGCGGGTTTTCCTGAGCCGTCGAAAATCGAACTCGTCCCGCACCTCATGCTCAATGCCGGCCGCATCCGCTGGCTTGAATTTCAACGCACGCGGAAACATGGCGAGGGTGCGCGGGCGGGCGAACGCGGCTACGGCTTCCGCATTACCTTTCCCCATTTCGTGGATGGACCGATCGCCCTCGGTTACGGTGCTCACTTCGGATTGGGGCTGTTCGTTCCTGCGGAGCAGACATAGATGGCAGGCAGAAAAAGAGGAGACTTCCATGCGTGAAAGAAATCGTTCGGGTCGTGGAGCGGAGCGGGATCGAATCGATCGCTCGCCGGTGGCCGGCAAGTCAGGGAGCGGAATGAGCCACGCCCAGTTCGACCGCGGCGGCGGTGAGACGGGTGTCGAGCGACCAGAGCGGGTTGCCGGAGAGCCGGGCGGCGACGAGCAACTGGAGGTCGTTCCAACCGATGCCGCGACCGTAGAGCGTGTGGGTCTCGATGAAATCGAGGCATTCTTCGGTGGTGCCGGCTTTGGTGCGCGGCAGACTGCGCAGTGCGGCCAGAGTCTGGGTGCGCCTGGCCAGATTGCCGCTCGCCAGCTCGCCGAGGACGACGGGGTGGATGGAAATCTGGCCGTTTTGCAGGGCCGTCGCAAAGTCCGGCACCCCGCGCCGGAAGTGCTGCACCCAGACCGACGTGTCGGCGAGGATCATTTGCGCCGCTTGGTCTCCGGACGGCGGCGTGGAGGCACGGTGAGGGATGGCATGGTGCCACCAAGGGCAGCGAGACGCCGGGCCGATTCACGCTGGATCAGTGCTTCCAATCCCATGCGGACGAGCGCGGTTTTTTCGGTCTCGCCGGTGTATTCGCCGGCTTGCGCGAGCAGGGAGTCGTCAATGTTCAGCGTCGTTCTCATGCATACACTGATGCCTCTGTTGTATGCACGGGTCAAGCTGAGGATTGGAGGCACTCCGCGACGATGGATGTTTTCGTCCTTTGGATTGGGGCTGTGCATTCCTGCCGGGCACGCCTAGAAAGCGGCAAGCAAAGAGGAAACTGCCATGTGTGAAAAAAGTTGGTCCGATGCTCAAGGGAGCGTGGCTTTAAGGTCACAGACTGTGATCCTAAAGATGGCCGATGCCGTGCCCTCATTGGACTTTGCATTTCAGCTTACTGCTCAGGAGTGGACAGACTTGATGTCACAAATTGCAACCTCAAGTTTGCCCGGCGGGAGGCACACGATGCCGTAGAACCCAGTGACCAAAGAATCATGAAGCCGGACGAGCTGTCAGCCATTGTCCCCCGCATCTTTGCCATCCGCGGCGAGTCCGTGATGCTCGATAGCGATCTGGCGATTATTTATGGCGTGGAGACGAAGCAGTTCAATCGGGCAATCAGCCGGAATGCGGCGCGCTTTCCTGCCGATTTTGTTTTCCAGCTCACCAAGGAGGAATGGGCTTCTTTAAGGTGCCAAATTGGAACCTTAAAGACCGCAGGGCGCGGGCAGCACCGCAAATACCTTCCTTTGGTCTTCACCGAGCACGGGGCGATCATGGCGGCGACGATTCTGAGTAGCGAGCGGGCGGTGGCGATGAGTGTGTATGTGGTGCGGGCGTTCGTGAAGATGCGGCGGGAATTGCTGGCCGATGCGACGCTCGAAGCGCGGTTGCAGAAGATCGAGAAGACGCTGCTCAGCCACGACAGCGCGCTGCGGGATGTGATTCAAAAACTGCGTCCGCTGCTGCTGCCGCCGCCGGACCCGCCGAAGCCGCGGATCGGCTTTCATCGCGAGGAGGACAAATCATGAAGGCCAGTTCGTTACCAAGGATGGAAGCGGCAAGATCAGGAGACTGCCATGCGTGAAAGAAATCGTTCGGGACGCGGAGGACGTCGCCGCTCAGGCGGAGACGGCGGGCCGGATTTGTTTGCGAAGCAGCTTTCCGAAGTCGTGCAGCAGGCGTTTACCGCGACGGGTGGCGAGGCCGGTGTGGTCGAGGCAACGGTCCCGCCCGAAGCACCCGTCGAGGGTAGGGTAGGCGTCCCGCCGGACACATTCCCGACTGCGCCGGCGGATGCGCCGGACAGGCCGGTGGAGGTCGTGGTAGTGGAGGATGCGGAGTTGGAAGCGACCGGAGAGGACGAAGATGCGCCGAAGGTGGAGCAGCAGGCGGAGTCGATCCCGGCACGGATGTTGAACGAGTTCGTCTATTGTCCGCGGCTTTTTTACTACGAGCATGTCGAAGGGGTTTTCGTGGAAAGTGCGGACACGGTGAAGGGCGCGGCGGTGCATGCGCGGGTGGACAAGGGCAAGGGTGCGTTGCCGCAAGCGACGAGCGCGCTGGGTGAGGGAGTTGAGGCGAAGTCCGTGGCCGATGGAGACGAGATTCATTCGCGCTCAGTGATGCTGGGGTCGGAGCGGCTCGGGGTGGTGGCGAAGATGGATCTCGTGGAGGCGACATTGAGCCGGGATGGCAGTGTCGCGGCGGTGCAGCCGGTGGATTACAAAGTGGGTGCGCCGCGCGAAGGCGCGGACGGGCTGGAGTTGTGGGATGCGGATAAAATGCAGCTCGGTCTGCAATGCCTGGTGCTGCGGGACAATGGTTACGCCTGCGATACGGGGATCATTTACTACCGAAAGACGAAGCAGCGCGTGCCGCTGGAGCTGACGCCGGAGCTGGAGGCGTGGGTCATTTCCAAAATCGCCGAGGCACGGGTCTGTGCGAAGGGGCCGATTCCGCCGCCGCTGGTCGATTCGCCGAAGTGCGCGCGGTGTTCGCTCGCGCCGGTGTGTCTGCCGGATGAGACGCGGATGCTCTCGATCCCGACGGTGGAAAAGTTTGCGCCAGCCGAGGACCGAGACGGCACCAACCAATCACCAATCACCGATCACCATTCACCTTCCTCCCCGCCCCGCCGCCTGATCGCGCCGCGCGACGAAAAGCGGGCGCTTTATCTCAATACCCAAGGCTATCGCGTGGGCTGCAATGATGCGGTGCTGAAGGTGAAGGAGAAAGACCGGCTCGTGGAGGAGGTGCGGGTGATGGATGTCTGCCACGTCGCGCTGTTCGGCAATATCCAGATGTCCACGCAGGCGGTGCAGCGGCTCTGCGACGCGGACATCCCGGTGACCTGGTTTTCCATGGGCGGCTGGTTTTACGGGATGACGCGCGGGCATTCGCTGAAAAATGTGCTGCTGCGGATCGAGCAATTCCGGCACGCGGCGGACCCGGCGAGCTGTCTGCGGCTGGCGCAGCAGTTCGTGCGCGGGAAGATTCACAATCATCGGGTGCTCTTCATGCGCAATCATGTGGAGCCGCCGGAGCGCACGAAGCTGCGGCTCGGCCAGGCGCGCGAGGATGCGCTGGCGACGCGCTCGCTGGAGGAGTTGCTCGGCGTGGAAGGCGCGGCGGCGAGCGTGTATTTTCAGCAGTTCGGCGGGATGATACGGGAGCGGATCGAGGAGGAGGATTTTCTGGAAGGGATCGCGCAGCCCGAGCCAGCGGCGGCGCCGGAGGTGGCGTTCACGTTCGACTTCACCACGCGCAATCGCCGTCCGCCGACCGACCCGGTGAACGCGCTGCTTTCGCTCGCCTACAGTCTGCTCGCGAAGGAATGCACGCTCGCTGCGATGGCCGTCGGACTCGATCCCTACGTCGGCTTTTACCATCAGCCACGCCACGGCCGGCCCGCGCTGGCGCTGGATGTGATGGAGGAATTCCGCCCGCTCATCGCAGAGTCCGCAGTGCTCACGGCGATCAACAATCGCTTTGTCACGACCAGGGATTTCGTCTCTGCGGGCCGCGCCGTGAATCTCAATGCCGCCGGGAGGAAGCAATTCTTCCAATGCTTCGAGCAGCGGATGAACTCGCTCATCACGCATCCCGTTTTCGACTACAAAGTGAGCTACCGTCGTGCGATCGAACTGCAATTTCGCATCCTCGCCCGGGTGCTGACCGGCGAGATCCCGGAGTATGTGCCGTTCCTGACGCGGTGACGCGCAAAGGCTTGCCTCATGCGAAACACCTACCTCGTCTGCTACGACATCACCGAAGACAAGCGCCGCGACCGGGTCTTCAAGGTGTGCAAGAATCACGGCGAGCATCTGCAATTCTCGGTCTTCGAGTGCGACCTGAACGGGAGCGAGCTGGCTGGTTTGCAGCGGGAACTGCTCAGCGTCATCTCGCAAACGGACGACCAGGTGCTTTTCGTAAGCCTCGGGCCGTCGGAAGGCCGTGGGGACCGCGTCATCGCCGCGCTGGGGAAACCCTATACGAAGTTGGACTCGCCATGCTACGTGGTGTGACCGGATCGAGCGTTCCGCTCACCGGGACGCGGTTCATTGATATTCTGAAGACGAAATCTCTGCGCGTCGTGAATGACGCGAGCGGTGGCATGATGGCGCCTGCTGGGCTGGTCGCTCGCGATCAAGTGCCGGCGGCCCTTCGGGATCGAAGTATAGAAGAAAAACGTCTGAAATGGGAACTCGCTAAAAGGATCGCGCCGGTCGTCTCGCGCTCTTCTGGATTGCGCGTTTATGAAGAACGGTTTACCACACGACTCTATCCGCGGTCGAAAGATCGCGGCCCCATTGAAGCTGCAGGGGTGAGCTTTGGCGCCACCTGTCTGCCCGTGCTATCCGCGGTCGAAAGATCGCGGCCCCATTGAAGCCCGTCCACGAGGTGCCGATTGTCGTACACCGACTCGCTATCCGCGGTCGAAAGATCGCGGCCCCATTGAAGCGTCGAGAAAGGCGAGCCCGCCACCATCCGCGACTCG
>JANNXQ010000278.1:0-13272 GCA_031409655.1 Chthoniobacteraceae bacterium | reverse complement strand
CTTCTTAGACCGCAGCGCAGAAAATCAGCTTCGCCCTGAATGAGCCCGGCGGCCCTACTGAGCGTAATTCAGCCGCAGCCGCATGTAGCGCGAAGGCGAGCCTGCGGGATTCAGGTCGCGCACGGTGACGATCTCGGTGTCCGTCGCTGGCTCATCGTCCACGACACTCACCTCCTGCGTGTGAGCGGCGCCGGACTGCCATTGCGTGAGGTCGCTGGAGACCTGCACTTCGTAGGATAGCGCGGTCCGCACTTTTACCCGCCGATAGGCCAGCGTGAGCGGGCCACTCGCATCGCGTCCGACGTTTGGCTTGGCCGCGGCGAGTTGCAGGGCCTCAAACCATTTCTGCGCGATCTTCTTTTCGCCCGATTGCGCCGTCGTCGGAATCGCCGTGGTGGGATGTTTCCCGTCGAGCGTGTCCTGGGCGCTATTGAAGCCCGAGTTTTGATCGACCACCCGGACGGGCGAATCAGCGGTGCTTTTTTCCGCGGCGATGGACGCCATCTGCGCGTTGAGCGCATTGATCCGCACATTGGCGGCGCTGTCCGAGAGTGGGATGAGTTTCGCCAGGAAAACGACCACCTTCAGGTTGCCGTTCGGCACGGTGTTACGCAGAAGGTCGATGATCGCCTTGATGTCCGCCACTGAATCGGCGGTCGGGACGGATAGGATACAATCATTAGTCCCGATGTGAATGAGGGCGACATCGGGCGTGTAAGGGCGATTGGTTCCGTCGTTCGTATTCAGCCAGTAAGACATCCAAAACCGGATATCGGACGCCCGCGTGGAGGCGTGCCCTTCGTGATCGGGATCGAAGAGTTGGCCGCGATACGGGGGAAAGACGGGGTTCGAATATTGGTTGTAATTCAGCGAGCCGACGAAATCGAAGTTGGCCCCGGCATCGAGCAGTTTTTGCCAGAGGGGATAGCGGTAGCTCTTGCGGTTGCCATCGCCTTGGGTGATGTCGTCGCCGATCGCGACGATCCGCAGGCGACTGCTACCGGCGATGGGATTCGCGGGCGGCTCCGGCGCATCCGCCGGGGCGGCGGCGACGCGGAAGCCAATGTTCGGCAGTTCCGTCGTCGCTGAAACGAAACTCGAATGACCTGACTCCATGAAGATCCCGAAGTCGCTCGCCCAGTAGTCGCCACGCAGGATGCGCTGGTTGCCGTTCACGATCGCCGTCGTCATTTCAAAGACGTTGCCATTCTGATCCAGCGTTCCGTAGTAGCTGGCAGATTGCGGATAGCTGCCCACGTCGGTCATGCTCCCGGAGGCGCCGTGCCAGTTAGCGGCATTGGGCAAAGAGGAGCTCGGGGTGCTATCCGTCGGACGGAAATCCGAACGCGTGCCGAACCACCAATAAGGTCCTGATCCCCGAGCCGCATCAAAACGTGGCGACCCCGCCAGGGTGGGGCGGGTCGGGTCGTAAAAGGCGGCCTTGTACCATTCCTTTTCCGTGGGAATCCAAAAGCGCGCGCCGATATTCGTCGGCTGGAGTCCGCTGGTGAGATCACCATTGAGGGTGTAGGCACCGGCCTCCGTTCCGCCGCCAGTCGGCTGGCCGTTGTGCAGCCAGTTACAAAGCCGCATCGCATCGAGGTAGTTGATGAAGCTCACGGGCCGCTGCCCGCGTCCCGGCTTGAGCGAATAATGCTGCCCATCGGGAGCGCCCGCCGAGAAAAGAATTCCGCCATCCACATCGCTCGACATCTGCGGATTGTAGAGTTGGAGCGCGGTGTCATTGCCGGTCGGCTCCACGGCATTGAGAAAGTCCACATACTGTGCATCCGTGAACTCCGTGCGGGCGATCCGGTAGATGGTGTCCACCCGCCCCAGATACTCCTGGGTGTGCGACAGACCCGTGGCCGGGCCGTCATCGCGGGGATTACCCGGATCGCCGATCGTGACCAGATCCAGATTTAAGACGGCCAGCGCCCGCACTGAGATCGACAGCAAGAGCAGGAGGAAAAAGACGCCAAACTCCGTGAAGGAGCGACGAGGGCACCAAGCGTTTTTCATGAGTCGAATCTGTGGACGGCCTTTTCCCAAACGCGGGGGGAGACTCGTGGAGTGCGCCGTTTCGAGAGTTGAAGGTACGCAGAAAGGCTGCCACTTTCCAGCCCGAAAGCGCCGGGAGCCTAACGGGAAGGCTCTTCCTCTGATCGCGGATGAGGCTGAGGATGAAAAGGATGAGCGCCGGATCAGTCGCCCCCGTACATGTCGTCGTGTTCCTTTTGCTCGCGCTGCTGCTCTTCGTAGCGCTTCTTCCGCCAGGCTTCGTCTTCCCGATCCTTCACGGCCTGCTCCGCGTCCTCACGCTTCTTCCGTTTGCGTTCGATGAGCCAGACGAGCCAGATGCAGCATTCGTAGAGCAGGATGATCGGCACGCCCATCATCGCAAAGGTCACCGGGTCTGGCGTCGGCGCAATGAACGCGGCGAGCATGAGGATGATGATCATCGCGTAAGCGCGGGTCTGCTTCAGCCACTCGAAACGCACGATGCCGATGAGCGCGAGGATAGTCATAGCCACGGGCAGCTCACAGAGCAGGCCAAAGCCGATGCAGAGGCGCGTCACAAAGCTGAAGTAATCGCGGACCATCCACTGCGCTTTCACGCCTAGATTCGCCGCGTCAAAGAAGAGCCACTTCAGGGTCGGCGGGAGGATGAAGCTGTAGCAGACATAGACCCCGGCCGCGAAAAGGACGAAACCCACGGCGATACCCGGCAGCACGAAGCGCTGCTCTTTCCGCGTCAGCGCCGGGAGCACAAACTCGAGCAGGAAATAGAAGAGGAAGGGAAAGGTGATGATGATGCCCGCATAGAAAGCCAGGGTCAGCGAGACCATGATCGACGCGGCCACCTCGGTCATTTGCAGGACGTCGTGCGGTTTGTCCGTGATGACCCGGAGCGGATCGAGCATCACTTCGAAGAGCCGCTTGCGGAAGGCGAAGGACAGCACCATCCCGGAGAAGAGCGTCCCGACGATCTTGATCATCGTCCAGCGCAGATCCTCCATGTGATCGAGGAAAGGTTTAACCGCCTCCTTGTCGGCGTTCTCGCGGATCTGAAACAGTTTTTTGAGCCAGGACATCGGTATAAAAAGCGTCCGCTGCGTCATCCTCTTAGCCGGCGTGTCACATTGGGCACTGGCTGGGACTGGGAGCGGGCCGGGGATTAAGCGGAAGAGCCCGCGAGAGAGAAAGCGAAATCACACCAGCCCGCGCGCCACGAGCCGGGCAAAGGCGGTGAGGGTGTTCGCATCGCTGATCTCCCCGCTCGCGATCATCCCCCGCAAGGCCTCGCCGGAAACCGTCTGGCAGCCGAGGATGCCCTCATTCGCATCCGGCTCCGCCCCCGCCGGGTCCGGCTCCACGGGCCGGACGAGCAGCAGATGGCTGTGCTCATCGGTAAAGCCTGGGCTCGGGAAAAAGTGCCCCAGCGAGATCACCTCCCCGCCTGGCGCGAGCCGGTGCCCCGCCTCCTCCCGCAGTTCGCGCAGTCCCGTGGCGCGGATCGCATCCGGCTCCTCGCCGTCATCGATCTGCCCGGCAGGAAAGGCCCAGATGGTCGCCCGGATCGGCACCCGCTCCTCCCGCACCAGCACGAACTCCCCCGCTGCCGTCAGCGGCACGATCACCACCCCGGCCTTGCGATGACACACCGTCCACGGAAACGGCGTGGATCGCGTTGGCGACGTGACCGTCACGCGATGCACTTCGACATGCGGATTCGCAAACTGCACCTCGGTCACCGCCGTCTGCCAGCCATCGTGGTCGCGGATAAATTTTTGAAAGGCCATGCCCGCTTGTAGCCGCGGTCTGCCCCGGTGGCGAATGTCTGGTGCGCGCGCCGCCCGCGTCGTCAGGCGGAGACTTTGGTGCGCTTTCGCAGGCGCCAATGAACGCGGTCCGATTGTGGGCCTAAGCCCTTGGATTCAATTTTCCCTGTGCCTCCACCGATTTTCTTGGACACGGGGTAGGGCAACCGAAAACACCCTGAAATCACTTGGCCCTTTTGAGTTGTTTGAGTTCCGCCATCGCCTCCGCGAGTCCCTTGCCGACGCCGCCGAGGATTTTCGCCGAGCCGAGGTAGTGGAATTCGAGATTGGATATCCCCTTCTCCATCACCAGCCGCTCGCGCTCGGTCAGGCCCTCGGTGCGCATCTTTTCCTGCGCCACCTTTTCCTCGGCGGGTTTCAATTTGCCTTCGGTCGCGAGCTTCTTCGCGCGCTGTTTGATTTCGTTTTCCTTCGCCTTCGCGGCGGTCAACTCGCGGTCCCAATACTTTTCCGCCAGCACCGTCGCCACGTTGCCTTTGAACTCCGGCAACAGCGCCGAGGCCGCCATCGCGTCGCGAAAATTTTGATGCGTCGCTTTGTAACGCTGCTGGTCGGGGCCGTAGTCCGCCGTCGGCCCGCCGACGCCGAGCACGCCGATGACGAAGGGCAGCTTCGGCGCGTTCAAATCCCGCCTCACGTCGCGGATGAAATGCGCCATCGCCGTGCTGTAGGCATCGTAGCCACCGGGCTTGTCGCGCGTCGGATAGGTGCTGCCGTCCACCAGGTCGTTCCAGCCTTGGAACCACGCAAAGCCCGCCAACTCGTAGCCCTGCGCCGCGTCGTAGCCGGGCACCACGCGCTTGAGGTCGGCGAGCACCAATTTCACATGCTCGACCATCAGCCGGTAGCTCACGCCCGTCGCCGCCGCCTTTTCCGCCTTCATCGCTGCCACGTCCTTGCCCTGCTTTTGGAAAGCGGCGAGTTGCGTCTCGTTGAACCCATACGGCCCGGCGCTCGGCGGACGGAAGTCGGTGTTCAGACTCTTGCCGCCCCACGAGGTCTTGATGAGCAGGATGGGCGCATCCGTGAACTTCTGCATATAGAGGCCGAACGTGAACTCCGGCCCGATTTTCTCGGTCGTCGCGCCAAAGCCCGCCGTCAGCTTTCCCGTCTGTTCCGCCGCCGCGCAGCCGATGGACGAAATCCACACCCGCTCGCAAACCTTCGGCTTTCCATCCGCACCGAGCATTTCCGCGAGCATCGGCTTCGTCGCCGGGTCCATGCCGATGTGTTCGAAGGTAGTGACCTTGGCGTGTCCCTGCATGTTCGATTGCCCGGCGAGGATGAAGACTTGAAGAGGCTTCGCGTAAAGCTGGGCTGTGAGGACGAGTGTGGTGATGAGTGTGATGACGGTTTTCATGGATTGGCGAGTTGGTGAATGGTTCCGTGCAGCGCGCGGTCGCCGATTTTTAGTTCGTAGCTGTGCGTGGGGGCGAGGTCGGGAATGTCCAGGGCCACGGTGCATTTGTCCTCGCTCAACTTCACGGCGCGAATGGGCAGTTCCCGCTCGTCGTGGTGTTTCGAGCCGTAGTTTTTGGTGCGCTGGAGCGACCAGACTTTCATCGAGCACGCGGGTGTCGGAATGGGGTCGCTGAAGGTCACGGTGAGCGCGCCTTTCGCGGCGTGGACGGCTACGGGCAACTGCGCGGGCTTTTCCGTGCGGCGGATGCGGTGGAAGCCGCCGGGCGCGGTCGCATTTCCCGCCCACGCAAACATGCCGCAGGTGTAGAGCGCGCCGTCGGCGGCGAAGCGTCCGCGCATGATGCCGGTGGCGAACGCGGGCATCGGCAGCTCGCACACTGCGCCTTGCCACACGCCGCCGACTTGCTCGTTCGGGATGATAAAGGCGCGGCCGGTGCCGTAGCTGAGATTGAGTAGCGAGCCGCCGAGCGTGCCCCATGCGTTTTTGGGAATGGTGATGAGTTCGGCGGGGCTGCGGTCTTTGTCGTTCGTCACCCAAACCATCGGCGACTGCATCGCGGAGTCGGCGCTGTCGGTGACGCTCGTGTAGCCGAAGATGTTGCCGTAGAAGCCGCCGACTTTTACGCGGTTGATGCGGTTCTTCGGCGTCCAGTGGCCTTCTTGGTCGGTGACGAAAAAGGTGCCGTCGTCGTTGAGGCACACGCCGTTCGCGGCGCGAAATCCGGTTGCGAGAATGTCGGTGCGTGAGCCGTCGGCGCTCACGCGGAGCAGCGTGCCGTGATGCGGCACGACCGAGTCGAGCGCGTGCCGGGCGGACTTGGCGTAGTAGAAATTCCCCGCTGCATCCGTCTGCAAGCCCATCGCGAATTCGTGGAAGTGCTCGGTGACTTGCGCGTCGGCGTTGAAGCACTCGATGAAGTCCGTCTCGCCGTCGCCATTGAGGTCGCGCAGGCGGGCGAGTTGGTCGCGGCAAGTGATGAAGAGGTCGTCGCCGCGGAACTTCACGCCGAGCGGTTGGAACAAGCCCGTGGCGATGCGCCGCCATTTGAGGGGAGCGGGCGCAGGCGACATCAGGCCGTCCACACGCCACACGTCGCCGTTCCACATCGCGACGATGGCGGCCTTTCCATCCGGCGTGAAATCGAAACCGCCGGGCCGCATCCAGCTCTGCCACGGATTCTCGACGGGCAGCGGGAAATTGTCGGCGATGAAAGCGCCGTCGTTTTTACCGGCCTCGGAGGTCGTGGTAACTTCCTGCGCCCAGCGCGGCGGCCCGCCGAGCGTGAGCGGCGCGAGGTCGAGCGGCGCCGCGTTCGCCTTCGCCAGCGCGTCGAGCGAGGCGGCGTCCACGCGTGAGATGAAGAGGCGCGTCTTTGCACCGCCGGGTAGCGACGCGACCCAAAAGCCGCCGTCCTTGCGCAACGTGCCGTCGCCAGTGAGCGCTACATTCACCGCGTCCGGCGCGACGCGGAGCAGCAGCGGTTTCGCGGCGGCGGCGACGTTCAGCGTGCGCGTGAAAACGGGCGTCGTGCCGTAGTCGAGCCAGCCGGGAGTGTCGAGCACGCGCGTGCCGCCGATGCTCGCGGCGATGACGGCGCGCGCGCCGTGCAGATACATTCCCTCGAATCGCGCCCACGTTCTCGGCAGCGGGCCGTAGCGTTTGCCGTCTTTGCCGGTGATGCGCACGTCGTCGTCCCACATTCCCTCAGGCGATGCCCAGCCGGGGGCGGCAGGATTGATGAAATGCCGCTCGCCGGTGAGCGACGTGTGCGTGCCGTGGCTGCCGTCGAAGGCGATGCCTTTCCAATCCACAAAATCGCCCGTGGTTGCCGTCGCTACGCGCATCGTATCGTGGTCGTAAATCATCCACGCGCGGCCTTTGCTCACGCCGCCGGGGCCGTCGTCGAGGCGCACCGCGATGCCTTTTTGCGCGATGTTTCCGGGCGCGACTTCATAAGTCCAAAACAGCGCCGGGCCGAAATCCATCCGCTTGTAAGGCGGCAGCGAAGTGTCCGCCTTTTCCGCCTCTGCCCGCGCCAGTCCGCGCGGCAGCGAGGCGAGGTCGAACTTCACATACTGCGAGGGATTGTGCGGACGCAGGAACGTCTCGCGGATGTATTGGATGACCGCGTATTTCTGCGCGGTCGTGTATTGCGGTTGCGGCACCATTTGCCCGAAGCCCTTCGTCATCGTGGCAAACATCGCATACGGGTCCGCGCCATTTTTGAACGCGCCCTCCGTGAAGCGCAGCGCCGTTGGCAGCGAGCCGGGCTGCTCCTTCGTGCCGTGGCAGACGACGCACAGCGTTTTGTAAATCTCCGCGCCCTCCGCGAGCGTCTTGCCGTTCCAGCCACCGACGATGTCCGCGTGGTCGCTGCGCTCGAGCGCCTGCACCCAGCCGGTGCCGCTTTCGATGACCGGCTTGCCGCCTCCCTTGGGCTGATGCGTGAAGTCCGGCGTGTTCGCGCCCGCGCCGTCGCCTTTGAAAAGCAGTGCGACCTCCGCGTCCGGGAGCGCGCGCTGCCACACGCGCACGGCGCTGATGTTTCCCTTCGTGAAATCGCCCGCGAAATCCGGCACGGCTCGTCCCACTTTGAAGACATGCCCTTTCGCATCCGCCTTCGTGAGGCCCGCCTTCTCCGCGACCTTCTTCCCATCCAGCCAAAGCCGCGCCGTGCCGTCGCGCACGCTCAGCACGGCGGTGTGCGGCTTGCCATCGTTCACCTTGCCGCCGCCATTCATCGTGCCGAGCCAGCCGATGTCATACACGAGTCGCCCGTCGAGAATGAAGAGCGCCTTCGCGCCCGCCGACCACTTGCCGGACGGCGCGCACATCGAGAACAAAGTCCCCTCCCCGCCGGACTCGAATGACGCCATCGCAGTGAAGTCCGCGCCGAGGTCCAGCTTCACATCGGGGAAATCCTTCGCGCCCGTGCCCGCCAGCGCAGGCGCGTCCTCCGGCCCGCGCACGAGTTTCCCGCGCGACCACACGCGCAGCACCGGCGTGCCTTTCGCCGGATGCTCGACGGCGATGTCATGCGGGCCATTCGCATCGAGCGCGATGGTCAGCTCATCGCTCAGCCGCACTTTGGCCGCGCCTTCGAGATGCAGCCGGAAATTCAGCGGCCACTCCGCCGCATCGAGCGGCAGCGCGTCACGCGGCAGCGCGGCATTGGTGGTCAAAGTGAGAAGTGAGAGCAGGAATAGTCGGAGCATAAAAAGTGGAATCAATGACAGGCGCAGGTCGCACCACAGGCAAAGCAACGTCGCTGGTTTCATGAGTTGAGGCGCCACAAGGTGAAATTGAGCACGGCGGCGAAACTCACCCACGCAAGGTAAGGCGCAAGCAACCAGGCGGCGACGCGATGCACGCGCCAAAAGGCGGCCAAGGTCCACGCAATGGCCAGCCACAGCAGGAGGATTTCCGCAAACGCCACGCCCGGCAAATGCAGGCCGAAGAAGAGCGGCGTCCATGCGGCGTTGAGCGCGAGTTGCACGAGGAACAGACCCAGCGGACGGCGTTGTGCGCGCCAGCCTCCGCGCCGCCAGACGAGCCACGCGGCGACGGCCATCATGATGTAGAGCGCCGTCCAAACGGGGCCGAAAATCCAGGACGGCGGATTCCACGCCGGCTTCCGCAGCGCCGCATACCACTCGCCGGGCATGAAGAACGCGCCGAGCGCCGCCGCCGCAAAACACAGCAGCAGCCAGCCGCCCAGCGCCAAAATGATTTTGCCGCGACTCACGGTTTGGATGTCGGTGCGTCTTCGGATTTGCTCCAGCGATAGACAGTCAGCGCGTTCAATTCGCGGATGAACAACTCATCATCGGCGGCGGCCAGATGCGCCCAGGTTTCGGCGTCGCTCACATTGCGGACATCGAGTTCATCGAACTTTTCCTTACTGGCCCGCAACAGGCGGAGGCTGCCGCGCTCATCGAGCGCAAGGATGCGGTCGCCGCGCGCGATGAGGCTCCAGTATTTTCCGAAGGACTTGTCGCTCGTCCACAGCTCGCGGCCCGTGGCGACTTCGACGGCCATCACGCGCTGACTTTTCAAATGGGTGTAGGCCACGCCGTCGAGCACCACGGGCGTGCTCATGTATCCTTGCGACTTGTGCCGCCACGCTTCCGAGATGGCAAACTTGCCATCGGATTCCTTCACTTTGAAGCCGATGGTTTTTCCGCCGTAGGTGCTGGTGAAAAGCATGTCCTCGTGGACGACGGGCGTGAGGATATTCATGCCGCGAAAGGCTTCGATGGGTTGTTCCCACAGCACCTTGCCATCGGCGGGGTTCACGCCCGCCAGCTTCTCGCGAGTCTGCACGATGAGCTGCCGCTTGCCCGCGAGCGTGGCGAAAACGGGCGACGAAAAGACGCTGCCCCACATCCCGCACTTGTCCTGAAGCGTGCGCCAGATGACTTCGCCGGTGCGCTTGTTGAGCTTCACGAAACTCGCGCCGGCCTGCACGTAAACCGCGGCGTCGTCCACCAGCGGCGAACAGACAAAACCAAAATCCGGCACGGGCGCCTCGAGCTTTTTCACGAAATCAAAACGCCAGCGTTCCTTGCCCGTCTGCACATCCAGGCAGACCAGCACATCCCTCATGCCGGCGACAAACAGGCTTTCGCCATCGCAGGCCGGGGTCGCGGGAATCCAATCGCCGTTGGACCTGGCGAAGAACGGCACGCTCAACGCGCCCTCCCATTGCGCACGCCACAGCTCCTTCCCGGTCTTGCGGTCGAAGGCCGTCACCGCCTCGAACTTCTTATCCTTCGTCTCCGTGGTGAAGACCCGCGTCCCGCTGACCATCGGGCCGGAATAGCTCGGCCCAAGCTCGACGCGCCAGACCTGACGCAGATGGCTGGCGTCGAGTTTATCCGGCCAAGCCGGCCCGGTGAATTGTCCATCGCACTGCGGGCCGCGCCATTGCGGCCAGTCGCCGGCGCAGAGCGGTGTGGCGGTGACGAATGAAACGGCAAGGACGAAAGCGGTGAAGATGCAGCGGAGTGTCATGCGAAGTTAATTCTAAACATGACTGCCCTACTCTGCCGAGTCTTGGAGGGAAAGCGCACGCCCCCATAAAACTGAGCACAGCCGGCTTAGCGTCGACCTGCGGCAGCCTTGTCCGTCGAAAGCAATTCCGCCATCGCCCAGCCCAGGCGCAGGCCGGTTTCCATATAAGTCTCCGCATTGCGATTGTAGTGGTAGCCTTGGTTCTTCGGCGAAACGTCCGCCTCGCGCCACAGGTCGCGCGAGTCCACGGCCTTCACGTTGCCGGCGAACTCGGGATGTTTCTTCGCGTCGGCGATGGCGAGTTGGGCCTCGGAGATTTGCAGGCCGAATCCTTCGCGACCCGTGAAACCGCAGCCCGTCGCGAGCACGAATTTTGCGTTCGGCGCAGCGTAATCTTTTCGCAGCGACGGGATGAGCCGCGCGAGATTTTGCTCGTAGCGCGCGGCGTGGACGGCGTTCTGGTCCTTGTTTCCCTGCCACCACACGAAGCCCGCGATTTCGTAGCCCTGCCCTTTGTAGTCGGGGAAAATTTTCGCGAGGTCGGCGAGCGCGGCCTTCGCGTTGGCCAGATCGTCGTCGTATTGCTTGCCGGCATACCAGTTCACTTCCTTCTTCGGCTGGCCCTCGACCCACGAGTCCGGCGTGTCCTTGTATCCGGCAAATGTCTTGGTGACTTTTGCACCGCCGCGCTCGGTGACTTCCGCCGTGTAGCGCTCGCTGCCCGGTGGGAGCAGGTCCCAGCCAAGGCTGCGGTTGCCGATGCACGATTTCAAAATGAGCACCGGCTCATCCAGGAGCTGGCCCATCACAAAGCCGAAACCCAGCTCCGGACCGATGGCGTTGCCGTTGGAAGTCGCCGTCAGCGCACCGCCCTTTTTCACCCGCGCATCGTAGTAATAAACATCCTGCCGCGCCGTCCACTGGCCCGCGTCATCGAGGAGAAACGGATACTTCTTCTCCGTCTTCGTGAGCGTGGTGAGCGTGCCCGGTTTGTCCGCCGGATTGATGTCGCCCATGCCGACCATGTTCGACTGCCCCATGAGGATGAAGACTTTCACCTTCTTCGTCTGGTCAGCAGCTTTGGCGTCCGGGCGCACGAGTGGGTGTTTCGGTTCCGCTGCGGATCGCTCAGCAGCGGACGCGGCAATGAGACCGGCGGCCATGACGGCCAGCAGGCGAAGAGATTTGAGATGGGTGGTGTGTTTCATGGTTTTGGAGGGTGTTTGGCTTTGCGAAAGACGACGGCATTCTCCATCACGGCGTTTCGATAACGAAGGCTGGACGAGAAAGGGCGCCTTTGGAAAGAGCGCCGTAGTGGTCGGAACGCGAGAATTTTTTGAGATCATCGGCGGTGATGAGCTGGAGGCCGGGCGTGGCGACGGCGGGATTGCAGAGGATGTAGAAGTTCTCCGCCGCGAGGTCGCCGCAGTTGTTGTAGCCCTGATGGATGTGCGGTATCGGCACGAAGGCAAATTTCCCCGACTCGCCTTTGCGTTGGCCTCGGTCATGTGGCCGTCGGCGCTCGGGTAGTTTTTGTGCCTGCGCGATGGGCTCAATCTCGCTTAACGATGCTCACGGCGCTGGTGTGATCTTGATGCGCAGGAATCGGCTCGGGATTCCGCTGGCACTCAGCGGATCTGTGGCGCGGATTTCTTGGACCTGGGTGCCGTTGGTGATCACCGTTTGCGTGGGCGTGAATGGCGTCCAGTGAGTGAGATTTTCGCTGCGCTCGAAGGTGTAGTTCAGCGTGCCGTCGGTGAAGCGGTAGTAGCTCGCGCTGAATACACCGGAGGAGAGCGATGCTTGTGGAAACACGTCCGTCTCACCGAAGACATGAAAGCTGATGGGCGTGGAAAGTGTGGCCGCGCCGATGCTGTCGCTGACTCTAGCGGTGGCGGTGTATGCGCCGGGTGCGAGGTGGCCGATGGTGGTGTTGTAAGGTGCTTTGCTGTCCCACGCGACGGACTGACCGTTGAGGAAAAACTCCACGCTTACGACGGTCGCGGTGCCGTTGGCGGCGGCGTTGGCCTGCACGAGCAGGTCGCCGGTGCGGGCATATATGAAGCCGTTGATGGGGCCGGTGAGGGTGATGGTGGGTGGCGCGGCGCTGGCGGTGCCGGCGGGGGTGACGATGATGTTGGTGGTGACGGTCGAGGTGCCGCCTTGGTCGTCGCGGGCGCTGAGGCTGACGGGGTAGATGCCGGGGCGCGTGTAGGTGTAACTCAAGGTGGCATTGCCGCCGCCCGTGTTGTCGCCGGTGGCCCA
This sequence comes from Chthoniobacteraceae bacterium, assembly GCA_031409655.1. GTDB lineage: Bacteria > Verrucomicrobiota > Verrucomicrobiia > Chthoniobacterales > Chthoniobacteraceae > JANNXQ01. The sequence goes on along the minus strand of JANNXQ010000278.1, from coordinate 729 downwards.
ACTGAATTTCATGACGATGCCATCGGGGTCAGTGGAGGCGCTGCCGTTGAAGTTCACGATGAGCGGCGCGGGTCCGCTGAAGGTGCTGACGGTGAAAGTGGGGTTGGGCAGTTGATTGGACGTGATGCCTTTCAGCGTGCGATCGAAGAAGACGCGAAGCAGGCTGATGACTTCCGCTGAGTCGATGACGCCATTGCCGTGACCGGCATTGAGCACGGGCCAGAAGGTGACATTCTGACCGGCAGTTGCGAGCGCGGCGTTGAGCAGTTCGCTTTGGTTGAAATCCACGGCGCGATCTCCTGTGCCGTGGGTGATCCAAAAGGGCGGCAGCCCCGCGCGGACGTGGATGATGGGATTCGCGGTGCCCGTTTTTTCCGGAACGGTCTGAATCGGAAAGCCGATGAGGCTGCTCTCAGGCGAGCCGCCGGCATTGTGGTCGGGGACATCGGGAGTGGCGTAGTGGTCCATCACGAGCAGGTCGGTGGGCGGGTAAAACGGAGCCACGGCTTGCACGGCATCGCTCTCGGTGAAGTTGCCGCCGATGTTGCCGATGAGGTCGATGACCTCGCTCCCGACGCGCGCGGTTTTGATGCCGCCGGTGATGCCCGTGTAGGCCGCCATGTGGCCGCCGCTGCTGGTGCCCGTGAGTCCGATGCGCGCGGGGTCGAAGCCATACGTCGTCGCGTTCGCGCGCACCCAGCGCACCGCCGCCTTCGTGTCCTGAATCTG
>JANNXQ010000277.1:0-12428 GCA_031409655.1 Chthoniobacteraceae bacterium | reverse complement strand
CTGGCTGCTGCCGATGCTGCCACCCCCCGAAACGCCGAGCCCGGTCGCGGTGCGGATGACCCCTGTCGGGCCGATGGTGAAGGCACCCGCAGTGCCATTCATCTCCACATGGCGGACTCCGGCGGCGGCCCCTTCAAAGAGTACCGTCCCCGTGAGCGTCTGCCCCGGAAGGAAGCCCAGACCGACGGCATTGGCCGCGAGACGGGCGGTAGTGAAAGTGGCGCCGCCGCCGATCCGCGTCGCGGCGCTGGTGACGTTGAGGTTGAGGTCCCCATTGACCGCCACCCCGCTCAAAAGGTTGGCGGTGTTCGCGGTGACGGTAAGGCTGCCGCCTGCGACGTTGATCGTAGTATTGCTGATGGTGCCGCCAGCGAGCGAGTAGGTGCCGGCATTCAGAGAAATGGCGCCCGTAGCGGTGAAGATTCCGGAGGTGTGGCTGAGCGTCGCATTCGCCGAACTCATCAAGAGATCCTCGACCGTGACGCTTGTGTTCAAGTTCACGGTGTAGGCAGACCCGACGGCATTGATGATCGCGTCGTAGGTGGTCGGGCCGACGTTGTTGGGGAAGATGGGATTCGTGTCCCATTTGGTGGCGTCGTTCCAAGCCCCGCTGGCCGCGGCGAGCCAGGTGGAGGTGACGGTCGCCGCGTCAATGCGCTGAGCGAGTGGCGCGAGGAGGAGCGAGACGCAGGGAAGCGCCAGACGGCGGAAGCGAGGGAGTTTCATGGCGGAGGGGGTTTGAAGTTTCTGCGGTGCCCAATCTCAATCCACGGCACCGCATATAAATCCTAGGAATCCGCCTCCAGTACGCAAGCGCATTCCCGGCGCTCAAGCCACCGGCAACCCACTCGCGAGCAGCACCGTCTCCTGCACCGCGAGATCGTGCTCGGGCGTGAAGGCGAACGCTTTCTCGCCACGGATCACCTTCGCCAAATCCGCAAAGTCGCCATCGTAGCGCCCGCCCGCTTTCGGAAACTTCACGTCTTGATAGCCCTTCTTGTACCCACCGTGAGGCGCGTCCAGCGCGAGGCGCGCGGTGGCGGGTTCGAGCGGGCGAATGTCAAAGGTGCCGCGCGTCCCGCAGACCACGAACTGGCGCCGCGCTCCGCCCTCGATTTCCACCAACGCGCTGCGCACCGTCACCGTGGCTTTTTCGTAATCCAGCACCGCCAGTTGGTTATCCAGGAGACCGTCATTGGCCAGAGACACGAGGCGCGCGTGGGGTGTGACTTTGCGGGGACGTCCGAGCACCGTGATCACCGCATCGATGATATGGCAGCCGAGTTCAAACATCGAGCCACCGCGGTAAGGGAGCAGACCTTTGCGCTCCGAGACGCCGAGCGCCTTGCTCATCGCCGTGTCGATGGAAAAGACCTCGCCGAGCGCGCCTTCGCGGAGGAGCTGGAAGCAAAGTTGGAACGCAGGATTGTAACGAAACATGTAGCCCATCTGGACCGTGAGCTGGCGCGCCGTGGCTGCGTCCAGCAGGCGCTGAAAGTCCGGCAACGACTCCCCAGCCGGCTTGTCCAGGTGGAGGTGTTTGCCCGCGGCCACGCAACGTGTCCCGGTGGCCAGCAGATCCTTCACCTCGGTCTCCACAGCGACGGCTTGGAGGCCGGGAGTGCCGAGCAGTCGCTCCTCCGTCATCCACGTCAGCCCCGCATATGGCGCGCTCTTCTCCGCGGCCGCGCGTCGCTGCGGATCATTCTCCACCACGCCCACCACTGTATATTCCTCCGAGCCACGCATCGCCTCCATCTTCCCGCCGGCATGGGCGTGGCCCGTGCCGATCTGGCCGATCTTGATCCGGGGCGGTTGCGCACCCTGCGCCTGAGCCGTGGTCACGGCGAGTCCAGCGAGCGCGGATCGATGAAGGAAAGTGCGACGAGTGAGCGTGGGCATCGGCAAGGGTGGGGGATGCTAAACACGATCCACCTTGCAGAAGCAGCAGGAATTTCCCGCGCGCCGGCAATCCATCCAAAGAGTGGGCAGAGTTGGATTCGAACCAACGAAGGCGTAAGCCAGCGGATTTACAGTCCGCCCCGTTTGGCCACTTCGGTATCTACCCTTTTCTCAAGGAGGACGTGGGATATACGCGCCGCTCCCAAACCCCGCAAGCCCTTAGCCCCAGAATTTCCACCACGACTTTTTCGCCGGCGCCGCGCCTGGCTTCACGGGCGCTTCGGGGGAGGGGATTTGCTCGCGCGGGACGATCCGCACGCTCTTGATCACCACGCGTTCCACGGGGTTGTCATTGCTGTCCACGGACTTCATGCTGATGGCCTCCAGGACGTCCAGACCCTGCACCACATGGGCAAAGACCGTGTACTGCCCATCGTAGCTCGGGTAAGGCTGGAGACAGATGTAAAACTGGCTGCCATTCGAGACCCGCGAAGGGTTGATCTTGTCCGGCAGCCGGGCCATGGCCACGGCACCCTTGATGTGCTTCCGCCGGATCTCGGGCTGCACCGTCCAGCCAGGACCACCGGTGCCCACTTTCGTCCGATCCTTCTTCTTACTCAGCGGATCGCCGGTCTGCAGGAGGATGCGCGGAAAAGCGCGGTGGATCGCCACGCCGTCGTAGAATTTTTTGCCCGCGAGCTTTTTGAAATTCGCGACCGTCGCCGGTGCGTCCGCTTCGTAAAACTCGATCACCACCGTCTGCGGAGGTTGCTTCGGCGCCGTGATGATCTTCAGCACCGCGATGTCATCCGCGTGGACGAGCGGCGCCACACTGAGCGCGCAGAGGAGAGTGAGGAGAGACTTTTTCATGCAGTAAATGGGAGCGAGTGCGGGGCGACGCTGGCGTCCGGGCCGGTCGCATCCGCCGGGCGGGCGAGCAATCCGCCCGTCGGCGAGCCGCGCTTGAGATACCCGAGCGCGATCGGCTTTTCCAAGGAGAAACTCCACACCACACTCGTCAGCGTCCCGAGCGGCTTCCCCGCCAGCGCCTCCGCCGCGAAGATCTGCGCGCCCGGCTTCAGCAGTGCGCCCTCCGTGGAGATGAATCCGGTCAGCTCGCGGTTCACATGCCCCACGCTCTTCAGCCGGGAGATCACCTCCTGCCCGATGTAGCAGCCCTTGTGATAGTCGATGTGCGTGCGCTCCAGCCCTGCTTCCGGCGGCAGCGTCTCCTCGGTTAGTTCGCGCCCCCAGCGCGGGATGCCGGCCTCGATCCGGAGCAGCTCGCGCAGCCCTTCGTCCAGCACCGCATGAGCGCTGGCGAGCCGCGTCCAGGTTTCGTCGAAAATCTCGGTCGGGAGAAAAAGATCGACCCCGGTCTGCCCGAAGCGATTCGCCCCCCGCGCCGTCAGCGCCGTCTTTCCGTCCACCCCATCCCCCGTCACATGCACGAGCCGCATCGTCTCGCTGAGGTCTTCCAGGGTCACGTCATCCGCGATGATGTACTTCTCCAGCCGCGCTGGCAGACTCTCGCGCAGCGACCCATCCGCATCCAGCACCAGCGCATCCTCCGTGGCCGTGATGAAGATTTCCGCGCACAGCCGCCCCTTCGCCGTCGTTACGCACGCCGGCATCGAGCGCCCCGCCGCCAGCTTGCGCACATCCGCCGTCACCTGGCCATTCAGGTAGCGCACCCGATCCGCGCCCGTCAGTCGGAGCTTCGTGCGGTCGCTCAGGTCCGCCACGCCGCCGCGTTGCCGGTAGTCGAGATAGGCGTCAGCCGTGGGCATCGAGAGAGGTAAAATGGAGGCCCGGATTTCCAGTCCGGCGCGCTCGCGTTAGCAGCCTGTTGAAAATACCTGTCCATCTCAAGGTCCGCGTCTTCTTCTCCTTCTTCATCTCCTTCTCCTTCTCTGTCATTTGGGAAGAAGAAGGAGATGGAGAAGAAGAAGGAGACTGCGCAATCCGGTTTTTACCACAGGCTGTTAGCTGCCGCCAAACCACCGCTTCGAGCCACCCGCCGACTTGGCCTTCGCCTCCTTTTCCTCCCCACTCGCCGGCGCGCTCGTGGTGCTTTCCGCCTCCGTCTTGCCTCCCGGCTCCGGCTTCACATCATCCAGTTGATACGGCACCGCCTGCTCCAGTTGCTTCGTCGCATTCGTCGCAAAGTGCGGATCGTAAGCCTTAAACACGGACGCAAAATCCAGGTCGCCCGAGCCCTTCTGCATCGCCCCATACATCACCCCCGCCGTGCTCGTCGTCGCCGGCACATCCAGATCCAGCGCATTCGCGATGTGGATCCCGAGCTGCACATCCTTAAACATGTGCTTCAGCGAAAAGTGCGGCTCGTAATCGCCCGCGATCATCTTCGGCAGCTTCAGATCCATCACCCCGCTGCGGCAGGCATTGTGTTCCATCGCCGCCGCCAGCACGTCCGGATTCAGCCCGCTTTTCTTCACGATCGCCAGCGCCTCCGCCAGCGTCTGGATGGAGACCGCCGAGAGCATATTCGTCACCACCTTGATCGTCGCCGCCTGGCCGATCGCCCCGATCTTCAGCACCGCCTTGCTCGAAGCCTCCAGGATCGGCTTCACCCGCAGGAAGACCGCGTCCTCACCCCCGATGTAATAGACCAGTTGCCGATTCTCCGCCGCCACCTTGCTCCCCGTGAAAGGCGCATCCAGGAACTTCGCCCCCCGCTCCTCCACCAGCCGCGCCGCCTCCAGCGTCGCCTCCGGCCCCACCGTCGCATTGCACACCACCACATGGTTCGTCGTCAGCTTATCCCGCATCGCGTCGATCACGGAAAAGAGCGCCTGCGCATCCGCCACGAAAAGCTGGATCACCTCACACGCTTCCGCCACCTCCGCTGGCGAGCCCAGGAAATTTGGCACCGGCTTCGCCGTCCGATTCCAGACAAAGACCTGATACCCCACACTCCGCAGCCCGCTCGCGACCCGCGAGCCGATGATGCCGAGGCCGATGAGACCGACGTTCTTGCGAGACTTGCGAGACATGTGGGGAAAATTCGGAGTTCGAAACTCGAAGCTCGAAACAAATTCAAAAGGTGAGTGGGCCAGGGAGGGAAACGCCCCCGGAGATCTGCGTCTTGCTGGCGATTTTCACGAGAGACATTGCGCCGCTCGTTTGGAAGTGGCCTCTCAGGTTGGCCGCCAAATGGTGGGAGAGTTGGACAGGATGATCAGGATTGGCAGGATTTACCGGATTCCATCTGGCGAAATCCTGGAATCCTCTAAATCCTGTGAATCCTGTCTCCATTTCAGGAAGCTTGGCCGCTGTGCGGAGCGGTCTGGTTGCGAGCTTGGATACTGGGGAAAAAAGTCCGGAGCCACGGCTCAGCCGCTGATCTCAGGTTGAAACAGAAAGAAAGGAAACTCGGAAAGACCCTGCGGCCTCCTCCTCCATCCCTAGCTTCCTGGCTCCCTGCTTCCACTCTTTTCAAAGTCCCTTCGGATTACGAGCTTCGAGTTTTCGGTGCGCCCTTACTTTTCCCCCGGCGCAGCAGGAGCCGCCGCGGGCAGTTCGGGGAAGTTCACCTTCACCTCCGACTTCTTCCGCAGCTCCTGCACAAAATCCTGCACCGCCTTCTGCTTCTTCTGGCGCTGGAGATACGCCATCACCTGCGGCTTCGCCGTCTCCAGCGGCACCGTCGCCGCCTCCCGCCGATCCGTCACCTTGATGATGTGATACCCAAACTGGCTGCGCACCGGCTCCTTGCTCACCTCATCCTTCTTCATCGAGAAAGCCGCATCCGCAAACTCCTTCACCATCTGCTCGCGCCCAAAGAAATCCAGATCCCCCTTGTTCGTCTTCGCACTCGGATCTTCCGAGGCCTCCCCAGCCAGCGTCGCAAAGTCTTCCCCCTTCGTCACCCGGGCCAGGAGATCCTTCGCCGCCTTCTCCTTCACCAGCACGTCTTCCGGCTTCGCGTCCGCCGTCACCGTCACCAGGATGTGACTCGCGCGCACCTGCTCCGGCCGTTTGAACTTATCCGGATTCGTCTTGTAAAATTCCTCCGCCTCCGCGTCCGGCACCGCGTCCTTCCCCTTCACCTGCTCATCCACCCAGGTCTGCGCGCGCAGTTGATTGCGCAGATTCTCCTTCAGCTTGTCGAGGCTCTGCCCGCTCGCCTCCATCTGCTTTTTCATCTCCTCCTCCGAGCCGAAATTCTTCTGCATTTTGGCAAACGCCGTCGCCACCTCCGCATCCGGCACCTGCGTCGCCGCCGAGCGTTTGGCGATCAGCTTGTCCACGATGATGTCGTCCAGCAGCATCTTGTAAAACTGCATCCGCTGCGCCTCCGGGATCTGCGCCGCCTGATCCGCCGGCATCCCCTGCGAAGCCAGCACCCCGGCGAAGGCCTTGTCCAGATCCGCCTTCTTGATCTCCGCCCCTTCCACCACCGCGATCGGGTCCGTGAGCATCACGGAGGAGACCGCCGGAGCCGCTGCCTCTGGCTTCGGAGGAGCCTCCGCACCGAAGAGCGCAGGCGCGGCGAAAAGCGAAAAAGTGAGAGCGGCGGTGAAGGTAGCTTGGGATTTCATGTCAAATGGGCCGCGACACTGGCACGCCCCGCCAGAGCACGCCAGCGGCTTTTTCACTCCGCCCGACATCCTGCCAGCTCCTGCCGTGTCTCTCCGTCCCTGCCGCCCTTGTTGCCCCGGGAAAGCGAGATCCCCCAGTTTGGCGTTTAGCGTTTGAAGTTTGGCGTTGAACCGTCTGGAGCGGCGCTGGAGGTGAGGCGAGGCACCCGCTGCCAACGAGCTGCCCGGGGAGGGATGAACGCCAAACTTCAAACGCCAAACACCAAACGTCAAAGGATGCTGCTTCCACGTTTGTCTCCCGACTTGAGGCGCAGGAGCCGCGAAAAAGAAAAACGCACCGGCCTCACGGCCAGCGCGCCTTTCGTAAATCTGCGTCGTCCCCCCGCCCCCTACACCACCATCTGCTTCGCCGGCCCGGCCCAATTACTCGGCCCTGCCGCACCCACCGCATTCACCTCCACATTATAGATCACCCCCGGAGTCAGCCCGGAGAAAGTATGCCGTGCCGCCGTCGTCTGCCGGGTCTGCACCGGATTTTCCGGCGCCGCGGAAGTCGTCAGGCGCCAATTATAGATTGAGGCCCCCGAGACCGGCTCTGCCTTCGTCACCAGTTGCCCACTGCGCGTACCCAGCTTCAGCGTGAGATTGGCTGGAGGAGGCAGTTCGCCGATCGGCTGACGCTCCGGCTTCTGGTGCGGAAAGCCACTCGTGAGCAAGACCGCCAGATCTTCCTTACATGCCACCTGTACATAACTCGCCAACTCCCGCACCAGCGCCACGAGGGCCGCCCGCCGATCATTCTTCACCGCCGTCAGCGCCACCCCGCCACCCGCCGCTTCCGCGACCGCCTTGCCAAAGGCGTCATTGGCCGCAGTTACCACCGCCAGCGTCGGTGCGGGCTCTGGAAAGCTGGTGTTACCCGTGAGCGCAATCACGATCGTCGTGATGCGAGCCAGTAAGTCCGCGTCAGGATCTTCATTGAGGAAGGAGATGGAAGGTTTAATGATCATATATGAGTTAGTTAGATTTAATTATGAGCGTCAATTGGATCACCCCAGGAAAAGCAAGCCAAGGGCCACCCCGGCCAAAAAAGTAACGAGCGTTCCCATTTTCCTCGTTGCCCCAATAGCAACACCCCGGAAACGGAGCGAAGGGAAAGCTCGGTGGATGGCGGACTCCGCTGTGCCATGACATTGCTCGCGCGGCAGCGCCTCTCCCTTGGATGAGGCCTCCGGCAAAGATAACTCATGGCGCAGCGGAGTGCGCCATCCACCGAGATCAGGAAGTCCAAAGACCCCCATTCACCCATCCCTACTACGCATCCTCCAAAGCCCCTCCCTTAAAACATCCGCGTTTACCATATCCACTCAAATCCCTCCCGATTATCACGAAACTCCTTCCCAATGTCGGGGAGCCGTTTCCTGATTTCAGCGAGCCACGTCCTTGGATTAGGGAACCCATTCCGTACGTCACAAAAGCCCTTCCTGATATCAGGAAGCCATTTCCTTAAACCGGGAACCCACTTCCGAAGAGAAGGATGCCGCTTACGTAGATCAGAAAACCGCTTCCTTATTTCACGAAGCCATTTTCCAATCTCAGGAAGTCAGTTCCTGATATCGGGAAACCATTTCCCAATATCAGAAAGCCGTTTCCTTATTTCAGGAAACGTTTTCCCCATATCAGGAAGCCTCTCCCTGATATCAGGAAATCTTTCCGTGCCCTCGGAAACCCGCCCGCTGAACCCTTCTCAAGCCCGCCTGATCCAGCGCAAGCCACTCAAAGCCAATAAGTAGGGGCGGCTCTGTTTCGGCCTTGAGCCGGTAGCGCCGCCTGAGACGTGCCCGCCCCCCCATCCCGAGGACGATCCCCACGGAAACCGCTCTCCCCTATCTCCCGCCAACTGCTTTCTGCCGCCTTCAGTCTTGTCCCTGTCTCGGAAATGTCATAAGCGCCGGGAAAGGTAATGTCACTGCGATATTACGCTTGCCATCGCCGCGGAAAATTCCGTATCCGTCAAACACGGCAGCGGAAACCAACGTGAAAACGGAAACTCCCGAGAATGACGCGGCACGACAGCCCAAAAAAGCTGTGGAAAAAGCTTCCCCACACGTCTCGTCAAGAATCGCGCGCCTTTTCCGAACCAAGACACTTGCGACCGTCGTTGCGTTGGCGGGCTATCTTAGTCTGGGACCTTCGAGTTTCGGGCAAGGTTTGACCGCTGAGTTCTCCAAGGTCGGTGCCGAATATCGCATCACCCTCCAGCCAAATCCCGCCCTCTACTTCGGCTTTCAGCATTCTGCAGACCTCAAGGTCCCGTGGAGCTACGTGATGATGGCACTGGGCAATGCTGGCCCCACCTTTGGATACACCCCCGCCGCCAGCGAGCGCAGCGGCTTCTTCCGCGCCCGCGGCATCAGCGTCTCGGCGCCGGAGGATCAGGACAATGACTTCCTCGACGACATCTGGGAACTCCAGCACGGCTACCTAAATCCGCTCAACCCGAACGATGCCTTCCAGCTCAGCCCCGAGCCCGACCGTCTCACCGGCGAAAACAATCTCGACTACTACCGGCGCAAACGCGGCATCGTCCCGCTGAAGGAAGCGATCACGCGTGAGGTCACGGTTTTTAATTTTGGCACTGCCATCGCGCGCGGCGAGGCCATCTCGCGCACGATCTCCATCTTCAATGGCCAAAGCATCCCCACCTTCCCGCCCGAGGTCTACTCACGGGAAGTCAGCGCCTTCAACTTCGGCTCCCCGCTCGCGACCACCGAGGCCATCGGTCGCGCCGTGACTGTCTTCAATTTCGGCAGCCCGCCCGCGCAAGTCGAAGCCATCTCCCGCGCGCTCAGCGTCTTCAATGGCCAAAGCGTCCCTTCCGGTACCCCCGAGGTCTATTCGCGCGAAGTCACCGCCTTCAACTTCGGCGCACCCACCGCGAGCGTCGAAGCCATCTCCCGCGCCGTAAGCGTCCTGAATACCGCGCCATGAGTTACCCATCGGCGAAACTTACCGCTTTGCGACAGTTCGCCAATAGTGCGCGTGCACGCTGCCAATCGTTGTCATCCCGAGCGGAGCGGAGCGGAGTCGTGGGACCTCTGATTTCTGCGGGCAGCGGCGGTGCGGAGCCTTTAGCGCGGTCAAGCTCCGCACCACCGCTGCCCGCAGAAGCATGAGATCCTTCGACTCCGCTCCGCTCCGCTCAGGATGACAACCTTTCACTCTTTCCAACCACCCATCACCACCCACCCATGAAAACGCCCCGCCTCCTCGCCATGCTCGCGCTGCTTGCGAGCGCCCTCCCCGCCTTCGCCCAGCTCACCATCGGGCCCGCCGATGGCTCCGCCGGTGCCTTCAATCCGTCCGGCGCTAGCTTCGTCGTCGATCTCTCGCAAGCCCTCCCCGGCGACGCCATTACGTCCAGCAATGCGGGCCCGAATATCGGTATCTATGACGCTGCGCGCTGGGTCATCGTCTTCAAGTATACCTCCGTCAACGTCCCTGCCGGAACGACGGTGACTTTCATCAATCACCCGAGCTACGCGCCCGTGGTGTGGCTTGTGCAGGGAAGCGTAAATATCGCCGGGACCGTGAATCTGAATGGAAAGGTAGGAGCAACGGGAACCGCTGGCGCAATTCCGACGGAACCTGGCCCTGGTGGGTATCGCGGTGGCGCAACCAGCAGCGTATTGGGCTCCGGGGTGGGACTTGGGCCAGGCGGCAACTCGAGTCCAGGTAACGCGGACTCAAACACAACATCAGCCAACTATGCGAGCGCATACGGAAATCCGCAGATCATTCCATTGATCGGTGGCTCCGGCGGTGCGCAGGCGTTTAACCGGAGTTATTCTGGCGGGGGTGGTGGCGGTGCAATTCTGATCGCCGCACCATCGACCATCCAGTTTACGAACGGCACCATCACTGCGGTCGGCGCCATCGACGGAAATACAGCGGGTGGTAGTGGCGGGGCGATTCGCCTAATCGCAAATCAAGTAAATGGCACCGGGACTGTTAACAGCGGAACTCAAGGCCGCGTGCGGATTGAGGCGAATTCACTCTCCGCGACAGTCACGCCAAACCCTTCCTCGATTGCAGTCCCGCCGGGGACAACTCCCACGCTCTTTCAATCGCTCACGTCTCCATCGGTCAAGATCGTCAGCGTGGATGGGATGCCATCGCCCGCCGATCCTACGGCGCCACTCATCAGTACGGCGGACATTGCCATCCAGAAAAACACCCCGGTCACAATCGTCCTGCGGACGGAAAACTTTGCCACCGCCGGCGCCGTCGTCTCCGTGCGTATCGCCAATAAATACGGCGGTGCTACCACGGTGAACGCCACGCTCCAAGGCGGCGGCACGACCACCCTCTCGACGTGGACGCTGAGCACCACCCTCGCCCCCGGCTTCGTCACCCTTCAAGCCCGCGCCACCCAGCCTTGACGCTCGGTCGTGAGCGCAAGGGATGATTGAGAGTCTTCTGTACTGACTCCCAACGGATCGCTGTTCCCTCTTCAGGAAGCAGCGTTCGAGTCCGGTGACTTGGGGCGGGCGGGGCTGCCTTTGTAGTCGGCGGTCTGGGAGGTGAGGCCGTGGGCGAGGCAGGCGGGGCAGAGGCGGGTCTCGGGGTTTTCCTGCTCGGTGTCTTCGGCGAGGAGGAAGAGGATGTGGCAGAGGTCGTGCAGGCAATTGACGAAGCGTCTGGTCCTTTCTTTTCGCCCCGCCACACCAACTTTCTGACAGGCCCGAAGGTGCCCCCCAACACCAGCGCCACCGCCCGTGAAGTCTCCGTTATTCGAGGACATCCCACAATGAAGCCGACGTCCTCGAACCGGAGAAAGGCCCACGAACCTCGGTGGATGGCGCGCTCCGCCGCGCCATGGGAAAACCAATCGCGCGGAGCGCGCTGATCTTCCGCGAGAGCGAGGCGGCTGGGGCGCACAGGGGCAGAAGATGGGCGGCTGCGCCGCGGAGGGTTTGGCATGGCGCGGCGGAGCGCGCCATCCACCGAGGGAGGGTGCGTGCTCTTACCAGCGCGAGGGGTTTTCCGGGCGGGTGTCGGGCGCGGGGTCGCTGGCGCTCCATTGCCACGGCCAATCCGCCTCGGGAGCGCACAGGCCCGACGCCTGGGGATTGCGGCGGATGTAGGCGTACTTGTCGTCGAGTTCCGCGAGATGGTTGCGCAGACGGTGATCGAAGAAGCCCTCCTGCCACACGATCCCGCGATGCCGTGCTTGATACTTCTTCCATTCGCCGATGATCCGGCCCATCGACGACTGCGGGCCGAAGCTGAGCAAGGCGTGCCAGTGATCCGGCATGAGCATGAAGAGATGCACCCACCAGCGTCCGCGCTCGTGGTAAAGCTTCACGCTCTCGAGCAAGGCCGCCGCCAGTGACGGAGATTCCGTGAGCCGCGGGCTCGTCGGCTCGATGCGCACGCGGATGTGAAAGATCGCGTCGTCGCGCACCCAGGCTGGTACATCGTGAAAGAGGCGTCCGCCAAAGCCGTGGTACACGCTCGGTGGTGTCGGCGTGTCATCGCTCATGCGCCGGAGGTTGCTTTCCGCCTTCGCCGCCGCCAAGCGATTTCCAGCAATGCTGCGCTGTCGGTGGATGGCGCGCTCCGCCGCGCCATGGCGAATGCTCCGCAGCGCCGCCGCCCATTTTCTCCGCTTGTGCGCCTCAGCCGCTTCGCTCTCGCGGAAGATTGGCGCGCTGCGCGCGGTTGGTTTTCCCATGGCGCGGCGGAGCGCGCCATCCACCGAGGCCAGGATGCCTTGGCATTTCGGTGGATGGCGCACTCCGCTGCGCCATGCCGAATGCTCCGCGGCGCCGCCGCCCATTTTCTCCGCCTGTGCGCCTCAGCCGCTTCGCTCTTGCGGAAGATTGACGCGCTCCGCGCGGTTGGTTTTCCCATGGCGCGGCGGAGCGCGCCATCCACCGAGGCCAGCATGCCTTGGCA
>JANNXQ010000276.1:0-36890 GCA_031409655.1 Chthoniobacteraceae bacterium | reverse complement strand
GACGACGATCTCCTCTTCGTCGAGGGCAAGGACGACGAACTCGTCGGGCGGCTGCAAAAGTCGCTCGGACGCACCAAGGAAGAAGTGCGCGCGGAGATCGCCGCGCTCTGATTCCCGGGCTTGTCCAGCAGCCAGCCGAGTGGGTGAATATTTTCCCCGCTCGGCTTGCTCGCGTGGTAGCGCCTCCCTTCCTCATGGCGGGAAATTCCCGTCCCATGAAAAAATCCCTCCTCTTCGGTTTCATCGCGCTGCTCCTGCTCCTCGGCTTCGATACGGCGATGAATGTGCGCACGGCGGCGCGCCTGCGCGTCAGCCAGCGCCGGATCGCGGAGGTGGCGGGCATCCGCATCGAACTGCGGGAACTGCTCGCCGCCTACGTGAACGCGGAGACGGGACAACGCGGATTTCTGCTGACCGGGGAGGAGCCGTATCTGGAGCCGTTTCTCGCGGCCCACGCCGCCATCGCCCGCTCGGACCTCCGTATGAAAACGCTGCTCACGCCGGAGCTCGAACTGGCGGGGCTGCGCGACCGGATCGAGGCGCTGGGATCTCAAAAAATGACGGCGCTGGAGGCCGCGATCGCCGAGCGCCGGGAGCACGGCCCGGAGGCCGCGTTGGCGATGTTGCGGCAGGGGCACGGCAAGGACTTGATGGATCAGATCCGTCTGCTCGCGGCGAAGCTCGATGGCGAACTCGAAGCCACGATGGCCGGCCTGCTCGCGGCCGCCGAGAGACAGCTTGCCTTCACGGCGACGCTCAATCTGCTCGCGACCGTCGTCGTCGCGGGCGCCTTGATCGCGCTCTTTTTTCTCGCCCGCCTGCACTTTTCCGAAAGGGAAACCCTGGCGGTGGCCGAACGGGAGGCCCGCGCGCGCGTGGAATCGCTGCTCGCCTCGGAGCGCTCCGCGCACAGCGAGGCCACCCATGCGAACAAGCTCAAGGATGAGTTTCTCGCCGTCGTCTCGCACGAGCTGCGCACTCCGCTGAACGCGATCGTCGGCTGGACCAGCCCGCTCCGCGAGGGCGCGACCGATGCGCAGGAATTGCAGGAGGGTCTCGACACCATCGACCGCAACGCCCACGCGCAGGCCCGGCTGATCGACGATCTGCTCGATGTCTCGCGGATCATCTCCGGCAAGGTGCGGCTGCGGATCAGCGAGGTCGATCTCCGCGCGCTGGTCACCGGTGTGGTGGAAGGCTTGCGGCCCGCGGCGGAGGCCCGCGGGGTGAAAATCGCCCTCGGCGCGAGCGGGGAAGCCGCCGAAGTGCTGGGTGATCCCGACCGGCTCCAGCAGGTCGTTTGGAATCTCGTGAGCAACGCCATCAAATTCACCCCGCGCGGCGGCGAGGTCGCGCTCTCGGTGGCGCGCACCGGTTCGGCGGTGGCCCTGGAAGTCCGCGACACCGGGCAGGGCGTGCGCGCCGATTTTCTCCCGCGCATCTTCGACCGCTTTTCGCAGCAGGACGCGAGTATCGCGCGTGCGCAGAGCGGGCTCGGGCTCGGACTTTCCATCACCCGACATCTGGTCGAACTCCACGGCGGCACCATCACCGTACGCAGCGCGGGCGAAGGCCAGGGCGCGACCTTCCACGTCGAGATCCCGATGATCGCCGTGCGCGAGCTCAAGGAACAACTCACCGCCCGCGGCCACGATCATCCCCCGCAGCCCGTCCAGCCAGATGGGATCGCCCCCAGCGTGCGGCTGGACGGCCTGCGGGAGCTGAAGGCGGCGCATCCCGAACTGCCGGTGATCGTGCTGACGGCGAACGACTCACTGGCCAATGCGATCAAGTCGATCAAGCAAGGCGCGTTTCATTTCTTCTCGAAGGTCTACGCCGTGGAGGAGCTGCAGAGTCTCTGCACGCGGGCGCTCGACCACCAGACGCTGGCGCGAGAAACGGCGAAGCTGCGCGAGGAAAAGGCGGTGCTGCAAAAACGCCTGCAAGCCGCGGAGGAACAACTCGGGCCGGTGGCCATCAGCCGACGGATGCGCGAAGTCGAGCAACTCATCGCGCGCGTTGCGCCGAGCGAGGCGAATGTGCAGCTCACCGGTGAAAGCGGCGTGGGCAAGGAGGTCTTCGCCACCGCCGTGCATCGCCAGAGCGCGCGCGCCGCGGGGCCGATGGTGAAACTGAATTGCGGAGCCTTCCCCGTGAACATGATCGAGTCGGAGCTGTTCGGTTACGTGAAGGGCGCGTTCACCGGCGCGGTCGCGGCGTTCCCTGGGATGCTTTCGGAAGCACACGGCGGCACGCTCTTTCTCGATGAGATCACCGAACTTCCGGCGGAGTTGCAGACGCGTTTTCTCCGCGTGTTGCAGGACCGCGAATTTCGCCCGCTCGGCTCCACGAAAAACCTTCCCGCGAATTTTCGCCTGATCGCCGCCTGCAATCGCTCGCCGGCCCAGGCCATCCAGGAAGGACGGCTGCGGCAGGATATTTATTTCCGGCTGAAGACCTTTGAGATCGAAGTCCCGCCGCTGCGCGAGCGCCGCGAAGATCTGCCCAAGTTGATCGACACCTTTCTGCGCCGCTTTGCCCAGCAGCTCGGCAAGCCCGTGCCGCAACTTGCACCCGAAGCACTCGAGCTTCTGCGCGGCTACTCATGGCCTGGCAACGTGCGTGAATTGCAAAACGCCGTCGAGCACGCGCTCGTGCTTTGCGATGGCGCGATCCTCGGTCCGCACTTTCTCCCGAGCGAAATCCAGCGTCCCGATCGCGCCCCCGCGCCCGCCGCGGTCGGCGGCGGGCCGCACACGCTCGGCGGCATCGAGCGCGAAGCCTTGATCGACGCGCTGCGGCGTTCCGGCGGCAACAAAAAGCGCGACGCCGAACTGCTCGGCATTCACCACCCAACGCTCTACGCGAAGCTCAAGCGCTTCGGGATCGCGCTTTGAAAATCATGCACTGGCGTAGGTCCACTCGCCCGCACCGCCGAGTGCAAGGATCGCCGTGCGCACTTTGCGGAGTGCGAGTTCGATCCGCGTCTTGATTGTTCCGAGCGGGATGCCCGTTTCCGCGGCGATCTGACGCTGGCTGAGGCCGCGATAGTAAACGTAGTTCACGGCATCCCGCTGGGCGCTGGGCAGCGTGGCGATCACGCGAGTCAAGGTGCTGGCGACATCTGACGCCGCGACCTCCTCATCCGCTCCCCGATGCGGCGCTGGCTCGGGCTCCGCGCGGAGACGCTCCTCGGCGCGGAAGCTCGCCTGCTTCCGCCGCAGCTTATCGATCGCGCGGCGGCGGGCCACCGTCACGATCCAGCCCGGTGCCTTCCCCTTCGTCGCGTCATAGCGCCCAGCCTGGCACCATACTTGGAGGAAGATTTCCTGAAGCTGGTCGTCCACATCGGCGTCGTTGTTCAGGATGCGACCGACGACGGTGCGCAGCAGCGCGCTGTGCCGCCGGTAGAGGATCGCGATGGCGTCATCGTCGAACTCCTGAACGCGAGCCATGAGTTCTTCATCGGTCGGCTCGGAGGCATGATGAGGGGTCTGAGTTTCGAGGGTTTGTTGGTCGGAGGAATAGTTCATTCCCTCCCTCTTTCCTTGGCCGTGCCACCCGCAAATTACCCCGTAGCCCGACTCGCAGGGCCCGAATTTGTGTCACGATGCGCGACACTTGTGTCACGACCCGCGACGTTAGATCACCTTGAGTAGGTACAGAATGAGCAGGATGACGAGGATCGTGCCGAGGCCGCCGCTCGGGCCGTAACCCCACTTCGAACTATGGGGCCAGGTCGGCAACGCGCCGATGAGCAGGAGGATCAGGATGACAAAGAGGATGGTGGTCATACCAAAGAATCGGCAGAGCCACGCGCCGTGGATGCACGTATGATCGAGGCATGTCTTCCTCACCCGACTGGAGTTTGCCGCAGCTCGCGCACTTTATCCGCCAGCACACCCACGATGTGCGCAACGAGCTGAACGGCCTCGACCTCGAAGCCGCCCTGCTCGCCGAACTCGTCCCGGACGGCGAGCCCGCGGAAGGTGTCGCCCGCATCCGCGCGCAGATTCACCGGCTCGCGGCGGATTTGCGCATGCTGGCCGGGAAATTCGCCGAGCCGCACCCGTCGCGCGCAATCTACGAAGCACGTGAGCTTTTCCTCATCTGGCAGGATCAACTCACCGCACTCGATCCCGCGCCGCTCGTGGAGTGGAGCGACACTCTCGGTGTGGAGCAGGTGAACGTGGACGCCGCCGCGCTGGCCGAGGTGTTCCGCGAACTCCTCGCGAATGCCCAGGCGTTCGCCACCGGCGCGCCCCTGCACGCAACCGCACACGTGCAGGATCGAGCGGTCGTCTTCGAGTTGCGTGAACCCGAGGCCACACCCATCGAGACCGCAAGCTGGGGCCGTGCGCCCTTTGCCTCCACGCGCCCCGGCCACTCCGGCCTCGGCCTGTGGTCAGCACACCGCACCATCACCGCAAACGGAGGCGAGATGCAGCACCGCTTCGCACCGGACACACGGGAACTCATCACGACGCTAACCTTTCCCGCCGTGAGCCCCGACTGGCAGTAACTACGCCCGCGGAGCTCTGCGCCCCATGACGAATGAGAGGACGAAGAGCACGAGGAAAACGACAAAGATAATCTTGGCGAATCCGATGGCGGTTCCGGCCAGGGAGGTAAAGCCGAGGACGCCGGCGATCAGTGCGATGATAAGGAAGGTGATGGCCCAGGAGATCATGAGGGTGAGTGCTTTCGGTTTGGAGGTTGGATTGATGTTTCACCGACGGAATCGCGCCGCACCTCCTTGTCGGTTGGGTTTTTCAGAAAGGGTGAGGTCGGCAGCGGGCCAGAAGTGCAGGCGTGGAGGTTCGAATCCTCTCGTGAGCACTTTCTCCTGATTCTTCGGGGGTCGCGGTGACGGCCAGCAGGTCCGCCTTTTTCCCTCGCCCGGTTGTGGCGGGGCGCACAATGCTCCGCGTCCCATGCTCAACGGCGAAATCCGCAGTAAAATCGACGCCCTCTGGAATGCCTTCTGGACCGGCGGCATCTCCAATCCGCTCGAAGTCATCGAGCAGATCACCTACCTGCTTTTCCTGAAGCGCCTCGATGATTTGCACACGCTGGAGGAAAACAAAGCCGCGCGCCTGAAACTCAAGAAACTCGAGCGCCGCGTCTTCCCCGAGGGCAAGGACCCCAAGGGCCGCGCGTACGACGATCTCCGCTGGTCGAAGTTTAAAAACGTCGCGCCCGCCGAAATGTTCGAGGTCGTCAACGACCACGTCTTCCCCTTCCTCCGCACCCTCGGCGGCGACGATTCCACCTACGCGCACCACATGAAGGATGCGCGTTTCACCATCCCCACGCCCGCGTTGCTCGCCAAGGTCGTGGACATGATTGACGGCGTGCCGATGGAGGACCGCGATACCAAGGGCGACCTCTATGAATACATGCTCGGGAAGATCGCCAGCGCCGGGCAGAACGGCCAGTTCCGCACCCCGCGCCACATCATCCAGCTCATGGTCGAACTCACCGCGCCCGTGGCCAAGGACGTCATCTGTGACCCCGCGTGCGGCACGGGCGGCTTCCTCGTGGCGGCGGGCGAATACCTCCGCGACCATCACCCGGAAATCCTCCGCGACACGAAGCTCAAGGAACACTTCCACCACCACCTCTTTCACGGGTTCGACTTCGACAACACCATGCTCCGCATCGGCAGCATGAACATGCTCCTGCACGGCGTGGAAAATCCCGACATCCGCTACCGTGACTCCCTCGCGCAGGACCACGCGGGCGAGGAGGAAAAATACACCCTCGTCCTCGCCAATCCGCCCTTCGCCGGCTCGCTCGACTACGAGAACTGCGCCAAGGACCTCCAGCAAATCGTCAAGACCAAGAAGACCGAGCTGCTCTTCCTCGCCCTCTTCCTGCGCCTGCTCAAGCCCGGCGGACGCGCCGCCGTCATCGTGCCCGACGACGTCCTCTTCGGCTCGTCCAACGCGCACAAGACGATGCGCCAGCTCCTCGTCGAGGAACAGAAACTCGACGCCGTCATCTCGCTGCCCGGCGGCGTGTTCAAGCCCTACGCCGGCGTCTCCACCGCCATCCTCCTCTTCACCAAGACCAACTCCGGCGGCACGGACCATGTGTGGTTCTACGACGTGGACGCCGACGGCATGTCGCTCGACGACAAACGCACCGAACTCCTGCCGCCGGAAAAGCTTGGCCCCGTGCCGAAAGTCGCCCTCACCGCCGCCGACCACGCGAAGAACAACCTGCCCGACATCCTCGCCCGCTGGCGTTCCCTTGGTAGGGCTGGCTCGCCGAGCCGGCCGCCGGGCGAGCACAGCGAGGTGGTTGTCCGCGAAGCTCCCGCCCTCTACGCGGCCGGCGCGGCGCGCCAGCCCTACCACGAGCGCCAGAACCCGCGCACCGCGCAAAGCTTCTGCGTGCCCCGGGCCGACCTCGCCGCGCAGGGCTACGACCTCTCGCTCAACCGCTACAAGGAAGTCGTCCACGCCGACGTCGCGCACCGCCCGCCGGGCGAAATCCTGAAAGCCCTCGGCCAACTGGAGGCGGAGATCCAGCAGGGCATGAAGGAACTGGAGGGGATGCTGAAGTGAGGGCGGATCGCGGATTGCGGATTGCGGATAGGAAAAGCGTCGCGCTCGGTGAAGTCGCGGAGGTGAACCCCGCGTGGTTCGACGACTGCATCGACAGCGATGAAGAAGTCGCGTTCGTTCCGATGGCTGCGGTCTCTGCGGAGACTGCGAATATTGAGCGGCTGGAGGTTCGCAAACTCGGCGACGTTTTGCAGGGCTTCCCGTGGTTCATGGATGGCGACGTGCTTGTGGCCAAGATCACGCCTTGCTTTGAGAACGGGAAGATCGTGCAGGCGCGGATCACCCAGCGTTACGGCTTTGGCTCCACGGAATTTCACGTCCTCTCGCCGGGCGAAAATCTCGACGCTCGATACCTCCTGCATTTCCTGCGGCAGGGTCACGTTCGCATTGACGGTGCGCGAAAGATGACCGGCAGCGCGGGACAGCGGCGTGTGCCGAAATACTTTCTCGAACGGCTTGAAATCCCCCTGCCGCCGCTGGCGGAGCAGCGGCGGATAGCGGAGGTTCTGGACCGGGCGGAGGCGTTGCGGGCCAAGCGCCGCGCCGCCCTCGCCCAACTCGACTCCCTCACCCAATCCCTCTTCCTCGACCTCTTCGGCGACCCCGCCACCAACCCGAAAGGATTCCCGAAAGTCGAACTTGGTCAGGTCGTGAAATTGGTCGGCGGCTACGCCTTCAAATCCGAAGACTTCGCGGCAGAAGGCAACGCCGTCGTCCGAATCTCGAATCTAACTGGAGACGGAATAGACCTCGACGGCATCGCCCGCATTCCAGACGAGAAGCTCGGCAAAGGTGTCGGCTACAAAATCCATCGCGGAGACATTCTCATCGCCATGTCTGGCGCAACCACCGGAAAACTCGGCGTCGTCCCGCTGGAACTCAGCGAAGACCTCTACCTGAATCAGCGCGTCGGCAATTACCGCATCCGCGATGCAGCTCGGATTCAGCGGGAGTTCCTCATCGGCCTTCTGCGCTCCCCGTTCTACCAACGCTTCCTCTGGCAACTCGCCGCAGGTGTCGCGCAACCGAACGTCAGCGGATGGCAACTTGAGTCGGCCGTCGTCGCGCTTCCCCCCATTCCATTGCAGCGCGAATTCGCCCGGCGAGTGACGGCGGTGGAGGCGCTGAAGACGGCGCAGGGCGCGTCGCTGGCGGAGCTGGACGCGCTCTTCGCCACCCTCCAGCACCGCGCCTTCCGCGGAGAACTTTAGGCATGGCGGCGTTCCCGATCATCCCGGTGACGGCGGCGATGGTGCGGCAGGATGAGCCAATGGGCTCGAAGGACAAGTTTTGGTGCGAACTCCCACCGGAAGCGGGCGGCGGGCTTTGGCTCTTCAAAGAGCCGCGGCAGGAACCGGGCAAGATGGAGCACCTCGCGGAGAAGATCGCCGCTGAAATCGCCGGGGTGCTCGCATTGCCGGTGGCGCGGGTGGAGTTGGCGGAATTCGAGGGACGGCGCGGCACCGTCGCGCAGAAGATCGAGCAGCCGGACGAAGTGCTCGTGCATGGCAATGAAGTCATCGCCGGTCGGGTGCGGGGTTACGACCCGATGCGAAAACGGCGGACCAGCGATCACACTTGGGAGCGCGTGCTCGAAGCGATCCGCGCCGTGTGCGGTGGACACTGCGAGGAAGACTTGCGGCAACTCGCTGGTTATCTGGTTTTCGACGCCTTGATCGGGAACACGGACCGGCACCATGAGAACTGGGGTCTGCTGCGTCGCTCGCGGGGTGGGCCGGAGCACCGACTGGCCCCGTCCTTCGATCACGCTTCCTCGCTGGGGCGGGAGATGCGGGATGTACGACGGGAGCGCCTGTTGGCGGAGAGTCGGCTGGAGGAACGCTACCTGCGCCGCGGACCGGGAGGGATCTATCTCGCGGAGCGCGGCGAAGCGCCCGTACCGCCACTGGTGCTCGTCGAGACGGTGGCGCCACAGTTGCCTCGACATTTTTCGCCGTGGCTGCGAGAGGTCTCGCGCGTGACTGACGACGCCATCCATGCCATACTCCAGAGTACGCCCGACGGTTGGATGACCCAGCCGCAAGCCGCGTTCGCAGCCTCGCTCGTCAAAGTGTCACGCGAAGTGCTCCTCCGAATTCCATGTCCCTAAAAACGCTCTTCATCGCCTGGAAAGACACCGCCAAAACGCGGGCCTGGTTCCCCGTGGGGCGGCTGGACGCAGACGTGCAGGCGCAGCAATATCGCTTTCGCTATGTGCGCGGTGCCGAACAGGCGAAGGAGTTCGGTTTTTCTGCGCTCGACAGCTTCCCGGACCTGCGCGCCGACTACCGCGCAGTCGAGCTCTTCCCGCTCTTCGCGAACCGGCTGCAAAATTCCACTCGCCCGAGCTTCCGGGAATACCTGCAACGGCTCGATGTCTCCTACGAACCCCCGGAGGCCTTCGATCCGATCGAGGTGCTGGCCGTGAGCGAGGGGCGACGCGCGACGGACAACCTCGAAGTCTTTCCAAAGGTGGAGCGTGGGCCGGATGGAACGTTTGCGATCAAATTTTTCCTCCACGGCTGGCGGCACATTCACCCGTATGCCGAGGAGCGGATCAGCAAACTCGCGGAGCAAGAAGAACTAGGAGTCTGCCTCGAAGCGACGAATCCCGTCACTGGCCATGCGCTCCAGATTCAAACGCAGGACAACGTGATCATTGGCTGGGCGCCGCGCTATCTCTTCCATGATCTCGTGCAGGTGCTCTTTGCCAACTGCCGGGTAGAGGCGCAGGTAGCACGACTGAATCCCCCCCCGGCTCCTCCTGGACAGCGAGTCGTGGTGTGCTTTCGCGGCTGCTGGCCGGAAGGCTATGAGCCAATGAGCGGCGAAGCGTTCCTGCCGCTGGCGAACGACACAGAAGCCGCTCCCGTGGAGGAACCATTCGTACTCGCCAAGTAGCGGCGCGATCCCTTCTGCTGCGCGGGTGAGCGCGTCGAATTTTCAGTTCCTGGGCGCAGAGTGGCCGGGGCTATCAGATTCCGGAATGAAGGCGGAGGCGCTCGTGATGAGCGATCCGCGGGCGGCGTGCTTCTACGCCCGGCGGACGCTGGAGCTGGCGGTGGCGTGGCTCTACAAAAACGACCGGGCGCTGCGGCTGCCGTATCAGGAGCATCTGAGCGCGCTGCTGCATGAGCCGGGCTTCCGCGCGGCACTCGGGCCGGCGGTCTGGGCGAAGACGCGGGTGATCAAGGAGCTGGGGAATCAGGCGGTGCATAGCCACGCGCCGGTGCGGCAGTTCGATGCGCTCACGGCGGTGCGGGAACTGTTCCACTTCACCTTTTGGCTGGCGCGGACGTATGCGCGCGGGGCGAAGCCTGCGGACGTGCTGGCTTTCCGGCAGGAGCTGCTGCCGACGACGGCGGGGCCTGCGCAATCGCTCGCGCAGCTCCAGCAGCTCGAAACGCGACTGCGCGAGAAGGACGAAAAGCTTTCCGCCGTCCTGACCGACAAGGCAGCGCTGGATGCCGAACTGGTCCGGCTGCGGGCCGAGGTGGCGTCGGCGAAGAAGGCGAACGCGGTGGAGCCGGATACGCACGACTACTCGGAGGCGGAGACTCGCGACTACTTCATCGACCTGCTCCTTCGGGAAGCGGGATGGCCCTTGGATCAAGCGAGAGATCGCGAGTATCCCGTCACCGGGATGCCGAACGAGAGTGGCGAAGGGTTCGTGGATTACGTGCTCTGGGGAGATGATGGATTGCCCCTGGCGCTCAACGAAGCGAAGCGGACCAAGAAGAGCGCGCAGATCGGCCAGCAGCAGGCGAAGCTTTATGCAGACTGTCTGGAGCGGCAGTTTGGCCGGCGCCCGGTGATCTACTACAGCAACGGCTACGAGCACTGGCTCTGGGACGACGTGAACGCTCCGCCGCGCGCGGTGCAGGGCTTTCACAAGAAGGCGGAGCTGGAGCTGATGATCCAACGGCGCACGACGCGGAGGAAGCTCGCGGATGCGGAGATCAACACAGCGATCGTGGAGCGCCCTTATCAGCACCGCGGCCTGCGGCGGATCGGCGAAGCCTTCGAGCGCGACCACGACCGGAAGGCGCTGGTGGTGATGGCGACGGGCGCGGGCAAGACGCGGACGGTAATCGCGCTCTGCGATCTGCTGATGCGCTGCAACTGGGCGAAGCGGGTGCTTTTTCTTGCGGATCGCGTGGCCCTCGTGAAACAGGCGGCGCGGGAGTTTCTCAAGCATCTGCCTGATTCCGCGCCGGTGAATCTGGTGACGGACAAGGACAAGGAGGGCCGCGTCTTCATGAGCACGTATCCGACGATGCTGCGGCTGATCGACGAGGCGCAGGATGGGCAGCGGCGCTTTGGCATCGGGCACTTTGATCTCGTGATCATCGACGAGGCGCATCGCTCCGTTTATCAAAAGTACCGGGCGATCTTTGACTACTACGACGCGCTGCTGGTCGGACTCACCGCGACGCCGAAGGACGAGATCGACTTCAATACCTACGGGCTCTTCGATCTCGAACGCGGCGTGCCGACGGATGCCTACACGCTCGAGGAAGCGGTGCGGGATGGCTATCTCGTGCCGCCGCGGGCGGTGTCCGTGCCGCTGAAGTTTCAGCGCGAAGGGATCAAATATGACGATCTCTCCGAGGCGGAGAAAGAGCAGTGGGATGCAGCGGAATGGAGCGAGGACGGCGAAGTGCCGGATCGCGTGGAAGCCGAGGCGGTGAACAAGTGGCTCTTTAACCAGGACACCGTGGACAAGGTGCTGGAGCACCTGATGACGCGCGGACAGAAGGTGGCCGGCGGCGACCGGCTGGGGAAGACGATCATCTTCGCGAAGAACCAGCAGCACGCGGAGTTCATCGCGGAGCGCTTTGATGCGAACTATCCATACCTGAAGGGCGAGTTCGCGCGGGCGATCCACTGCGGGCTGCCTTACGCGCAGAGTTTGATCGACGACTTCTCGATCTCCACGAAGGCGCCGCACATCGCCATCTCGGTGGACATGCTCGACACCGGCATCGACGTGCCGGAAGTCGTGAATCTCGTCTTCTTCAAGCTGGTGCGCTCGAAGACGAAATTCTGGCAGATGATCGGTCGCGGGACGCGGTTGTGCCCCGGACTTTTTGCGCCAGGAAAGGACAAGGAGTTCTTCACCATTTTCGACTACTGCCAGAACTTGGAGTTTTTCAGCCAGAATCCCGAGACCACGGACGGCTCGCTCGGGGCCTCGCTTGGCAAGCGGCTCTTCGTTGGCCGGCTAGACTTGATCGCGGCCCTCGACCAGCGACTCGGCGAGGAGCTCGTCTTGCGCGAAGGGCCGGGCAGTCTGGACGCGTTGCGCCAGGAAGCGGCCATGCTCCTGCGGGACGAAGTGGCCGGGATGAATCTCGAGAACTTCATCGTGCGACCGCAGCGGCGGCTGTTGGAAAAGTATGCCGTCGCCGAGGCGTGGACGAAGCTGAACCCCGACGCGCTGGGCGAACTCGCGGCACACGTCGCGGGTCTGCCCTCGCAAATCGAAACCGACGACGAGGAAGCGAAGCGGTTCGATCTGCTCCTGCTGAACCTTCAGCTCGCGCAGCTCCGTTCCGAGCCGGGATTCGCGCGACTGCGGGATCAGGTCAGGGCGATCGCGGGACTGCTCGAAGAACAGGCGGGCATCCCGATGGTGCAGCAACAACTCCCGCTCATTCACGACCTCCAGACGGATGAATGGTGGCAGGACGTGACCTTGCCCATGCTGGAGGAAGTGCGGAAGCGGCTCCGTCTGCTCGTGAAGCTGATCGAGAAACAGAAGCGGAAGCCGATCTACACGGACTTCGCGGATCTGATGGGCGAGGAGAAGGGCTTCGACTTGCCGGGCTTCTCAGCACCCGACCGCTACGAACGTTTTCGCGCCAAGGCCCGCCAGTTTTTGAAGGCGCACGAGGATCACCTCGCCATCCACAAGCTGCGCGCCAACGAACCGCTCACGCGCACCGATCTGACCGAACTGGAACGGATGCTGAGGGAGAGCGGGATCGGCACCGCCGAGGATCTGGAGAAGGCGAAGGAGGAGAGCCACGGCCTGGGCATTTTCGTACGCTCGCTCGTCGGCCTGGATCGCCAGGCCGCCAAGAACGCGCTCGCTTCATTCCTCGCCGGCGGAACCTTGCGCGCGAACCAACTGCAATTCCTCGAAGAGATCGTCAATCACCTGACGGAACACGGCTGCATGGCAGCCGAACGCCGCTACGAAACGCCCTACACGAACTTCCACACGCAAGGCGTCGAGGGAGTGTTCAACTCGCAGCAGGTGGACACGTTGATCTCCATCCTCGAAGATGTGCGGAATCGGGCCATCGCTTGAGTCATTGCGTTCGTAAAACAGACGCGCCGTGATTGCCGACTACGCGGAGCCACTCGCTTCGGGCATGATGCGCGGAATATTTGCGTTCTCCCCCACGGTTGCACGAGCGAACATCTGCTTTCAACCTTCCGTCAGCGATTCCCCGTCATGAACAAACACCTCTTCGTGCACACTCTCGCCCTGCTGTTTTTCGCACTTGGTGCATCCGCGACCGATTGGACGCTTACGGTTCAAGCGGGCGAGCATGACCGCGTCACCAGCATCGTCAGCTTCACGGCACCGGCTGGTCTGCGCGGCACCGCTTTGCTCAAGGCAGATGGCATCACGGTCCCGGCGCAGATCGACGACGCGGGACACGGGGTCTTCATCGAGCCGCAACTCGCGCGCCGCTCAATGAAGACTTACACGCTCACGAAAGGCGATTGCCCGGCTGGCGTCATCGTGGAGAAGGAGGGTGACAAGTTGCAGTTCCGGGGCGGCGAGAGGTAGCCGCTTTTCTCGTATCAAATGGCTGCCGGTCCCGTGCCCGAGGGGGTGTTGCCGATCTTTTCGCACGGCGCGCATTTGCATCCGGTCTTCAGCCCGAGTGGGAAGTTGGTCACCGGGAATCATCCGTCGGATCATCGCTGGCATCGCGGAATCTGGCTGGCGTGGACGCAGACGGAATTCGAGGGGCGGCATCCGGATTTTTGGAATCAGGGCAAGGGCGCGGGCGCGGATAAGTCCGGCGGGAAGCTCCTCGCGGAGGTGCGCTTTGCGTCGCTGGAGAAGAGTTGGAGCGGGCCCGTGCAGGGCGGATTTGTGAGCACGCATCGATTCATCGATCACAGCGATTCCGCATCGAAAGACGTGCTGCTGGAGACTTGGGAGGTGGCCGCATATCGAGCGGGCGCGGTGCATGTGATCGATCTCATCTCGACGCAGACTTGCGCGAGTGCTTCGCCGCTCAAGCTCCCTAAGTATCACTACGGTGGCCTCGGCGTGCGCGGGAATGAACTTTGGAATCCGGTGGAGGCCGTGACGATGCTGACTTCCAATGGCGACGACCGCACGAAGGGCGACTCGACCAAAAGCAAGTGGGTGCATCTCGGTGGTGACGTGGATGGCGCTCCGACCGGCCTCGTCGTGCTGATGCACCCGACGAACTTCCGCTTTCCGCAGCCGCTCCGTCTGAACCCCAAGAATCCGCAACTCTGCATCGCCCCTTCGCAGGGCGGCGCTTGGATCATCGAGCCCGGCCAGCCTTACGTGTCGCGCTATCGCATCGTGGCCCTGGACGGAAAAGCGGAAGCGGCGCAGTTCGAACGTCTTTGGCTGGACTACGCCGAACCCGCGACCGTGGAAGCGAAGTAAGATTCCCAGCGCGAAAAACGTCGCGCCGTTACGCCACTTCGAAGCGCCGCACCTGGATGCCGTTGCGACCGGTCTTGGCGATCGGCCGCGGCTCGGGTTGCGCTTCGCCATTGAGGTCCACGGAACGCGCGCGGACTTCGTATTTGCCGGGCGCAAGGTCGCGCAATCTCGCAGACCACGCGACCATGCTGTAGCGCAGTGGCCAGGTCAGCGGCCGGCCAGTCGCGCGGTCGAAGCCGAGAATGTCGCGCGAGGAAATGCCCGCTGGCAGCACGCTGCTCCAGTCCGCAGGGGGCTCGGCAGTCTGGCAGGGGATCCACTTTGCCGCGGCCCACGCCGGATCGTCATCCGCGATGTCGGCCGCCGCTTCGCGCAGCCAATACTCGACGCGCTCCAGCCCGGACCAACCCACGACGGCCAGTCCGCTCAGGGCCACGGACTGGCCGACGGCAAATTTCGGCGGCAGCTCATCGGGATAAGCAGCCGTTTTGAGATGCGATTCCGGGTCGTTATTTTTCTCCGCGTAAGTGTCATTCGCGCGGTAGTCGTTCGTCAGGACGATGTGCTGGAGCCACTTGATCGACTTAAAGCCATGCGCCCACGGGACCACCACCCGCACCGGCCCGCCACGTTCCAGCGGCAGCGGCTCGCCATTGAGCCGGTAGGCGAGGAAGACGGGCAGCTCCCCCGGCGGTGTCTCCATGACCTGTGAGTAACTGAGCGACGACTGAAAGAGCTGCTTCGGGTCGTCGTTATGAAAGCCCCAGTAATACACCCGGCGCACATTACTCATAGGCCCGCAGAGCCGCAGCACTTCCCGCAGCGGCACACCTTCCCATAAGCCCTGTCCGAGCGGGGTCGCGATATTCAGGCACTGCATTGCCTTGAGAAATTTGACGCCGTGTTTCTGCCCGAGTTCACGCAGCGCATTGAAATCCAGAGAGAGCGGCTTCCCGATCTTGGCGATCTCCTTGATGCCATCTTTCGGCGCCGGGTCCGTGGTTACTTCCAGTCGCCACGTTTCTGGCGTGAGCCGCGCCCGCGCCAGAGCATCGCCGACAAGGGTGTGCGGTTTCGGATCGCCGCGCGACACGTCGCGAAATTCACCCGCCGGAGTGAGAAACGGACGCAGCGGCGCATCGGCCGCGGCGGCAGCGCTGGCCAGCCAGCGGGGCGCGCTCACGGCGGCGACGCTGGCGAGCCCTAGTTTCACCGCTGCCCGTCGGGAGAAAGATTCTGAGTCCATAGTGGGCGTGCGTCCGGGGGTTTCGGCTAAGGCAGCAATGTGAGGGTGAGTCGCCGGAGATCCATCACCGATTTTCCGGGAATCTGCAACGCGCGAAGCGTCAGCGGAGCTTGGCCCTTCGGCATACTGACCTCACCGAGCTTGAGCGAGCGGAATTCCTTCATCTGACTCTCGCCATCCGGCCGCGGGAGGGTGTCCTGGTTGGTATTGAGCGGTGGATTCCAAGCCGGCTCCACTTTCCCCGCGAGCCGCGCGTCCTGAAAGCTGAGTTCGATGGATGAACCGGCGTCCGTTTCGGGGCAGGTATAGTCAACGGTGACTTCGTAACGTCCGGCAGTGTGGACATCGAGGAGCCAGACGAGGCTGTCGTCGGTGCTCGTCCAGTTCACGAAGTAAGAACAGTTCGGCGCGTTACTGCTGCGCCGCACAGTGCCGCGCGGCTCACCGTCGCGCGCGGGCAGCATCGTGATCGGGAACTCGCGATAGCCCACGGGAATCGGGCGCGGATCCACGGCATTGCCGCCGCCCTTCTTCTTGTCGCCTTTGACCTTTCCATTCTCCGTGCCGGCTGGGGGAAACATCTCCGCCCTCCAGCTTTTCACGGCCTCGGCAAGCTGCGCGGCGAGCGCGGGCTCCTGATCATTCACGGGAGTCGTCTGGCCGGGATCAGCAAGCATGTCGAAAAGTTGACCCGCGCTATCCAGCCGATGGGTCTGGGTGCGCGCGCTGATGTTACCGGCCCAAGTCGAGAAGATGGTGCGCCCCGGCCACTCCACCTTTTGCGGCATGAGTAAGGGAGACAGATCGCGACCATCGAGCGGCTTTTCGCCGACCCGCTTTACGCCCGCCAGCGCCGTGAGGGTCGGGAGTAAATCAATCGCCCCGCTGATCTCCGCGACGGTCTGACCCGCGGGCAACTTACCCGGCCAGCGGAGATAACACACCGAACGCACGCCCCCTTCGTCAGTCGTGCCTTTCTTCCCTTTCATCCCACCGGTCCAGCGGTTGGAATTCGGTCCGTTATCGGAGAAGTAGAGAACGATCGTCTTCTCCTCGATCCCGTACTCTTTCAGCTTCGCGAGCACGCGGCCAACGTTCCGATCCTGGTTCTCGATCATCGCGAGCGCGCACCGCGTTTCCGCGAGCACTTCCTTGCTCGGGTCCGTGGCCCGCTGGGTGATGGCCTGGTCTTTGAAACGCTCCCAATTCTCCTCCGGAGCCGCCCACGGCGAGTGCGGCGTAGTGAAGGGCACATAACAAAGAAAGGGCTTGGTCTTATTCCGGTCGATGAAGCGGAGCGCGCGTTCGGTGCAGATATCCACGATGTAACCCTTCGTGCGGATCATCCGCCCATTTTCCTCCAAGGGCGGATCGAAATACTCGCCCCAGTGCCCGGAACTGTGGCCAAAGTATTCGTCAAAGCCGCGCGCCATCGGGTGATACGGCCACTGGCTGCCATTGTGCCATTTGCCAAACGCTCCCGTGGCATAACCCGCGGCCTTGAAAGCATCCGCGATGGTCTTTTCCCCGAGATCCAGACGCTCCTGTCCGGTGGACACGCCGCGCACCCCGCCCCGCAGGTGATACCGGCCGGTCAGAAATTCCGCCCGCGTCGGCGAACACACCGGACAGACATAAAAGCGATCCAGCGACACCCCGCCTTTCGCGATGGAGTCGATGTTCGGGGTGGAGGTTTGCAGGTTGCCGGAGGCACCGTAGTCACCCCAGCCGGCATCGTCCGCGAGAAAGATCACGACATTCGGCGGCGCCGAAAAGGCCGGTGCGCACAGCCTGACTAAAGCAAGGAGGAGGAGGGGCAGTGGGAGCTTCATGGCAGATAGACTAAATGAGCAAACGGCGAACACCATTCTTTGGGTTCGGTCTCATACTTTTCACAATCCTCGCGCTGCCACGGTGGATGGCGCGCGGAGCGCGCCATCCACCGGAATGCGGCTTGCAGCCAACGTTAGCAGGACCGACGGACCGCCCCTTAGGCTAATCCATGTAATCGTTGATCAGGTTCTCAAACATCTCCTGCCGCCCACTCGCCGGGAGCACGTTCTTCAGCGTCAACGCATGTTTCTCGAGGCTCTCGAAGGTCGCCTTGCCGCTCGCAATGGTCTTGCCGATGCCCGTGCTGTAGCTCGCGTAGCGGGTCTTCACGAGCTGCTCGAGATCTCCGTCTTCGAGGATGCGGTGCGCGATCTTCAGGCCGCGGGCAAAGGCATCCATGCCGCCGATGTGCGCGTGGAAAAGGTCCACGGGCTCGTAACTCTCCCGCCGCACTTTCGCGTCAAAGTTCAGTCCGCCCGTCTTGAAGCCACCCATCTTCAGGAGTTGCAGCATCATCTGGGTCGTCATGTACACGTTGGTCGGGAACTGATCCGTGTCCCAGCCGATCAGTTCGTCACCCGTGTTCGCATCGATGCTGCCCAGCGCGCCCGCCGCGGCGGAGACGGCGAGTTCATGCTCCACGCGATGCAGCGCGAGGGTCGCGTGGTTCGTCTCGATGTTCAGTTTGAAGTGTGCGAGCAGGTCATATTCGCGGAGGAAGTTCAGGCACGCCGCGGCATCGCTGTCGTACTGGTGCGTGGAGGGTTCGCGCGGCTTTGGCTCGATGTAGAACTGCCCCTTGAAGCCGATCTTCTTTTTGTAATCCACCGCCATGTGGAGGAAGTGCGCAAGGTTCGAAACTTCACGGGTGATGTCGGTATTCAGCAACGTCGCGTAACCTTCGCGGCCGCCCCAGAAGGTGTAGCCGAGTCCGCCGAGACGATGGGTGACGTCCATTGCTTTTTTCACCTGCGCGGCGGCGAGGGCATAGACATCGGCGCTCGGGCTGGTGGCCGCTCCCTGCATGTAGCGCGGATGCGCAAAGAGGCAGCTGGTGCCCCAGAGCAGCTTGATGCCAGTCTGGCGCTGGAGCTTGCGCAGATGATCGGCCACGGCATCGAGCGCGTCATTGCTCGCCTGAAGATCGTTCAGCTCCGGTGCCACGTCACGATCGTGGAAGCAATAGTACTCGAGCCCGAGCTTCTGCATGAATTCAAAGCCCGCGTCCGCCACGCGCTTTGCGTTCTCGACACTCGTCCCGCCGTCATCCCAGGACCGCAACCGCGTCGCGCCGCCAAAGGGATCGCTCGAGGTGTTCTTCATCGCGTGCCAGTAGGCCATCGAGAA
The DNA here is from genome assembly GCA_031409655.1 of Chthoniobacteraceae bacterium. Lineage (GTDB taxonomy): Bacteria > Verrucomicrobiota > Verrucomicrobiia > Chthoniobacterales > Chthoniobacteraceae > JANNXQ01. The sequence continues at coordinate 18,223 of JANNXQ010000276.1, read as the reverse complement.
GCGCAGATGATCCTTCATCTTCTTTTTCCCCACGATCTCGTCGGGATTGTAGTGGCGGAAGGCGAGACGGTTCTTCGTCTTCGGTCCTTCAAATGGGATGTTGCCGATCTTTGGAAAATGTTCCTGGCTCATGTGGGTGCGTGGGGTGGGTGGGTGTTTGGGTGAAATGAAAGTCGTGCATCATGCAGCGTCCGAGCGTCCACTTTCCAGACTCCATCGAAAAAATTTTCGCTGCGGTCCGGCCTGGCTACTCCCCCCGTGGCCGCAGACGCGGCGCCGTGCGGGCGCGGCGGGCCGAGCAGGAAACGTCCCCGTCGGGATCGGCGATGCGCACCTTCGGCAGAACACTGAAACCCCACGCGCCTGCGGCCAGCATCCAGAGATAGCTTGCGCCGTTCAGCCAGTCTGGGCGGGCGGGTGAAAAATCGCCGACGGAGCGCAGCACGGTGCCAGCGAGCAGGAGGAGCGCGGCGCATTGCAGAGAAGGCAATCGGGTCTCGAACATTGCTTCATTTCCCGAATGGCCGAGCATCACGCGCGTGGCCACGGTGAAGGTGATGAGGCTGAAACCGCCGAGGAAGACGACGTGCAGCCCGGCGACGCGCTGTGCCGGCCAGAAGAGCGGGAAGATCAGCCCGGCGACCAGGGCGAGCAGCGCCAGTTGCGCGGTGACGGATGCGGTGCGGAGCGGCAGAGACTGGCGGTGAAAAGGAACCATCGTGGCCAGATAGACGATCGCCGCGATGGCGCGCAGCCAGGCCGCAGCGGGCGTTGCCGGGTTCTTCGCCTCGATCCAGAAACTAACGAGCAGCGCGAGGCCGGTGGCGCCCGAAAACGCCGCGCGCACCCACCAACCCGGCGAGGCGGTGCGCTCCTCGGCCCTCGGGCGCACGTTGCGCAGGCGCAGAAAACGCGGCAGCAAAAACGTGCCGATACCGAGCAGGGGGAAAAGCACGAACGCCTGATTGAGCAGCAGCGCGCCGAAGATTGTGACGCTGCCCGACACCCAGCCCTGCAGGCCGCACAGCCACAGCACCGGCCCGATCAGTCCGCTGAGGAAACCAAAGGCCACGAGCACGAAACCCGGCGGCGGCAACTCTGCGCGTCGGCGGGCGCGCACGATCATGCACGCGCCAAAGCACAGCAGCAGCGCGATGAACGCGAGATCGCCCGTGCGCGGCTGCTGGCCGATGTGCAGCCCGGCGCTGAGCAGATAGAGCGCGACGAGCGTCCACAATTCCCCGCGACGCAGCGGCGGCGCGGAGAGCAGTCGCGGGAGCGCGGTGCCGAGAAAGCCGATGACGAAGCCCGCGAGGAAACCCTCGATCATCAGCCGCGCGTGCATCGGGCCGGGGTAGAACGGGTGCAGCCCCGAAAAGAAGAGCGGCCAGAGCGACACGCCGGAGATGCCGAGCAGCGTCGCGAGCGGGAAAAAAATGCGAAACGGCTCGGCGGGGCAGAGATCGAAATAGCGCGGCTTCGCTTCGCTCACAACAACGGCTCCTCATCGCCTGCCGCCGGTGTCGGCGCGGAGAAGATGATCTCAAAATCTTCGCCCTCAATCGGTGTGATCTTCGCAGTGAAGCCCTGTGCGGCGAGCACCCCGATGAGCGGACGCGGCTCGAACGGCGCGAGGATGCGGAGTTGCTCGCCGTCGCGCAGCCGGCCCACGGCTTCCATGATGCGCGGGAAAGGCTCGCGCCCCGCGCGGAGGTCTTCGCGCACGTCGAGAGTGATAGTGGTTTGTGGCATGGCGGTGGTCAGCGTTGCGCGCCGCGGGCCGCTTTTTCAATCGCGGCGATGAGCGGCGCGGGTTCCTGCTTCAAGCCGGTGTGCTGGAAGGCGATCTCGCCGTCGGTATTCAGGAGGGTGATGAGGTTGGAATGCGCGAATTGCCCGCGGGCGTCCTCCGTGTAATTCACGCCGAGCAGTGCGGCGAGTTCGCGCACATCGTCGGCTTCGCCGCGCAGCAGCGTCCAGCGTTCGCGGGCGAACTGGCGCTTGGCGCGGAAGGAGGCGAGCACGGCGGGCGTGTCGCGTTTCGAGTCGATGCTCACGAGGAGGAAATCCACTTTGCCACGCACTTCCGGCGGCAGCTTCTGTTCGATGGTCGTGAGTTCGCTGACCAGGATCGGGCAGGCGTATTCGCAGTGGGTAAAGAACATCGCCACGATCTGCGGGCGGCCGCGCAGCACGCCGAGTTTGATTTGCCGCCCGACATCGGAGGTCCATTTCGAGTCGAGCAGGTAGAGCGATTGGTCCGTCGGCTGCCCCGCGGGAAGTGCCGGGCGGCAGCAGGGCGGGAGTGGTTCGGCGGCGAGGAGCGCGCACGGCAGCAGGAGGGCGAGGAGTGTTTTCATGGAGTCTTCGCGCAGCGGAAGCCGAGATTGTGGACGGTGTAACCCGCGCGCAGGCTGCTCCGAAAACCGAAGCGCATGAAGGCGGGGAAATTGCCGGTGTCCTTCGCACCGACCGAGCCGGCTCCGCAGAAAAGCTGACGCTCCAGTCCACTGTCGCCGCGCGCATCGCCGGTGACCATTGCGCTGTTGAAATCGCTGGTCCACTCCCACACCAGCCCGTGCAGATCGCGCACGCCGAGCACGTTCGCGCGCCCCCCCGCATCCGGCAGCGCGACGGGCGTGGGCGTGGCATACCAGCGCGCCAACTCGGCTTGAAAAATCGCGTCCTTCGCTCCATCCAGAATCGTGAAGCCCGCGCCCGCCACGACCTCCCACTCGACCGTCGTCGGCAGCCGCTTCCCCTGCGCCGCCGCGAACGCTTTCGCCGCAAACCACGAGACATTGGTGACCGGTTGCTCCTCGCGAGCCTTGCCGAGTTCCAGGTCGCCGGCCCAGTGCGCGAGATAACGTTCATCCGCAAAGAGCCGCTTGACCTGCGCGCGCTGCCACTTCGGATGCTCGCGCACGAAGCGGAGGAACTCCCCGTTCGTCACCGGCCGCACGTCGAGTTGGAACGCCGCGACGGGCACTTCCTTCGCGTCCTTTTCCCCACGAAAAAGCGGGCGGTAAACCGAATCGGGAATCGCCGCCATCTCCGGCTCGGCCCCGCGCACGACGCAGAGCGCGAGGAGCGAAGCCGCGATGTGCAGCGCGGCGGGCAAAATCGAAATGCGTGCGCGATTCATAGTTTTCACTTTGGACGCTGATCACCTCCGCTGCATTGACGCCGGTCAAATCCGCGCACGAATGCGCAACTGCGTCTTGGACAAACTTCCGCGCCTGGCTCAAGCCGAAATACTGTTGCGATGAAATGCGCGGCCAGGCCGCCGAAGCAAGACCAGCCCCGCCGCAGCGAAACCGAGAGGCAGCGATAGGTCCATTCCCGGGCCCTGCGCTGCGAATGCCCCGCGAGCGATCGGCTTCTGCAAGCCCGATCGCGCGAAATATAGATCACCGGGCGCGACACGATACGGCCAGCGGTCTTCAAACTCCGTGAGCCACCACTTCGCCGGTCCCGATGTTGCGGGGAGTTTCAAATGACGGAGCAATGCCTCTTTGTCCACTGGCGCGACCGCATTGCTCCACACCGCCTTTCCGCTCCACGAATTCGCACCATCCAGCCCGCCATCGTAGCGCGCATCGCTGATGAAATAGAGCCGCAGCAACCGCGACGCTGCGCCGACTTTCTTTGACGCCTCATCGCTCTCCGGTTCGCGGTACGGGAAAAGCGGGCGCTCGGTGCGAAACGTGATCCGCAGCGCGCTCGAATGGACGGCTGCGGCACTTCGCGACTCGGAATGTTTCACAATGCGCAACGCCGTGAGCATCCAGCCATCGCGGATGTATGGCGCCGCCCACGTCTCGACTTGCGGTGAGAAATGATAGCCGTTCGTCTTCAGCCAACCAGTGAGCGCCGTCGCGGAACTCGCGGAGAGCACCGCAGCGTCGAAACCGGCCACTTCCTTTCGCTCGATGACCGTCACTGCGTTTCGCGCGGGCGCGTATCCCGGCGACGCTGCCGAGCAGCCGAAACCGCCGCCCGAGGTGATGCGCGGCGTCGTCATGTTCGCGAGGTATGGGAACGCCGCGTTGCCTGATTCCGCGAGGTCCGGTCTCGACGGCGTCGGCACGAGAAATCCGAAGTCGTCACCCTTCGCCTTGAACGAAGCCTTGCGGATGAAATGCTCGGTCTTTGTCGCGGGATCCCAAATCAACAGCACTGTCTGATCGGCATTCACTACTGGCTCGCCGGCCCGCCCAAGGGCGCAGCACGCATGGCCGGTGATGGGAGTGAGCGCACACACGGCGACGGCAACGGAGAATTGGAGCGAAGTCATGTCCTGCTAATCAGCCGCCGTTCTTGATTGCGGGTCAAGCATTGCGAACCCTCGAAGCGTCAAACTTCGTCTGGCGATTCGCGCGGCGGGCGGCATACTCGCGTCATGGAATTGCTCGAACGAATCACCATTGAGGCCGGGAAATGCGGCGGGCGTCCTTGCATTCGCGGGACGCGCTTTCGTGTGGTGGACTTGCTGGAACTACTCGCGGCGGGGGCGTCGCATGAGGAGATTCTTGCGGACTACGCTTTCCTTGAACCGGCGGACATCCAAGCGGCGCTGCTCTACGCGGCACGGCTGGCGGATCACACGGTTCTCGCCGCGGCGTGAAGTTCATCGTGGACAATCAGCTCCCCGCCGCGCTCGCGCGCTGGCTGTCAGCGCGCGGGGCGGATGCGGTGCATGTGCTGGACATTGGTTTCGATGCTAGGCCGGACACAGAGATCTGGGAGTGGGCGTTCGGCGAAGAAAGGATCGTCGTGTCGAAGGACGAGGATTTTCTGCACCTCGCCAATCGTGTGGGCGATACGGGCCGACTGCTGTGGGTGCGTGTGGGCAATTGCCGGACGACGGCACTGCTCGCACGGTTCGCGGTGGAGTGGGAGGCGATTCAGCAGGCGTTCGCGGGCGGACAGCGCGTGGTGGAATTGCGGTGACGTGGAGCCGGAGTTCGCGGGAGCGAGTGACCTCCGTCACACTCGGTCCCCAGGCGCATGGCTATTGGTTCACGGATTCCGCGTGGACTTTCTGCACTTCCTCCACGGTCACGATGTCGCCGGTGTTCCCCCACGAGTTGCGGACGAAGGTCAGGACGTGCGCGATTTGCTCATCGTTGAGCATCACCGGCGGCATCACCCCGTTGTATTTCACGCCATTCACCGTCATCTCGCCGGTCTGCCCTTTGATGATGCCCCGGATCGCGCGCTCTTTGTCCGCCATAAGATAGTCGGATTTCGCGAGCGGCGGGAAGACGCCCACCAAGCCCTGGCCTTCCGCCTGATGACACGCGAAGCACGCCTGCGCGTAGATGCGTTTGCCTTTCTCGATGAAGATCTCCTTCCCCATCGCCGCGATCTTCGGCTCCCCCGCGATCACCTTTTTCATCTCCGATTCCAGCGCGGCCACCCGCACATCCGAACCACCCGGCAGCGAGCTATCACCGAGATAAGTCGCGTCCACTTCCTTGCCGGAATAGACGAGCAGGTTCGGCGGCCCCTCGACTTTCATCATGCCGAGCGCACCCTTGTTGAAGGCCCGGAAGAGCGCGTGATCCACGAGGATGAAGGTGCCGGGGACCTCGACCTTGAAATCCACGATCGCCGAACCGCCCGCGGGCACGAGCGTGGTCTGCACCTGCTCCTGGGAGATCTTCATGCCGCCTTCCTGATAAACGTGATCGAAAATCTCGCCGATCACATGGAAGGACGAGATGAGGTTCGGTCCGCCATTACCGACGAAGAGCCGCACCTTCTCGCCGACTTTCGCCTTCAGCGCCTTGTCGCCGACCAGGGACCCGACCGAACCGTTGAAGACGACGTAGCTCGGCCGTTCATCGACTGCCTTCTCCTGATCGAACGGTTGCAGCCCTTCCTCGCCGAATTTCCCCTTCGTATAAAAATCGCCCTGCATCACGTAGAACTCCTTGTCCACCGGCGGTAGCCCTTCCTTCGGCTCCACGAGAATCAGCCCATACATCCCGTTCGCCACGTGCATCCCGACCGGTGCGGTCGCGCAGTGATAGACGTAGAGCCCGGGATTGATCGCCTTGAAGGAGAACTGGGACTTGTGCCCCGGCGCGGTGAAGCTTGATGCGGCACCGCCGCCCGGCCCCGTCACCGCGTGCAGGTCGATGTTGTGCGGCATCTTCGAGGTCGGATGATTGGCGAGGTGAAACTCGACCTGGTCGCCCTCGCGGACGCGGATGAAAAGCCCCGGCACCTCGCCGCCGAACGTCCAAAACAAATAGTCCACGCCATCCGCCATGCGCTTCACGATCTCCCTCACTTCGAGATTCACGATGACCTTCGTCGGATGCCGGCGCTGGATCGGTGGCGGCACATTTGGCGCAGCGGTGAGCACGGCCTTTTCCTCGCCGACGACTTCCGGGTCGGTGCCTTTGGCCTCGGGCCCGGGCAACGCCGCGGACGTAGCAGGTGGAGGTTCGGCGGGATAAAGGGACGACACCGCGGCAAAACAGAGCGTCGTGGCGAGGAGGGTGGAGGAGAGGGTTGGGCGCTTCATGGGGGTGAAACTAACGTCGGGCTGCTCCTCCGCTTTGACACGCGTCAAGTTTCCGGGCGAATTCCGCCGCTCGGGATGCCGCGCTCCGAGTTCCCGCTTGTCACCGCGCGCAACTCGCTAGATACCGGTCCCGTAGCGTCGTGGTCAGCTTTGCAGATGGACGCCCGTGTCACGTGATAGACCTGCCGAACAACTCCCCACGCATTTCCAAAGGAAAACGGCCAAGGCTGTACCGATGGATCGGAGCGGGCTGCGGGCTGGCCATGGCTCTCGTGCTGGTGACCTCGGGAATCGCGCAAGATCAGCAGCAACGTGCAGATACGCCGCTCGTCGTCGGCAGCGAGGAGGACTATCCGCCATTCGCCACCGGCAAGACGGATGAAACCGCGGGCGGTTTCACCGTGGATCTGTGGAAGGCCGTGGCCGCGGAACACGCGCTGAGTTACACGATCAAGGTCCGGCCGTTCCGGCAGATCCTCGAGGAATTCAAGGCGGGAAAGATCGACGTGATGATCAACCTCGCGCAGTCCGACGAGCGGCGTGCCTTCGCGGATTTCTCTGTCCCGCACGTCATCGTCCACGGCGCGATCTTTGTGCGGAAGGGCGACTCGCGCATCCAGTCGGAGGCGGACTTTGCCGGGAAGTCGATCATCGTGATCCACGCGGACCTCGCTCAGGACTATGCCGTTAGTAATGGCTGGGGGCAGCAGCTCATGCTGGTCGATAATGCGGCTGAAGGTCTGAAGCTGCTCGCCTCGGGCAAGCACGACGCGATGCTGCTGAGCAAACTCGCCGGCACGCAGACGCTGCAGGAAGAGAAGATTCGCAACGTCACCGCGCTCGCGGCGAAGGCGGGCTTCTCGCAGAAGTTTTCCTTCGCCGTGCGAAAGGGAAATGCGGAGCTGCTCGCGAAAGTGAACGAAGGACTCGCCGTCGCCAAAGCTTCCGGCACTTACGACGCTTTGTACGAGAAATGGTTCGGCGTCTTTGAGAGTTCGGAAATCGACCTCCCTCAGGTTAAAAAATACCTCGGTCTCTTCGCCCTCGGCCTCGCCCTCCTGGGCGCCATACTTTTTGCGCGGAATCACGAGCGCAAGAAGGTCGGGCAACAACTCCGGGACAGCGAGGAGCGGCTGCGGCTGGCGATGTCCGCCGCGAACCAGGGCCTCTATGATCTCAACGTCCAGACCGGCGAGTGCATCGTCACTCCGGAGTATGCGCTCATGCTCGGTTACGATCCCGCGGAGTTTCGCGAATCGAACGCGGCGTGGCTCGAGCGATTACATCCGGACGATCGCGAAGCGACTTACGAAGCTTACGCAAAGTACGTCGCGGGCCGGCGCCCAGAATACCGCGTCGAGTTTCGCCAGCGCACGAAGGATGGCGCGTGGAAATGGATCCTCTCGCTCGGAAAGATCGTCGCGCGCAGTGCCGATGGACGTCCGCTGCGGATGCTCGGCACGCATACCGACATCACCGAACGGAAGCTGGCCGAGGAGTCGCTCCGCGAGCGCGAAGAACGTCTGCGCGCGGCCTTGTCCGCGTCCGGCACGGGCACCTTTCGCTGGGATATCCGCACCAATGAATTGAGCTGGGATGAGGCGCTGAACGGGCTCTTTGGTCTGCCGCCCGGGCAGACCGTCCGCACTTTGGAAAACTTCCTCGCGCTGGTGCATCCCGACGAACGTCCCGGCGTGATCGAACGCTGTGAGCGGAGCGTGCGTGAGGGCGCGGACTTCGACATGGAGTTCCGCGTCGTTTGGCCCGACGGCCGCATCCGCTGGCTCCACGACAAGGGCAAGATCGTCGCCAACGCCGCGGGTGAACCCCTTTACATGACCGGAGCCTGTCTGGACGTGACCGCCACGCGGCAGGCCAAGCTCGAGCGCGAACAGCTCGAAAGGAAAGTGCAGGAGACCCAGAAGCTCGAAAGCCTCGGCGTGCTCGCCGGCGGCATCGCGCACGATTTCAATAACCTCCTGACCAGCATTCTCGGCAATGCCAGCATCGCCGCCATGGAGCTGCCGCCCGGCTCTTCCGTGCAGGATTGCCTCGGGCAAATCAACGAGGCCTCGATGCGCGCAGCGGAACTCTGCAAACAGATGCTCGCCTATTCCGGCCGCGGGCGCTTCGTGGTGCGCCGACTCGATCTGGGGGAAGTCGTCGAGCAGACCGCGCAGATGCTGCAAATCTCGATCAGCAAGAAGGCTGTGCTCCGCTTTCATCTCGAAAAGGGACTGCCGCCCGTGGAGGTGGATGCCACGCAGATCCGGCAGGTCATCATGAATCTGGTCATCAATGCCTCCGAAGCCATCGGCGACAAGAGCGGCGTGATCCGCATTGCCACCGGCCTGCTGCACGTCGATCGCGCCTATCTTCATGGCACGCTCATGGATGCCGATCTGCCGGAGGGGGACTACGTGGCTCTCGAAATCTCGGACAGCGGCTGCGGCATGAGCCCCGAGACGCAGGCGAAAATCTTCGATCCTTTCTTCACCACAAAATTCACCGGTCGCGGCCTCGGACTCGCCGCGGTGCTCGGGATCGTGCGCGGCCACAAGGGCGCACTGAAGGTCTACTCCGAACCGGGCCGGGGCACGACTTTCAAGCTGCTCTTCCCCGCCTCCCGCGGCACCAGCGAGACGACCAAGACGCCTGCGGCAAACACCGCGAAGTGGCGCGGCGAAGGCCGCGTGCTCGTCGTCGATGACGAGGAAGGGATGCGCATCACCATCGCGCGGATGATGGGGACGATGGGGCTCGAGCCGACCCTGGCCAGCGACGGTCGCGAGGCGATCGAACTCTTCCGCGCGGACCCCGATCGCTTCACGCTCGTCCTGCTCGACCTCACCATGCCGCACCTCGACGGCGAGCAGACTTTCACCGAACTCCGCCGCATCCGCCCCGATGTGCGCGTGGTGCTGATGAGCGGCTTCAATGCGCACGAAGTGCTCGTGCGCTTCAGCGGCAAAGGCCTCGCCAGCTTTCTGCAGAAGCCTTTCACGCTCGAAGAACTGCGCACCCTGATGCGCGCGGTGCTCGAAGGAAACGGCACGCCGCCGGTCTAGCGTGCAGCGACGCCGCGGGCGGCGGGATCGCTTCTTGTGAAGCCGGAGAGCGCGCTGTTAGACCCTTGAGGTCGCTCGCTTTTCTCCCGAACACTTCATGAGTCAACCCATCCGGATTCCCCCGGCCGTTACCCTTCTCCTCGCTCTCGCCTACTTCGCGACCGGGCGGCTCGGGTTGATGCTTCCCGCCTTCGGTTCGAATGTCACGCTCATCTGGCTGCCCACGGGGATCGCGGTGGCCGCGCTGCTGCGGTGGGGATTTGGCTGCTGGCCGGGCATCGCGCTCGGGGCGGTCGCGGTGAATCTGGCGGTCGGCACGTCGTGGCCGGTGGCGCTGGGGATCGCGGTGGGAAATACGCTGGGGCCTTTGCTCGCCGCGTGGGTCTTGCGGCGGCTCAAGTTTCATCCGGCCTTCGATCGCTCGCGCGACATCCTCCTGCTCGCGGCGGCCGCGGCTCTCGGGATGCTGGTGTCTTCCGGTCTCGGAGCGGCGACCCTCGCCGTCGTTGGCCCGCTGAAGCCGGGGACGTTCGCGCATGCGTGGCTCACTTGGTGGGGTGGCGATGCGCTCGGAGTGATCGCCGCCGCGCCACTCGTCCTCACCTTCACCCTGGCGGAAGTGCGGGCGATCCTGCGCCGCCGGGGAGAGTTCCTGATTTGGATCACGGCCACTGGCCTGACGACGTGGGCCGTCTTCGTCGCGAACCGCGGCGCGGCGCCGGGTCAGGCGCTCGCGCTCGCCTTTATCCCGCTGCCCTATGTGGCGTGGGCCGCGCTGCGTTTCGGTCCGGTCGGCACGTCACTCGGGCTCATCCTCCTCTCGGCGATCGCGGCCTATGGCACGGCGACCCAGAGCGGCCCTTTCTACCGCGCGGATGCGGTTCAAGACGTGGTGCTGCTCTGGCTCTTCATGGCGACCAGCGCGGTGCTCGGCTGGTTGATCTCCGCGCTGAATACGAGGCGCCGGCAGAGTGTTGGCATTCAGCGGCTCTTCGAGCAGGCGCTCAGCGACGTCTCGCTCGGCGTGCTCCTCGCCGGGCTCGATCGGCGGATCACTTACGCGAATCACGGCTTCACCAAGCTCACGGGCTACACCGAAGCGGAGTTGCAGGGAAAAAGCTGCGCGCTTCTCCAAGGACCCGAGACCGATCCGGCGACGGTGGAAAAGCTGAAGGCTGCGGTGCATGCCGACGGCTTCTTCGACGGCGAGATCGTGAACTATCGCAAAGACGGCACGACCTTCTGGAATGCGCTGCTCATCTCGCCAGTGCGCGACGAGAGCGGCGTGATGACCGGCTTCCTCGCCATCCAGCGCGATATCACCAAACGCAAACAGGCGGAGTTCGCACTTTCCCAGAGCGAGGAGCATCTGCGCACGATCATCGAGCTGGAACCGGAGTGCGTGAAATTACTCTCGCCCGACGGCAAGCTGCTCGAGATGAACCCGGCGGGGCTCGCGATGATCGAGGCCTGCTCGCTGGACGAAGTGCGCGGCTTGCCGGTGAGTGATCTCGTCGTGCCAGAGGATCGCGCCGCCTTTGCCGCGGCGCACCGGCAGGCGCTGGAGGGTGGCACCGGGCGCTGCGAGTTTGCCGTGGTCGGGCTCAAAGGCACGCGGCGCTGGCTGGAGACGCACGCGGTGCCGTATCGCAACGCCCGGCGCGAAATCATCGGTGTCCTGGGAATCACGCGCGACATTACCCAGCGGAAGGCGGCAGAAGCCGAACTCGAGCGCAGCTTTTCCACGCTGGACCTCTTCATCAACACGGTCCCGGCTTACATTTCCTACGTCGATGCGGAGGAGCGCTACCGGCTGGTGAACAAGCGCTACGAGGAATACTTCGGCCGGTCCGCCGCGCAGGTCATCGGCGAGCGCCTCTGCGACGTGCAGCCAGCTGCGGCCTACGCGGAGATGCAGCCTCACGTCCGCACCGCGCTCGGCGGGCAGACCGTCCGCTACCAATCCCATCCGACCGGTCCCGACGGGAAGAGCTACTGGCTCGACGTGCAGTATGTGCCGCGCCGGGGCGAAGGCGGCGCGGTCACCGGTTTCTTCGTGCTCGTCTTCGACATCTCGGAGAGCAAGAAAGCCGAGGCGGCGCTGCGAAAGAGCGAGGCGCAATTCCGCACGCTGACTGAGAGTGCCCCGATCCTGATCTACCTCACCGATGAAAATGGCGAGTGCATCTATGTGAACCGCAGGTGGTGCGAGGCGGCAGGCATGACGCCCGCGGAAGCGGCGGGCCACGGCTGGCTGAACGCACTGCACGCGGAAGACCGGACGTCGATCGGTGAGCTATGGAAGCGGTCTGTCGAGAGCGGTGGGACTTGGGGATTTGAATATCGTTTCGACGATCGAGCGGGCCGCGTGACTTGGGTTTATGGAACGGCCGCGCCCATTCTCGCCCCGGATGGCAAGGTGATTGGATATGTCGGCACGAATGTGGACGTCACCGAGCGCAAGCGGGCCGAGGAGGAGCGCGCTCGTTTGCTGCACTCTTTGCAGGAAAGTCAGGTTCGGTTGCAAACGCTGGTCAGCAACCTTCCCGGCATGGCCTACCGCTGCCTCAATGATCCGAACTGGACGATGTCTTACGTGAGCGAGGGCTGCGAGGCCGTCACCAGCTACCGGCGCGACGAGCTGGAAAACAATCGCAGCGTTGCCTACGGAGATCTCGTCCATGCGGATGACCGCGACTGGCTCTGGGCCAAGTGCCAGGCCTCACTCGACGCCCGCACGCCGTGCCAGAATGAATATCGCATCCTCGATCGGAACGGCCGTGAGCGCTGGGTCGTCGAGCGCGCCTCCGGGGTCTATACGGAGGACGGCGCGCTACTCGCCATCGATGGTTTCATCCAGGACATCACCGCCGCCCGGCAGGCGAAAATCGAGCGCGAGCAAATCGATCGGAAAATGCAGGAGACGCAAAAGCTCGAAAGCCTCGGCGTGCTCGCCGGCGGCATCGCGCACGATTTCAACAACCTGCTTACCGCCATCCTCGGCAATGCCAGCATCGCGCAAATCGAACTGCCGCCGGGCTCGCCCGCGCAGGATTGCCTGGAGCAAATCAACGAAGCCTCGCTGCGCGCCGCGGACCTCTGCAAACAGATGCTCGCCTACTCGGGACGCGGCCGCTTTGTCGTCCAGAAGCTCAACCTCGGCGAACTCGTGGAGCAGACCGCGCAGATGCTGCAGATCTCGATCAGCAAAAAAGCCGTCCTCCGCTATCGCCTCGAAAAAGGACTCCCGCCGGTCGAGGTGGACGCGACGCAGATGCGGCAGGTCATCATGAACCTGGTGATCAACGCCTCCGAGGCGATCGGCGACGCGAGCGGCGTGATCAGCATTTCCACCGGTCTCACGCGCGTGGATCGCCATTACCTTCGCGGCACGCTCATGGATCCGGATCTGCCGGAAGGCGATTTCGTTTTCCTCGAAGTCTCCGACAGCGGCTGCGGCATGAGCGCCGAAACGCAGGCGCGCATTTTCGATCCATTTTTCACCACGAAGTTCACCGGCCGCGGTCTCGGGCTCGCCGTCGTGCTCGGCATCGTGCGCGGGCACAAGGGCGCGATGAAGGTCTATTCCGAAGTAGGTCGCGGCACCACCTTCAAGCTGCTCTTTCCCGCAGCGGCTGGCGCCAGTGAGACCGCCGCGGCGCGTCCCGCGGCCAGTGTGGGTTGGCAGGCCAAAGGGATGGTGCTCGTCGTGGATGATGAGGAGACGATGCGTAGCACGATCTCGCGGATGATGCGCATCATCGGCTTGGAACCAGTGCTCGCGTGTGATGGGCGCGATGCCATCGAGATCTTCGGGATGATGCCGGACAAATTCGTTCTCGTGCTGCTCGACCTGACCATGCCGCACATGGATGGCGAGCAGACCTTCACCGAACTGCGCCGCCTCCGCCCCGATGTGCGCGTCGTGCTCATGAGCGGCTTCAACGCGCAGGAAGCCCTGCTGCGTTTCCCCGGCAAAGGTCTCGCGAGCTTCCTGCAAAAGCCCTTCACCATCGTGTCCCTGAGCGCGACCTTGAAGGAAGTGCTGGACGGAAAAGAAGCAACTTCACCTGCTCGCCAGACCCAGCAGTGAAGATGACCATGGGTTTCGCGGAGCCGCACTTGCCGCCACTTTGACGCAAGTCAAAGCCCGCCTAAAAAGCTTTGGGTAACATGCGGTCGAAACTCACCAACCGAAAGAACACCACTATGAGCCACTACATCGCCCTCCTCCGCTTCACCCAAAAAGGCGCGGAGCACATCAAGGAATCCCCCAAACGCGCACATCACTTCAACGCCATGGCGAAGAAGGCCGGCGTGAAAGTCGAAGCCCAATACTGGACCATCGGCGCCTACGACGGCGTGATCATCATCCGCGCCGATAGTGAAAAAAAAGCCCTGCATTTGCTGACCCTGCTCGCCGCCGCCGGCAACGTTCGCACCAAGACCCTGCAGGCCTTCACCGACAAGGAATTCGCGGAGATCGTGGGCTGACTTCCCTCGCAGGCGGGCGCATGATCATGAGTCTCATGAGAAGCACGCTGCCTATCCTTTGCGCCTTGCTCGCGCTGGTTCCGGGCGCGCCGACCCATGCGGACCAGGTTCCGCCTTCGCGGACCGTCGCCGACGAAATCGCGGTGCTCGAGAACGGGCGGCCCCGGGCGAAACAAAACGCGTTCGCGCGGCTGGCTGCGCAGACGGATCCGGAGGCCGACAAAGTATTACTCGCGCAATTTGCGCGGTATCGCGCCGGGGAGCTTCCGCTCGCCCTGTGGCTCGATCTTTTCGAGGCGGCGGCAAAGCGCGACAATGCCGCGCTCCAAGCCCTGCTCGCGGAGCGCGAGCGCGAACTGGCGAAGACGAAAGATCCCGTCGCGCGCTTCCGCGAGTGCCTCGAAGGCGGTGACGGCGATGCGGGCGGCACGATCTTCAATCAAAAGCCGGAAGCCGGCTGTGTCCGCTGTCACGCGGTGGATGGCAAAGGTGGCCAGATCGGTCCCGAGTTGACGTGGCTCCGCAATTCGACCGACCGGATCCACCTTCTCGAATCGCTCATCCAACCCGCTGCGACCATGGCGGTGGGCTATCAAAGCGCCTTGCTGAAGCTGAAGGGCGGCGAGGAAATATCCGGCGTGATCAGCGCGGAGAATCCCGACGAATTGACCATCACGTCGGTGGTCGATGGCAAGAAGCGCAAGCTCAAGACCGCGGAAATCGCCGAGCGCACTCCTTTGCCCAGCCCCATGCCAGCGCATTTCGGAGCGGTGCTCAGCAAGCGGGAAATCCGCGACATCATCGAGTTCCTCGCCAAAGGCGACTGAGGCGGATCAAGCCTCCACGCGAATTCCGCGTTAACGATGCAGCGATCAGCGAGCGGCAGGTTGTGTTTTTCGTGAACGCGCTCACGCCTTCCACGACGATCATCACCCGCCAAAATCCGGTTGGTCATTCGATGTTGATGTCACGACGCTTCGTGTGCCGAAGACGCTGAACATTCTCACCAATTACACGAACAACGTCGCGCGCACCGTCATCGACTTCCCCGAGGTGAAGCCCGGCGAACTCGAACCCGCCGCCGCCGAGACCTGCACCACCGCCGGCTGCGGCTGCGCCCACTAATCCACCACTCCATTCACCAAAAAACGAAACCACATCATGAACACACTCGACCTCACTCAACGTCCGCCCCGCAGCCCGCGCGTTCGCCTTGGCGGCTACGCCATGCTCCCGCGCGTGCTCGACAAAGCCCGCGCCTCGCTCACCGGCAAGGCCAACGATTACAAATACGGCAACCCGATGGACCAGCACTTTTTCGCCTTCACCGGCATCTCGCAGGACGCGCTCCTCGAGCAGGTGAAGACGGGCGCGGGCGATTGGGTGCTGCTGCTCTGGGTGAATGCGAACGCGTCGCCGAAACGCGCGCCGCACGAAATCCGCTGGTGGTCCGCTTGGCTCGAAACGATGCCCGTGGGCGAGGCCGAGGATCTCGAGTGGTTCGCCGCGCAGGCGAGGCGCATCAATCCCGCACGCACCGACCTGCAGACCATCATGGACTACCTCGACGCTGACGACCACGTGAGCTTCGGAGGCGCAGCGTAATTTTTCAAGACCATGATCACGCCACGCCCACCGCTCCCGCCATTCACCGAAGAGACCGCGCGCCAGAAAGTGCAGCTCGCCAAGGACGCCTGGGATTCGCGCGACCCCGAGCGCGTCTCGCTCGCCTACACGCCCGACACCGAGTGGCGCAATCGCGCCGAATTCCTGCACGGCCGCGAGGAAGTCGTCGCTTTTCTCCGCCGCAAATGGGCGAAGGAACACGACTATCGCCTGCGCAAAACGCTGTGGGCGTTCACCGGCAATCGCATCGCCGTGCGCTTCGAATACGAGTGGCACGACGACGCCGGCCAATGGTGGCGCGCCCACGGAAATGAGAACTGGGAGTTCGACGCCGACGGCACCATGGCGAAGCGTTACGCGAGCATCAACGACCAGCCCATCGCCGAGACGGAGCGGAAATTCCGCTGGGAGCGCACGGCGTAATTTTCTCCCACGCCATGGCCGAGAAATTCATGCAACTCGTGCTCACGCCCGCCGTCCAGGCCGCGCAAGAGCGTTATTTTGGCAAACATCAGGCCGTCGCCAGCGCGCCCGAGCGCGACCCATTCACCGACGACGAAGCCGCCTTCATCGCGCGCCGCGACAGCTTCTACATGGCCACGACGAACAGCGACGGCTGGCCTTACCTCCAGCACCGCGGCGGCCCCGCCGGTTTCCTGCGCGTGCTCGGCCCGCACCAGCTCGGCTGCGCGAATTTCAAAGGCAACTGCCAGATGCTCACCACCGGCAACCTCGACGGCGACGATCGCGTCGCGCTCTTCCTCATGGACTACCCGAATCGCGAGCGCCTGAAAATCCTCGGCGACGCCCAAGTCCTCGACGCCCGCGAACACTCCGCCCTCGCCGACCAACTCACCCCCACACCCGAACTGCGCAGCAAAATCGAGCGTCTCTTCCTCATTGAAGTCGTGAGCTTCGACTGGAACTGCCCGCAATCCATCACCCCGCGCTTCACCGAGGCGGAGGTGGAAAACGCCGTCGCTCCGCTGAAGGCGCGGGTTTCGGAGCTGGAGGCGCAGCTTCGCAGCACCGCGCCTGATGCGGCCAGCGCAGGCAGCCGGCCCGACACCGTTTGACAGGATACATAAAGGTCTCTAAATAGACGATATGACGACGCTCACAATCACCAAGGCCCGGGCCAATCTTTCCGCATTGCTCGAAAAAGCCAAGCGGGGCGAGGACATCGGCATCGTGTCCGGCGACCAGATCGTGGCGTTGCGCCCCGTGACCGTCTCGTCCGATGATTACGCATGGCGCGAGTATGGCGCGACGCCGGAGGAACTGGCGCGCTTTGAGAAACGGATGGAAAAGCAGATTTCCTCCGAGAGGAAACGCGGAAAGGTCAAACGCTTTTCCGGCAATCTGGAAAAGGATCTGACGGATTGAAACCGCTGGATTTAAGCGGGGTGTTTCGCGGGCGGGTCCGGGCTTATCCCAAAGCGACTCGCCATAAAATCGGACTGGCATTGCGACAGTTGGAAAAGGATTTCGGTCACCCGCACAGGCATCGCGGTCTGGGTATCCGCAAGCTGACGGGAAGTTTTTTTGAAATCCGCGTGGGACTGGACATCCGATTGGTTTTCCAAAACCGCGCCGATTGCCTGATGTTTGTCATGGCTGGGGACCACGACGAAGTGCAAAAGTTTCTGCGCTGCGTTTGAATCGGGCCATCGTGGCGGCCCCGCCGGTTTCCTCCGCGTGCTCGGCCCACGTCAGCTCGGCTTCGCGGACTTCGACTGGAACTGCCCGCAATCCATCACCCCGCGCTTCACCGAGGCGGAGGTGGAACACGCCGTCGCGCCGCGGAAGGCGCGGATTGCGGAGCTGGAGGGGCAGCTTCGGAAATAGACGACGGTCACTCCCACCTTGGCGAAGTCGCCCGATTGTGGCACCGTCGAATCATGATCAAGCTCGCCACGACCGACCCGAAGGAACTGCGCCCGCTCTTGCACGAACGCATCGACAAATGCAACCCAGAGGAACTGGAAGCAGTGCGCAAGACCTTGCTGATGCTCGAAGCCCGGCGCTTGGCCGACGAGTTGGCCGCGAGATGGCGGAAGACTGGCGCACCGGCAAGATCACCGAGGAAAAGATCGCCGAAGCCGTCCGTGAGCATCGCGCCCGGCATCGCAATCGGTAACCGCGGGCATTGGGCAATCCGCAATACCCAGTCGGCGTGGTTCGTTCGCCGGCTTGGGTCTTTCGGTTAAGCGTGCCGGAAGGTATTGCCACCCGTTTCTGCGTTGGACGGCTCTGTGGTTTGCGTGGGCGGCATATCTGGCCCAGTCCCGCTCTTACGACCGGTCATTCGGAAGAGTCCACTCAAGGTTGTCTCTTTCGACAACAGAAAATCCAGCACACTACTGAGCATTCCAAAAAAGGTTCATAGTCCATCGAGGTTAAGAGTCGATTGGATCCAGAAGGCGCGCAGACAACGCTTCACCTTCCGGACTCGGGTCAGAGCCTTGGGCGCGGCGCGGCTGAGTTCCCAAAGCTC